>JAZULQ010000044.1:0-6915 GCA_045603185.1 Acutalibacteraceae bacterium
GTAAAGAAATCGTTGAAATGAACGAGAAGGCAATCGATGCAGGCGCCACCGCTTATGTTAAGATTGATGTTCCTGCTTCTTGGGCAGATACTACTGATGATAATAACACTGTTGCTTCTGAAGGTGCAGACAAGCTCGTTAAGATGGTAGATAACATTATGAAGCCTGTTGGTCTTATGAACGGTGACTCTCTCCCCGTTTCTGCTTTCCTTGACCACGCTGACGGTACATTCGAGCAGGGCGCTTCTGCACACGAAAAACGTGGTGTTGCTGTTATGGTTCCCGAGTGGAACAACGAGACCTGTATTGGTTGTAACAAGTGCGTATTTGTATGTCCTCACGCTACAATCCGCCCCTTCGCACTTTCTGCTGAAGAGAAGGCTGCAGCTCCCGCTAACATTAAAATTGCTGCTAAAGAAAAACTCGTTTCAAACAAGGGTTATTCTTACGCTATGGCAGTATCTCCCCTTGATTGTATGGGTTGCGGCGTTTGCGTTGGCGAATGTCCCACAAACTCACTCAAGATGGTTTCTCAAGAATCACAGCTTGCTGAACAGGATGTATTCGATTACTGCGTAGCTAACGTTTCTGAAAAGGCTGATGTTGCTTCTGATGCAAACGTAATCACATCACAGTTCAAGAAGCCCTTACTCGAGTTCTCAGGCTCTTGCGCCGGTTGTGCTGAAACAGCTTATGCTCGCCTCGTTACTCAATTATTCGGTGACAGAATGTACATCTCTAACGCTACAGGTTGTTCATCCATCTGGGGCGGTCCTGCTGCTACATCACCTTACACAGTAAATGCAAAGGGTCAAGGTCCCGCTTGGGCTAACTCACTCTTTGAAGATAACGCTGAACACGGTTATGGTATGTTCCTCGGCCAAAAGGCTATACGTTTAGGTCTTATTGATCAAATCAAAGAAATGGCTGCTTCTGATAAGGCTTCTGCTGAATTCAAGGCTGCTGCTGAGCTTTACCTTGCAACTCTCGATGATGGTGCAAAGAACAGCGCTGCTACCGATGCTCTTGTAGCAGAACTTGAAAAAGCTGCAGCTAATGGTTGTCCTACTGCTCCTGCAGTACTTGAAAAGAAGGAATACCTCTCCAAGAAGTCTGTTTGGATTTTCGGTGGTGACGGTTGGGCTTATGACATCGGCTTCGGCGGTGTTGACCACGTACTTGCTACCGGCGAAGATGTAAACATTATGGTATTCGATACCGAGGTTTACTCTAACACAGGCGGTCAGGCTTCTAAAGCTTCAAATATTGGTCAAGTTGCTCAATTCGCAGCTGCCGGTAAAGCCATCAACAAGAAGAGCCTTTCTGAAATCGCTATGTCTTACGGTTATGTATATGTAGCACAAATCGCTATGGGTGCTGATATGAACCAGACACTCAAGGCAATCAAGGAAGCTGAAGCTTACAACGGTCCTTCAATCGTTATCTGCTATGCTCCTTGCGAAATGCACTCTATCAAGGGTGGTATGGTTAACTGCCAGAAGGAAATGAAGAAGGCTGTTGCTTGCGGATACTGGGATATGTTCCGTTACAATCCTGCTCTCAAAGCAGAAGGCAAGAATCCCTTCTCACTTGACAGCAAGCCTGCTACTGCTGATTACAAAGAATTTATCTTGGGCGAAGCTCGTTACGCTTCACTTACACGTTCCTTCCCCGAGCGTGCAGAAGAACTCTTTGATAAAGCAGCTGAAGCTGCAAAGGCTCGTCGTGCTCACCTTGAAAAATTGGTTGAGCTTTATGGCAAGCAAGACTAATCTTTAAAGATTAAACATTTTAAAGGACAGATTCTCTCGAATCTGTCCTTTTCTATTTACATCACAGGTACTAAAAGCATTTTTCCAAGTGGTATGTCTTCGTTTTCGATTTCATTTATCCTCATTATTTCTTCAACACTTGCATTGTAAATTCTCGCAATATCCCAAACACGCTCGTTGCTATTCGGAAAGTAAATTGTCATAGCATTTCTTTTTGACCTTGTGTGAAGCTTTGTCTCATCAACCTTTAAATCACTGATTAAATCGATTTGTCTCTTTTCATAAACACAAGCCTCTATGCTGACATCTGCCCTTATCTCTATAGTGTCAGCCGAAAAAATCGTAAATGACAAACCCTCAACATCTAAAATCGGGTCACAGTAAGGCGAAATAATTTCTTCCTCAACAAGCTTTTTATAGTTAAATTCCATATTCCTTTCTTCGTATATCACCTTACCGTCTTCGGTCAGAATAACGCACCCTACAACCAAATTTGCAGTGATAACGAGATTGCTTTCCTCAAATTTTGTTGTAATTCCCACAATATTGCCCGAAACATCAATTACAGACGATATGCTGTTATCAAGCTTCATATTTCCTTTAAAGTGATAGGTTTCGGCAATGCCCTTAACTATTTTCTCAAATGTAATTTTACTTTTAAAAATTTCGGCTTCATACTTCCTTGAAAAAGCATCCTCAATAAGCGCTATATCATCATTACAAAAAGCGTTGGCACAAACTTCAAGCTTTACAGTTATCGCAAAGCTTCTATTTTCACCAAGCACCGAGGTTTTTGGTTTTATATCGCAAAATGCAACAGATACAACCGCATCAGCAGAACAACTGTCACTTACACCCTCCATATCAATTATCTGACTGTAAGGAATTACGGTTTTAAGGGTTTCGGGATTTTCGCTGTTTTCACAGCAATAGAGTATTGAAATCCTGCACTCTCCTTTTACCATAACCTTTCCGCTTATAACCTTTGTTTCTTTCACTATTGCTGTAACATTATTACGAACAATATTCTTTATTGGAGCTTTAGACTCGGCAATTTTAAGCTCTTCTTCTATCATCAAATATTTTTCGGCACAGCCCATTGGAACTGTGGCTTTTTCTGCTGACCTTTTCACCTCGATATTATCATCCTCAAAATCTGATAAAACCTCACCGCATTTTCTCTTTATCAGTTTGACCTTTAAGGAGCAGGCGCCGTGAATATCTATTTTTCTGCCACTTACCGCTCTGCAATTTATGTAGTCATTCGAGATTTTAGCCTTTATAAACGCTTCACTAATTTCCTCTTTCATTTCAAAGCTTTTTTCTATCGGATACTGATAACAAAACGAGGAAAATCTTCCTTCATCATCACAATAAAATACGGTTATCTCTGCCACACCATCAACAGTAATTGTTTTTCCGTTAATACCTTTTGAAGAAATTCTTGGCAGGAGCACACATTTGAAAATCTTTGAAATATCCGGACAGTAATCGGGTAATGTGAAATCAACATCAATAGCGATTTCGCCGGTTTCGCAAAAAACTGTGTCATTATAATAAACATTTGTCTTTAATATTTTTTCCATAAAAAAATCCTCTCTTTGCAAATTTTACTACTTAATAGTATTCTTTGAAAGAGAGGATTATGATTATTTTAATTCAAACCTGTTACGGTTTTGCGTGTCACCTTTTACTGTCTTACTTGCGCTTATTTTTGTAAGGCTGACATATTGCAAGGGTAAAGACAAGTTCGGACAGAAAATTACAACTATCATGCGTGACAGGTTCCAATCTTGTCAACCTATTCTAATTCAAAAGCACCGGTATAGAGCTGATAATACTTTCCTTTTTGCGCGATTAAATCATCGTGAGAGCCACGCTCTATAATTCTGCCCTTTTCCAACACCATTATAACATCGGAATTTCTGACAGTTGAAAGTCTATGTGCTATAACGAAAACCGTTCTGCCCTGCATTAGTCGGTCCATACCTCGAGAGACTATGGCTTCAGTACGGGTATCAATGCTCGAAGTTGCTTCATCAAGTATCATAACAGGTGGGTCAGCAACTGCCGCACGTGCAATAGCGATTAACTGTCTTTGACCTTGTGATAGATTTGCACCGTTGTTTGAAAGCATAGTGTCATACCCATTGGGCAAACGGGTAATGAAATCATCCGCACCCGAAAGGCGAGCCGCTTCAATACACTCTTCATCAGTAGCATCAAGCTTTCCGTAGCGTATATTATCCATAACAGTACCTGTAAAGAGGTTTGTGTCTTGAAGCACGATGCCAAGCGAACGCCTTAAATCGCTCTTTTTTATCTTGTTTATATTTATTCCATCATATCTGATTTTACCATCAGCAATATCATAAAAACGATTTATAAGATTTGTGATTGTAGTCTTACCTGCACCCGTAGCACCGACAAAAGCGACCTTTTGACCCGGGCGGGCATAAACATCAATATTATGAAGAACAATTTTTTCATCGGTATAGCCGAAATCAACATCATCGAGTACAACATCGCCCTCAACCTTTTTGTAGGTGAGCGTTCCATCCCCGTGCGGATGCCTCCAAGCCCATATACCTGTATGCTTGTCACTCTCCATTACATTTCCGTTTTCATCGATTTTTGCATCAACAAGTGTTACATAACCGTTATCAGCTTCAGGCTCTGCATCCATCAATGAGAAAATACGTTCAGCACCTGCAAGTCCCATTACAACCGCATTTATTTGTTGGGTTACTTGGTTTACGTTACCTGTGAATTGCTTTGTCATATTAAGAAAAGGTACAACAATGCTAAGACTGAATGCCATACCGCCAAGTCCAAAGTTTGTGGCGTCAGAAAGTAGGAAAACACCACCGACAGTTGCTACAATTACATATAAAATATTACCGATATTCATATTTATCGGTCCTAAACAGTTGGCGTAGGTATGCGCCTTTCTGCTGTTTTCGTAAAGCTCGGCATTTACCTTTTCAAAATCGGCAATTGCATGTTCCTCATGAGAAAAAACCTTAACAACCTTTTGTCCCGACATCATTTCTTGGATAAAGCCCTCGGCTTTACCTATTGATTTTTGTTGTCGGATAAAGAATTTAGCAGAACCGCCGGCAAACTTCTTTGAAATAAAGAAAAGAATGGTTACGCCCGCTAAAACAACAACGGTCATCCAAACACTGTACCATAGCATTATAAAGAGGACACTTACAACCACTATACCCGCTTGTAAAAGAGAAGGAAGTGCTTGAGAAACAAGCTGGCGAAGTGTGTCAATATCGTTTGTATAATGGCTCATTATATCGCCGTGCTTATGAGTATCGAAATATTTTATAGGCAAATTCTGCATTTTTGAGAAAAGAGTTTTTCTCATTTTCCCGAGAAAGCCCTGCGTAATATAAGCCATAAGCTGTGTATGGGTGAATACTGCCACCAAGGACACAAGATAAATAGAACCGAGAATTATTATTTTGGGAAGTATCTCGGCCTTTGCACCCGCCCAATCACGAGCAGCGAAAAATTCCTCTATTACTGCTAAAATCTGCTGTTGGAAAATTGCAGGCAAAGTAGCTGTAATAGCGGCAAACAAAATACACAATAAAGTAATCGGCAGCAAGACAGGATAATACGAAAAAAGCATTTTAAAAACTCTTTTTAGTGATGAAAATCCCATTTGCGGCTTTTTGCCCATTGGTACTCCTTTAGGACCCTTTGGTCCCATCGGCATATTGCTATTCTGCTTCATTTTCGCCACCTCCGTTTGTCTGCTGTTCGTAAACCTCACGGTAAATTTCGCTTCTCTCTAACAGTTCGGTATGAACACCTACATCAGAAATTTTGCCGCCATCGAGTACAATTATCATATCTGAATCTTCTACGGAGGAAATACGCTGTGCAATAATTATTTTTGTAGTTTCGGGAATAAACTCCTTAAATCCAAGCCTTATTTTCGCATCAGTCGCTGTATCAACAGCGCTTGTCGAGTCATCAAGAATTAAAATTTTAGGCTTTTTGAGAAGGGCTCTTGCGATACAAAGTCTTTGCTTTTGTCCGCCCGAAACGTTAGCTCCGCCCTGTTCAATATAAGTATTATATTTTTCGGGGAAGGTGTTTATAAATTCTTCGGCTTGAGAAAGGCGACATACATACTCTATTTCCTCTTCGGTTGCATTTTCATTACCCCAACGAAGATTTTCAGCGATGGTTCCTGAGAAAAGCTGATTCTTTTGAAGCACCATTGCAACACTGTTTCGAAGGGTTTCGATGTCATAATTCCTAACATCAATACCGCCTACTAAAATTTCACCTTCAGTTACATCGTAAAGTCTGGGAATCAGCTGTACAAGGGATGATTTGCTCGAGCCCGTACCGCCGATAATTCCTACTGTCATTCCCGATTTTATCTCTAAATTGATGTCTTCAAGTGCATTTCTTTTTGCATTTTCAGAATATTTAAAGCTGACATTTTTAAAAGAAATGCTACCATTTTTTACTTCGGTGACAGGATTTTCAGGGTTTTTAAGGTTTGATTCTTCCTCTAAAACCTCACAAATACGCTTCATTGACTCGAGTGACATTGTAATCATAACGTAAATCATTGAAAGCATCATAAGTGACATCAATATCTGCATACCGTAGGTCAGCATTGCAGAAATTTGACCTATATCAATAGTAGTACCGCCGCTTTTCACAACAAGCATTGAGCCAACAAAAAGGATGAAAACCATATTAAAATACATACAAAACTGCATTATCGGAGCGTTAAGTGATACTATTCGCTCTGCTTTTGTGAAATCACCACAAATGTCGTCACTTGCATTTGCAAATTTTTCCTTTTCAAATTCTTCACGTGAAAAGCCTTTTACAACACGCATACCACGAACGTTTTCTTCAATTGATTCGTTAAGCTTATCATACTTTTTGAACACTCGTCTAAAGGCGGGCATAGCCTTTTTTGCCACCATTAAAAGTCCAAAAATAAGAACAGGCACTACCACAACAAAGGTGGTTGCCAAAGCGCCACCCATAACATAGGCCATAATGATTGAGAAAATAAACATCATTGGGCTTCTGATAGCTGTTCTTATAATCATCATATACGACATCTGTACATTGTTTACATCAGTTGTGAGTCGTG
>JAZULQ010000045.1:0-10513 GCA_045603185.1 Acutalibacteraceae bacterium
TGGCTCTTGACTTTTTATCGTTAATTTCATATAATATCAAGGTCATATATTTGCCGGTGTGATGGAATTGGCAGACGTGCTGGACTCAAAATCCAGTGGTAGCGATACCGTACCGGTTCGACCCCGGTCACCGGCACCAAAAATGAGAGCTTACACTTATTGTGTAGGTTCTCTTTTTTTATGTTTCTTGAAAACACAGGGGGCGAACCGACTCGGCGAAGCCGAACACAATCGGGTGTTCGCGTAGCGAATGACGGGCAGAGCCCGTCGACCCCGGTCACCGGCACCAGAAAAAAGCATCGACTTTGTCGGTGCTTTTTTCAATGAAATAAATCCCTCGCGGGATTTGTGAAATACGCTTCGCGTGTGAAATATTGCTCCGCAATGTGAAATACCTGCAGGCGTGAGAGGATTTATTTTATTTCACTTTCTGCGATAGCAGAAAATTTCATAATCCGTGGATTATTTCATGTTTTTCGAAAGAAAAATATTTCATTAAGCTTAAGCTCAGTAAATTCGTATTTTTATGTCTTGAAAATGCAGGACTCTAACCCCACCCCGGCGAAGCCGAACATAGTAATATTGCAAATCACACATATTCATGTTATACTAACCCCAAAGGAGGAATATTGAATGAAAAAACTTGCTTTATTAATCTCATTGATTATTATGCTTTCATCATTTACTTCCTGTATAAAACTGCCCGATGTGGACGGTTTTTTAGATTCAGTTTTTGATACGCAAACCTTGCAAGAGCAGGTAGCAGAATCTATCGGACAATACGACAATAAAGAAATATGGACTCACGGAGGCTTTCAGGACTATACTGACTACGGCATATATTCCTATACTTCTGCAAATCTTAACAATAACCAATACTTTAAACCTGTTACATATAGCGATTCGGAAAAAATAAAAGAGTTTATAGATAATTTCGAAGGCTGGGTCGACGTTTTTAAAGAAGACGACCCCGATGATGAACTTGTTTCAAATTATAACTTTGACCGCTCCATTATAGATACTTCGGATTATTTCTATATTTTTGAAAAAGACTATGATATTGAATTTGCATACTATGATGTATACTTTTTTGATGTTCAAACCAATGTCCTATATTATTTCCACAATAACATATAATTGATTTATACCAAAAAGGACACTTGCAACAAGCAAGTGTCCTTTCGTTATCTCTCTGAATACTTATTTAAAACAGTATACTCTCTGAGATACAGACTCTCGTGATCAGGAGTCTTTTCTTTATAGTGGGAAAATATTTCGATGGCTTTATCTATATCCAGCCATACAGGCATTACGCCGTGGTCTATTTCCGTCGGAGTAAGGGCTTGTTGTCCTTCTCCGATTACCTCACACAAAAAATAATGTGCAATATACAGTTCATCAAAGACATACTCATAAATGGTGAAAAGATGTTCACCCACATCTACCTGAAGTCCCGATTCCTCCATAACTTCACGTGCGCAACATTCCGGAAGGCTCTCGCCTTCTTCGACACCGCCACCCGGTGACATATAAACATCTTTATTTTTCTCATAAGTCAGGAGTATTTTTCCGTCTTTAATCGCAAGACATCTGCACGCCACACGTGCTTTTCTGATAGGCTCACGAAATGTTGAACTAACCTGATGGATAATTTCTGCAGTATTCATATAAATACACTTCCTTGCTTTGGCAATAATACCACAGATTTAATTTTGTTGCAACTGTAACATTGTTAATTAATTCTGTTGTGAGGTATATTTTTCTGCCTGAAGATTGAACATCTCAGCATATTTTCCGCCAAGGTTCATCAACTCATCGTGGCTTCCGCTTTCAATGATTTTGCCTTTTTCCATCATAAATATTTTATCGGCGTTTCTTGTTGTGGAAAGTCGGTGAGAAATGAATATTACTGTTTTATTCTCCGCACCTGTCATCATAGCGTGGTTGAGTTCATATTCTGAAATCGGGTCAAGGTTTGCGGACGGCTCATCAAGAATAACATACGGACAATCCTTATAAAAGGCTCTGGCAATGGCTATTTTTTGTTGCTCGCCGCCAGAAAGCATTAATCCATTTTCATCAAACTCCCGCAGGAGAATGGTTTTTAATCCGTTCGGAAGCTCTTTATCAAAACCGGCACAACGGAGCGCTTCCCAAACTCTTTTATCATCATATTCTTTTGAAAGAGCCACATTTTCACCGACACTTGCCGAGAATATCTGGAAATCCTGAAAAACTGCCGCAAAACGATTTCTGTGTGAGTCTACGGTTTCCTCGCGGATATCACGTCCACCGATTTCTATTGAACCGTCTTTAACATCGTAAAGTCGTAACAGAAGATTGGTTAAGGTAGTTTTTCCTGCGCCATTATAGCCTACGAGAGCCACTTTTTCAAAGGGTTTTATTTCAAAAGATATTCCGTCAAGAATATTTTTTTCGTTACCCTCATAACGGAAAGTAATATTTTTAACGTTAATTGTTTCAGGCTTTCCGCATATTGCTACATGAGAACCGTCGCAGATATCATTTTCTGTTTTCAGGAATTTACGGTATTTATCAATCATCTGTGAACGTTCAGTAAACCATCTGACACTATAAACAGTAAGGTAAAGAATACCCCCACCGAGAGAAATTGCACCGTTAAATGTAGCAACAAAATCACCGTGGGTCATCTCCCCGGTCACAAGGGTCTTGTAACCAATATATATTGTCAGGATAAGCGTGTATCCGATAACATAGATTGTTGTTTCCTGAAGGAAAAAGAGACTGTCGAGTTTTCTTATAAATTTCTTTTGTGTGCCGATTATATTATCTGCACTTTCACTGAATCTACGTCTGAGAAGGGGGAACACTCCGCTTGTTCGTATCTCTCCTGCATACTCCTGAAGATAAAAAACTCTTGCAAAATAGTCGCCCACTCTGTGGAGTTCAGTGATTTTCTCCCTGCGTTCAACCATAAGCTTGCCGGTATATCTTCCCAAGGGAATAAACGCAAATGAAGAAACAAGCACAATAACCAGAGCCACCGGGTCAATAGTAAAAATCAACGAGCCAATAAGCAGAAATGACAAAATTTCCTCAATATAACTTTTTACCATACCGAGCATATAGCGGATATTATCAGATGAGTTTTCAATCGCTAAAATAAAATCAGCATAATATTCGGGATTATCATATTTCGAAAGGTCCAATGATGCTGCTTTTTTATAGAGAAGAGATTGAAGCCCCAAATCAAGTTTTTCTCTCTGTCTGTGAACAAAAAGTTCAAAGAAAAGTGCGTTTATAACATCTCCGAAAATAAGTACGCCGAGTATAAGTGAAATGCCTAAAATAATTTTTTCGGGACTACCTCCGCCACTTACTTCATCAATAACAAACTTGAGACCTATAACGGAAACAAGCCGTCCCGGCAGAGTACATAACAGATGCATTATTATTTCACCTATAACAAGCATGGGAGAAATTTTAAACATAACCCCAAGTATATAGAATACATTGGAAAACGTACTATACTCAGGTTTTCTTTTAGTATGTTTTTTCATATTTCAGTCACACTCCCCTCTTCTTTGTAACTTGAAGCCTGAAGTGCAAACATTTCAGCATAAATGCCGTTTTTATTCATAAGCTCGCTGTGAGTACCGCTTTCCTGCACAGTTCCGTCACCAAATACGTAAATCTTATCCGAAAGAACAGCACTTGAAAGTCTGTGGGAAATATAGATTACAGTTTTATTTTTTGTGGCTTCCAACAGTTTTTCGTACATTTTATACTCCGCTATGGGGTCAAGAGCAGATGATGGTTCATCCAATATTGCAAGTTCAAAATCCTTTGCAAACATTCTTGCAGTAGCAATCTTTTGTTGCTCACCACCTGAAAGTCCCACGCCGGTCTCATCAAATTCCCTCGTAAGAACAGTGTTCTCTTTTTGAGGTAATCTGTCCACAAAGCCGTCTGCACCACTGTTTTTAATAGCATTGAGAACGCTGAGAGCTTCATCTTCGCTTTCAATTTTCTTGCAAAGCACATTTTCCGCAACAGATAATGCAAACACCTTATAATCCTGAAAAACCGTAGCAAGACAATTCCTTAAGGATTGCAAGTCATATTCTTTCAAATCAACACCATTATAAAGTATAACGCCCTCATCCGGGTCGTAAAAGCGCAACAGAAGCTTAACAAATGTAGTTTTACCTGCACCGTTCTGTCCGACAATTGCGGTCGTTTCTCCTTTACTGAAGACAAGATTAAGATTTCTGAGAGTTGCTTTATCAGAACCGGGATATGTAAAAGTAACATTTTTAAATTCAAGGGTTTCCAGCTCTTCTGCCTTTTTGGTTCCACTGACAACTGTGGACTCATAACTCAGGAATTCCCGTAGGTTTCCGAAATATAAGGATTCTTTTTTTATTGTGGATATTGCACCACCCAAATCATTGACAACATCCCTTAAATTACTCATAGCTGTCATAATTACTGAGAAATTCGCAAGAGCAAGGTTCTTTTTGATCGCGTATCGGTATGTGGCATAAGCGTATGCGATGGCAACAGGCAACGCCTGACCAAAAAAGCCGGTCAATGTTTCAAGGGCAGCGATTCTATAACCGTATTTTTTGATTATTTCACGGTTGTTTTCCACTGCTTCATGATAACGGTTGTGAAGCACCTCAAAAATAGAGGATGTACGCATATCCTTGGAATACTCTTTAAGATAAATTATACGCTTAACATAAGCCTTTGAACGCTTATGCAATGTCATTTCCTTATCCTTTTTAACCTCGATTTTACCCTTCAATGCCTGAACCGCAACAACGGGTAAGGCTAATAACAGAATAAGCAATATTCCGGGGTCAATGGATATAACATAAGCGATAATAAAAATCCCCGTGACTCCACCTGCAAAAAGTACAGCGAAATAATATGCAAACCAATCGTAATGGTCGTCCGTTATAACCTCCGTTGCCCTTTTGTATTTATCAAAGAAATCGGGATTCTCAAAACAAGCCATATCAACATTGACCGCTTTGTCGAATATCTTTTTATTAAGGTTTTTGTAAAAGATTTTAACTTTGGTACTTATTATGTAATCGAAACCATTGTGCAAGGCTTTTCCGAGAATACCCGCAAGGGCAAATATGACAACCGTAACAACGAAATCTTTAAACGTTCCTTTGTTTTCAATAATTTGCAAAATGGATTTCAAAAACCAGATTTCTTGAACGAAACCCGTAAAAAACCAGTAACCGAACATAGAGGCAATACGTGCCGTCAGATACCACGGAGCACATTCTCTGAGAATTCTTACGGCAAAAAAGACATTCTTGAGTGTTTCAAATTTTTCTTTTTTAATTTTTGTTTTTTCTTTTCTCATCTTTCCCTCCGTATTTACTTAACAAAAGTTTTTGTTTGTACTATCTGGAGCTTCGGGTGGTATCACCCATATTTTTCCGGCGAGAGGAACCGAAAAACCGTGTGTCAAATCCTGCTTGAAACAGTAAACAAAAAACCCCCGAAAAGCCTGAACCTTTCCGGGGAATAGTACACGTAAAAATACTATTTGTCAGCAGGAAGCGGACACAATAACCGGATAGCCTTTTTCATTCTTTCTCATTGCATACATCATTATGTCCAACTCCTTTCGTAATATATTTGGGTTAATATGCATTTACACGGAATGCTACTATAAATTAACACATATATTAATTTTTGTCAACTGTTACCGTAATTGAGCAATCACATCTTGACAGTATTTTTTGCGTATGATATACTTAAACGGTAAAAAAACGGTAACATTACCGAGAATATTATTTAGATTGGAGTTTTGAACATGGAAAGAATCAAAACAATCGAAACAAGAGACCTTGTTAAGAGCACAGAAAACGGCGGTTGCGGCGAATGCCAGACATCTTGCCAGTCTGCTTGCAAAACTTCTTGCGGTGTTGCTAACCAGCAGTGCGAAAATAATTGCGAAGAATAATTAATATTACTTTGTAAAAGCAAGGCTGCTGCATTAATATGCAGCAGCCCTTATTTTTGGAGGAACAATGGTACACCAATATAAACTTAACGGCTACAATATAGTGCTCGACACCTGCAGCGGTTCAGTTCACACTGTGGATGATGTAGCCTATGACATAATTTCTTTGTATAAAGAAAAAACTCCCGATGAAATCTGCGATATTGTGATAAAAAAATATCCGGATGAAAAGCTTTCGGAGCAGGACATTAAGGATTGCCTTGATGATATAAAATATCTCGAGGATAACAAAAAGTTATTCACACCCGACACATATGAAAATATGGCTTTCGACTTTAAAAACAGAAACACTGTTCTAAAAGCTATGTGCCTTCACGTTGCCCATACCTGCAACCTCAACTGTGAATATTGCTTTGCAAGTCAAGGTAAATATCACGGTGAACGTGCACTTATGGACTTTGAAACCGGTAAAAAAGCTTTGGATTTTCTTATTGCTCACTCCGGCACACGTCACAACCTCGAGGTTGACTTTTTCGGCGGCGAACCTCTTATGAACTGGGACGTTGTGAAAAAATTAGTTGAATATGCCCGCGAGCAGGAAAAGATACATAATAAAAACTTCCGTTTCACCCTTACCACTAACGGAATGCTTATAGACGATGACGTTATAGACTTTTCCAATAAGGAAATGAGCAACGTCGTTCTGAGCCTTGACGGCAGAAAAGACATTCATGACAGACTCAGAAAAGATTATTCCGGCAAGGGCAGTTATGATATTATTGTCCCCAAGTTCAAGGAATTTGTAAAACGTCGCGGTAACAAGAGCTACTACATGCGCGGCACTTTCACCCACGCGAATACAGATTTCACAAATGATATTTTCCATATGGCGGATATGGGCTTTACGGAACTGAGTATGGAGCCGGTTGTCTGCGCGCCCACTGACCCTGCTGCACTTACGGAAAATGATTTACCTGTTCTTTTTGAACAATATGAAATCCTGGCAAAAGAAATGATTAAACGCCAAAAGGAAGGAAAACCCTTTACTTTCTACCACTATATGCTCGATTTAAAACACGGTCCGTGTATTTACAAACGTATATCCGGATGCGGTTCGGGTACAGAGTACGTTGCGGTTACACCCTCCGGTGATATTTATCCCTGCCACCAGTTCGTAGGCGATAAAAAATATCTTTTAGGCGATATTTACAATGGTATCACAAATACCGAAATCCAGAACGAATTTAAGCTTTGCAATGCTTATGCCCGCCCCGATTGTAAAGACTGTTGGGCAAAGCTTTATTGCTCAGCCGGTTGTGCCGCAAACTCATACCACGCCACAGGCAAAATAACAGGCATATATGAATACGGCTGCGAGCTTTTCAAAAAACGTATCGAATGTGCTGTGATGATGAAGGTTGCCGAGGCAGAATAAAAGGATATTTTATGAACACACCCATTATTGATTTTGTAAATGATTACATAAAATCAGATGTGACCCGCTTTCATATGCCGGGTCATAAGGGTGTGTCCTTTTTTGGCCCCGAAAAATATGATATAACCGAAATAAAGGGCGCCGATGACCTTTCCTGCCCCGACGGTATAATCCAAGAAAGCGAAAATAATGCCACACGGCTTTTCGGCACAAAGGCTACACTTTATTCAACCGGCGGTTCAAGCCAGTCAATAAACGCTATGCTCCACCTTGCCTATATTAACAGGAAAGTAACCGACACCGCGCCTTTCGTATTGGCAGGCAGAAATGCACACAAGGCTTTTATTTTTGCAGCGGCAAAAATCGGATTTCAGGTTAAATGGCTATACCCCGAATCCTGCAACAGCCTTTGCAGTTGCGTAATAACTGCCGATATTTTGAAAGCTGAACTTGAAAAAAAAGAAGAAAAGCCTTTTGCGGTTTATATAACAACCCCGGACTATTTAGGAAAAGTCACCGATATCAATTCCCTCGCAAAGATTTGCAGAGAATATGATATTCCCCTTCTTGTAGATAATGCACATGGCGCATATTCCGCCTTTACGGAAAAACCTTTTCACCCTATATTGCAGGGTGCCGATATGTGCTGCGACTCTGCACATAAAACTCTTCCCGCACTGACCGGGTGCGGATATCTGCATATTGAAAAAAATGACAGATACAAATTTTCCGAAAATGCAAAAGAGGCTATGACTGTTTACGGCACAAGCAGTCCATCATATCTGTTGCTACAATCTCTTGATTTGTGCAACAAATATATTGCCAATGATATAAAAAATGCCTTGGAAATATGTTCACGGAATGTTTCGGAAATAACAGAGCTTTTAAATTCAAAAGGAATAAAAAATGCTTCGGAAGAACCCATCAAAATAACTGCCGATTTTTCAGGACTTGATAAAAACGGATATAATATTGCTGAACATTTCAGAAAATATAATATTGAGTTCGAGTATGCGGATAATGATTTTGTTGTTTTTATGGCAACAGCACAGAACTCAGACAAAGATTTTTCGAGACTGAAAGAAGCTATTGAAAATCTGCCTGACTTCAGTGAAATAAATAAAAGGGGCGATTTTTCATTCGTAAAAGGACAACAGAAAATGACCGTCAGGAACGCGGTTTTTTCAAAATGCACCGAAATCCCCATAGAAGATGCCCCAGGAAAAATATGCGGAACACCTACGGTTTCATGTCCACCTGCCATACCCATAGTCGTCAGCGGTGAAGAAATAACCCATGAGCACATCAGGCTTTTAAAATACTACGGAAAAACTCATATAAACGTAGTGAACCAGCGCTAAAAGAGGCATATTATGACATACGAAGAAAGAAAAAAACAAGTTAAATCCTATCTCGGAAAAACTGTGAAAATAGGTATCGACCGACCTTTAGGATATGTCCATAAAAAAGAACATTACTCCCTCACCTATCCCCTGAATTACGGATATATCCCCGGTGTTCCGGGCGGCGACGGCGAAGAGCTTGATGTTTATCTTTTAGGTGTTGATTTTCCGGTTGAAGAATACGAATGTAAAATCATCGGCATTGTCCACAGACATAATGATGTTGAAGATAAGCTCGTTGGTTCACCCATAGATATGACATATACTAAAGCCGAAATCGAAAATGCAGTTCACTTTCAGGAACAGTATTATGACAGCGAAATTGAAATCGCAGAATAATCAGAATTCATATGTAGTATTATTATTGTAAAACATAAATTCAAGCCACGGAAAAGCCAATCAACTCTTGACAATCAAAAGTAATTTTTATATAATCAATAGGCTGATTAAACAGACAACTATTTTCGGGGTGTAGCGCAGTTGGTAGCGCGCCTGCTTTGGGAGCAGGATGTCGGGGGTTCAAATCCCTTCACTCCGACCAAAAACAAGTCGAAGCCTTCGGGCTTTGGCTTGTTTTTCTTTGTAATGAATAGATTTTAACTATCCAATATCCTGAACACAAGCAGACGCTTGCTTGCTTTGGGCTATGAACACGACCGCGTCCTGTGGACGATTCAGGAAGTGATCATAGGCGCAGTGGTCAAAATTGCGCGAAGTGAAAACGAGCAAGCAATTTTGGGTACCACAAGAGGCACGTAGTGAGGATGTCGGGGTTCAAATCCCTTCACTCCGACCATAAAATCCAAGTCTTCGGACTTGGATTTTTGTTTTGTGTTCGTAAGAACACAACTTCATTTATCTGCTTTAGCAGATAACTTCATTTCAAATTCATTTGAACTTCATAAAACACCAAACACAAAATGAAGTTATGTGTTACATAAATGAAGTGCTATGCAATGAAGTACTGCGTAATGAAGTTGTGCTACGCACAAACGGATTGAATGGATTCTTTCGGGATTTTTATAATTATTACAACCGCTTTCAGTAATAAAACCTGTTCCCTATTCTTTGACTTATGCAGTAAAAATTTTTATATCAACAAAAGGAAAAGAAAGGCTAATTTAAGGCTGACACATCTTCTACGATTAGTTTCTCCACTCTTGTCGCAACTCTCGTTATACGGCTTTCTGTGGGCAGTAAACAGTTTGTCAGCCGTCAGTCGCCAGCCACCAGTCTCCAGTTCTCATAATAGATACTGTATCATGCTAAATTATTTTTTCTATATCTTTAATAAAATATATCAAGAAGAATGAAGTTATTGCCACAACGCCGGTGGCTGGCAGCCGGCAACTGGTAGCTAAAAACAGAACACCCGCTGATTTCTCAGCGAGTGCTCTGTTTTTATATTTGGAAAGAATTGAATTTGTTAGTCGTTTTCAATATGATATGTAAAATCTTCTTTCGGGATCGGATTCGGTTTGAGTCTGTGCGTGCATTGTACGTCGCAGGCTCTTTTATTTAGTTGTATTATTCCGGATTATTGTAGCCGTCTGCATCACCAATCTGTACGACACCACCGTTACCGTCGCTGACCCATACGCCACCGAACGAGCCTACGCAATGCGCCTCATACTCGTTGTATTTATAAACATGAGACCAATATCCTAATCCGAGGACATAGCCGCCATACTCGTCAAAGTC
>JAZULQ010000046.1:0-1584 GCA_045603185.1 Acutalibacteraceae bacterium
TTCAAGAAACTCCAAAAATTCCTTTAGTTGCTCTTGGGAAAGCTGTATCCGATTATCGTTGTTTTCATTACGCAATTCATTATTGTTTAACACGAATCGAATTTCAGAGCCATCTACAGTAGTGAAACAAATTGTGTATTCAACTTTTGCACTTGAATTTCCCGTAGCAAGGTCTTCGTCTTTTAATTCTCCCTTTTGAGTATCACTGTCTTCAACAGAAGTACCGGCATTTACGGCATTATACAAATCCAAAATAGCACAATGAATTGCCGTCACTCTATCAGAATCAGTAATAGTCTCAGTTTGAGTGCCGAGTTTATTAGAACCCATTATTACAACGGACTCAAAACTCTCCGTATTTTCCAAAACTCCATCAAATGCGTTCTCTTGTTCGGCATTATCTATTCCTGCAGGAAGCATTGCCGGAAGAATCGTCACCGACCACACGGTTAGTATCAAACATAGAGGGATACATATAGCAAGGAGGCGATTGCGGTTTCTCTTACGTTCTTTTATTCTATTTTCACTACGGCGGAACACTTCCGCTTTTCTTTCTTCAAAATTTCTCATAATAACAGCTCACCATCCTTCCCAAGAATGATGCGAAGTTCCTTTTTAGCACGATATAAAAGGTTGTCAACCTGTTTGCGGTTTTTCTTCATAACCTTAGCCGCCTCGTCATAAGACAGGTCTTCAAAGTAAATCAAGTGAATGACAACACGCATATCATCCGACAAAGAGTTAAGAGCGTCATTTACCACGCGCTTTCGCTCGTCTGCAAGAACAATTTCTTCTAACGTTTCCTGTTCGGTCGATGCCTTATCTGCCTCGGTAAGCTCCACAAAGTCAATAACCTTGCGGTGCTTTATGTAATTTAAGGCCCGGCTACGGCCGAGCATAAACAAATAGGTTTTCAGTGTTACCTTGAAATTGTACCGATGTTTATTAACCACCAAATCCGAAAAGGCATCAATGGCAATATCTTCGGCTGCGTGGATGTCATGCACATAACGGTCAATGAAGAAAACGAGGTTGTCAAACAACTCCTTCATTATTTCGTCAAAGGCACTCTCATCACCATCAAGGAAACGGCGGTAGCTACTTGCGCCGTTATCCATAGATTTCTCCTCCTGACACGGGATCACGTCTGACCCCTTCATTTATTATACAACTGAGCAATACTTAATTCCTTATGATAAAACGCAAAAGCCCGTAACTTTTTTCAAGTTACAGGCTTCATCATCGTCCGTTTTCAGTTCTCGGGTGGGCAGATGTTCCTATAACCTCACCGAAAATTTCTTATAAATAGTATAACATACATCGTTATAAAAATCTATATTTTTTCTGGTTATTATTCATCCAAACACGTAATTTTTAATTCTAACCAAAATTTTTTCTCAAAAGTCATTGTCCCACCGTTAGTGTAACGGTCCTAGTGTGTTCACTTGCCATCCAGAATATTGTACAATAATGATGGGTAAGTTTACTTTTTACCCATACAAAGTTAAGGAGGTTATATCATGAAAAAAGAGTACACAAAGGAATTCAAGCAGCATGTTGTGGGGGAACACTTTGCCGGTAGCA
>JAZULQ010000047.1:0-1799 GCA_045603185.1 Acutalibacteraceae bacterium
ACACTTTCGGGATTGCTTACGGACGAGCCGTTAAACGGCGGCGTCGCAGAATCGGATATATCTTTGTTTTACCGAAAGGATGTAACGGTAAAAATCGGAGCTATTATCCGCAGTACCGATGGTAAACTCATTTCAAGCAGACCCGGAGCAGCTTGTTCGGTTCTGACTGCAAATGAAGCATTGGACGAGCTGGGAATCCCCGCCGCTTACAGCGTGGTTAGCATTTATACCGATGTTGATGCAAACAACACACTAATTGCGAAAGAACTGCAAGTATTGGGTCTTGATTACCCCAATATGACATTTGAGAATTGGTCAAGTGATGTTAGGACGTATAAGATCTACAACCTGCTTGTGGCTATTTTCGCTGTAACATTTATGGTCATACTAACAGTAGTAACCTTTACGATGCTTCTGATTCAGCTTGTTATTAAGACAAGATTAAGCCTTTCGACATATACGCTTTATCGAATCAACGGCTTGAGTTTCCGAAAACTGATAGCATCTTTGCTCCTACAGTTAGTAGCGGCCTTCTCCATCGGAGCTATATTATCCGTGCCAATGACATGGTTGATAATTAAAAAGAGCTTCAATATTTTAGGCGCAATAACGCATTACTTTACGCAAAGCGATTATCTGTTTGTTGTACTAAGCGTGTTTGTGCTTATGATTGTTTCGTTTATTCCGAGTTTAGTCATACTGTATAAGCGGAAAAACAATATTATTTTAGACTAAATCATTATGATTTACAATCAATGTTGTTTTTGATCCGGGCAATAATTACTGATTGGTTTTTCTTCGATATTTTATGTTAGAGAGATAAGCAAAGGCGGCAGCAAGGAGAAGATTCTCCGTGTTGTCGCCTTTGGCATATATAGCATATATAATTAAAATAAATTCGCTTTTTACTTGCCAAATGAAACCTTGCTTTTTATATTAACTCCGCATTCTTGAAAACAGAAAGGTGGAGTTTATGTCAGGCAAAAGACAAAGGCAACAATGCAAGCAATTAAGTACAGTGCTTACGTTAGGCAGAGCAAAAATAGAACAAACGAAAGGGCGTGATAAAACTATGTTACAAAAGGAAACTGAATATCGGCAGGGGGTGAGTGGCGAATGACGGCGGTGATTTATGCAAGGTATTCCTCGGACAGTCAGCGTGAGGAAAGCATTGACGGTCAGCTTCGTGAATGTATGGCATTTGCAGAAAGACAAGGCATTTCCGTAATTGGTACCTACATCGACCGGGCGTTGTCTGCAAAAACGGACAACCGACCGCAATTCCAGAAAATGATTAAGGACAGTTCCAAGAAAAAGTTTGACATAATTATTGTTTGGAAACTGGATCGTTTTGCAAGAAATCGCTATGACTCGGCCCGTTACAAAAATGCACTAAAAAAGAACGATGTTAAGGTGATTTCGGCAACAGAAAATATCTCTGCCGGTTCGGAGGGTATATTGCTTGAATCAGTACTGGAAGGTATGGCAGAATACTATTCTGCCGAACTTGCTGAAAAGGTTACAAGAGGTCTTACAGAAAATGCCTTAAAATGCAAATTCAATGGTGGTACGGTCCCTATAGGATATGTCATTAACAAGGAGCAGTTGTTTGAAATCGATCCGTTAAAAGCTCCCTGGGTGCTTGAAGCGTTTAAGTTATACGACAAAGGTAAGACCATTAAGGAGATCGTAACCCTGTTAAATGCAAAGGGATTGACTACTTCTCTCGGAAGTAAGATTTCCATCAACATTGTAACAACTATGCTGAAGAATAGGCGTCACATTGGTGAATATAAGTT
>JAZULQ010000048.1:0-36223 GCA_045603185.1 Acutalibacteraceae bacterium
TGAAATTTAACTTCCATAATTTACAACCTCTATTTTAACCTATTAACTTATATTTTTCAAGTATTTTTGCCAATTTTTCTCCCTTGGGAAGCATTAAAATGTCATCTTTCACCAAAGTTTTAGTCAAAAGTATGCAAATTCCGTATGCAACTACCGCAACACCGATAGAAAGCAAGCAGCAAATTGACTGACCGTTAAGTCTTGAAGCTGCGTTATATTCAATAATTTTGCTTATTGCTTCGACGTTTTGGAATAAATAACTAAACAATTTAAAGCTTCCGAAGGCTGCCCCGCCACAAACCACAGCAGAAATCAGCGGCTTTACAAAGACGGATTTAATATCCAATCTGACCCCGGTTTCCTTGCGAAGAACAAGGTAATTATAAATAATACATATCAAATAAAATGCCGCTGTACCGAAAACCGCACCTTTAAGGTTTATCCGGGGAATTCCTATAAGAATATAGTTAAGTCCGATTTTAAAAACGCAACCTAAAAGAAGCGCTTTAACGGGTACATCCGCCCTGCCGACTGCCTGAAGAATATTTGTAAGAGGTGATGACAAAGCGAGTATAGCCATCATAAGACCGTAAAGAGCAAGGATGGGAGCCGCTATGGGGATACCGTTTGAGATATCGCTGCCGCCGCCATAAAGTATGCCTAGTATTGGCCCTGAAAGCACAAAGAATCCCGCACCTGCAGGTAACGCTATAAGCATCGTGATTCTGAAAACCGTATTAACCGAGCTGTTTACCGTCTTATAATCTTTTTTAGCGAGCGCTCCCGATATAACGGGAATTGCGCTGACACCCAAGGTCATAACGAGTGTGGGAACAAGGTTTCTGAAATCACTTGTCATACCATATGCACCAAAAAGGTAGGTATGAACTTCATCCAAAGCGGTTCCGCTCGCTTTGATAGATTCGCCATAAAGCTTCATAATGGTACCGCTGTCGGTTGAAACGATGTGTTCAAGACGGCTTTGAATCATACTTGTATCTATAAAGTTTGTGATATTAAGAACAAGGGAGCTCATAGCCGTAGGCAAGGCGATTTTAACAAGGTCTTTGAGAGTATTCCTTTTAGGTTCTGCTAAAGGCGAATTTACAAGCATTTCCTTAGTAATACCATCTTTTTTGATTTTATGACGAAGAATTGTGTATAGAGTAGCTATCGCGGTTCCCACTGTTACGCCTAAAATTGCTCCTGCTGCCGCCATAGCATATACTATGGATTTATCTTCAACAGTTTTTATAACCTGACCAAAAACTTCTCCGGTTGCAGCAATCTGATTTTCGGCATAAAACACAACACCATATGAAAAAGCAAGGCCGAAAACAAGCTTGCCAACAGTTTCAATAACCTGCGAAATTGCCGTCGGGTACATATTGTTAAGACCCTCGTAATAACCTCTGTATGTACTCATAACGCAACAGAAGAATATTGACGGAGCAATAGCTAAAACACTGTAAATAGTATTCGGGTTTCTAACTATGAAATTAGCATAAGGGTATGAGGCCAGAAGTATGGCGCCGGTACCCAGGACACCTAACAGCAAAAACAACGGGAATGTAATTTTTAATACCTGCTTGACATCGCGATATTTACCCAAGGCGGTATTTTTAGAAACGATAGCAGAAATTGCAACGGGAAGACCTGCCATTGAAATACCGTAAACCGCGGTGTATATACTGTATGCGGAATCATAATAGCCGGAGCCCAGCACACCCAGAGCATCTCGAAGAGGTATTTTATAAACAGCACCAATCACCTTGACTATGGCAGTTGCCAAAACAAGGACCATTGCACCGCCTAAAATATTTTGTTTTTTAGTTGATGATTTTTCAGACATTTTTCTACTCCTTTGCACCTATAAATTCTCTTAAAAGTGAGTCCTCAGGGACGTCCTCAGAATTCATAGAAGGGAATTTTTCAAGACTTCTTATAAGCCTTTGTGACTCTTTATAAAAATCCGAGTTTTTCGGAAGTTCACTGAGTAATTTTATCGCCGAATCTTTAAGCACACAAGATTCATACAAATGGATGGTATTCAATTTTATATCCGCATTATCCTTAAACGGAAAAAGATATATATCTTCACCGTAGCGCACCGTCATCCACATCTTATATGATGTTTCAACGGAATTTCCGCGGAATTTATGATCGCGCACCATACGACGCACAAAGCGCATATTACGCTTATTTAAAATGATAGTACCGTTTTTATCGTAAATTCTTGAAGAAAGGTTTATATATATTTTCAAAAGTCTTTCTTCCGGAAGATGGTCGGTTATTCTGGGGTTAAGCGCATGAAGTCCCTCTACGATAATAACGTCTTTATGGGAAATTTCAATATGTCTGTATTCGGGTTTGCGTTTACCCTCCAGAAAATCGAACTCAGGCAAATCGGTTTCACCTTTTTCTATGAGCTCCGACATGGTTTTCTGGAAACATTCAATATCAAGTGCATCCACAGTTTCAAAATCAGGTGTACCGTCAGGAAAGCGCGGCGCATCACAGTTATCAACATAGTAATCGTCGAGGGAAACCGTATGACTTTTTATGCCATAAGCTAAAAGATGCTCTCTCAGTTTTTTTGCGGATGTTGTTTTTCCCGCGGAACTGGGGCCAGCAATCATAACAATTTCAGTACGACCGCTTTCGGCAATCTGTTGGGCGATTCGTTTAATTTTATTATTATACCGAGCTTCGCATTCCGCAACGAACTTTTCAGGGTTCTTTGCCGCGTTTTCGATGTATTCAACCGTATTATTAATGTTAGCCATTTATATCGACCTTTCCATATATCCTATCTATTATCATACTCTGAAAAAAAGGTAGATATTCTCTCTTTCTTTTCTAAAAGCTGATTAAATCTCGATATATACTCAAAGGGAAATTTATAATTGAATATTCTTTCTATTTTTTCTATTCCCGGCGAAAGGAGCTTTGTAACAGAGCCCGCGCCTACCGAAAGAATATGCTGATATTCTTCCATCATAAGAATGTTATATTTACATTCTTTTCCTTCTTTGCACCATCCTACATTCTCAAAATTACCCAAAGATTTACTCTGACGGTACATATAATAAGGACTGTAACCGCCTTGGGTCAACGCTTCAGAAGCGTAGTCCAGCATTTTTGAAACGCCCTCGGCACTGACGCTTTCGCTGTCATTCTCCGTAACGATTGAGGAAGAACGCTTCAAAGCCAAAGTGTGAACAGTAATATTATCCGCACCCAACGCTATCGCTTTATCGACACTTCTTTTAAAACTGTCGAAATCATCAGTGGGAAGTCCTGCGATTAAATCCATATTTATACTGTCAAAGCCGACTTCACGGGCAAGATGATATTTTTCTTCAGTCATAGAAGCCGTATGACATCTTCCTATTGCCTTAAGTACGCTATCGGAAAAAGTCTGTGGATTGATGCTTATTCTGTTTACATTATGTTTTTTGAGTACAAGCAGTTTCTCTTCGGTAACCGTATCCGGTCTTCCTGCTTCAACGGTGTATTCCGTACAATTACTCAAGTCAAAGCTATCCTCTATAACACTGAGAACTCTGTCCAATTCCTCTGCGTCGAGGGTGGTCGGCGTGCCGCCGCCCCAATAAACATTTGTAAGAACAAGACCGTTTTCCCTTGCCTTTTCAGCAGTGAAAACAAGTTCTTCACAAAGCTTATTGACATATTCGGGAATTAATTTTCTTGCGGATTCAGTTCCTATTGAATGGGAAACAAATGAACAGTAGCTACACCTGGTGGGACAAAACGGTATGCTTATATACAAACTGAAAGAATTTTCAGGTGAATTCTGTATTATATGTAATTCTCTTTTAGCAACACTTAAAGCAAGCTCGGTTTTCTTTTCGTCAGCGAAAAAGTGATTTATAAAATAGTCTTTCGCGCCGTCCTCGCCTACTTCAAGCACTTTATTCATAATAAGTTTTGACGGACGTACACCCGTAAGCATCCCCCACTCGGGATAAAAGCCACAACGCTCTTTTAAAAGCGGATACGCAAGGGATAAAAGCTCATATTCTTCGTCTTTACAGTCGTCAATCGGGAGAGTTTTTTCCGTTTCAGACTTCTCCCCTTTATATGAAAAAGCCGCTTTAAATCGGATAAATTTTTCTTCTCTATTGATTTCTGTATAAAAATAATTGCCGTTATCTTCTTTAAACTCCTTGTACGCCGTATTCTTTTCAAGAGGGAAAAACAGCATCAGAAGTTTTTCCGTTTCATATAGGTAGTTATGTGATATGCAATATAAATTCATCTTAAATACAAATTATATTCTGTTTCGTGTTTTATTGTCGTGCTTTCACCGTGACCACTGTACACATTAACATCTTCGGGAAGTTTTTTGATTTTCTTCAAAGTATCCATAAGGGCAGATATACTGCCACCGAAGAAATCGGTACGACCGACACTTCCCCTAAAAATCGTATCACCGGTAAATATTACCTTTTCTTTTTCACAGTAATACATAACACCGCCTTCGGTGTGACCGGGAGCCGATATAACTTTAAAAGAAACATCGCCTATTTCTATTGTATCGCCGTCTTTTAAAACCTTATCGGCAACGCAAGGATAAAACGGTGCCCCGAAATAAGCCGCAAGACTCAGAACGGAGTCATTTAACGCCGTGGCATCCTTTTCACCGACTATAATCTCCGCATCGGGATACTTCTCCTTTAATCTGCCCGCACCAGACACATGGTCGAAATGGCCGTGTGTGCAAAGGATGTATTTTAACTCCGTCATCCCCGAAGCAGCTATTTCTTTCAAAAGAGAATTATTATAATCGCCCGGGTCTATAACTGCGCCTGTTTTAGTTTTCTCATCGCAAATTATATAGCAATTTGCGATAACCGGCCCTAAGGGAAGCACTTTAATATACATTCTATACACTCCAGATATCAGTATCGAAGCAAATTGTAACAGGTCCGTCATTTACGAGGGATACCTTCATATCGGCACCGAATACACCCTGTTCAACGTTTTTAACTCCGTATTCCTTAAGCTTAGCGCAGTAAACCTCATAAAGCTCTTTTGCTCTCTGAGGTTCCTCGCTTGGTGTGAAAGACGGTCTGTTTCCTTTTTTACAATCAGCACAAAGAGTAAACTGTGATATGGCAAGAACATCTCCGCCAACATCAAGAATTGATAAATTCATTTTACCATTCTCGTCTTCAAAAACGCGCAACGAAGCCGTTTTTCTGGCAAGTAAATCAGCATGCTTTTCGGTGTCACCTTTAACAACGCCTACGAGTATCATATATCCTTTGCCGGAAGAGCCTACTGTTTCTCCATCGACGCTGACTGAACTGTTTAAAACTCTTTGGATAACTGCCTTCATGAGTTACTGCTCCTTGTGACGTTTATAACGCCATTTATGTTTTTCAGCTTAGATATAACCACGTTAAGAAAATCTGTGCTCTTAACGGTTATGGTTAAATATACATAAGCCTTGTCGTCTTTAAGCTCGCGGGTATTAATGGCGTTAATCATAACGCGCATATCCGCAAGAAGTGTCGCGACGTCTGCCATAAGAGCAACCCGGCTCTCACAAAGAATGGCAAGACCCGCTTTGAATTCCTGCAAGGAATTGTTTGTCAGCCAACGCGCACTTACCCAACGTTCAGGTTCTTCGCATACAGTTATATCCTTAGGAACATTGGAACAGTCTCTTTTGTGAATAGAAACGCCATGACCACGTGTAATAAAACCGATAATTTCATCCCCCGGAATAGGCGCACAACAACGCGAAAGCTTAATAAGACAGTTGTCTATGCCCTCAACAGTGACGCCTTCTCCCACAGCGCGTTTTGCTGATTTTGTACTATCCTGAACCTTAATTTCTTTGGGCTGATTAAGTGATGAAAGACGGTTATATTCATCTCTTATGAATGGCATAACCCTGGAAATAAATATTCCGCCGTAACCGATAGCGGCATAAAAATCATCAACTGTTGCGCAGTGTTGACGTTCCGCAAGAGCTTCTATAAGATTCTTATACTCCTCATCGGTAAATCGCATTTTGTTGCGCTTAATTTCTTTTTCAAGCTCAGAGCGACCCTCAACGATGTTTTCATCACGGCGCTCCTTCTTAAACCAGGCACGGATTTTAGTTCTCGCGCTACTTGTCTTAACTATGTTGAGCCAGTCACGGCTGGGCCCTTTGCCCGGCTGTGATGAGGTGAGAATTTCCACGATATCGCCCGTCTGCACCTTATAGTCAAGGGGTACAATTCTTCCGCCAACCTTGGCACCTACCATCTTAGTACCTACGGCAGAGTGTATAGCGTAAGCAAAGTCGATAACTGTTGCACCGGAAGGCAAATCTATAACATCACCTTTGGGAGTGAATACAAAAACCTCCTCAGGAACAAAATCGCTTTTTATTGTACGCACAATATCCTTGACGTCATCCGCTTCCTTCTGAGTTTCAAGAAGCTGTCTAATCCAGGCAAGGCGCTCTTCGATATTCTGTTTACCCTTAATACCCAGCTTATATTTCCAATGGGCAGCGATACCGAATTCAGCAGTCTTATGCATATCCCATGTACGAATCTGCACCTCAAAGGGTATACCCGCTTTACCGATAACGGTGGTGTGAAGCGACTGATACATATTGGGCTTTGGTGTAGAAATATAATCTTTGAATCTTCCGGGAATGGGTTTAAACATATCATGAATAATTCCCAGACAGTCATAACACTCTATAACGGAATTCACTATAATTCTTACGGCATATATATCGTAAATTTCGTCAAAGTTCTTGTTCTGCATATACATCTTTCTGTATATGCCATGTACACTTTTAATTCTCGCTTCAAGAGATGCCTCCGGCACTACCTCCTGCACTCTTTCGGCAATCTGTTTTTTAATTGTTTCAAGGAACTCTTTATGAGATTTGCCTTGCTTTGAAAGCTCATCCTCAATTTCTTTATAGCCTATGGGGTCAAGGAAGCTTATGGCCCTATCCTCAAGCTCCTCTTTAATGGCACGGATACCTAAACGATGGGCAATAGGCGCATAGATTTCCAGAGTCTCAAGCGCTTTGTCCCTGCGTTTCTGGGGAGCTACAAAATTAAGAGTTCTTATATTATGAAGTCGGTCGGCAAGCTTTATAATAATTACTCTGATATCCTCCGACATGGCAAGAAGCATTTTTCGCACGTTTTCCGCCTGCTGCTCCTCTTTATCCTTTATATCGAGCGGCACTTTACCTAACTTTGTGAGTCCGTCAACAAGAGTCGCCGTTTCTTCGCCAAACTCTTTTTTAACCTCCTCTAAGGTAAGGTCTGTATCCTCAACAGTGTCGTGAAGCATCGCTGCCGCTACGGATTGGTAATCCATACCGTAATCCATAACAATCTTTGCCACTGCTACGGGGTGGATAATATACGGTTCACCTGACGACCTTTTCTGACCGTTATGGCGCTCCTTTGCAATATTAAACGCTCTGTCAACTATTGCTACTTCTTTTTCGCTGAACTGTTCGATAGCTTGTTCTCTCAACTCGCTATACATAAGTTCTACGCTTGTATTTTCATCCACTCTTATCACCCCTTGTTAAAACTTGTTTTTTACCTCTGTGGCACGTCTGAACACCGAAGAATCCTCCAGTGACGCTTTTATGTTTTCCGAGGGTAATATATATTTACCCTCATTACAAATTATGATACCCAATTCACTCAATACATCCAAAGCAACTTTGCAGCTCAATAACTTTTCTTCCAGAAAACCGAGTCTGTAACAAAGCACATCTGCAGAAAAATCCCAACCACCGTTGGATTTTATAAATCTGTAAACCTTACCGCAGAAATCACGGTCAACACAAAGTGCCTCTTCAACATCCGGACTTATTTCACCACCGCCGCTGAAGCTTTCATACCATTTCTCAGCGACGATAATTTTCTCGTCATTATACTCACTTAAGCGAATATCCTTAACCTGAATACTCACCTGAGTTTTTCCCATATATTCATTCGCGGAAAGCTTAACCGCCAAATCAACTTTATCGGACACCTTGTAAGGAAATTCCTCCGAAGTAACAGAAAACATAATTGCCGTTACGGAGCAACCGTTTCTTCTTACGGTAATTCTCAGATGCTTACCGCTACCCACCGGCTGAAGAGCAGTAATCTCCATATTATAAAGGCCAAAAAGAGGTTGCGGGTTATCTGCACCATACGGTTCAAGAATCTCAATAGCAGAAAGCACATCCGTGCTAATGGAAGACGGATTCAGCTTGCAATCTATATGGAGAACAGGAACGGCATCTTCCACAGTATCAGCGTATTCGTTTATCATATCCCTGAAATGGTCGATTTCGTTGTTTTCTATACTCATACCGGCAGCCAGAACATGCCCTCCGAACTGAGTGAGCAATGAAGAACAATATGAAAGAGCATCATAGAGTGAAAAACCATCTATACTCCTTCCGCTTCCTTTGGCTATATCGCCCGATTCAGAAATTACTATACAGGGTTTTGAATACCTCTCAACTAACCTTGAAGCAACGATACCTATTACGCCCTGATGCCAGTCTTCACCGCTTACAACAATAACTTTTCTGTATTTTATACGCGGGTCTTTCTCAATTTTCTCGATAGCGGCTTCGGTAATTTTGCCTTCAGTAGACTGTCTTTGGCCATTGACTTCCGATATTTCACGCGCGATTTCCATAGCCTCTCCGCTATCTTCCGATATAAGAAGCTTCAAAGCACGTTCCGCTGAGCCCATTCGACCGGCAGCATTTATTCGTGGTGCAAGTCGGAAAGCAAGCCCCGAGGAATTAAGAGTACCGGAAGAATCGGAAACATCAATAAGCGCACGTATACCCTTACGCAAGGTTCCGTCAGATAAGGATGTATTCAAAAATGCTATACCGCTACGCACAAGAATTCTGTTCTCGCCCTTAAGGGAAACGATATCCGCAACCGTACCCAAAGCTACCAGATCACCGTACTCTTCAAGGAGCTCGTAACCATCACTACCCTCAAGAGCACATATGAATTTGAACGCAACGCCTACACCCGCCCACTCGCTGAACTCGCACATAGAGTCCTCTCTATGCGGGTCAACCACTGCAACTGCATCGGGCAAAACTTCCCCGGCCCTATGGTGGTCGGTTACGACTACATCAATACGTAAGGTTTTTGCATATTCAATTTCTTCAATAGCGCTTATACCGTTATCAACCGTAATAATAAGATTGGTTCCGCGCTGTTTGAGAGTATCTATGGCACAGTTATTCATGCCGTACCCTTCACTTGTCCGGTCAGGAATATAATAATCTACACTTGCACCTCGTGATAAAAGGTAGGAGTACAAAAGCGCTGTCGATGTAACACCGTCAGCATCATAGTCACCGAAAACAGTAATTCTTTCACCGTCTTCAAGGGCTCTTTGTGCTCTTTCACAAGCCTTTTCCATATCAGGAAGAGTAAAGGGGTCAATTAAGTCTGTGTCATATAAAAAGCTCTCAACTTCAAATTCATCTGTCATTCCGCGTGAACAAAGAAGAAATGCCGCAAATGGCTCTATACCGCAATTTTCTGCGATATCGGCGGCACGGTCCCTGTCACACTTGGAAACGACCCATTTCTTTCGACTCAAAAATATCACCCAATTATAATTTTACATTTTATTATAACATTATAAGCCTTGTTTTTCAATGAAAAAAGCAAAATACAAACCCAAAATTTCCTCTCTCAACCCATTATATTGCGCATAACATAAAAAACAGCGTGATTTCTCACGCTGCTTTTTCTATTATACACCTAAGAATTTTTTGACTACGGGTAAAATAAGGAAATCGGTCTTTTTGAACGCTGTACTATGTCCGCCGTTTAACACCATTACTTCCTCAGCACCCTCAACGGCTTTGGTAATCTTTCTCGAATGGCGGCGTTTTATCATATCAAACTCACCGAACACATTAAGAAACGGTACTTTTATTGCAGAAAGCTTTTTGTAAGTCAATTTCGGTTGACCTACCATCATACCTTCAATTTCCCTGCGTCTTATCCACTCGGGGTCTTTTGTAATTGCGGCTTTTATTGCATAAATTCTGTGGTCTTTGATTATACCGAGCTGGTCCTGGGTTTTTGTTCCTCTCGTATTAAGATTCGAGCCGAAAACGGCAAGTCTCAAAACATATTGAGGATACTTAACAGTAAAACACATACCTAAATTTCCGCCGTCCGAAAAACCGCAGATATTTGTTTTTGAAACATTGAGATAATCAAGCAACGCCTTAAGGTCATCGCAGAACAAATCGAATGTCAGCTTCTTATCACCCAAGGGTGTTTTACCTGTTCCGCGTGTAGAAAAACGAATTATCTTAAAACATTCCGAAAGGGGCACATATAAATTACCCTCAAAACAGCGATAATCGCCACCGTTACCGTTAAGCATAAGTAGTGGCTCACCATCGGGGTTTCCGCTGACCTGATATTCAAAATCCAAGCCATCGTGTCTGAAAAAGCCGTAATCAATAACATTCACATTATTTTCCATTTTACACCTCTACAATATTTTCGGGTTCTTTTTGATTAAGGTCAAGAACACGGTAAACATCGTTTTTAAGTTCTCTGTAACTCGTCTTTTTATCCTCAAACACAAAGCCTCTCGGAAGCTTTATTTCACCATATATTCCCTCAGGCTTCTCTACCGTCAGTGAAATACCGCTGTCTGTTCTCTCCCAGGAAATGCTGACTTTACCTAAAGTACTGTTGTAAAAGGCAGTTACGTCCGTAAGATTTTCTATAAAACAGGGTTCGATATTTATTTCGTTACAGTCTTCCTGATACGGATTGACTTTCAGCCCCGCAAAATACCGCATAAACACTGCCGATACATCCGAATAGTTGTGATGATTAAGAGAATCGGGAAATTCGTTTTCGGGATGGAAATTTTCCGGAAGTGCAGTATAACCGCGCTGTACCCAGTTACCGTATGAAGGATAATCAGGTCTTGCAATCATTTTATAAGCAAGGTCCGCCCTGCCGAAATCGCAAAGCACTCTGAATATGGGTCTTACACCGATAAAACCGAAGTCAACGTGCTCGCCGTCACCCTCAATAATATCTATTAATGTTTCAAAGGCTTTTGGTTTTTCGCCTTCTTCAAAAACGTTATAGTATATAGCCATAGACTGCGATGTCTGGCATCTGCCCGCTGCCATCATAGTATTGAAATCAACAAGATGTTTTCTTACTGCGGCGCGTATTTCTTTATAAAGCTTTTCACAAAAATCCTTCTGCAGGGTCATACCCATAACGCCAAACATATAGGCGCATTTTTCAAGATAATCCATACCCATAACGCTACAGGTAAATTCAAGCGGTGCTTTTAACTCAGTAACCGGACACCAATCACCCAAACCGAAAGCCATTGTGCCTCGTTTGTTGCGTTTACGTGAAATGAAATCCGCATATCTGAAAAGCGCGTGGGCACTTTCTTCCATTATTGTTTTGTCGCCCCTGTAAATATACTCGTAATAAGGTATATACGCCAGAACGCAGTCCCAGGCTGTGCCGAAGCCTTTGCCGTAACCCCATGTTGATGTGGGAACTATGCCGGGAATCATTCCGTCATCATTCTGCGCCTTTACAATGTTATGCATCCACTCGCGGTAGCTTTTCTCGGGAGTCAGATTCATTACCGTCTGTTCACATGATATTGCCGCGTCACCTGTCCAACCGTTTTTCTCTCTTTGCGGACAATCTGTCGGGAAGTAATAAAAATTAGAAAGTGTGGAGTTTCTTGCCATGGCCTGAAGTCTGTTCAAGGTAACATCCGAGCAACGGAAATTAGCGCGTTCATTCAACTCCGAGCTGTAAACGGTAAAGGTGAGTAAGTCTTCCGTTGCCTGGTCATCTCTTATACCGTAAACTATACAGTAACGAGCTCCGTGATATGTAAACTTAGGCTCAAAAATCTCTTCATCGTCGCTTTTAAGAATGTAAATATCACGCTGAGAGAAGCCATCCGGATAAAACTGAACATTGCTTATATCCGGATTTCCGTTTTCATCCAGATATTCACCGAATTGGAGGTCTATTTTCTGCCCTCTGAAGCCTTTTATTTTAAGTGTCTCAATACCTGCGCAGGTTATACCGAAATCATAAAGCCAGCCCTCGCGTTCCTTTGTAGGAAAATCGGAGCAATCCTTTGATACCGCGTTTGCAGGTCTGAAGGGTGCAACTGTACATTTTCTTATACTGATGGGTTTAAGTGTCCTTATGGGCAAAATAGCCTCCGCCTCACAAATACGTCTTTCACCGCGAGGAGTTTCCGCTTTGAGGGCATTGCACCAATTACTGTCCGAAAAATCAATCGCTGCCCAGTCGGAAATCTCATCTCTCGCGTCGTAAAAACAACCGCATCTTATATCATCCATCAAAACTGCGGATGGAGCAACTTTTACATTTGTATCCGCTTCAAAATGATACTCTTCTCCCGCTATATCGGTGATTTCGATACTGAAAGCAACGCGGGGCGAACCACGAAAATCCGCCTTGTCGAAATCCCATATTTCTCCTCCGAAGGCATTTTGCATACCGTTACCAAGCTGGATACCGAGAATATTCTTTCCCGGCTGAAGATACGCCGCGATATCATATTCATCATAATAAACAATGTGGTCCGGATTTGAAATATACGGTGCAAGAATACCTTTTGTAATTTTATTTCCGTTGACATAAACATCGTAAAAGCCGGCGCAACCGATAGTCAGAACCGCTCTGGCAGGCGCCCTTTGAATCACGAAAATCTTTCGAAGTAACGGAGACGGAACAAAGTTTTTATACGAAGAATAATCGTACGTCGCACAAATAAATTTTTCAGAAAGCATAATTACACCTCTTTGAATACGTCTTATACAATTATATAATACAGCAACGTTATTTTATCCGCAATAGGCAGTATGTAAAGATTTTAGTAACTTTTTTCGTTCTTGTTGACGGAAGCAAAAGTTTTTAGTAAAATATCCTACATAAATATACAAAAAGGAAACGAAATGGAACTTAACGAATATTTTATTACTCAATGCCGTGCAACCGGGGTTTTATTACGGACATCCTCGCCTTCTGTTAAAGCCCTGACTTCCGGCAGAAACGGCAAAAACAAAGATGGCATCGTCGCTACATATTCCTTTGACGGCTTCAAGCTTGATATTCTGTATATTGAACAAGGTCGCGCTTCATATGCGCAACAGACAATATGGCTTTCTTTTGCCTTGGATTGTGACCCAACGATACCTTTTTCCGTATACGATATTCTGGCTGTCACCGAGCCTGAAAACTTTAACTGCTACACATACACTTATGTAGATTCAAGAGAACTTATGCAGGACTGCTTCGGTGAAATAAACGCTTTATTAATAAATCTTATCCCCGAGCTCACTCTTCTCCTTCAAAACGGAATAGATAAAAACCGCCTTATAACAAGTCAGCGTGAAAGTGTAAACAGATACTTCGGCGATAAGGTTATCGAAAGCGGAAATATGATTGGCGGCGCGGCAGACCAGCTTATTAACATGATGCTTAAAAACTTCTTTGAAGCACAGATTGAAGATGCTGTAATCGGTGCTCAAGCCCTGTTTTTTTCCGGAAACTCCGAAAAAGCTTTAAAGAAGCTGAAAAGAGCAAAATTCCGTACCAAATACCATGACAACCTTATTAAACATATTGAAAACGGTGGCACTTACAGCAACAGCGATGTTGTGAAAAATGCTTCAATGGAAAGAGGAAACAAACGCCACGGAGGCGGGTTAAAGGGCACCTTAAAATTATTGGTACTTTCATTGGTTTTTGATTCTTTGCTTTCCGTTGTGTTTTTTGGAATTTTTTATTTAATATGCACCCTTTCTTTTAAGGATAGCATATTTATTATGGGTATTGCAGAAAACACTGTTTTAATCCCGATTTTCGGTTTTCTTCTGTCTACGGCTCTGGCTATGCACTTTATAAAACACCGTCAGCAAAAGCCGAAAGTCCAAGACAAAAAGGCTGTCCATTCTCCGAAACAAAGTAAATTCGCCGAAATGTTTTTAAAATATTTCACTATCGTTTCAGAATGTGTCGCAATTTTAGGTTTAATGACCTGTATCAACTCAACTACTGTTTTCTGCGAAAGCTCTTTCAAATATTCCGAGGACTTTCTCCCTCTTTCTCAGAACGAAATCAACTACTCCGCAATAGATTATTTCGCCTTTGTTGAAGGCTTCAGCTCAAACGGCAAGCTTCAAAAGGATCCACATATAATAGCCGTCACAAAAAGCGGCGAAAAAATTGATTTATATAATTCTTCGTTTTTTTCCGCTGAAAAAATCAAAAATAACCCTCCGGAGCTTTTCAGTGAAAAAGGCATTTGTGTAAAAACATTTAAAACACCCGAAGATATAAAATAATTAAGAAGGTCTGTTATGATTTCTCATAACAGACCTTTTTAATATCATTCAAACCATTTTCTTAGCTTTAATTTATCCTTGAACTCAAACTTACTTTCAAGAAGCTTTGTAAATCGGCTTATTAAAAAACCGTTTATAACTGCGCAAACTATAGTTCCGAGTTTCACGCCCTCGAAATGCAACAAACCGAAGAACGCAAAGGATAACACAATACCAAGAACACTACTGATACAGTCGTAGGAAGTTTTAACTTTATTTATGTTCAGTCCGAACTTTCCGGAAATTTCTTTAACGATAAGCTCATACGCCTCGGGTGAAATGTATGTATGAAAAAACAGGGATACTGCCAGAGAACACAAAACCGTTCCCACTGTCCACCAAATAACACGTAAATAAAAAGCGTCATCGGGAACTGTCTCTATAATTCTCATCGCTAAATCAAGAAGAGTTCCGTAAAGAACTGCCGTTACAAACGAAAACAAATACGAGCGTTTGAATTTACGCATCACAATTACGGTAATTATTATGAGAAGCCCTTGAAAACAGTATTCAGAAACACCAAAAGTAAACCAAGGTAAAAACTGAGAAACCTTCAGGTGTATTATATAAGCAGGAGCAACAACCATAGACATACCGAAATCAGCTTTTTCTGTAAATGCCGCCGCAAATGCCATTATTATAAGACCCAAAACATACGATAACTCTGTATAAAAAACTCCCTTTTTAACCATATTTTTACTCCAAGAATGATTCGGGAATATCCTTTCCAAAATCTCCGCAAGGTTCTTTTGAAAGTTCAAAGCTTACGACTCCACCGTCGGTAATTTCGCTGAAACGCAGGAAGGCTTTAGTTATTTCCTTTCCGTTTAAACGAACTGATTTAATATAGGGATATTCTAAGGGATTTTTATCACACTCTATTAAAAGTGTTTCTGCTACTTTGCAGGAGTGGTATTTCGGGTCAAGCCTGATTTTCGCCGTCCGGAAAAGCGGAGTATTTATAAAATACGCGTCATATGCGGGGCAAAGCTGTGCAAAGCCCAAAGCAGACAGCACATACCACGCAGAAAGCTGTCCCACATCCTCATTACCGCAGAAGCCGAAAGCACCTGTGCGGTAGGCTTCTTTTTGGACCCTTCTCGTCCAATACTGTGTTCTGTGCGGAAGTCCCAAAACACTGAAATAATGGGTTATATTGTGACAAGGCTCGTTAGAATGGTTGTAGTCATCATTCCAAAGACTTCCGAAATCCGCTTTCTCGAAGAAGATTTCCAAAAGTTCAACCGTGCGCTTTTCACCGAATAACTTTGCAAGACCTGAAACATCGTAAGGAACAAACCACGACTGTTGAAAAATGTTGCTCTCCACGCAACCATCATCGTCATACCTGTCTTCTTCAAAAACGAAGGAATCCTCTTCATCGCGTGGCGCCATAAAGCCGAGCTGTTTATTGAAATTTTCCTTATATCGCTTTACGCGATTCATAAAAAACTCAGCATCATCGGTTTTACCTAACATTTTTGCCAATCTTGCCGTAGTGTAGTCAGCAAGCAAAAACTCCAATGTATCACTCAATTTGTCGGGAACATAGCAATCTTCCGTATACTGTTTGCAATCGGGTCTTACCGAGTGGAAAGGCTTACCGAACAGTTCCTTTTTACAAAGTGCAGACGCCTTTATAATCTCATAGGCTTTCTCCACATCAAAGTTTTTAATGCCCTTAACAGCTGCATCACATACTACGATTGTACCGGGGTCGCCCACCATACAACCGGCATTAATTCCCATAAGCTCCCATTGAGGAATTGACTCGTTTCTGTACTCTGCAATTTTGAGCAATGAGTTAACTTCGTCATTAACCATTTCAGGTCGTATAACAGTGAGTAAAGGAAACTCGCTTCTGTAAACATCCCATCCGCTGAACACAGTACGATGTGTATAATCCGCAGAAAAAACAGTTCCGTTACCAAGGGTAAATCTGCCGTCAACATCCATTGCAGAATGAGGGTCCAAGAACACGTGGTAAAGGCAAGTATAGAAAAGCTTAAGATCGATTTCGTCTGTTCCTGTTACATCAACGCCGTCAAAAACCTTTTCCCACTCATAAGCTGCTTTTTCTCTCATCTTATTAAAGTTGAAATCCGTACATTCCGCATCGAAGTTTTTGCGCGCACCCTCTAAATCCACATAAGAAATACCGCATTTTATAATTACAGGCTCATTCACTTCATCGCCGAAGTGGACTGAAAGTCCCGCATCTTCATTCTCAAAATGTTTTATATCTGCGTCAACGTATGTTTCTCCGGAGAAAAACTGCATTTTCTTCGCAGGAACTGACAGTTCGCACACGAAGTAGAAATCATAGAAAATACCGCCGTGTCCGTGACCGAATCCACCACCTTTAGGAGTACAATGGATATGGCCTTCAATTCTTTTATCACTGATAATATCAATGGTCTGGAAATCAGCCTTACCACCTATTCTTCGGGCGAAATTAAAAATCACTCTTTTATCTGCATTTTCTGGGTATTTAAATCTGAGCATTCCTGTGTGTGCGGAAACTGTTGCTTCCGCAAAGATATTATAACGCTCTAAAAGAATAGAATAATATCCCGCTTCGGCTGTTTCTTTTTCGTGAGAAAAAGCAGACTTCCAACCCTCAGTCCCCTTTTCAAAAGGTATATATTCATTACTTCCGCTACGCAGGTCTGTTTCACCAATAACAGGCATAATCTGCAAATTGCCCAAATCGCCGTACCAGCCGATACCACTCATATGGTTAAAGCTGAAGCCTTCTATTGTATTGTGACAATAATTGTAGCCTGTTCCGTTATCGCCGCCGGTTACTGTATCCGGCGAAAGTTGCACCATTCCACCCGGAGTACATGCTCCGGGATGAGTTTTGCCTCCACCATGAGAGGTTTCCGATTCCACGTCCCCGACAGTGCCTATCATTGGGTCAATATATCTGAATTTTTCCATAGTTTCACCATTAAATAAATTATTTTAAAACCACTTCTCCGCTGAGTTTTATATCTCTTGAAGATGATGCGGCATAAATGCCGAATTTACCGGGCTCTACAACCCATTCGTACGCCTGATTCATAAGACGGAATGCGTAATAATCCAGGTTGAATTCAATTTCTTTTTTCTCTCCCGGTTCTAAAGTAACGCGCTTGAAGTCTTTAAGAAGGACAGTAGGCGTTACAACAGAGCTCTCACAGTCCTCTACATAAATCTGCACAACTTCATCGCCTGTTACTTTACCCACGTTCTCCACGCTGACTTTAACTTTTACATCGGTTTTACCTGTTTTTTCAATTATAAGGTCAGAATATCTGAACTCGGTATAACTCAAGCCGAACCCAAATGGATAAAGAGCGTCGCCCTCACCCTCGTAATACTCGTTACTTGCACCGGGAAGCATTGAATAGTAACAAGGTATCATAGTTGACCTTCTCGGAAGGGAAAACGGAAGCTTACCACCGGGATTTACTGTACCCACGAGCGCATCGCAAATTGCCCCGGGTCCGCTTTCTCCACCAAACCAGCAGGATAAAACAGCATTTGAAATATCGCTCTCCTCTTTAATTGCAAGAGGCTTGCCGTGTATCATAACAAAAACCATCGGCTTCCCTGTTTCGGAAAGCTTTTTCATTAGCTCCGTCTGTCTGCCGCAAAGAGTGAGTTCACATCTGTCTCTGCCCTCGCCGCTTGAAATATTATCGTCACCGCCGCAGTAAATTATCAAATCACATTTTTCTGCTATACTTACTGCTTCCTCGATGTTTTCCTTCTGCTCTTCCGCTTTTATTCCCATCAAGTGATGCTGGTCACCTAACGCAAACTGGAAGTCACCGTCACTTATTCCGCAACCGTCACTCTGCAAAATTTCCGTATCGGGAAGTTCGGTTTTCAAAATATCATATATAGTTTTAAGTTTTCTTCCCACAGGCTTTGCAGAATATCCGCCCAAACGCACCTTGTTGGATGAAGGTCCGATTAAAGCAATTTTTTTATATTTCTTTTTATCAAGAGGAAGAATACCGTCATTTTTAAGAAGAATTATTGATTTTCTCGCAATTTCAAGCGCCTTATCAAGATGCGCCTGGCAGTTGATTATATCCTTGTACGCTTCTTCGTCAGTATAAGGATTCTCAAATATACCAAGCTCGAATTTAAGTTTAAGGACGCGACGACAGGATTCGTTTATATTTTCAACCGAAATTTTGCCCTCATTAACAAGATCTTCCAGAGAATCCACCCACAGCTTGTTGGGATATTCGTCACCGCCCTGGCAGTCGAGTCCGTTCTTTTTTGAAAGATAAATGGCATCTTTAGGGTTTTTAGCCATTTTATGTAGATAGTGAACACGTCTGAGACCGCCCCAATCGGAACGGCAAATACCTTTAAGACCAAAACGTTTTTTGAGAACTTCCTGCAAATAATGACGGGAAGTCATCATAAGGTCGCCGTCTATGGAGTTATAGCTTACCATAACATCCTTTGCGCCGCCCTCTTTTATAGCCGCTTCGAATACAGGCAGATAGCAGCTTTCAATCTCTCGAACACCTGCTCTTGCGGTACCACAGTTCACGCCGCCCTCGGGAATACCGTGAATACAGTAATGCTTGGGCTCGGAAATTACGGAATCCTTTGCGGATATATCGTCATTCTGATGACCTTTTACGATATTTACCGCCATTTTTGTTGAAAGGCAAGTATCCTCACCAAAGGTTTCTTCCGTTCTGCCCCATCTCGGGTCGCGAGCGACGTCAAGATTTGGCGCAAGAATTTCATAAATACCCAAAGACCTTGTTTCAGCAGCGATAACACGACCCGCCTCATAAGCATATTCAGGTTCAAATGTAGCCGCCCACGCAGTAGGTATAGGAAGAATTGTTGCCCTTGTACCCGCGATGCCGTGGAGCGCTTCACCGGTAAATATCACGGGGATACCGAACCTTGAGTTTTCCATAAAAAACTTCTGCAATTTATTCATAACAGACGGAACGCAATAGTTATCATGAAGATAACCCAGCCCATCAGGGAAATCCTCTTTTAATTTATCCCAATAATAATCGGTTGTGGGTGTAACAGAGCAGTGGTCGTCCGGGTGAACTTCCGTAGCATACTGACTGCCGAATTTCATATCAAGTTGAGCAATTTTCTCGCGCAGAGTCATACGTGACAGCAAATCTTCAGCACGTTCTTCGGGAGAAAATGCAGAGTTTTTATACAAAGGTAACTCAGCCATTTGGACAGCCTCCGTTTAATAAATAATTCCCAGAAATTATACCCCAAACGAACACTTCTCGTCAAGGTTCGTACAGGGTATTACTATCAATATTTTTTGTTCGTAAACTACGCAAATGATATTGACATAACATCTGAATTTCAAGTATGTATATTTTAACCAAATTTATGTCTTGAAACGTAATATGTTTTAGAGATAAGCTTATTGACAATATTAAAATTGTGTTGTAAACTAAGTGAAGGTAAATTACACAGTTTTTTTGTTTCATTTTCACGGCTTTCATTTTTTTGAATATATTGTGAAAATGATTCTTTTTTGTAACAGCGTTCAAAAAAATAAATATTTTTTGAAAAATGAACAAACCAAGAGGTGTGACAAATGCTGGAAAAGAACGAATTTGAAGTTCTTAGATTCCTCTGTGAAAACGGAGGAGAGATAACACAAAGACTGATTTCAGAAGGAACCGGACTCTCATTAGGTGCTGTGAACCGGATTATAGCGAACCTTAAGCAAGCATCGTACATTTCCGAAAACTACAATGTTACGGAAAAAGGTATCGCTGTAATGGAGCCTTACAAAGTAAAGAATGCCATCATTCTTGCGGCAGGTATGAGCACAAGATTTATTCCTGTTTCTTACGAAATACCCAAAGGCTTAATATCCGTAAAAGGCGATATTATGATAGAGAGAATTATCGAACAGCTTAAAAGCACCGGTATTCAGGAAATTGTTGTAGTTGTAGGCTACAAAATGGAAAAATTCTTCTATCTTCGTGATAAATACGATGTAAAGCTCGTAGTAAATAACGAGTTCGCCTCTAAAAATACACACAGCAGTATTTACGTATCCCGCGATTATCTCAGTAATACATATATTTGCTGTTCGGACAACTATTATCCGAAAAATATGTTCCACCGTTATGAGTACAGGGCTTTCTACTGTTCTGTTTACATCCCCGGTATCAGCCACGTGGAACGTGCTTTCCAGTTTGACAACAATGGTTTAATATACGACACAAACAAGCCTTCAAACGACCAGTGGGTTATGTACGGACATGCTTATTTTGACAGAAGCTTTACCGAAAAGTTCAAACCTATTCTTGAGGATTATTTTGGTCGTCCCGGCATTGAATATATGTATTGGGAGACTATATACGCCGAAAACGTCAAGCAGCTGCCTATGTGGATAAGGCAATGCGAGCATACTGACATTTTGGAATTTGACAGTATGGAAGAGCTTAAGGCGTTCGATAAAGACTACATTTACAATAACAAAGTAAAGGTTTTTGAAAATATTTGTAAGGTTTTGGATTGTGATATCAGTGATATTGAAGATATCGAAACAATCAAAAAAGGTCTTAACAACCAATCTTTCAAGTTTAATTGTAAAGGCGAAAGCTATATATACCGCCATCCCGGTGTAAACGCATCGGCGGTAATCGATCGACACAAAGAAGCGGCTTCTTTAAGAGTGGCAAAAAGCCTCAATGTCGACGATTCGTACATACATATAGATGAAGAAGAGGGTTGGAAAATTTCCAAATTTATCCGCACAACAGAAACTTTTGATTTCCAAAACAAAAAACATATAGGGTTACTTGCAAAAAAACTCAAAAAATTACACTCCTCTGAAGTTTCAGTAGGTTTTGGCTTCGACTACCGTGAAGAAGCAGAAAAAATCATTGAAATTGAAAAATACTTTGATGCTATTACTTATAACAAAAGCTTAGCTGAGAAGAAAAGCATGCAGCCGATTTTTGAATATCTTGCAAAGGACCAATGGCAAGTATCCCTGTGTCATAACGACATTTACGAGCCTAATTTATTAGTTGCTGACGATGAGCTCTACTTAATAGATTGGGAATTTGGCGGCGATGCGGATATCGGTTTTGATATTTGTAAGCTCTTTTCAGTTATCGTTCCCTCTTATGATGAAATAGATGAATTGGTTTACCCCTATTTCGGAAGAGAAGTTACAGATAAAGAGAAGCTTCATCTGATTGCTTGTGCGGCAGTAATTTATTATTACTGGTACGTATGGGGCGTTTTTGCCGAAAAGAACAGCGAGGGGGTTTCATCTTATCTGCTGGAATGGTACGATAAAATGAACACTTACAGAAAACTTGCGCTTGATTTAATTAACGATAATATCGATAAGGAGGAACTATAATGGAAATAGGAATTGCGATATTTCTTGGAGCTTGGTTTGCTTTGTCGGGTGTTGCGGCCACTATGGCTGTATTTAAAGATTACAAGAGTAAATAACAAATCAGGAGATGTTTTAGATGAATATTTATTTAATAGGCATGGGTATTACGCTTGTGCTGTACCTTATAATAGGTGCCATTATCAGCCGTGGCGTAAAAAACGCAAATGACTTTTATGTTGCAGGCAGAAATGCACCTGCAGTTCTTATAACCGGCTCATTAGTTGCCTCATTTATCGGTGTCGGTCTGTTTATGGGCGACGTTGGCGAAGCGTATAGCGGTTTCTTTTCACCGATTATGGTTGCTGTTGGTGTTTTATCCGTTGGTTACATCGTTGGTTCTGTATTCTTCGGAAGATACCTCAGAAGAAGCAAGGTTATGACCATTCCGCAGTATTTTGAGAAACGCTTTGATTCTCCTGCGATGAAGAAGCTTTCAACAATCACCGGCACAATTATTATGCTTGTGTACAGTCTTTCCACCGTTCAGGGCATGGGCACTCTTATCTCCGCTGTTGCTGATATAGACTACAAGGTGAGTATAATTATTGTTGTTATCGTATTCACCTTGATAACTATGTTCTCCGGCGCAAAAGGTGTTCTTATTACTGATACCATTATGTTTGCGGTATTCTCCATCGCAACAATAATCGGCGCTATATTTGTTGCAAAGGAAGCAGGCGGATGGACAAGCACGGTTACCGAAATGGCAACCTACGAAGCAATCCCTGATATTCTTGCGGGTAGCGGTAACCTGGATTATTTCTATCCTACCGGCACTGAAAATATGATATGGGCTGTAGGTTACGGTATTGCCTGGATGGCAGTCCTTATGGTTGCTCCCTGGCAGTCAAGCCGTTACTTAATGGCAAAAAATGAGCACGCTGTTATACGTTCAGGTGTCGTTGCATCCGTAAGTGTATTTATAATAGAGTTCCTTATGTGTATGGCAGGCGTATTCACCCAGAAATTAAACCCCGGTATGGAAATGCCCTCTCAGGCTTTAATCTGGGCTTCAATGAAGCTTATGCCTACAATTCTTGGTATCGTTGTTCTTTCAGGTGTTCTCGCTTCAGCCGTTTCATCAGCAACAACATTCTTGTCGCTTATCGGCTCTAACATAATGAATGATATCGTAGAAGTAAAAAATGAAAAACGCAAATTACTTTACGGTAGAATCACAACACTCATCGTTGGTGTTGTAATTTGCTTACTTTGCATCTATAATCCCCCTCAGATTTTCTGGATTACATATCTTGGTGCTACTATCGTTGCTTGTTCATGGTTACCGGTTGCTCTTGCCAGCGTATGGAGCAAGCGTGTTACAAAAACCGGTGCTTTCTGGGGTATGTTGGTAGGCTTCGTTGTAAGTGCAGCTATGAAAATTTATACTTCAGTTGCCGATATTCTTTTACCCATTTATTTTGACCCCTTCTTTGTAGGTATCGCCGCAGGCGTTATTGCTATGATTATCGGCTCGGCTGTTACCAAGGTTACCGAAAAGGAAAAACAAGAACGAGAGCTGTTGTTTATTGTTCCCGAAGAGGAAAAGAATCCCGCAGACGTAAAGAAAACAAAGATTTTGATTGGAATTTCGATTCCCCTCGGTTTAGTCGTAACCGTGCTCTTACTCGTAATGTGGGTTATCCCTTATTTAAACGGTCTTAACGCTTAAAATGATAAATGGTATCTTTAAGAAAGGATGTTGAACTATGGCAGATCTCAACAAAGCTATCACACAACCTGTTGAAACAGCTATGGATGAAAAAACAAGCAAAGTTGTGTCAGATTTACAAGTTTCGTTAGTGGAAATTCTTGCTGAAGTTACACGTGTTTTTGATAAATACGATTTAAAGTACGCTTTAGTAGCGGGTACCCTTTTAGGTGCGGTACGTCACAAAGGCTTTATCCCCTGGGATGATGATTTGGATATCATAATGCCTAGAGAGGATTACGAAAAATTCAGAGAAATCGCTCCAAAGGAATTAAATGAAAAGTTTTTCTTTCAGGACCATACAACTGACCCCGAATTCCCGAGCATATATGCGAAAGTGCGAAACAGCGAAACTACTCTCATAGAAAAAGGCTACAGAAACTTAAAAAATATGAATCATGGCGTATTCCTTGATGTTTTCGTTGCAGACAGATACAAGGAGTCTTCAAAAAACAATTTCAGAAAAAAGATTATTAAGATGTGCGACCTTCTTTTACTCTTCCAGAAGGTTGCAGACGTCGGCAAAGCCCAGCGCGCTTTATCACGTCTGTTCCCCAGCAAGCTTTTATTTAATCTTGTGGAAAAGTTATCTGAAAAAATGGACGCCGAAAATGGCAATAACAAGTACATCATGCTTAATAAGTATGTAATGCCCGACGGAATATTCGATGAATTAATAGATGTTCCCTTTGAAACCATAACTGCTAAAATTCCCAAGAAATACGACGAAATGCTTTCCGATATGTTTGGTGATTATATGAAACTGCCTCCGGTAGACAAACGCGCTCCCAAGCATATTACGGAAATGATGAGTTTGACAGTTCCGTATAAAACTTATATTAAAGAGAATATGGGCGAATAAAAAAAGTCACCTGATTTAAAATCAGGTGACTTTTTATTTTACTATCAATTCTCATTAAAGCTATCAACATAACCCATAACGCTCTGTTGCCTTTTTTCGCTGAGCTCTGCGTACATCCATTCTCGCTTTTGTCGGGAAATAGGCCACAAAAACTTGGGAACAATCCTAAGAATACCGGTAACTGTAGGAACTATCGTACAGAGCGCAAATTCCCAGAATTTTGTTGTATCGTTCTGAGCGCCTATTTCAAGCCCCTGCACGTAACCTATGCGCTTCATAATAAGGCTCGTTACAGAACCCAAAAGTGCGCTTTGAACCTTTAATATCAGGCTTTTGGCTACACCGGTTGTGGCTTCCATTCTATATCCGTTTTTCCATTCGCAATAGTCCATGGCTTCATTCCACAAATCAGCATTTATAACCTTTGAAATGCCCCACGACCATTTCACAAACCATTCCTTAAGACCGAACGCTATGCACATAGGGATGGTCTTTTTGAACATAGTTTTCTTCTTTGTCATACCAAAGAGGAAAACAGCTATTGAAATTCCGCTTGTGTATAAATCGTTAAAAATCCACAGAGATTTTGATGAAAAACGTTTTCTCAGTGGTGCTACAAAAGCGTAGCTTATACTTCCGTTCATTGACGAAGGAATGTTCAAAAGAGTTATAAGTGAATAACTGCCCAGAACATCAATAAAATAGTTAGTTTCACTCTTGCTGATTGCAAAGTTTCCTAAAAATTCCGAAGCACACATCAAAAGCACCGGATAGTTAGATACTATCGCTTTCATACCTTGTTTTATGCTTGGCTTTTCTATTGATTGAGGAACACGCTCTTTTGACTCCATAAAGAACCAAAACGTGCAAAGGGACGATATAAGTGCCGTGCCTCCGCCCATAACCATAAATACGCTGCTGAGCTTCCAATTAACTATTTTATTATTAACCAAATCTATGAGCACGCCCATTATGTAGCGCGGTAAATCCTCGCCCATATAGCCCGTAAGGAGCTCTGCAAGAGTAATAAGTCGTATTCGCTCGGACGGATTAGGTGTAATAGTAGACATGTATCCGCTTTTAGCCACGCTTGTAAAAGTTCCCGCTGTCTCATTGATTATGGCAAAAATATAGTAATAAATAAGTTTTGGCAGATATGTACCCGACGTAGAACCGAAGAACAAAGGCAAAAGCCATGTAAAAACGCCCAACACCGTCAACGGTATTTGCATACCGACAAGATACGGCCTGAATTTTCCTATCCTTGTGCGGGTGCTGTCAACTATTACGGAAATAAAAGTATCATTTACAATATCCCAAGCCGCGGTAACAAGATTCATTACCGCACTGACCGTAAAGTCAATATTAACAACGTCCCAAATAAATCGCTCGGAAAAGGAGTTTATATTGAATGTGTTTGACCAGTCATTAAATAGATACGCCACCGTCTCTCTGACGCCAACGTAATTATGGCCCTCGTAATACCTTACACCCTCGTTTTCGGAAGCACTTTTATTTTTTATATCAGTTTCGTTCATAAAAGCCCTCCTTAATTCTGCGGTTGAGCATCAGTGTATACTATACACTCATCTGTAAATTTTTCGCCCAGGTAATTAAGTTCAACTGTAATATAAACAGGCTCGTCTCTTTCTTCAAGCACCTTAACATAACCCATTTCATCAACAGTTACTGCATTTTCGTCCGATGACTTAAACGAAACAGCGTAATCACTGTCATTTTCAATAACTGCATTAACAGTAAGAGCGGCTTCGTCTCCTTTTTCCAAAACGATGTTATTCTCAGAAAAGCTTACTCCCGCAAAGGAATACTCATTTCTTTCAATAATCTTGTAATCAAATTCTACGGTTTTCTCTCCGAAAACAGCCAATTCGTTTACAAACTCCAAATCCGCCTTAACCTTATAATTCCGCTCGACCTCAACATAAGAAAGCTTTGAGTCCTCAACGCCCACTTTCGCTCGTATGATGAACGCCGCTTTTTGTACGGATGCCGAATTCACCGAACAAACCGAGGCAATTTCACTTTTTATAAGTGATTCGATATCAGCAACATTATCTAAGCCAAAGGCTTTTTCGTAAGCCTCTCCCTTGACTTCATCACCGTTTACCGTATATGTCAGGTAATAGTATCCCTTATCAATAAGATTACCTTCCTCATCATAAACAGGTTCTCCGTTTTCATCGTGAAGACCTACGTTCATATCACAGACCAAGCCACTTATGCCGGAAAGATTTATTTGCGGCATTTTTTCGTAAACTGTTCCGAATTCACCAACATAATCTTCACCGTAGAAGCCATCAACGACACCTGTTATCTGATTTTTCACATAACCGATAAGGGCAACATCCTTGCTGTCACTTTCACCGTCAACCTTTATGGTGCCGTCATCAATGGTGATATCCCGATATGTATTAACCTTAATGAATTTATCATTCTGCGTCATCTGAGTAGCTAAAGATATGTACTCTGTCAAATCATCGCTCTCATTTTTAATTAATGTATTATTTCCCGTTTCTTCTTTCGTATGAGTAACAGCTGACCCCGTATTATCATTCTCAACTTTTTTAACCGTGATAACCAGCGTTACCATACAAATTACCATAGCAAGAAAACTGCACAATCCGAAAAGAATAAACTGTTTTTTCTTCGATTGTGTTTTTTTAGCATTATTCTCAGCCAAGAGCTTCACCGCCCTTCGCCTTTTCGATAAGCTGCTTGGATTCATTTTCTTCTTCCAGTCGTTTCAGGCGTTCTTCCTCCGACTCGAAAACAGGCAGAGATAAATCGTCCAATGAAACAGCACCCGATTTCACCTTTTTATTCATCTCTAATCGTTTTATATCAACCTCTTTTATTTCGGGTTGAATATTCTTTTTTACAACAAGGTGATTGAGAATAAATATAAAAGCGAACACGCCCATACAGGCAAATGAACCTAAACCTATACTACCGCTCAAAAAACCGCTTTTGGACATAACCGACGGTATCAAACAGCTGTTCACAGCCGCCGCCATACAAAAAGCAAAGTCCACAGCAGCTAAAATGCGCATTATTCTTGCACTTTTTTGTATATTGATAAAAGACAAAATGAGTGTCACAAATATTCCAAGACCGACAACCAATACCGCAACCATCAAAGACAACAGTATTAAACATGCTTTAACCTGCCCCGGTGCGTAATCGGTCAGATTAAACAATGCCATCAAGGTCCCGTCAGAAAAGGCGTTATACACTCCCAAACCGCCGAAACTCAAACGGCTCGAAAATAGAGCTACATCACAAGAAACAGTTGCAAACGGAACAAGTATCGCGCCTATTGCCGCAACCATTGCAACAATACGCAAAATCGGTACGGGACCTTTTATAAAAGCCGCTTTCAGCTTTGCCACAAGAATATGAAAAACGGCATACTCAAGCTCACATTTTTTCGCATCATCAGTCAGCAGTTTTTTTTGTTGACTGAAAAATATATTCACTCCGCAATGCTTACAATTTGGCGAAAGGTCAAATCTTCCTATTTCGCCTGAACAATTAGGACACTTCACACTGTTCCTCCTTTCTTTTCCGACGTATTAATTTTATTTCAAAAAACTCGAACGCATTTCTGCATACGATTTTCCTATTCGTAAAGCTTCTTCGGACGGGTATTTATCAAACAGATTCAAGCCCTCGATTAACTCTCTGCCGTGTTTTATTCTTCCGGCAACCTTCACCGTTCCGTCATCCTGAAGACCTATAATACAATTATACCCTGCGTTGATGGCAATTATATTTTGCCAGTTTTCGACTTCTTTCATAGAAGAGCTCTTGTCACCGGTGTACATTACCGTGCCGTCACTTTTAAGTCCGACAGTAGAGTTTTTTCCGGCACTTATAGCAACAATATCAGTCCAGTCAGTTACCTTACATTCATCCCAGATACCCTCACCTACGGCTACAACTCTTCCGTTTGATTGCAAACCGATTGTTCTGTCATCCTGTGCACTGATGGCAACGATATCGGTCCAGGAGGATACCTCTAACTGTCCATGCTTATTTTTACCTACGGCGACTACTGTTCCGTCGGATTTCAAACCGGCAACATGACTTTCTCCCGCAGCAATAGCAACTATATCCTGCCATTTCTGTTCATACATAGGTAAATCGTAGGAGTTGGCACTGATAACTACCGTTCCGTCGGATTTCAAACCGACAATCGGATTTGTTCCTATATTTATGGCAACAATATCAGTCCAATCTTTTACATGCGATGCCTTATCACTGGGAATTGCTACAACTTTACCGTCGGATTTCAGACCTATACAGCTGAAAGCCTCAACATCCGCAGCCACAATATCTTTCCACAAAGTAGCGAGATAAAGTTTATGCTTTATCTTATATGCAACCGCCACAGTACCGTCATTTTTAACGCAAATACTGTGACCCCAGGTATATCCCGCTGCCAATCTGTCCTGGAGCTTCTGGAAAGTTTGTCTTTTTTGAAGTTTTATCTTTTTTTGTTCTTCTTGTTCTTTTCTCCGGGCATTAAGTGCAGCTTCTTTTTTCTCAAGCTCGGCTTTCCATGCGGTCTCTATTCCATCAATCCATAACAGCAGGCCGGTACTTGCATATTTACGGATTCTTGAAAGCTCTCTCTTACGGATATTATCAGTATCAAATAAGAGTGCCGGATTTCTCTCTATGGCAGCACGGGACGGTATCTTTCCGGATACCATAAATTTACCAAGATATGCTTCGCCGTTCTCCGCATCGGTATTCAGAATCTGCTCATAAAACTCATCGGCGGCAGACCAATTTTCATCTTCAAGAGCCAGTTCACCCCTTTTAAGAAGGTTAGCAATAGAAATTCCGCCGCTGACAACATTAACCTGTTCTTCTGTATGAACTTCATCTTTACCAAGCAATTTCTTGATTCCGCGTGTCAAATCCTGAATAGCGCCTATTTTGCCCATATCCTGTGCCTGTAATTTATTGAATTCCTTGGGCATATCGTAAGCATCTACATCCTTATAGCAGGGTATAAGATAACGTGATTTATCCTGCTCCATAAGCTTCAGGTAACGACTCCATTCGTTCTTAACCCATACAGCATTAAAATACTCGTAATCAGTACCTACTACAAGCATAATTCTGGCGGAATTCAAAGCCGCAAATATGTAAGGTTCATACTCCTGTCCAAGCTTATCCTCCAAAGAAACGCGGGCAAAAAACACACGGTAACCTTTATCGGTCAGGGCATCATAAATATCCTGCGCCAGAACACTATCCGTTGTACGCGAGCCCATCGCATCGCGTTCTTTGTAACAAATGAAAATATCGTAAGGCTCTTCTTCATTGGAAACAGCAAGTATGTTTTTACGAAGCTCCTCTATGTATTTCGCTTCTTCGCGGTAAATTTTTCTTGATTCGCTGTCAGAATTTTCCATAACCATTTCAAAGTCACTGTCGTCCATAATGCTTTGAAAACTCGAACGGTGACATGTGGCAATTTTTTTGCCGCTGGCAGGGTCATCTACATATTCAACACCATATCTGCAAAGCAGAAGACCCCAATAGGCTTCGGCTTCATCGGGAAAATCCGCTACAATGGATTCATATATACCTGCGGCTTTATCATACTCGCAGGCAATACGCAAACGATTGGCACGTGCAAATAGCGTCATTTTCTTTTCATCGTCTGCGGCAGGAACTGTCTGAGTAGTTTCGCAATACTGGCACGTTGCAACAGCACTGCCCTCAACAATTTCCAAGTCTCCACCGCACATTTTACATTTAAAAACTACCATATCTATATCTCCAATTAAAATTATCAAATTAATTGTAACACAAATCCGAAAATCTTATAATACAACTTCCGCTATATATAATTTCTGTATATTTCCGAAAAATGTTATTATTCACATTTTATTATATTATACCATCTTTTAAAAAACAAGTATTGTATTTATTCTTGAAAAATTCTTAGCACCTGTTCATAAAATCGCTAAACAACGATGAAGAACAATCTTCATCGTTGTTAGATTAATAATACTTATTATATATTTTCTGGACGCTGTTCTTTACAATTTCAACCTCTGCTTGTGAAATGCCTTCATCAAAATCAGAAAAGGTATTGTCCTTAACTTCGTTACCTGTCAACACAGCATACCACAGTAATCCGAGGGCATACCGCCCGAGTCCGTAGCTTGCGTGGTATGTGTCACGGTGCACTTTTTCAATACCGTTCGCGAGAACATATTGAAACAGCTCGCCCGATGGGATTATAAAATCAGCTTTTATTTCATCCGCCGCCTTTTGATATGACAATTTAATGTCATTAAACATATCCGTATGGTCAGCGTAACCCAATTCTTCATTAAGACGAAAACTCCCCTGCTCATACGCCCAGGTCTGGTGAATTGCAATTTTCGCTTTCGGCACACATTGACGCACACACTCAATTATTCTGTTAAGATAAGGTTGGTATGTGTCATAATACGGAGCCTCACTGCTTACCTGCTGAATTGTCACAACATCCCAATCCCGGTTAAGAAGCGCCTCTTTTAACGATACCTTGAAGCCTGTACGCACACCGTTCATCTCAAGGTCATATGCACGCTCGTCACTAAGCATATTTCTGTAATGCAGGGAAAGAGGACAACCGCCTATATAAAGGTTGAACGTATTAAGTTCAACTCCATCGGCTCTCGCTATACGGTGCAGATATCTTTGAGCATCTTCGGAAAAACTGTTACCGATAGATAAAATGTTCATAAAATTTCCTCCCTGCAAATCATGTAAATACATTATACGCTAACGAAAAACAAAAAACAATCCCTGCCGGTTATTGTTATCAATGTGTTTTGCAAAGAAAAAATCTGCTTCCCGAAGAAAGCAGATTTTATTGTTATGCTTAAGTAATAACACTCAAAAAGAACTTATTTTTTGCTTGCTTTATAAGCCGCAACGGCTTCATCGTAAGCTTTCATTGATTCCTCGGTGGGAATGTACTCTTTTCTTTCGGTGTTAGCTATTGTGGGGGTATTACCATTTGAATCGTAGCAAGGTGTAAGGAAGTCGTTTTCGTATTTAATTCTGTCTTCCTCTTTTCTGAAGTCGGGAATATCATAAGGAGTACCGTATTCTAAAGCACTTCTGTGACCTAAAATTGCAACTGAAGCCATTGCTGTTGCAAAATATTCGTCAAACATAGGCTTTCTGTTCTCGCGGATACTGCTAAAGAACTCACGAACAATAAAGAAGTCGCCGCCGCCGTGACCTGCTTTTTCTGCCGCTTCTTTTGCGTCAGGTTCAAAATCAGCTTCATAAGAGCTTACTCTTTCCATTCCCTCGGGAGTATGCTCCTCGTTAAAGGAAAGAAGAACCTTACCGTCTTCACCGCGGAGATTTTCAATCTGACCCAATTCACCACATACGCGATATGTATTTGCGTGACCGCCGAAATGTGACCAACCTGTTACGCGGAATACAGAATCGTCATCATTAAGGATGGTAACAACCGCACTTCTGTCGGGAAGTCTCCAATAAAGGCTGCCACCGCAATTTTCTTCATTCATAGGTCCGAAGATGGGCATTGCAGTAACTCTCTTGGGGAACGCACCTGTAATGTACATAAGTGGGCCTAATGAGTGTGTGATATAATAAATTCTGGGAATATGATATCTCCAGTGCTTTGAAGTGGGGCAATAATGAGCAATATCATCCTGTTTGAGAATAGGATGGTTATATTCGCCCTCTGCAAATAATGCTTTACCGAGGACGCCTGAACGGTAAACCTTACGCATTTCCTGATTAAATTTCATAAAGGGATAGTTTTCAGCAATCATATAAAAAGCTTTGCTTTTTTCAACGGCTCTTACGAGAGCTACGCCCTCACCCATAGAGATATTTGAAGTACATTCACTCAATACGTGAATATTCTTCTCCAAAGCTTTAATAGCATATGGTGTATGCTCATTGAAATAGTTGCAAAGGAATACAGCCTGTAAGCCCTCATGATTTATAAACTCATCAAAATCGGTATATGTAGCAATACCCTCGTGGTCTTCTCTTGCTTTTTTGAGCTTTTCTTCATCAAAATCGCAAACGGCAACAACCTCACCGTTATTAGCCTTAACGCCGTCATAAAAACCGCTTCCGCGACCTAAACCGAATATACCGAACTTAATCTTTTCCATATTGATGCCTCCAATGGAACATTTTAATTGCAATACATTTAAGTCATTTGTTTTGACCGACTCTATTTTATCACAACAGTTTTTTTTGTAAATAGAAAACCTATAAAATATTTAAAATTTCAAATCATTTTAAAACCTTGGCCAAAAATCTTTGCCCCAAGGATGATTTTGTTCGTCCCACTCGTCACGGTGTTTTAGTATTTTTTCCCGCATTTCATCGACTTTGGCTTTATATTCTTCGTTTTGAGCAAGATTCTCAGTTTCCCAAGGGTCATTTTTTATGTCATAGAGGAAGGTCCATTTATCCGCTTCGCCATCACCGTTGCGGTATTCAATAAGCTTGTAATTGTCATCTTTCACACCACGAACAAATTTATCAAAAATGAGATACAATTCGTCACGGAAGCTGTCACCGTGTTCGCCGTCAAGCAGATGCGCAAAGCTTTTTCCGTCAACCGAACAGGGAATATCTATGCCGATTTTCTCACAGAGCGTGGGGAAAACATCATATAAATAAACAAAGGCATCATTTCTCGTATCCTCAGCAATTCCGGGACCTGCCATAACAAGCGGAATACGCACGCCGTGTTCGTAAATATCCTCTTTACCCAACCAGCCATGCTGCCCAACTGCAAGGCCGTTGTCACCGGTAAATACTATGATTGTGTTATCCTCCTCGCCCGACTCTTTAAGTGCATCAAGAAGTCTGCCGATTTCAAAATCGAGATGGGTTATCATGGCAAAATATTCGGCAATATGTTGCTTTATTTCTTTTTCATCCCTGGGATATGCCGCTAAATGCTCGTCGCGGTGCACCATAAGAGGATAGTTCGTATCAATAGTCTCTTGAAAATTAGGTGGCAAAGCAATTTTTTCCGGGTCATACATTTTGCGAAACTCATCGGGCATTGTCCGAGGGTCATGTGGTGCTAAAAATGCAAGATACATAAAGAAAGGCTTGTCTTTTCCTGCGTTTTTCTTAAGCAACTCAATGGCGGAATCCGTAAGCAATGTGCTTGAATGTTTACCCGGGTCAAATTCGTCGCAATGTTGTTCCTGGGGATGATTGTCGCCATAAAAATCCACTACAAAATTTATGACATTATCGTATTTCCCGGTTGTATCAAACCGACAGGTCGGCACATTCCAATGATCCCACATACCACCGAAGAAAATTTTTGCACCCTGAGTAAAGCTACGTGCATAAGCAGGACAACCATTGTGCCATTTACCGAGACCAATAGTTTCATATCCGTTGTTTTTGAACGTTTCCGCAAGCGTTTTGTGCTCGGGCGGAATATTGCCACCCAACTCCTCTAAATGAAACGGATTTCGGCCTGATAATACCATTGCACGACTGGGCATACAGACAGCACCGCAAGTACCACCCGCTATGTGAGCACGGACAAATGATATTCCGCGATGCACAAGCTTGTCAAGATTAGGTGTAATGATTTCTTTATTACCAAGTGCATGAATTGTATCAAAACGCTGGTCATCGGTAACTATAAACAAAACATTAGGTTTTTTCTGCATACAAACACCACCTTTTACCATTACAGTATAATGTACACAGACAGATTTTGCAATACAAGAGTCCCCAACGATTTCTCGTTGGGGACTTTAGCGTAGACAAAGCATCAATTATTCTTTTTTATCTTCGCAAAAAGCTTGTTGAGACCTTTATCCACAAAGGGAAAAAGGAATCGCACAATAAGTAGAGCAATAAGCGCGCTTATCACGCCGGCTAAAACGCCAAACATTACATCAGTACAGTAATGCACTTCAATATAAATCCTGGAAAAGCCCATCAAAGCCGCAAAGACAGTTGTAGGAATTCCCCATTTTCTGTTATGCCAAAGGAAAGCGAAAGCCGCCGCAAAAGCTGACGCAGTATGACCCGACGGAAAAGAGAAGCTGTCAGGCTTGCTTGAAATAAGCGCCGGATAAACATACTCCGCGTTCCAAAAAGCATATTTTTCGGGATTGGTTTCAAAAAGATTAAAGGGTCGCGGTCTTGCGAAAAAGTCCTTAAGGAAAACGTCATTAAAAAGAAGCATAACAAGAAGCGCCACAAGAACCGAAAAGCCTGCCTTGCGATACTTCTTAGTGAATAATAACACCAACCCAAGAACAATGAAAACTGCCCCTGCATTTCCAAGGGTAGTAATACCAACCATCAGAACATCGAGAAAATCATTCTGAATACTTTGAATCCATTGAAAAACACTAAGGTCAAATTGTAAAAACGAATCAAACATTTCTCCCATTTTTCCACCTCTTTCTGATTTTTTACACAGGAAATTATAACACAACTCCGCAAAAAAATCAGTATTTTATACCGCCAAACGCCGTAATTATATACGTTCGCTCGTCCAATTTACATCTGTTTTTATAATTTTGCCGGGAACTCCACCTATAATAACATTGGATGTATTATAATCTTTACATAAAGTTGTAGTAGCCGCTACTATAGAATCCTTGGACACCCGTACACCTTTAAGGCAAGTAACCTTTGTTCCTATCCAGACATGGTCTTCAATAACAATATCCTTTGACGGATTAATGCGTTCTCCCTGCAAATTCAAAATTGAATGAGAGTCACCTGTTCTGAAATGCAAATCTGCTGAAAGCAGACAATTATTTCCGATTAAGATTTTTGTACCTTCTATAGTTGCAAGATGTGCCTTTCCAAAAAGACTTGTGTGTTCGCCAATAAAAATTTCATTGTTTGAATCTTCCATATATAACTCAACCTGGTTTAAGGATGCATAATTCATAATGGAAATTTTATTATGGTTTCCGCGTATAATTATTGTACTCTTATTAATACGAACAAAATCTCCGATAATAACCTCATTATCAGAACCATGATTAATTATTTTCAATCCGTTAATAACAGAGATTCCGCTGGAGAGCTTACATCCTTTAGCACGCAATTTGTTTTTTATATTCAGACGATTGTACACCTTTGAACAAAACTGAAATAAATGATGATGCGATGTAATTATTTTCTCTTTATCCATAGAAAATGCACCTTCTTAGAATTAATTAAACCAAAGTTTATCTTTGAATAATTATAGCACCTTAATTGAAAGATTGCAACATACACTAAAATCCCCTTGGGTTGCATGCTCCAAGGGGTTTTGTCTAGTTATTTGCTGGTCCATAATTCGCTTAGAGTTATTTATATTAGTGATATTCCGACAATATCAGAGTTATTTAAACTAAAATATGATTTAACCCTTTGGGTCATGAATTGATGCTGTGCAGGTGCATTCTATGCCGTCGGGCAATTCATGGCAAAGCCAAATCATGCACCATTGGTGCAATTCATGCCAACCGCAATTCATAAAAAAATATCCTCCCGATTTCTCGGGACGAATTTTTTGTGTCAGGAATTAGTCCTTGATACCTGCCTGTGTTGCAGTTAGCAAAGTGGGGAAATTATTCAACAAACGTAAATATATGAAAACTTAAATTCTCCAATATCACGCCGGCGACGATGGCAATAATCGTTATCCAATGTCCTAAGTATTGTTTTATAAGAAGCATA
>JAZULQ010000049.1:0-19536 GCA_045603185.1 Acutalibacteraceae bacterium
GCACAAATCAACGAACTGCTGAAAGCAAGTATTCAGAGCGAAGGTGTTATTAACCTTTTTGACAGCAAAACAGTAGGTGAAAACTTCTCATTGTTTGACCCCAACATCTTGGAAGAAATCTCTAAAATGAAGGAAAAGAATATTGCTGTTGAAATATTGAGAAAGTTAATGGCAGAGCAGATATCACTTTACAAAAGAACTAATGTCGTTAAATCTGAAAAGTTCTCTGAAAAAATTGCAAAATTGATGAATGCTTATTATAACGGACTCATCACCAATGAGGAAGTAATAAAAGAGCTTCTTGAAGCAGCTCAGGAAATTGCAAATCTTCATAAAGAAGGAGAAAAACTCGGCCTTACAACAGAAGAATTAGCTTTCTATGATGCACTTACAAAACCACATGCAATTAAAGATTTCTACGAAAACGATGTGCTTGTTGAAATGACACGTGAATTAACAGAAATGCTCCGCAAAAACCGTACCATAGACTGGCAAAAGAAAGAAACTGCACGTGCTGGTATGCGTAAGATGGTTAAACGTTTGCTAAAGAAATATAAATATCCGCCTGAGGGTATGGATGATGCAGTTCAGACTGTTATGTCACAGTGTGAACTTTGGACGGACAATGTGAATATGTAATTTTAAATGTACTGATTTTGAATCTATACAAAAATTTATGGTTCTGTTTTATTACCACCAACAACTCCTTACCTATAGGTGATTTGAATGAGGAAGAATAAACATATTAAAAAAATTATAGCCGTGGTTTTGGCGGTTTTGCTTTTGGGCGGGGGTGTATTTTGTTTGTTTTCTGATGAGATTTTGTTTCCCTCTTATGAAATGACTGACTCCATTGCCTTTGCTCAGTCTTTAGGCAGGGGATGGAATCTTGGTAACACCTTTGAAGCCTGCGAAAAGCATTCTACTGAAAAGGCGGGACTTGAAACCGAGACAATGTGGGGCAATCCCGAAACTACAAAAGAATTATTTTTCTATGTCAAAGAGTGCGGTTTTGACAGTGTGCGCATACCTATCACATGGGCGCAGCATCTTGGCGATGCACCCGATTACACCATTGATGAGGAATGGCTCCATAGGGTTAATGAGGTTGTTGACCAGGCTTTGGAATGTGATTTGAAGGTGATTATCAACGTTCATCACGATGACGCTTTCTGGCTTATAACGGATGAAGCGCACAAAGAGAGCTCCAAAGAAATTCTTACAAAGATATGGTCACAGCTCTGCGTTCGGTTTGCTGACTATGATGAAAATCTCATTTTTGAAACTATGAACGAACCTCGTGTAGAAGGGGCTGAGGACGAATGGCAGGGTAACCCCGAAACACGTGAAGTCGTAAATTATCTTAACCTTGCGGCTCTTGAAACTATCAGAAAAAGCGGCGGCAACAACGCCAATCGATATGTTCTTATACCTACATATGCCGCAAGCGGTCTTGATGAGAATATAGATGCGCTTTCTCTTCCCGATGATGACAGAGTTATTGTATCCGTTCATTATTATTTCGGTACGGCTCATCAGTCGGAATTCCCCGATAACGAAAAGGTATGGGGTTTATTAGAGAAAGCCTCTTTGTACAATACATTCCGAAGAATGCATAACAGATATATTGCCAAAGGTTACGGCGTTGTGAAGAGTGAATTCGGTTGGACTGACCGCGAGAATATAGAAAACCTTGCCGAAAACACGGCATTTTATATTGAGCTTGCGGAGAAATTCGGTTTCTCCTGTATGGTCTGGGATAACGGTGAATCCTTCGGTATTATCGACCGAAACAACCTGAAGACTCTTTATCCCGAGTACCTGGAGGCTATTGTAAATAAAACAGAAAGATAAAAGCACTGTATGAAAAGATATTTGTTTGTGAAAACAACCAAAAAGTTATTATCGGTTATCCTCGCCGGTGTTATGCTTCTTGCTATGGCTATCCCATCTTTTGCAGTTGGCAGGGATAATTGGGAAACCCTTTGGTCAAGCGATGACGCCGCCGCAGGAATTATTATGTTCGTGGGAAGTAACGAGAGTGAACGTAATTTTTCATGGTACTCCGAAATAGAAAGCGAACCGTATGTTACTATTTCTACAAAGAAAAATTTAAGTTCATATGAAGTTTTCAAAGGCTATTGCGTTAAAGCGGTTGAAAGCGGATTCGCTAACAAAGTAACCGTTACCGGACTTTCCGAGGACACTACATATTATTATAAATGTACAAGTGGTGGTTTTGAGTCGGAGGTTTATTCTTTCAAGACTGACGGCGGTTCTGACTTTTCTGCCATGTATGTAACCGATATCCACATTACTAAGGATGACGAGGATAATGAAAACTCTCTTTCCGATACCTCGTACAGATTCAACGAAATTTTTGAGGATGCCCTTTCAAAGAACGGTGACATTTCTCTTATTCTTTCTGCGGGTGACCAGGCAACCGAAGGACTCGAAAGTGAATACAAGGCAATGACTGCATCGGACTTATTTAAAGGTGCATCTATTGCAACCGCTATGGGTAACCACGAAAGAAGGAGTACAGCCTATAAATACTTCAAGAATATGCCCAACGAAGATACCGAAGCAACCATACGTTCCTACAACGGTACTGACTACTGGTTCGTAAAAGGTGACGCCCTTTTTCTTGTAATGGACTCTAACAGCGGCAATGGCGCGGCTCACGCGGATTTTGTCAGAAGGGCAGTGGAAGCTAATCCCGATGTTAAATGGAGGGTTATGATGGCGCATCACGACCTTTACAGCGGAAGAATTCCTCACAGAGAGAGCGAATGTGGGCTACTACGTATGATATGGGGTCCTATTGCCGATGAATTCGGAATCGACCTCGTTCTTTTGGGGCACAGTCACTTTTATACTGTGACGGATGTTATTTATAAAAATGAATGTGTTGCGGATTTTCAATCTGAAATGGTTGACCCGGAAGGCACTGTGTATATGGTATCATGCTCTCTGGGCAGACCCAGGCACAATGACGAAGTCGGTCTTAACGAATGGATTGGTTTTGATTACCTTACAGATAACGCAACGTATAATATTCTTGATTTCACAGAGGATTCGATTACCGTTAATTCTTACGAATTAGGTGAGGATGCACCGTTTAATACATTTACAATAAAGAAAACCTCAAAGGAAGGCGGCCACCAAGACCCGGGCTTTTTTACCTCGGTTAAAGATGAGTTTGTCAGATTTGCAGGTGCAATTTATACTGTATTCAATAACTTTGATACCTACGGTGACCTTAAGAAGAATGGCTATGATGTAAAAATTTCAGATTTTTACGGAGAACAATGAGATGAAGTAACTATGTTTATTTAAAAAACAAGGTATTCAACAGCTTTGTTAGTTTTTGTGATTTTGTTTACATAGTTACCTCGAAATGATAAAATACTTTCAAGGTGAGATTTAAAATTTATTAGCAGGAGGGAGTAGGAATGTCAGATAAAAGTATCGCAACCCAGGAAGTACGACGTTATGTTGGCAGAAAAGAAACTATTGCCTATATACTTAATGACGTTGCGGCAAGTCTTAATATTGATGACTATAAAGAGCGCTATATTTATGACGTTGTAAATATAGACTTTAACCTTTTAGCTATCCAGAATGTTGTTGCAACCGCTTGGGACTCTGTAAACGATACATTTATAGGTGTTCTGGTTGATAAAACCCGAACACGTTGGGGTAAATTCAGACCATATGTTATACTTGGTGAAATTCCCTTGACCGTTCTCGGTATGTGGTATTGGTTTATTCCGTTCCTTTTCCCGGATACGCCCGGCGACTATCTGCCTAAGTGGATATTCTACTTTGCAATGAGCATTATTACAGAAACTGCCACAACCTTTACCGCGGTAGCCAAGACAGGATATTTATCGACAATAACGCCCGAACCACTTGAACGATCGCGATTAATTTCCGCGGCAAACGTAGTGTCGCATCTTGTGGAAGATTTGCCGAAACAGGCATTCGGTATTATTTACGACCTTGTTGCAAATAAGAAGATAAATATACATCTTCCCAAGCTTTTCGCAAGCTTCGGTATCGCTTGTGCGGCAATTTCCGCAGTTTTCGCCTTGTATTTCGTTATGAACTCCCGAGAGAGAGTTTCCCAATCTATAAAACAGCCGTCGGTTAAGCATTGCTTTAAGGCGATTTTGCGTAATAAGCCAATGCGTATTTACTTATTGTCCCAGTTCCTTTCCGGCTTTAACATCGGCAAGAGCCGAACAAACTTCTACATAGATGTTCTGGGCTCCGTTACGTGGAAGACAATAGTAGGTATACCTGCTTTCCCTGTAAAGTTTATAAGCTACAGCTTCGTAGAACCGTTACGTAAGAGGTTTTCAACTAAGGCTTTGTGGATTTTTGAGGATGCCTGGACTGATATGCTCTGGCTTACCGTTTTCGGCATAGGCTCCATAAAAAACAATTTCCAGAAAAAGGGCGTTATATTACCCCTTATGGCTATTGAAGAAATTTTTGAAATGTGCATTTATGGTCTGCGCCGTGTTATTCCGGCCGAGATTAAAAACGAGGCATTGGATTACAGCGAATGGAAACACGGCTACCGCTCGGAAGCTATGACAGGCGTTTCTATGGACCTTATTGCTAAACTGCAAAACGCAGTTATGAGCGGTGTCAACAACGTTGTTATGGGTAAAATCGGTTATATCCAGGGCAGGGATATCGGTACTCAAACCGATAAAACTAAGTGGTGGATATTTGCACTGGGAACAGGTATTCCGATTATTTCTTCAAGTCTTGGTATTATACCTAAGTTTTTCTATCCTCTTTCGGCAGAGAAAAAGGCACGGATGTATGAGGAGCTGACTGAGCGCCGTATTGCAATGGCTGAGTTTATGAAAAACGCAACTAAAGAAGAAATCGACCAAAAGGGTAAAGACCAGCTTCAAGGAAAGTTCGATTAAATCATTTCTTTTCGGTGCATTACCAATTTTCAGAAGAGTAGAATTGGCAGCTATGTTTTACATAGCTGCCATTTTTTGTGTATAAAACGTTTTGTCGTTTTTATGGGTTTGAATATTCTTCAAGCAACTAGAAGTGAATATGGATTTGGATGTAAATAATTGACTTTTTGTTTGAAAATTTATAATATAAATAAGGTGGTTTTATGAACGAAAAGTTAAATGAGTTGTTTGATAAGTGGCGAAGGCAACACGTCCTGGATACCAATTATAAAAATAATACGAGAAAATATAAAAATGAATATATTTGCAAAGATAATTTTTGTATGGATGGTTTTGTCGGCGAGTGTTGCGGTGCCGGCGTCAGCGTTCTTTTTATAATGAAGGAATCTAATCTTCTAGGATATAAGGCTGCCGAAAACAAGTTCTGGTTTAAAGAAGTTTATAAAAACAACAGATATAAAATACCGCGTCGTCTTAGAAAATGCGCCGAAGCTCTCGGGTGCAATTACGAAAAATGCGCATATATGAACATAAATAAGCGCGGTGGTATTTATAATGCGGATAATAGAGTTATAAAAACTTATTTTGAAAATTACAAGGACTTTATAATTGAAGAAATTAAGATAATTAATCCGGAAAAGATTTTAATAGCATCAGAGGAACTCAAAGACATTATTTTCGATGGCTTGAAGAAAAGTTTTCCGGAAATAGAAATTTATTACACGGCGTACCATCCGTCTATCGTCAAAAAGGATGGTGTCCGTATTACTGATGATATATTCAAAAGTAAGCTGTATAAATTGTAATTCAAGTATTTCAAAGCTCTTATGAATAAAGTTGGTGGCATATAAATGAATACTTATTTTAATGAAATAACTTCAAAGCCTGTGAATATAGATAGTAGCGGTGAAGTTTATAAAATACCGGCAGGTGCAATGTGCGGTAATGGTGACCTCGGTGTTGTTTTCGATAACGATGAAAAGGACCTTGTCATACATATATCAAAGTGTGATTTTTGGAAATTTGCACCCGGTGCTCACAATGACGGCGGAATAAAGACGGTTGGTTCTTTACGAATAGGGAATGTTGATTTATCCGGGTATAATATTAAGCAGTATTTTGACAAAGGTATTCTTGAATGTGAATTCGGTGATGCCGGGATTGAGCTTTTTGTTGCTCCCGGGAATATTATCTGCTTTGAAATAAAAGCACCGGAGTCGGCTGCTTTTCCAACTGTTAATATTGAAATTCCCGACACCTGTAATTCGGAAAATTCAACCTTTGAAAACAGCGGAGTAAAATGCTATTCACGTAAATTCAGCGGCGAGGACGTTAATATAGAATCCGCGGTAGTGGTTTGTTGCAGAGAGATTGAAACAAGCGTTAAGGATAGCTTTAAAGTCACACGTTATTGTATTTCGGTGGTTACGAATTTTGATTCCGATAGATACATAAATAAAGGCGTAGATATGGCTTTAGGTTGTGATTACGGTGAAGCTAAACGCAAAACTCAGGAAAAATGGGAAAAATTCTTCTCTGCATCAAAGGTGACCCTTGAAGATAAGGAAATTGAGAAATTTTACAATTCAAGCCTATATCACCTGGCAGGATGTATGGGCAATAGGGAATTTCCGCCCGGACTGTTTGGCAACTTCATAACTGATGACTTCTTCCCTTGGGCAGGGGATTATCATATGAACTACAACTACGAGGCACCGTATTATTGCGTGTGTTCATCAAATCATCCCGAGCTTTTTGACGGCTATATGGCGCCTATTAACGAAATGGCGGATGAGGCGAAAAGAATGGCAAAGCTCTTCGGTTGTAATGGCTACGCATTCCCTGTAAGCTTCGGGCCTAAAGCACTGGATGTTTACAGTCAGGCAGATTGCAAAGAGCACGGAATACTTTTCCTTGGTCAGAAGAGCCATGCCGCCTATGCCTGCGTAATTCCGATAATGCATTGGTTCGCGACATATGATAAAGAATACGCCCTCGAGAATTATTATGATTTTGTATTAAATACAGCGGCTTTCTGGGAAGATTATCTTGTTAAAGAAAAGGGCAGATATGTAATAAAGGGCGATGCCGCTCACGAGATTCCGTTTTATCGCGGTAAGGGTTTTAGATACATTACTCATTTTGGTCAGGTAAATACAATAAATGCCATAAACTCACTGGGTCTCGTTAAGAACCTTTTTAAAGCGGTTTACGATATGTCAAAGGAGCTTAGGCTGAATTCCGAAAAATATGCTTTATGGAAAGACATAATTGAAAATCTGAGCGATTTTCCCACTTTTATTAAGAAGGGTAAAAAATGCTTCAGATATTCAAAATTTGGTATTCGTTGGAGAAATGATAATACAGTGGGACTCCAACATATTTATCCTGCCTCTCAGATTGGTTTATCGTCAGATGATAAGCTCCTGAAAATTGCAAGAAATACATATTTCATCAATGACAGGAGGCTTGATGATAACGGCTCAAACTCATATCTTCCTGCAGGTGCGAGAATCGGTGTTGATCCGGATTTCCTTATTGAAGGCATACATCAGAATATAAAGGAATTCGCTCTGCCTAACGGACTGTTCCGCCATTACGGCGGTGGTATAGAGCACCTTACAACAATACCCGCAACTATTAACGAAATGCTTATGCAGAGCCACGAGGGAGTTATACGGCTTTTCCCGTGTTGGGATAAATCCGACGCGTCCTTCGAAAATCTTCGTGCAGACGGTGCATTCCTCGTTTCCGCCGAGCTTAAAAATGAAGAAATAACTTCACTTAAAATCAAGAGCCTTAAAGGCAGAAAATGTACCGTTCAATGTCCCCATATTAAATCCGTAATCAGAAAATCGGATAACAGTGAAATTCCCTATAACAAAACGGGCGACACAGTTTCCTTTGAAACACAGAAGGATACGGAGTATATTCTTATATAAAATTACACCCACTTATCGAAAAAATCGGTAAGTGGGTGCATTGTTTTGAGTTTTAATGAAGGGTTTTAATAACCATTGTTAATTACAACTGAGCATAGATCATCGGTTACAATAAATAAAATTACTTATGGAACGGTACATCATCACAAGTCCTGCGCTAAGTAATGCACCACCTATAATATCAGTTAGCCAATGTACACCCGAAATAAGTCTTCCGATTACCATAAATATAATAAAAACAGTAATTGTGACAGTTATGATTTTTCTTAAAATATCATTGTTTACTCGTGAGTTTAACTGCATAAGGGCGGTGGGCATTATGCATAGTACAAGCAAGGTGGTTGATGATGGGTAAGATGCCTCTAAAAAGCCATCAATAAGCACGGGTCTGTAATTTACGACAAAGAATTCAAAGAAAATATATGCCGCCATTACAACGATGTAAAATCCCCCAAGAATACGCAAACTGAAGTCAACTTTTAAGAGACTTTTTCTTTTAATCAATTGTATAAGTCCCAGTAAACCAAATCCAAAGCATACAAATACGGGTACTAATCCGAGCCAGTCGGTTATTGTATACAAAGTGAAGTTTACACCTGTAAGGTTATGAAAAAAGCCGTTTAGTGTTGCAAACCCCACGGCGGATTCCTGCGGTCCGATTGTTTTTACATCAATGAAACGGATTAATAGCGTCCATAACACAAAGGCTAAAAGTAAACCCATTGAGATTCCGAGATTCTTTTTAAATTGTTTTTTCATTTTTCATCATCCTTTTGTTTATAATCAGGCTTTCGCCTTAATATAAGTTTAAAATAAGATGATGAAAAACTAAAGAAACCGTAGGTCACATCCCTGATACGTTTCGTATCAATGCTTTTTTATGAGCATTAACACCTTTATAATCAAGTAAATGAATAAAAATATTGCCGCGTAGGGTTGAGGACTGATAATAAAAATCAATACTGCAACCGTATTCAGTATTAAGGATATTTTATTTTTTATCTGATTCCAGACTTTATTGTTAAAGTTTTGAAGAGCAAGAGTCAGAATACCCCAAGCTACAATTCCCAGTACGATAATAAAATACATAACCCGCATATATTGAGAAATTTCGGTCAGGTGTAAAAGTGAAACTTCTTGAATTACTCCGTGTGCTTCCTGTCCGAATAGGGGAAGGAAAAAGAACATAGCAATACTTATATCAAGCAACCCAAAGACCAAATCTTTAAAACGCCCTGTGTTTTGTTTGTTATCTTCCTCCGCTATGGTAAGTAATTCATCACCGGATAATAGTTCATCAATTGTTATTCCGAAAAATTTGGCTATTGCTTTTAGAGAGTCAATGTTCGGATATCCTCTGCCCGACTCCCATTTTGAAATTGCAGTACGGGAAACATAGAGGGACTCTGCAAGTTCCTCTTGGGTAAGCTCCTTTTGTTTTCTTAGTTCCTGTAATTTTTCATTAAATTCCATAATATGCTCTCTTTTTTATTTATTATGTTTTTAGTCCAATATTCTACCGTCAGCAATTGGCGGACTCTTTCTTCATTGACAGAAGTGCAATGTCAAATGAACTGTGTGAAATGCGTGATGAGGGTCTTTTAGATTTTAAAAAACAATTTAAAATGTTGTAACTATTTTATTTTTCTATTGACCATTTTTGTTGCATTATAACTGCGGGTACATAGTCATTTTCTCTTGTGTAGAACGCTGTTATTAAATCGCCGTTATCGAGTTCGATGGTAGAAGGGTAGCCTAAATCATCGGTATCATTTCCGTAGTATAAAACACTTTCATCACTCCAGGTTTCACCGTCGTCCTCGCTGAATATAGCCCATATTCCGTAAGGTCTGCTTCTGTGAGAGAAGGTTGAGATTAGTGTGCCCGATGAATGCATGAATAAGTGCCCGGGAGCACCGCTGTCATCACTTATAATCTGCTCAGGCTTGCTCCAGGTTACGCCGTTATCAAGTGAAACTGTCTGGTATAGAGTCAGTAGGGATTCGTCATCGTTTTCAGCACGAAGGTGGCAAATTATTTTTCCGTTCTCAAGCTGAATTGCGTGGGGCTCGTAGAAATAAACATCCTTGAATTCATCGTATTTATATATACCCAAATCACGCCGTAAGGTCATTTCACCCGTATCGGTGTTAATGGTGTGGGCTTCAATATGATTATGTACGCCGAGCCGTCTTCCGACCCATAAAACCGTACCGTCATTAAGCACGGTAGGTCCGTGAGGTGATGAAACAGGGGATTTATATATTTTACTAAAGGTTTCACCGCAGTCTTCGCTTATTCTGAAGCTGATTCCCAAGGCCTCGGCTTCATCCTCTGCGGAAACAGAATTTATGTAGTTGAAGCATTCCTCAGTCTGTGGCATATTTTCTCTTTGAAACTCGAGTGTATTATTAAATGATGTAGCAATAAGACCGCTTTCACCGAAAACGGTAAGACCTACGTCTCTATCATCAAGCACAGTGTCAAAAACAGGAATAGGCTTTCCGTAGGTTTCACCGTTATCATCGCTAAAGGCTAAAACACCTTTGCCGAAGGGACATATGTGCTCCACTCGGTAACCTGAAGCACCAACGCATATTTTACCGTTTTGTAGCTTCGCAATAGTAGGCCAGGCAAAGTAGGCGTGGTGACTTTCGGTATTAGTCATAACAACCTTTGGGGAGCCAATTAATTTTATATTCAAAAAAATTCCACCTTTTAATATTTAAAATCAGTATTGTTTATAAAACCGCACCGTTTTCTTTAAGCTTTTTCTGAATTGCTTTAATATCAACATTATGTGCGTTAGAGCTTGTTTTATGGGCTATGGCAACTGCAGTACCCGTGGCTTCTCCAAGGCAACAACAAATCGGCATTATTCTTACAGATGCCTGCGCTTCGTGGGTAGCGGAAAGGCAACGTCCAGCAACAAGAAGATTATCGTATTCTTTAGGTAAAAGTGAGCGATAGGGGATTGTGTAATATTCACCATCGCCGAAAAATCTGTGACTTGTTCCTGTACCCGAAGGATTGTGAATATCAATATCATAATTGCCGAGCGCGATTGAATCTTCAAATCGGGTGCAGTTGATTATTTCATCACCTGTTAGAATATGTACACCTTTTAGTTTTCTGCTTTCCCTGACACCGATATCAACAGCGATGGAAATCAATGCGCTTTCGTGGAATGCATTTGAATTCTCTTTCAGAAAAGCTATGAGTTCGTGAATTTGTTTTCGGGCTATAACCTCGGCTTTGCTTACATCAAATGGGTTAGTTGGGTCAAGCTTTACTACACGTGTAGAATTGAAATGCAAAACATCTTCACCAACACCAAAGAAAACAAGGATATTTTCTCGTGGATTTGTGATTTCACCTTTTTCTTGCTTTTCTTTATAAAGCTCTTGCAAGCGCGGTCTTTCCTGTGTGAACAGGTCAAGATCAACTCCGCTCATACGGAAACAGGTTGTCATAGGTTGGCAAAGATTATCGCTCTCACGACCTAACTGAAAATCACAACCCGCAAGGTAGAAGAGTTCGCCGTCACCCGTTGCATCAATAAAGAAATCTGATTCAACTGTAATTTTCTGACCTTTGGCAGTTATATCAACTGCGGTTATGGTTCTGCCGTTAATTTTAACATCATAAACTACGCCGTGAAAAAGAACATCGACACCCGCTTCGGTTGTCATATCGTCAAGAACTATTTTAAAATATTCGGAGTTGAATTCGTGGTCCTTGCAGTCATCAACATATTTATCGTGCCGAAGCTTCATTTCTTTGAAAATGCCTTGGGAAAGGTAGTTTCTTTTAACATTTTTGTCCCAATAAGGCTTTGTCCAATAGGGCATAAAAGGGTAGACGAGATTATTTGAAATTGCTCCGCCAAGGCAACCTGATTTTTCCACAAGTAAAACTTTAAGTCCTTCGCGGGTGGCACTTACTGCAGCAGCAACACCGCTGAGACCACCGCCGGCAACAACGAGATTATATTTCATGAAATCCACGACCTTTTTATAGTGTTTGTCAGAATTGATTATACCATCGCTTATATTCAAAAACAAGATTTAAAACAGTTGCTTTTTGTTGCCGGGATGTTATAATTTAAACAACAACTTGTAATAGCTTAACGAGGTGTAAATATGAACTTTGATATAACTGAATTAAAATGGACAAGGGAACCTGCAGACTATTGCGTAAACAAAGAAAAAATCGAAATAGTTACTGATCCCCACACAGATTTATGGCAAAGAACCTATTATCATTTCAGGAATGATAACGCTCCTGTTTTGCAGATGGAAACAGAAGAAAAGTATTTCTCCTTTATCGTAAAAACCGAGTTCCAAAGTAAGCACAGATTTGATCAATGCGGTGTGGTTATGTACCTTGATTCTGATAACTGGATTAAAGGTTCTGTTGAATATGAAAATGAGATATTCCAACATCTCGGTTCTGTTGTAACCAATAACGGCTATTCGGATTGGGCAACGACCGAAATCGATGCAGTTATTAAATCAATGTGGTAGAGATTCAGCCGCAGAGAAGATGTTTACTGTATTGAATGTTCGGATGACGGTGTTACATTCAAGCAGATGCGAGTGTGCCATATGTGGAACGGTGGCGGTAAAATTCAATTTGGAATTTATGCCTGCAGTCCCGAAGATTCTTCGTTTAAGGCAACCTTTACAAATATGGAAATAACGGAATGTAAATGGTTGGCACATAACGGACAGCAACCCGATGAAGAATGAATACATAATTTATACAACGAATTATCACAGCTTAATGAGGTGTAAATATGGAAGATAAAAACTCATTGCAGGTTTTATTTATAAGACACGCACAAACTGATTATGAGGATATCGGCGACAGAGATCCTAGTGATGGTGAACTTACCGCAATAGGTGAACAGCAGTGTCTTGATTTAGGTGAAAAGCTTAAGGATTTGCCTATTGATGCATATATTACGAGTTCCCTTTTACGTAGTTTTAAAACCGCTGTCGGTGTTTGTGGTGCTAAGTCTGACGAGCCTTTGCTTGAAATCTGTCCCGAGCTTGTGGAGTGCGGCTGCACACCGGGTTATTATGGTTGCAGTGAGTCGTATCTTCAAAAATATTACAAAAACACAAAAATGTGCGAGAAGCTTTATGGTACAGAATGCTATGAATTCGGATGCGAGGCTTTTGATGATAATGTTATGCGTGCCCAAAAAGTGATTTCTTATATCAAAAACAGATTTTCATATGGTGAACGGGTAGCGGTTTTCAGTCACCATGGATTTCTCGAGTATCTTATTCCTACGGCTTTAGGAGTTAAACCGCATGTTTTCAGGTTTGCCCTTGATAATACTTCAATTTCGGTTGTGGATTTCTGTAGTGATGGCAATGTAGTGCTACGTTGTGTAAACAAATAAAACGGCGGAAATATAAGAAGGTGTGTTATGGCAATTACAATAAACATTTATTACGCAGGTGAGAATGACAACGCTAAGAAATTCGCTGAAGAAATGAGGTCAAGCGGTATTGTAGATGAAATTCGTTCAGAAAATGGTAACCTGAAATACGAATATTTCTTTCCGATGGAGGATTGTAAGACAATACTTTTAATTGACAGTTGGGATAATCAAGAGGCTCTTGATAAACACCACGCTTCACCTATGATGCAGAAAATTATCGGATTGCGTGAAAAGTATGCTTTAACTATGAAGGTTGAAAGGTATATTACCGATGAATCAGGGATACCCGAAAATGACAAAGCGTTTATAAAAGAACGGTAAATTCCGATTTTATGAGTTAAATGGCTTGTTATTTATCTGAATTGACTTTGTGAACATTATATGCTACAATAGCTGAGGTCATCGGAGGATGTTGTAAATCGTATGTACAACGCCGGATAAGATGTCGCATAAAACTTTTGTCGGAGGGTAAGCACAGCGTATATGGTGCTGCCGGATTAAGACAACTGGCATTTGTGCGGTTTCTTATCCGGCGTTTTTGTTTGAGGAGATATGGTATGAATAAGGCACAAAATTTCACAGAGGGAAAGATATTCTCGCCACTTATACGCTTTGCTTTGCCGGTTTTATTGGCACTGTTTTTGCAAGCAATGTATGGCGCAGTTGACTTGCTTGTAGTCGGACAATTTGGTGGCGAAAGCGCAGATATATTCGTATCGGCGGTTTCCACAGGTAGCCAGATTATGATGACGCTTACGGTTGTAATTACCGGACTTGCTATGGGGTTGACTGTATATGTAGGTGAAAAAATCGGAGCCGGCAAACGAGAAGAGGCGGGTAAGATTATTGGAAGCGGTATCAGTTTATTCGGTATCATTTCCTTAATATTGACAGTTGTAATGGTGTTGGCATCTTCAGCTCTTGCGGAAATTATGCATGCGCCCGATGAAGCTTTTGATGATACGGTATGGTATGTTGCGATTTGTTCGGCGGGAACACTGTTTATTGTTGCATATAACTTAGTAGGAAGTATATTCAGAGGAATCGGCGATTCAAGAATACCGTTACTTACAGTATCAATAGCTTGCGTGTTGAATATTTTAGGTGATTTGTTGCTTGTTGCTGTGTTTGGTTTGGGGGCTGTCGGTGCTGCACTTGCTACTGTTTTTGCTCAGGCTTTGAGTGTGGTTCTTTCGTTGCTTATTATAAGAAAGCGCAAACTGCCTTTTGATTTTTCTCGTAAATACCTTCACCCGGACTTTATACATATTAAAGCTATTCTGCGTTTGGGAACACCCATTGCTCTCCAGGACCTGCTTGTAAGCATTTCTTTTCTTGTAATTCTCGCTATTGTAAATGATCTCGGACTTAACGAATCGGCAGGTGTTGGTGTTGCGGAGAAGGTGTGTGCCTTCATTATGTTGATTCCGTCCGCTTTTATGCAATCAATGTCTGCGTTTGTTGCTCAGAATATGGGGGCATTAAAATACGAGCGTGCTAAAAAAGCTTTATGGTACGGTATTGCGTCTTCTTTGGCAGTTGGCGTTGTTGTTGGTTATTTTTCATTCTTTCATGGTGATATACTTGCAGGAATATTTGCAAAGGATGCATCAATTATTGCACCCGCTGCCGAATATATGAAGGCTTATGCTATTGACTGTATGCTTACTGCATTCCTGTTTTGCTTTATGGGCTACTTTAACGGTTGTGGTAACACGACCTTTGTTATGATTCAAGGTATTATAGGCGGCATATGTGTTCGTCTTCCTGTTTCTTGGGCAATGAGCCAAATTGTGCCGGTATCATTATTCCGCATTGGTCTCGCAACGCCTATTTCTTCTGCTGTGCAAATAACTTTATGTGTCATATTTTTTGTGTTTGTGCAACGCTCACGCAAGAAAAAACAGACTATTAGTTTAAACGGATAAGTAAAAATAAATATCAGACTAAAAATACCGAACAACTTGAAAAGTTGTTCAGTGTTTTAGTTTTATTGAGATTTTTTCTTTTTCTTTAAGTAAATTACGGGAGTTGTAATTGCACCGAGTAAAGCAACAATAAGGACTATCAATAAATAATAGTTATGTTGTTTTGCTGGGTGAATGTCGTTTCCTGAAGCTCTGCCACAGCAACGACCATTTTTGATTTATCGGGGTTTTCATCTTTTTGCGGATTGTTAATTGCGTATATGGTTTTGCCGTCTTTTGAAAATACAAAAGAGTTACTGTAACCAATATGGTTACTCGGGCTGGTTCTGAAGAAGCAGGATTCGCCCATACTGAACACCTCGGTCCCACCAATTATCCTCGGAAACCGCAACATCTGTTGAATACTTTACCTCAATAGTAGTTGCCGCATAAACAGGTAACGCGGTTAAACACAATAATATAACGGCAATTAAAATACCAATTATTCTTTTAATGTGTTTATATGAAAGCATAGCCTCACTTCTTCGGTTATACCGCATAATATATTATTTTACGGTGATTCTGAAAAGTCTTGCGCCGTGGGAATTGACTTTTGCGGAGAATTCAGCATCAGTTACAGTGTATTCCTCGTGTTTCCACATATCCCAAACAGAGTATTTAACGCCACCGATTGAGATGTCGGTAATATCGAAGCCGATTTCTCTTTCTTTGTCATCTGTGTTAAAGAGTGCTATATATTTGCAGTTTTTACCTGTAGATGTCCAGATGATTTCGCCTTTACCGTCGATTTCTTCACGTTTGAACTGTCTTGCACCGCTTGAGTTTTTGAGCATATCAATAAGCTCTCTGTTCTGAAGAAGTGAAAGAGTGAACTCATCATTATCACGCATTTCGCCACCCATCATAAGAGGTGAGCGGAAAATACCCCAAAGGGTCATCATTGTTATCTGTTCATCGTGAGTGAATCGTGTGTAACGGTCTCTGTATTCAGGCTTTTCTTCGGTAATCTGAATTCTGCCCAGCGGAAGCATATCGCAATCGGGCCATGCACCGGGCTGAACATACTCCTGCCAAGCGTAGCAACGCTCAAACATAGCGTGGAGCTTGCTCCATTCGTCCCAGAAATCGCCTGTCATACGCCACATATTTGCGTTAGCCGCAAGGTGCTCGTGCTCCCAAACAGGAGCAGGACCGGGAGAAAGGCTGAGAACCATATCTCTGCCACAGTTGTCAATGGCTTTGCGGAGCATTTCAATTTCTTTTCTTGCAGAATAAGGGTTGTCGGGGAACATCTCTGTGTTAGCAATATCGTCGCACTTGATGTAGTCCACATCCCAGGATGCATACAGTTCAAATATTGAATTGTAATATTCCTGAGCACCTTTTTTGTGAGTTTCGAGGCCGTACATATCAGGGTTCCACTTGCAAATGTTAGAAGGATTGGCGATATCTCTTGCAGTAACGCCTTCGCATTTGATTTTAGTGTTCTGATGCGCCGCCTGTCTCGGAATACCTCTCATAATGTGTATACCGAATTTAAGACCCAGGGAATGTATGTAATCTGCAATGGGCTTGAAGCCTTTACCATCTGCGGAAGAAGGGAATCTTTCAACGGAGGGGATAAGACGTGAGTATTCATCCATACAAAGTGGAGCGAAGTAGTTGTAGTAAAAGCTGTTTGCGGTAGGCTCGGACCACTGAATATCACAAACAACGTATTCCCAACCGTAGTCCTTAAGGTGCTTTGCCATATAATCAGCATTGGCGAGCAGTTGTTCTTCGTTAACGGCAGCACCGTAGCAGTCCCAGCTGTTCCAGCCCATAGGCGGAGTAGGAGCGAGTTTTTTATGCATATAAATCTACCTCTTTATAAATTCTAAATTTATTGAAATCATTGTACCATCCCGAACAACTAAAAACAAGATTATATTAAATACATTGTATTTTATTTTAATAAATGGTGCTTGGAAATGTGTAAAAGCACACTTTGTGAATTGTACAAAAACGCTTAGGCATTTTAAATTATTGAAAAGTTTGCAGCTATGTAATAAAATAATATTGTAAGATAAGTGGCTATAAACGGAGCGATAAAATGAAAGAAAAAGTGTATTCATATTTACTTACGATTCCAAAAGGCAAGGTCGTTACCTATGGAAAGATAGCGGAGTATCTCGGAAATCCAAAGTTAGCGAGAGTTGTCGGAAATATTCTTCATAATAATCCCTCGGAAGATAAATATCCCTGCTATAAAGTCGTAAATTCTAAGGGACAATTATCCGCAAATTTCGCATTCGGCGGAATAGAAAAACAAAAAGAAAAATTAGAAGCGGATGGTATAACCGTTGTAAATTACAAAGTGGATTTGAAAAAGTATGGTATATGAAAGGAACAAATGATACTATGCTGTTGCAAATTCAAAAGAAATGTACCTTATATACCATATCCACCCGACAAAAGCGGGTTACAAGGAATGGTGGCTACCCACATTTCAGGAAACGTTAAATGAAGTGATTGATAACTAAAATTTAAATAAAAATAGCAACTCCTTCTTACCCAATAAAATGGTAAGTGGGAGTTGCTTTTATAAAGTCCCATAAATATCCCAATAGATATGCTATAATATGCCCAACTTAAGAAACTTTGTATCAAGGTAGGGGATTAAATGTATATAAAATCATTAAGACTGACATCAGATGCAGATGAAATAATATTTATAAAAAATCAAGTCCGTACTTGCTATAACGGCGTTTATCCTTTCAAAATTTTCCCTGACAAAGGGCTTGATAGAGTGGATTTTGCACCCATAACCATTTTTTATGGTGGTAACGGTTCGGGCAAAACAACCTTGCTGAATATTCTTGCTGAGCTAACGGATGTAACACGACATTCTGCATTCAGTGGTAGTGCGTTTTTCAAGGATTACATAAGGCGTTGTCAGTTAGATGCAAAAACGATACCCGAGGGTAGTCAGATTCTCACAAGCGATGATGTTACCGATTATTTACTTAATATCCGCTATCTGAATGATGGTATTGATGTTCGCAGGAACGAACTGTTCGATGAATATCTTGATAGGAAATACAGTAGCCATCAGCTGAAGTCAATGGCGGATTATGATGACTGGAAAGAGAGTATGGATGCCAAAAAATCAACTCAGTCAATGTTCGTTAAAAACCGCCTTATGCGAAATGTTGATATGCAGTCAAACGGTGAAACTGCTATGCGATATTACACAGAGCGAATTGACAGAGATGCCCTGTATCTCATAGATGAGCCTGAAAATTCACTCTCAGCCACAAGGCAAAAGGAGTTGGCGGAGTATATCCACCAATCAGCAAGGTTTTACGGCTGTCAGTTTGTAATATCAACTCATTCACCATTCTTTTTGGCAATGCCCGGTGCAAGGGTCTATAACCTTGATTTGTACCCTGCAAGAGAATGCCAATGGACAGAGCTTGAAAATGTCCGGGCATATTACGACTTTTTCAAAGAACACGAAAATGAGTTTTGAGTAAAAATAGGAATAATACACCTCTAAAATAGCCTTAAAAACCTTGATATTGTTCCCAAAATGAGCGAAAAATGGGAACAATACAGCCCGGAATGAACAAAAATAGGAATAATACAGAAAAATTCAGAACAATTGATATAAATAAAAAAATAGTATATAATTGACCTAACTAATATTAAAGGTGATTCTATGCCACTACAAATAGTAAGAAATGATATAACAAAAATGAAGGTTGATGCCATTGTTAATGCTGCCAATTCCACTCTTTTAGGTGGGGGCGGTGTGGATGGCTGTATTCACCGTGCAGCAGGTGAGGGGTTGCTGGAGGAATGCAGAACCCTCGGCGGTTGCGAAACGGGTAACGCGAAGATTACCGGCGCTTACAACTTGCCCTGTAAGTACGTAATACATACTGTCGGACCTATCTACGAGGATGGCAACCATGGAGAGAAAACACTACTTGAATCCTGCTACAAAAAATCCTTGGAGCTTGCCAAAGAGCATAACTGCGAAAGTATTGCTTTTCCTCTCATTTCTTCGGGTATATATGGCTACCCGAAGGACAAGGCGCTAAAGGTTGCTATTGATGTTATTAGCGATTTTCTGTTGGAAAATGAAATGACGGTTTATATCGTAATTTTCGATAAGAAAGCATACAAAATCAGCGAAAAACTCTTTTCCGATATTGCTGAATACATTGACGACAGATATGTTGACGAGCATACAGATTTTCGCCGAGAGAGTATGCGTT
>JAZULQ010000050.1:0-14471 GCA_045603185.1 Acutalibacteraceae bacterium
ATTTTCAAGGTTCGTTTCGCACCGCTCTCAGGTACCACCCTCGCGCGAGTGCCTTAAGATAATATCACAATCATCTCGCTTTGTCAACATCTTTTTTTAATCTTTTTTGCTGCTTCTTCCACCCTCCCGGGTGTTGCGTAAACCGATATTCCAAAAGACGTCCGCGTCAGTTTATCAGTATTCTGATACCTTCGCGGCTAACACCTTTTTCGTGTCAGTGCTCGGGTATTATACTAAAGGAAAATCAAAAAGTCAACCCCCTTTTTTAAAGTTTTTTAATTATTTTTTAGAATTTTTTTCGACTCACAATATGTTGTGTTTAATAGAAAATTTAACCACAATTTTAATGTTCAAAACTTTGTCTAAGGTATGTATAAAAGTAAAAAAACCGAAAAACATAATAAAAACATATTATAAGAGGTGCTATATGACAAATAAAATCAAACCTATAAAATTCCAGGATTTTATCCGGTCAAAAACATACAAAGCTATTTGTATCGTTTTATGTGCCGCATTTATAATGGGTACTATCGGTATTATAACTACTAACAGAACCGTTACCGAATCTCAAGAAGTTTTATCCAGGCTTGGTTCCCGTGGTGACGAAGTCCGCCGAATACAGAACAAGCTCAGAGCCCTCGGTTTCTTTGACGGTGCCGTTGACGGCATATACGGAGTTAAAACACAGAGTGCCGTCAGACGATTCCAGAAGAGTGTGGGTATTACCGCCGACGGTATCGCCGGAAGAAAAACTCTTTTATATTTAGGTTTAGGAGAATCCACCACAGCAAGTACCGGAGGATACAGTTCTTCTGACGTATACTTGTTGGCGAAGGTTATAGCTGCTGAAGCACGTGGCGAAAGCTACACCGGGCAGGTTGCCGTTGGCGCTGTTGTTCTTAACAGAGTTGACTCTTCATCTTTTCCCGATACAGTAGCAGGTGTAGTATATCAAAAAGGGGCTTTCTCAGCAGTTACTGACAGCAACTGGTCAGTAGCTCCCACTGCCACTTCCAGAAAGGCTGCGCAAGACGCTATAAACGGATGGGACCCCTCAGGCGGTGCACTCTACTACTACAACCCTGCAAAGACTTCTAATAAGTGGATACGTTCACGCCCGGTAATAACCACAATAGGTTCACATTTATTCTGCAAATGACACTATATATAATAGTATAGCAAAAATCCAGAATCACCTGTGTTTTCTCTCCCGAAAATGCGGGTGATTCCGATTTTAGTTTGCATATATATAACCTCTATTGACAAAATATTAAAAAAGCTGTTTTTTACACCAAGTTATTACCACAAATTGACAAATTTATGTCAACTCCCTTGATAAATACTTAAAATTAGTGTATTCTATATTGGGGAAAATTGGTAAACAGATTTTATGTGAAAGAGCATCATATATAATCAGTTTCCGTTCAGATATATATTTCCTTAAACAATAAACAAAGGAGAAAAGCAAAATGCAAAAGGTTCAATTTACCGAAACCGTGTTACGAGACGCAAACCAATCCTTAATCGCAACACGTATGAAATTCAACGAATTTCAGCCCATCCTTTCAGAACTCGACAAAGCAGGTTACTACTCTCTCGAGTGCTGGGGCGGCGCAACATTCGACTCATGTCTTCGTTACCTTAATGAAGATCCGTGGGAAAGACTCAGAAAGATTAAAAAGGCTTGTCCCAACACAAAGCTTCAGATGCTTTTAAGAGGACAGAACCTTCTCGGTTATCACCACTATCCCGATGACGTTGTTCGTATGTTCGTTAAAAAGAGCGTTGAAAACGGTATCGATATCATAAGAATTTTCGACGCTCTCAATGACGTTAAAAACATCGAAGTAGCTGTTGATGAAACAGTTAAAAACGGAGCTATTGCTTCCGGTGCTATATGCTACACAATAAGCCCCATCCATACTCTTGACTCTTACGTAGAGCTTGCTAAAAATATGCAGTCTCTCGGTTGCCAGACAATCGCAATCAAGGATATGGCAGGTATCCTCAGCCCCGCAGAAGCTTACAAGCTCGTCTCTTCACTCAAAGAGGCTGTTGACCTTCCCCTTGTTCTTCACACTCACTGCACAACAGGTCTTGGCTTTATGACTTGTCTCAAAGCAGTTGAAGCAGGTGTTGACGTTCTCGATACTGCTATTTCTTCAATGTCAGGCGGTACTGCACAGCCTGCAACAGAAACTCTTAACTACACTCTTGCAGAGTTAGGCTACGAAACAGGTCTTAACAGCAAATCCTTACAGGAAATTGCAGAATTCTTCAAGCCCATCCGTGCAAGAGCTCTCGAAAGCGGTCTTCTTAACCCCACAGTTCTTACAACTGATACAAAAGCGCTTGACTATCAGGTTCCCGGCGGTATGCTTTCAAACCTCGTAGCTCAGCTTACTGCTCAGGGCAAGATGGATAAATTTGACGAGGTTCTCCTTGAAACTCCCCGTGTTCGTGAAGATTTAGGTTATCCGCCCCTTGTTACTCCCATGAGCCAGATGGTTGGTGTTCAGGCTACCGCAAACGTTCTTGCAGGTGAACGCTACAAAAACGTTTCCAAGGAAGTTAAATCTTACCTTATGGGTGAATACGGTACTGCTCCCGGTAAAGTAAACGAAGACGTTAAAAAGCAGATTCTCGGCGATGAAAAGGGAATAGAAGGCAGATATGCTGATACTCTTGAGCCCGCCTTTGAAAAAGCAAAAGCTGAAATCGGCGACAAAGCAAAGAGTGACGAAGATGTGCTTTCATACATCGCTTTCCCGACTCAGGCTGAAAACTTCTTCGATTACCGCGAAAAGATGGCAGGTAAAATTTACAGCTACGAATTCAAGGCTATTGATTAAGGAGGAATAAAAATGAACTTTCTTCCTTTAGCTGAAAACGGCTTCAACCTTTTTGATGCTTCAAAAGTTTCCGGTTTAGGCTTTCTTATAGTCCTTGCTGTGCTCGCTGTATTAGCTATATTTGTTAAATTCCTTTCCGGTATTATTTCAAAAGGCTCAAAGGCTGCTAAGAAAGACGGTGGCGAACCGTCTGCCGTAGAAAACTCATCAGTTGCACCTGTTGCTGTTCCTGCTGTTGAAAACGAGGTTACAGAAGAAGCAGAGGAACCCCTTGTGCCCCATATACCCGGATACGTAGTTCTTGACGGTGTTTCCGAACAGGACGCCGCTGTTATTATGGCTATCACATCTTATAAAACCGGTATCGGTCTTGAAAGACTTTCTTTCAATTCTATTACACGTCTTAATCAGGACCCTGTTCTTGAAAACATAAGCGAGCAGGATGCCGCCGCAATTATGGCTATCGTTGCCGACAAAACCGGCATCCCCCTTGAAAACCTTTGTTTCAATTCAATCAAATTAGTGGAGGAATAATATATGAAATACAATGTTACATTAAACGGAAAAATTTACGAAGTTGACGTTACAGAGACAGATGCAGTAGTTACCGGCATTTCACAGGTTCCCGTGGCAGCTCCCGTTGTTGCTGCACCTGTTGCCGCTCCTGTTGCTCCTGCCGCTGCACCTGTTGCCGCTCCTGCTCCCGAGGCAGCTCCCGCTGCTCCTGCTGCACCCGCCGCAGTTGCTGACGGTACTCAGATTAAGGCTCCCATGCCCGGCACAGTTCTTGCAGTTAAGAAGAACGTAGGCGAGGCTGTTAAAGCAGGTGACGTTGTTCTCGTTCTTGAAGCTATGAAAATGGAAAACGACATCGTTGCTCCCTGCGACGGTACAATCAAATCAATCAATGCGCCCAAAGGCTCATCCGTTAATACTGATGATGTTCTTGCGGTTATATAATTATAGGTAATTAATAATGGATATAAGTGCAATTTTATTAACCCTCTGGAAAGAATCGGGGTTCTATCTTCTTGAATGGGAAAACCTTGTGATGATAGGCGTAGCCGTCGTTTTCCTCGTTCTTGCAATAAAGTTTAAATTTGAACCCTTGTTACTTGTTCCCATCGCTTTCGGCATAATTCTTGCTAACCTTCCCGGCGCTAACCTTATGTTAGATACAACCGGCGGTGAGTTAGGTGCTATTGAAGCACAAGCCGTTGCAGATGCACACTGGTATGATTCCGGCGTTCTACGCATAATCTATGTAGGCGTTAAGTCAGGACTTTTCCCCTGTCTTATCTTCCTCGGCGTAGGTGCTATGACGGACTTTGGTCCTCTTCTTTCAAATCCTGTCAGCCTTCTTTTAGGTGCAGCTGCTCAGCTCGGTGTTTATGCTGCATTCCTTCTTGCTGTTACTTTCGGTTTTGAACCTGCTGAAGCTGCTTCTATTGCAATTATCGGTGGCGCAGACGGTCCGACAGCTATATTCCTTACATCTAAATTAGCTCCTAAACTACTTGCCCCCATTGCCCTGGCGGCGTATTCGTATATGGCTCTTATTCCCATTATTCAGCCCCCTATTATGAAGGTTCTGACAACGGAAAAAGAACGTAAGGTTGAAATGAAACAGTTACGAAAGGTATCAAAAACAGAGAAAATCATTTTCCCTGTTGCCGTTCTTATTGTATGTGCATTTCTTCTCCCTTCAGTTGCTCCCCTTTTAGGTATGTTGATGTTGGGTAACCTTTTCCGCGAATGCGGTGTTGTAGAAAGACTCAGTGACACAGCGCAGAATGCCCTTATGAATATCGTTACAATTCTTCTGGGTGTTTCCGTTGGTGCTACTGCAAACGGTCAGGATTTCCTGCAGCTCAAAACTCTCCTTATAATAGGTCTTGGTCTTGCGGCTTTCTGTTTATCCACTGTTGGCGGTGTACTTTTCGGCAAAATTCTCTATGTTGTCACTAAGGGAAAAATCAATCCCCTTATAGGTGCTGCGGGTGTTTCCGCCGTTCCTATGGCTGCACGTGTTGCACAAAATGAAGGCAGAAAATACAATCCCACTAACTTCCTTCTCATGCACGCAATGGGTCCCAACGTTGCCGGTGTTATCGGCTCTGCGGTTGCCGCAGGCTTCTTACTCGCAACCTTTGGTGAAAACGGAATATTCTAAAAAATAAAATGTGTTTTAAACCAATCGGTTTAAAACACATTTTTCATTTATACATTATTGTTTCTTACTCTCTCCATAAAATCGGAACAAGCAGGAACAACAAATTTAATACCTTTTTCAATAATTTCAAAGGTTCTTTCCGTTACGTACTGACACTCGCCGTCTACATTTACTGCGGCGGGTTTTTCACTTTTTATGTTTATCTTTTTACCTCTTTTGAATGTGGTGATATCCCAATCAAGATGCTCGCCACGCTTGTATTTGCTTATAAGAGGAAGAAGCTTAAGTCTTATACCTTTCTTTTCAACAATTACAAAATCAAGAAGTCCGTCATAAGTAAGAGCTTTAGGGGCTGCCTTATAACCGCCGCCGTACCAACGCGAGTTAGCCCCGACACAGAAAAGAACATCCTTTGTAAAAGGCTCGCCGTCATCAATGGAAATTGTAAATCTGCTTTTCATTTTACCGATAAAACAATAGAGAAGCGCCACAGTGTATGCCGTTTCACCCGAAAGGAACGGCAATTTTTTGAAGTACGCTTGTTTTGCGCAAATTTCCGCATCAAAACCCATTGAGCATTGATTTATGGCGTATTCGTCACCGCACTTGATAATATCAAAATCCATAACCGTGCCGTTTACGTGGTCTGCCACATTACGTAAATCTTTTTTATCTCCGAAAATACGGATAAAGTCATTACCGCTACCCAAGGGGAAAGCCGCAACCTCCGCATTTTCTTTACAAGCGCAAGCGTTCACTACTTCGTAAAGAGTTCCGTCGCCACCGCAAGCATAAACACGTATATGCTCGCCCTTATCGACTTCTTTTTTAGTATACTCATAACCGTCACGAGGACCTTCGGTTACGTGGATTTCATAATTATCTATTCCCATTTCCACCATAGTTGCCTTAATGCCGTCGGCACATCTTTCATAAGAAATACCTTTTCCGCATTTGGGATTTACAATAAAGAGATGTTTCATCAATAGCCTCCATTATTTGAAATACATATAGAGTCTGCATTTAATCATACCGTTGTAAAGCTTTCGGCTCTTGTCGGCCTTTCTGCCGAAGCAATCCTCGAACTCTTCATCGGGGGTGATAACATAATAACTCCAACCGTGCTGTCTGTCAAATACTTTTCCCATCTGGCGATAAAGTTTTTCCGCTTCCTGTAAATCCAGAAGCCTCTCGCCGTAGGGAGGATTACATATAACCGTACCGCGTTCACTGTACTTTTTAAAATCCTTGATGTCACGTTTTTCAAAGTGCAGTTTTTTTCCAATAGGCAGTCTTGAGGCGTTCTCAACAGCAATTTTTATGGCTTCCTCGTCAATATCCGAACCGTATCCCACGAAATCCGTATCAACCTTTTCAAGACTTATTGCTCTTTCACGTTCCTCTTTCCATATATTCTTGGGAAGCACTGCAAATCGCTCCGCAGCAAAGTTACGGTTAAGTCCGGGAGCGATATTATGAGCGTACAGCGCGCCCTCTATAAGCAAAGTACCGCTTCCGCACATAGGGTCATAGAGAGTATGGTAATGACGAAGCTTTGCAAGAGAGCAAATTGATGCGGCAAGAGTTTCCTTAATCGGAGCGCCGTTCTGGGAAAGTCTGTAACCACGCTTATGAAGTCCTGCGCCGGTAGTATCTATGAGAAGTGTTGCTTCATCATTCATAAGAGAAAACTGAATCTGATGTACCGGGCCGGTTTCATCAAACCAGGATATTCCGTATTTTGATTTGAGTCTTTCTACAACCGCTTTTTTTATAATTGCCTGGCAGTCGCTGACGCTGAAAAGAGTAGATTTGAGCGAATAACCCTTTACCGGAAACGCGTCATCTTTCCCAATCCACTCTTCCCAAGGAAGATTTTTAACTCCCTGGAAAAGCTCCTCAAAGGTTTTAGCGGTAAAAGAGCCCATATGTATCTGCACGCGCTCAGCAAAATGAGAACATATATTTACTCGCGCTAACATATTCTCATCGCCCGAAAAGAGCACTCTTCCGTTTTGTGCATTTACATTTTCCGCCCCGAGAAAACGAAGCTCATCGGCAATAATGCCTTCAACGCCCAACAGGCAGGGTATTACGAAATTTATATTCATTTTATTTTCCTTCCAAATCTGAATTATAAGACGCTTTTTTCATAGTGTACCAGAAAGTTACGCCACTTTCTTTATTTTCAAAACCACATTCACAGCCGTGGTTATCGGTTATGGATTTTACTATTGAAAGGCCTAATCCGAAACGGCCCTCTTTACGCGAATGAGCTTTATCTGCACGATAAAAAGATGTAAAAATTGCATCCCTGTCTTTTTCATCCACGAAGCTTCCTGTATTAAAGACATTGACTCTGACTTTATCGTCAATGTCTTCTACGGTTATTTCTATAAGCTTTTCGCCTTTTGCGTGACTGCAAGCGTTGAGAACTATATTGGAAAGCACCGTAGTCATTTGTTTTTTATCAGCAAAGACCTCCTCTTGCGTACCGCTGTACTTAACATTCACGTCTTTTTCTTCGAAAATCGGCACGGCACTTTTAAGAAATTCTCTTATATAGTCATCGACCCGGAAATTTTCCGAATCGGGCATTTTACTACCGGAGGAATAAAGGGACTGCTCCAACATATTTATAACCAGATCGTTCATCTTGTCGGACTCACGCATAATTATGTCGCAGTATTCAGTGACGTTTTTATTCTCTTCATCAAGATTCATTCTGAGACCCTCGGCATATCCACGTATAATAGCTATGGGCGTTTTCAGTTCATGGGAAGCAGAAGAAACAAAATCCCGACGCATTCTTTCAAGCTGACGTTCTTTTTCGATATCTGCTTCAAGCTGAGCATTTTTCTCTCTAAGCTCCGTAAGCGCATTATCCAAGGACTCGGATACTTTATTTATATTACGCGAAAGTGTACCGATTTCATCCTTACGCTCTATTTCTGTTTTTGTTGAGAAGTCAAGGTTCGCGATTTTTTCCATAACCTCGTTCATCTGGATAAGAGGCTTTGTGAAACGTCTTGAATAGTCAAAAATAAACACAAGAGCAAGAACAAGTGTAAATACCGTAATCGTCGTAGTAACTCTCGTAGCAAGAGATGCGTTCTCCTGTATAGGGTCTTTTTGGGTGGTAATCTCTATGTGATATCCGTTATCAAAGGTTTTACCGTAAAGGATATATTGAGTGTTACTTCCCTCCGCGCTTACTACATTGAAATAACTACCGTCATCATTCTGTTTACGGCTTATAATATTCAGCTTATTACCCGAAACGAACGAGCCGTTGCCTTCATACAAAAAATTATCGACAGGGTCGTAAAGGTCAATGCTGACGCCTTCTTTTTCCTCAAAATCCGAAAGCAAACCGTAATAATTCTCTCCTGCCTGCTCCGCCTGTTGCGCCATATTGCGCAAATCACGCTCTACATTCCATATGTAAACAGACTCAAGAAGCTGGGAGTTCACAAAGGATATTCCAATAAGGCAAACCGCCATTATTGCGCCGACTTCAAGAAAAAATCTGGTCCTTATACCGATTTTTCGTCTTTTCATTTACTCCCATCCTTCCTTTCATTTGGTATATATTCTTTATCTTAATATTTGTTTAATTTATATCCTGTTCCGTAAACTGTAACTATGTTCTGGTTTCCCCAATCGCCCAGCTTTGTACGTAATCGGGCAACGTGAGAATCCACGGTGCGTATATCTCCGTCGTAGTCCATCCCCCATATTTCATCCAGAAGCTTATCGCGGGAGTAAACTCTTCCCGGAGCTTTGCATAGCTTAAGCAATATATTGAACTCTTTAAGAGTTAATTCAATATTTTTTCCGTCTAATAAGACCTCGTGAGCCGTTGTTTTAATAGTCAGATTCTTAATCCTGATATCTTCTTCGGTTTTGACTTTTTTTTGAACCTGCACTGCACCCCTTTGCAATAGGGTATCTATTCTTTTCATTAATACTACAAGGGAGAAGGGCTTTGTAACGTAATCATCCGCTCCGCTTTCGAAGCCCATTATCTGGTCAAAATCCTGAGAACGTGCAGAAACAAGGATAATAGGTATTCCGCTTGTTTCACGAATTTTCCGGCAAACCTGCCAACCGTCAATTTCAGGCATCATTATATCAAGCAATGCCATATCAATATCCTTTTCTTTTTCAAAAATCCGCAGTGCCTTTTCTCCGTCTTCGGCATTCAACACCGTGTGACCGTTTTTCTCAAGGCAATCGCCTATAAGTTTTCTGATAAGCTGCTCATCATCAGCAACAAGTATCTTTGCCATACTCTCACCTCGTAAAATAAGGTTTTTATGTCATCCTAAAGGACAAACTTTCATACATATTCCGCATACGACACCTCTGCCGATATGCTGAAACTGCTTCTTCATATATTCGCTACAAACAGCGGGGCTGAATATTTCCTCTCTTTTTATACCTGCCTTAAATGGAGTACCGAGAATCGCTCCGGACGGACAAGCCTTAACACATTTATCGCAACCGATACAAATATCCTCGGTAAATTCACCGTCGCCCTCAAGAACACAGTCGGTAAATAATGTTCCCAGACGAACTCTTGAACCGTACTGCTTATGTATAAACAGCGAGTTTTTTCCTATGCCGCCCAGTCCTGCCTTACGCGCAGCCTCTTTATGAGAATATCTGCCGTTAAATGGTGTGCCCGGCATACTTTGCGATGCGGCAACTGTTATATAATTATATCCTTTGCTCTGTAAAAACAAACCTGCCTCAAGAAGCATACGGTCAATAAACGCATTTACTGTCCGATAATGGTTGAAGTATGTAGGTGTCGGGGCATCGTCTATTTCGTTGATTATACCATCCGACAAACGGACTACTATGCTTACGGCATATTTTAAATCCCCTGTGTCAGAATTATCAATCCTCGAAAAACCCACATCGCTGACACCTTTTGAAAGCAAAAAGTCTTTTAACTCCTGTTCAAACATTTTCTATCCTCATTTTTTCCATACATTTAAGAACTTTTTTGTTTATATTACGACATTCTTCGTATAGCTCACGGTGATTTTCAAAATCAGTTATAAAATTATACGCGTTTCTTGCCTCGTTTCCCATATGGTATTTTTTATTTATATCCGGAACGAGCTCTGTTTTTTCACCGTTGTTATTATACAAATAAATGTTATCGGTCTGGGAAACACTGCCGATTGTTATTGTACCCAAATCTCCCATAATCTGTGAAGAAGAACGACTCTGACCGATTTTTGAATACGTTACGGTAATAAGCTTATCCGAATATTTAAAAACTGCCGAACCGCATCCGTCAGCACCGGTAGGAAGAAAATGCTGAACCGGTATAATCTCTTGGGGCTCACCGAATATATCCACAACTGGATAAACGCAGTATATACCTAAATCATTAAGGGCACCCGTCTTCATCTCAGGGTTGAAAATGTTTGGGAGTTCTCCCCTTTTTAGTGCCGCATATTTTGATGAGAGCTGAGAAAAATCAAAGGTTGCGCTTCTTATTGCTCCTATTTTCCCCACAGCATCCTTTAAAATTTTACGAGCCGGAGAATGCATATACATTATAGCTTCAAAATATATGAGCGAGTTTTTATCCGCAAGGGCAGAAAGCTCTTCGTATTCGGAAAGTGTGATTGTTATGGGCTTTTCACATATAACGTGCTTCCCGTTTTCAAGTAGCTTTTTGCACTGTTCGTAATGACACACATTAGGACTCGCAACATAAACTAAGTCAGTATCAGAATCAAGAAGCTCTGAAAAATCATCAAAAACACGCTTTGCCCCTGTTTCCTTCGCAAAGGCTTCACCTTTTTCCCTGGAGCGGGAGTAAACTCCGTCTAAAATTAATTCATCCGTAAGCTCAGCACCGTTTATAAATGAATTTGTTATCCAGGATGTTCCGATAACTGAATACTTTATCATTACTTATCGTCCTTACTAAAAAATTGTTTGATTACATCTTTTGAAACTGTTTTCTTAAGAAAGTCTGCCGTTTGAGAAAGTCGGCTGTGAGGAAGAATATTCCATTCCTTTTCCGATGCCGCAACAATACCATATTCTCTTAATATCTCGCAGAAAAATGCTACCTCTTTAAGAAATTTAGTGTAGTTCTTTTTTGTGCTTCCGTTCCAGGCAGTATCCGCTACCGCAATCCAACGGGGGAAACACATTTTTGTAAGAGTCTCAAAATCCCGTATATATTCCGTCCATATGGGTGACTCAATACCCACAATAGACGATGCTCCCAAAGAACTTAAGCCTCTTATCTTCCGGGGATTGTACATATATACGCTCTTAAGTGAGTGCATACCGTAGGGATAATCCGCGTAATAGGGCGTAAAGCTTTCTACGATTATGGGATTGCCGCCGTTAGCCCAATTTAACGACGCCTTTGTTTTATCCATCCACCAGGCAACCATCACGCTGTCGTGCTCCACGTTGCCGCCACGTATGGCTTCATTCCAGCATATTGTGTTCTTGCCCTTGCCCTTAAGATAAAGTGCAATTTCATTTACGAGCCAGCCGTGAAGTTCATCCGAATTTCTGAGATTGAGTTCCTTCATTTTAGCCTGACACTTTGGACAGACATTCCAACGGTTTTTCGGTGCCTCGTCTCCACCTATATGGAAATACTTTCCGGGAAAAATCTCGCAGAGTTCATCAACTACGGAGCATATCATTTTTATTGTTTCCGGATTACCTGCACAAAGTATGTCGTTGAAAATACCCGCAGTTGTTTTCGGTTCTATTTTTTCGCCGGTGCAGGAAAGCTCGGGATACGACGCTATAACCGCGGTAGTGTGTCCGGGAACATCAAACTCAGGTATAACTTCAATATACCTTTCATTACAATATTCTACAATTTCCTTAAGCTCGTCTTTAGTATAATAATGGGCGTAAGGCGTTTTATCGTTTTCGCCCCTGCCGAAATCCGAGGACGGACGCACAGACCCCACCCTGGTAAGCTCGGGATATGAGTCGATTTCTACTCTGAAGCCCTGGTCATCGGAAAGATGAAAATGGAATTTATTGAATTTAAAAAGTGACGCCGCATTAACCATCTTTTTGATTTCATCAACAGTAAAAAAGTGGCGGCAGCTATCTATCATAAAACCGCGATAAGAATATTCGGGTTCATCGTAAATGTATAAATACGGCAAACAGCCTCTGTAATTCATAAGAAGCTGCTTAAGAGTAAGCCGCGCATAATATATGCCTTTTTCATCAGCGCCCTCTATATTCACACCATCTGCGTCAATAGTAATACGATAGCTTTCTTTTTGCGAAAGCAAGGGTGTAACCTTGGTTTTTATCGCAGGTTCAGTACCTACCTCAAAACGATAATAACCGCCTTTAAGTTCAAGGGTTTTAGGCTCAGGACAAAGATACATGCACAAACCTCCCAATATACAATAATACATATTAATGATACTATTTATAAGTGAAAAATGCAAGAAGTTTAATTGCAATGCGTAGTATTTTGTGGTATATTAAGATAACAAGAAGAAGTTTATGCGGAGGTGTGACGGTATGAATAAAAATATTGTTAAAATACTTGTTGTTGCAGGTTGCCTTGCGTTGTTAGCGGCTTGCTCTAACACGAACGAATTGAATTTATACAGTACTACCGAAAGCTACAATACATCTATACCCTCAACAACCCAGGGCTACGTGTATCAGACCCAGCAGGTTGACGTTTCTCTTTATGAAGGTATAGTTGAAACCTTGCCCCCTGCCAGCAGTAATTTTGTGGAAGAGGTCACGACCACTACTCAGGCCGATATCCCTCAACAGACCGAAGTAAACGTTACGGTATCGCAGCCTACCCCGGAACCCACTACTACCGAAAAGGTTTATGAAAAAACAGGCGAAATGTCATTCAGCGACAGTGCGGACAATAAATATATAAATGCCATCGTAACGAAATACGGCGTCAACGCGGAATACCTTGTCGCCCTTTACACAGTACCCGACAACGACGGTAATATTGTTCTGGAATTTGACGGCACAAGAGACGGTAACGGCAAGCTTATACGTGACGAAAGCACACTCATATCAATCTACTCAATAGATAAAAATCTTAATTCAAAACGTGCAAGCGAAAAGCTCTCGCTTAATGAATATTCCTACGGCGAAATGAAAGTTATGTTTCTTTCTACTACCAAGTACATAATGCCCGAATTTGAAGCTGAACTTAATGGGTAAAATACCCTTGGTTTGTTGACATCAGCAAATTTGTATGGTAAAATTCATAATGCGCACTCTCTTAAACTAAGAAAAACCGAAAGAGAACTACCACCAAACAAGCTATGCTTGTTATACAGTCCTTATTATTTGCAATCGGCACAACGTGCCCCAAGTTTATTATTTTTTCACTATTCACTATTCATTATTCATTAATTAAATATGCAGGGGTGGCGGAATTGGCAGCTTTGAGCCCACACGCCGCCTGTGGCGGATTCAGTAAGGGCGAAAAGGCGCAGCGGTCAAAATCGTTAGCGACGAGCAGGAGCGACCAACGATTTTGGGCACCGCAAGAGTCCTTCCCATAAAGTTATTCCCTCGACTAAATCGTTGAGTGACAAAATAAAATATATGCAGGGGTGGCGGAATTGGCAGACGCGCTAGATTCAGGTTCTAGTGAATGCAAGTTCATGTGGGTTCAAGTCCCATTCTCTGCACCAAAATAAAGGATTCACTTTTTGTGAGTCCTTTATTTAATGTAAAAATAAATTAATCGGGACTTGAACCCCCCTCGGCGAAGCCGAACATAATCGGGTATTCGCGTAGCGAATGATGGGCAGAGCCCATCAAGTCCCATTCTCTGCACCAAAATAAAGGATTCACTTTTTGTGAGTCCTTTATTTAATGTAAAAATAAATTAATCGGGACTTGAACCCACCCTCGCCGAAGGCGAACACAATCGGGTGCTCGCGAGTGAAACGAAGCGAATGATGGGCAGAGCCCATCAAGTCCCATTCTTTGCACCAAAACAGAGCGACCAATTTTGTGGTTGCTCTGTTTTTATAATTTTGTTGATATTTCACATCAAATGTGGTAAGATAATAAGCAAGATAATAAGCAAGTTAAATGGAGTGTTTTTATGTCAGGTTACACACCACCATATGAGATTACAGATAAAATTCTGAGCCTTGTTGCATCAATTTCAGAAAAAATCGGCAGGGTTACAGAACGCAGTAATCTTGATTCAAAACCACATTTGAGAAAAAACAATAAAATTAAATCCATACATTCATCCCTTGCGATAGAGGCTAACTCTCTTTCATTGGGTGAGGTTAAGGATGTTATTAACGGCAAAACAGTACTTGGTGCAGAAAAAGAAATCCAAGAAGTGAAAAATGCTTATGCCGCTTATGAGGAAATATCAACTGTTGATGTATATAGCATTAAAGAATTGAAACGCCTTCACG
>JAZULQ010000051.1:0-4981 GCA_045603185.1 Acutalibacteraceae bacterium
TGTTATAGGAAGCGGTCCGAATCTTCACGAAGGTGTTACAACACTTATTGCTGCTCTTATTCACGCAGGTCTTATTGACGGCGTAACAACAAGTTCTGCAGTAATTTCCCACGAAATGGGCGGCACCCTTGACAGAGTAAAGCGCTTTGATGCGGATATTCTCGGCGACAAATGCCCCGAAAACATCCGTTGCCGCGGTAACATTTATGAGCTTACACAGCTCAGCGACGAGGAATGGGCACGTATCCGTTCCGAGTTGCCCCTTGACGAAGAGCTTATATCTGTCTGCGAAAAGGCAGACGGCAAGGTGATTATCAAGGCTGCAGGTAATATGGCTTATCCTGTAGGTTATTTTAATGAGACTGTCTCAACAGAAGTTATGGTTGCGGCACAGACACTCGGGGAAAGCTTTGAGTACGTTGCAGGTCTCGGAGCAGACCCGAACACCATGATCGGCGCAGGCGCAATTAAGGGTGTACCTGTTCTTGTCAGTGTTCCTCAGCTTATCGGTGGCGGTCAGGTTGGTCTTTGCATTTCTGACAGTATTCCCGTAAGTCAACGTTGCAAGCGTATTGCAAAAATGCTTTCCGAGGCAGATGTTATCATTGAATCTGCTGTTGCTCTGACTCAGGAAATTCACGACGGTCCTTTCGAAACATACACAGGTCACGGTATCTGGGCAGCAATGAACGGTCTTCCTACGTACAGTCTTAAGGACAAAACTCTCATCCGCTTTGACCTTGACGAAAATCTCAAGCGTTCGTGGGATCTCAACAAGCAGAGCGAGCTTATCCAGAAGGCAATCAACGAGGGTCTTCCCAAGACCAAGCTCACTAAAATTCCTTTCCGTATGGAAATGTCTGCATTTACACGTCTTGAAAACAGTATCCCGGTTATCGGTGATATCGGTGAACTCTGGCCGATTTTTGTCGATCGTATCTGTAACGAGCTCGGAGTGACTCTTGACTTCACCTCAGCTCCTCAGAATACGGATGAGGGCAAAGCAATGCGTGAGAAAATTTGCGATGAAATCAAGCCGTTCTCACTCAACAAGATGCGTAATGCTCTTCGTGAAAAATACAGTTTTTGATTATAAGTAGAAGGAGAATATTAATATGAGTGCTAAAGTTTTAGGTGTTATTCCTGCGCGTTACGGTTCATCCCGCCTTCCCGGCAAGCCTCTTAAGGATATATGCGGTAAGCCGATGATTCAGCACGTTTATGAAAACGCAAGCAAATCAAAGGTTCTGAGCAAAGTTGTTGTTGCAACTGATGATCAGCGTGTTTATGATGCTGTTATCGCTTTCGGTGGCGAAGCTGTTATGACAAGTGTCAATCATCCCACAGGATCGGACAGAGTTGCAGAGGCTGCAAGCAATTACGACTGTGATTATGTTATCAATATTCAGGGTGATGAGCCTCTCGTTCCTCCCGAAATAATTGATGATATCGGTTCTGCACTGATTAACAGTCCGGACTGCGTTATGGCAACAGGTAGTCTGGAAATTACGGGGGATGAAAACTATATTCTCAACAACACCGTAGTCAAGGTTGTCAGCGATGTAAACGGAAATGCAATTTATTTCTCACGTTCACCTATTCCGTATCCCCGTCACGAGGAAGAAGCAAGATATTTTGAGCATATCGGCATTTATGCATATACACACGATTTTCTTAATGCATATACCAAGCTTGCTCCCACTCCTCTTTCAGAGGCAGAGTCCCTCGAACAGCTTAAGGTTCTTGAACACGGATATAAAATCAAAATCGTTCCCGCACCGGCTCATTACAAAGCTGTCAGCGTAGACACAGAGGAGGACCTACAGGAGGTTATCCGTATTTATAAAGAGCTTCACGGCTGTTGATAACAAGTTAAAGCCCAAAATAAGGATACTTCGTTTTTGGGCTTTATACTTTTTATTACTTTCTGACGAGGAGATGATTCAAATGATTAAGGCAGAACTTTTATATCAGGAATACCTCGCAACCGAAGGTATCAACGAAGAAACTGGAGAATGTCATGCAGCCACAGTTGCTATCTGCGACGGTAAACCCACAGCCGCCTGGTTCGGCGGTATCAAAGAAAAGAATCCGAATGTGCGTATATGGTTTGCTGAGCGTAACGGAGAATGGAGCACGCCGGTACCCGTAACTCCGGATGATGGCGAGGCGGACTGGAACCCGACTCTTTTTGCTGAGAACGGTGTTCTTACGCTGATTTACAAAAGCGGTATTGATGAAGGTCATTGGTACTCAATGAAAACGGTATCTTTTGACGGTGGCAAAACATGGACAGAACCGAAGGAACTTGTCCCGGGTGACATCGGCGGAAGAGGACCCGTTAAAAATCAGATGATAAGGCTTTCAAACGGTACACTTCTTGCTCCCGGCTCAACTGAGGATTTGTGCGACCGTTGGGAATCCTGGACAGACTGCAGCGAAGATAACGGAGAAACATGGAAACTGTCTGCTCCAGTTGCATTTGAACTTCCCGACGGCACGATATGCAACCGTAAGGAAGAGCTTCCCAAGGACGGTGAGGGCCTGATTCAGCCTGCGATATGGGAAGACCAGTCACACGACGGCAGAGTTTATATGCTTGCGCGTACAAACCTTAATTGGATTTATCGCAGCGAGTCAACAGACTTCGGACGCACCTGGTCTGTAGCGCGCCCCACTGATATGCCCAATAATAACAGCGGTATCGGTGCGGCAATGACCGATTGCGGTGTTTTGGGATTGATTTGCAATCCCGTAAGTGAAAACTGGGGTGACCGCACACCTCTGTGCCTTTTCCTTTCCGAGGATAACGGTGCTACATACCCCGTCCGCATTGACCTTGAGACTCAACCCGGTGTTGAATTTTCATATCCCTCAATTGTTGCGGAGAGTAATCTTCTCCATATGGTTTATACCTGCGGACGCAAGAAAATCGGCTATGCGGTTGTTCGTGTAGAAAAGAACTAAAACAAAGAAAGGGTATTGCATATGGAAACTCAAAATATATTTGCTTTTCTGGCAATCAGTATGATTACTATGTGCTTCGGATGGGGCATGCGCGGCTCGGCAATCGGTGGCGAAAAAGGTGCTATGTTACCCGGTGCATTTATGGGCATACTTTGTGTCTGGTACACGGGTTCGGAGCTGTTGATGGACAACGTATATCTGTTCGCAGCTGCCTGTGCACTCGGCTATTTTTACGGAGGTATGGAGCCCTACGGTTCAACAATGAGTCTCGTTCTTCACCACGACATACCCAGATATAATCCTCCGCTGGGTTATCTGGCTCTTGCTTTCAAGGGTTCAATCTGGAGTGGTCTCGGAGCAGGTTTTCTCGGTGTAAGCTTTTCTGCTATGAGTGGTGTGGTTTATAAATGGTATGATTTTGTTATCTTCTTCGCACTCGTTCCTTTGGTGCAGGAAATCGGATACCGGATTTTTAACACACCCTACGACCCTGAACACGGCAGAATGCCTAAAGTCTGTTTCTCTAAAGACAGCCGAGAGGAATGGGGAAGAAACCTTGTTATAGTAGCCGGCCTGCTTCTTATGATGGCAATCCGCCGTGATATTTTCGGTATCATTATGTGGATTGGCGGCGCACTTGCAGGCTCTGTCGGTTGGGTTGTCGCCATCACCTTCTATGACAAGCAGATTCATCCTCTCAAGAACGGCAAACGCCTTTTCGGTAAATTGGATGCACTTAATGTTATTGATGGTTGGAAAATAATGGAATTTACACAGGGTTGCTTCAACGGTCTTGGTATCGCAGGAGCTTTTGTTCTCGGTTGGCCTCTTGCTGCCAAGAATCTTGAGCAGGCTGAAGCGGCAGGAAAGCTTTGGTATATGCTTCCCGAAAAGGTTGATACTATTCTTTCGTGGGTATTCTGTGCTTTGATAATTCTCACAATTTTCCTCTTTATCATTCCTTACCGCAGAAACGGCAACAAAATCACCCGTGCCTTCGGCGAGGTTGATATGAACATTGTTGAGGTTCTTGAGCGTCCCTGCTATATGGTCGGACCTCTTGCTCTTGTTATGCTCGGTTCAACAACGATGGCTTCAATTATCTGTTGCTTTACAATGTACTATGTTATTGCACAGCACGACGGCCTTGAACGCTATTGGGATTACAAGAATATAAAGATTATACGCATTTTCCTGATTTTGTTGGGAGCAGTTATACTTGTCGGTCAGATTCTCAGAGGCTATACTCTTTGGGAAACCTGGATTTTCTACTGTGTAGGCTATATTCTCTTCGACCTTGCTTACTTTGCACGCCCGAAGAGACTCAAGGAAAACAGAGAAAAATCAAAATCTTTAAAGGAATTCATTATTTCGTTCGGCGGAGATGCAACGGTTCTTCCTTTCTTCTATATTTTGATGGTAGTTCTGTTAGTTTTCGGTTATATGAATTTCCGTTAAGTTGCTATATTCGACTAAGTCTGAAATTAGATTAAGCTCTTCAACCGTAGCTTACGATATTAAACTGACATCAACACAGAATATGGTGGCTGACACTTTCAAAGAAAGTTTAAAATAATGTTTAGTACGCTCGACCTCACCTCGTGTGAGGTCATTTTTTATATTTTTTATGTAATAAAATTGGACTTTTTAACGATTCTGTGTGCTTTTTTCAAGATCGAAGCAAAGCAAAAAAATAAGAATCGTCAAAACCTTTGAGATTTCAACGATTCTTAATGGTACGAGAAACGGGACACGGCTTTGCTTCGCAAATCCAGCATCCTCGGATACCGTTGCTTAGCAACAGTACCCGTCTTTCAAAAAAAAAATTCTCAAATACCAAAAGGCATTTGAGAATTTTGGTCCGAGTGGCGGGACTTGAACCCACGGCCTCTTGGTCCCGAACCAAGCGCGATACCAAACTTCGCCACACCCGGATATTGATGCCATACGATTATATTACAATTGCAAACAAAAATCAAGTGGTTTTAAATAATTATTTTAATTATAACGGCTG
>JAZULQ010000052.1:0-7536 GCA_045603185.1 Acutalibacteraceae bacterium
GCTACTTGCTACATCATTAAGACTGTCAGCCAATGCTGTTGAAGCAACAGTAAGCGATGCATATAATCCTATCTGCGTTTTATCACCGTCGATAACAAAAAATATAATATACGCAAGAATACACGCTGCCTGTATGGGAGAAACCGCACCTTGCAACAGATGGAAAGGTGCAACTTTTCTTATAAACTGTTTATAAACTCTCTGGAAATTATCCATTGCCCCATTGACCGTGTTCAGAAGCTTTAATCCGGCACCTGACGCACGCAATTCCGCAGCATTTTCCTTCGTTTTCAATACTCTGCTTGAATATTCCATAGGACGCCAGGCATCAGCAAGGCTCATTTCATAATCTGCAGTAGGCTTTACGGCAGGTATTCCTGCAATCGCATTAAGTATGACGAAAAATGCTGTGATTCCAAGCAGAACGGGACCAACGGAAGCAATAATCGAAACCATTGCAACCATTGTTGCAATTCCTCGCAGAATGTCTGGGAGAAACATAACAACATTCTGTGCGTGAATAGGATAGCTTTCCTGTGCGAAAATGAACTTTACAAAAAAGTCAGGTTTGTCATAGTACTTGAAATCTGTGTCCAGAGCTTTTTTGTTAACATCGTTTTTGATTTTGTTACTGACTTTTACAAGTGTCATTTGTGTATATGCCATTTGAATGACTTTTTCCAGTGCAGAAACAAAAACAATGAACAAAGTGAATATTATAATCAGAGAAACAACCTCTTTGTGAGGCATATCATTTATAACAGCGTCAATTGCCTTTTGCGGTAAAAGTGCTGTAAGGTATGCTGATACAGGCTGAAGCACTGCGGACATCAGTAAAATGGTAAGAATGTATCCTTTTCCATACTTCCAATATGGTTTAAGGAGAAATAATATATATTTAATCTTCGATAGTTTTTTAGTATCTTTATTCTTCATATAATCACCGTTATTTTTAAAATATTTTTGACACGACAAATATTCCGCTTTAAAGCAAGTTTCTGTTATAAACATTCGACAAACATTTATTAAAACAGATACTTAACAAAAGCAGAATATATATGACTCTCTGTGGATTTTAAGTCAAATCCATTTTAAAAATATCAACACAGTGATTTAAGTGGAGTGTAACTATTAAAGAAATTTTTCATACCGCCGGTAATCATCTGAATATCATCCCATTTCATTTACACTCACCCCCTATATAAAGTTAACTATTATTATACTTCATTTTCAAAGTGTAATCAACAAAAAATTTCCTGTTGGGTATTGAGTTTGGTAATACTTTTCTTTATCAGTAGTGTTTCGCAGGGTGTTTCAAGCACAGTTTTAACGTTTTTTCCGCGTTTTTGATAATCTTTATTGATTTCGTTGCTCCAGTCGGATTGGAGTGGGGCGTTGGCTCTCATTTGGCAGATGCTTTCGGAGACCGTTGCATAAAGGATTTGTGTACCCTTTTCGTCCGCGTTGTAATTGACTGCCCTATCGCTACCGATGCCGTACTGTGCGGCGGTTTCGACTGCATCTATATTTGCACCGATGAAGAGGAATTCCCAACCGAATTTTTCCTTTTGACGCTCTATCATATGCTTTACTCTGTCAGATGTGTAACGATGGCTGGCGTTTTCCATTCCGTCAGTTGTGATAATGAACATTGTGTGCTCGGGCACATCTTCAGGACGGGCGTATTTATGGACATTTCCGATATGGTGAATTGCTCCGCCTATTGCATCTATAAGGGCTGTGCAACCTCGTACATAGTAGTCCTCTTCGGTCATAGGCTTTATTTCGGAGAGCTTAGCTCTATCGTGGATAACATCGCTTTCGTTATCAAAAAGTACAGTTGAAACATAGCATTCGCCATCCTGTTTTTTCTGCTTTTCTATCATTGAGTTAAAGCCGCCGATTGTATCTTTCTCAAGACCGGACATTGAACCGCTACGATCAAGGATAAATACGAGTTCTGTGATACCATTTTTGTTTGTGTTTTTCTCCATTTTAGTTTCCTCCAAAAAAATAATGTGATTGTGGGTTTTCTTAACCTTACAATCACATTATAATTTCTTATTCACTTAAAAAGGTCGCTTGGCAGGAGACAAATTATTATGAAACTATTTCAATATATCTTTCAATCTGTTTTTTTATATCCTCGCAAACCTCAGCAAATGTTGCGTTCTGCAAAGGCTCTAAAGCAAGAAATATTTGCCCCCAATGAATCTGCTTTTTATTTTCAGCAAAAACATTGTGTTTTTTTATTAATTCATCTGTCATATCCCAATCTTTATTTCGAAACGAAATCCAAAAAGGCGTTTCCGAACAAGCGGGATTTTTCCACATCTCCCTGTCATAATTAAAAGAAACTGCAAAATCATCGAGATACAAATACCGCACATATCCTTTTCTATATGCGGTAGCCTTAAGACCCTTTTTAGATGTCGTATACTTTTTATCCGCACACAACAAATCAGTAACCTCATCAACAACCTGATAATAACGTTCTGCCTTATTAGCTATTTCAGCTGACAAATCGTTTGCAGAAAAAGGAATAAACGCCTCACTATCAAGTTGATCACAATAACCTTCAAGTTGTTTAATATCTGCAGAGAAATCACCGTTCAAAGAAGAAGCAACTTCCTTTAACCGTCCAATAATCTCACTCCATGTAACAATCGCAAGACTTATACCATCCACTTTTACACAATGGTCATCAACAACCTCAATATTGCGTCCTTCGCATAGTTCATTAAGTTTTGCCCACAAGCTAGTCTGACGAGCAACAGGACAAACAAAAAGTAACCCTTTACCACCTTTTTCAATAAGGCGATTCAAATATGTGTTTGGTTGATTGGCGGTCAATGTTGCATAAAATTTCATCTCACAAAGAATTGTTTCATTGCCATTAGCATCAAGACCAGCCATATCAGGTCTTTCTTTTTCTTCGCCATCACCTGTTGCCTGACACACATATTGAAGCATATCATCAACTTCTATATGTAACGCATTGGCAATTACTTTGGTGAATGCCCTATTCAACTCTTCCGACTGAACCAACAAATACTGCAATGAATAAGTTGCAATATCTTCCTGCGAACCTCTGATATGGGGATATAAATGTGCTAACAATGAGTAAGCCATAAGCTAACATCCTTTCATTTAATCTCTTTCCACTCTGCTTCCTTAAACCCAACAAGCACGAAATCGTCACCTACTAAAATCGGTCTTTTAACCAACATACCGTCTGTGGCGAGGAGCCTCAGCATTTCATCCTCGGTCATTGTTGGGAGTTTGGTTTTGAGATCCATAGATTTATACAGAAGACCGCTTGTATTAAAGAATTTCTTTAACGGTAATCCGCTTTTCTTGTGCCATTCGGTGAGTTCTTCAAAGGTAGGGTTATTGAGTTTAATATCTCGTAATTCATGTTCGATATTGTTGTCATCAAGCCACTTTTCAGCCTTTTGGCAAGTGGTGCATTTGGGGTAGCAAATGAATTTTAACATAGTAATTCTCCGTTCTGTTAATGCTCATAAAAATAAAACAAACATCATTCCGTAAATATCTCAACAGGGCCATACAATCCGCCTGATACGGTTTCTTTTGCAAACTCTGACTCTGCCTCAAAATAGGGCGAAAGCTCTTCCTTTTTCCACTTATCAAAATAATCTGTATTGACATACCAGTTGGCAGAAGTATTAGTTACAACTATTTTCAGTTTATTTTCTTTATCAAGCACACCTGCAGGGATTGTTAATCTATATGGCGGCATCAAGGCTGACCCTATAAATTTATCATTAATATAAACAGAAGCGGTGAAACGCACTTCACCAAGGTCAATTCCGCCTGTCTTTCCGACTTTCTCAGCCGGGAGTGTAAATGTTGTTTCATAAACACCGCTACCTGAGTAAGCCTTGCCAATCAAGTATGACCAATCTCCAAGCTGAATGGGTGTTGCATTATCAGAATGATTTGTTTTAGTAAAGCCGTTTTCATCACAGCAGAGTTCAATGTCTTTACAAAAATGAAAGTCATTTTTAATGTGGAATTTATTATTAAAATTCTTTTTAAGCTCTGCATCAAAAACTTCATCAGTAAGCAAAACAACTGCAGTTTCACCAACAGCAAGAGAAAGATGCAAAATTTTATTGTCCGCGTCAAGGCGTTGCAATTTACCGATTTCTAAATCAAGAAGATAACCTTTTGATGATGGCAGATGAATACTATAATCCCCTGCTTCACCTGATTCACGGAACAAACAGAAAATCTCGCCATTTTCCGTTTTTCTGTGCATTGCACGTAAGCCCTCACCCCGGGCCTTAATAACAGGCGTGAGTTCTTGAAGGTTATTTAAAACTCTTCCGCCACACTCAATAAAAAGATTAAGAGTTTTTTGAGTACCCGGTGGAATACAGGCGCCCTCAGGAATAATTATATTTCTGTATTTTGCATTACCGATTTGAACAAAGCCTTTATCCAAATCACGGGCAGACTGAATAACGTCATCGTCAACAATGTCAAAATCAATCAACATATCTTCGAGGGTTCTGCCAAGAGTATCAAACTCTTTTGCCACGGACTCTGGGTTCAAACCGCCTTGAAAATCGCTAACAGGATAGTAAAGGGCAGTTTCGCAGACACGCTCTCCCAGAGATGAGATATATGATAATCTTTCTGTATAACGATTGAACTGACCGAGTTGGCGATAATACAACTGATTTTCCGTAAAAATGGGCAGTTCTTGTGCAAGAAGCTGACCTTTGCGTCCGAGAGGAAAATTAAATGGATTAAACACGTTTATTCCGCGTACAGCCTGATAACCAACAGTATAGCGCATTATATCGTAGGTAAGACCAGGTCCTGCTACGCCGAAAATTTCGCTCATAGCAAGCTTTGTTCCGTTCTGTGCGGCTGCAGATGAAGCGTATCTCGGGAAAAAACCGTTGTAAGCATTCATATCATCTATATTTGTCACTCTGTTTTCAGGGTAAAGCTGACGCCATATGATATCAACACCGGGAATATCAAAGCACCTGAGGGCACGCATCACATTAAAATTACCGCCTCCATCCATACAACCAAGTGGATCGTGGTCTTTATCCATATGTCCTGTAAAAGCCATACCGTGAGCATTTGCCCATTCTTTACAAGTAAGCATAAAATTATCACAGAACACACGGCTACACACATCATACCAACGGTGAAGTATATAAGCATTTTCCTCTGTTGGTGCTATTCTTTCTGCAATAAGCGGAAGATATGGCAATATTGATTCACCATATAGGGATTCATATTTCTCTGCCAACTCTTTATTGAAAGCTCCTGCTGGTGCTTTAGGTTCGTCCGTAAATACTGCTGTAACGGCTTCACCAAGTGCATTTTCCATCGCGGATGCATACTTTTCGTGAGTGATATTTATAAAATAATCTGTGGCATTTTTATTGAGTAAATCGGGATAATTACCGTTTAACTCTTTTTCTGCAACATATTCAGTTACAACTGAGTCTTCGGTAAGCTTGTATCCCTCTTCAATAATTTCTTTATCATTGATAAATGTCGCCAGCACATCGGGATTGGATTTTTTATATACTTCTCCTGCCGAAAACGAATGTTCATAACATTCCAGCGTCTGTCGGGCATATTCGGGATGCTCCCGAAGAACCTTTCCGCATGCGCCACCTGAGGGCCAACCGCCCTCATCATAAATCCAGCAATTCATACCAAGAGTCTTGCCTTTTTCAATGGCATATGCGCAAAGCTCAAAGAATTCATCCGTGAGATAATCGGGTTCAAGGTTAGTCGGCATACTGTCAGGGCGGAATCCCTTTGGCTCAGGAAGAATGTAAAACGCCCTTATGCCGAGATTCTGCATCTCAGCAAGCTGTTGGTCTATAACATCGCAACTACAGATGTCATTCCACACCCACACATACACAGGCGAATATGAAACATCAGGAGTTACGAAATTATTTATATCAAATTTTTCAGTATTTTTATATATTTGCATTGTATCTGTCCTGCTTTTTCAATCGATTAACAAAGAGTTTAAGAGCGACAACCATTACTCCGTAAAGCACTGCAAGGAGAATCGGATATACTTTGATACCTAAAATACCGCTTATAAGGCTGACCATGGGTGGTGCTAACATAACGCCGATATAAGCAAAAGCTATCTGCGAACCCATAACAGATTGTGACGCTTCTTTACCGAAATTGTGAGGTGTAAGGTGTATCATATTGGGGTAGATAGAACCATTACCCAGGCCCACGAGGAACAAACCTACCACAGTAAATGCACCCGATAACGGAAGGAGCATAATTACAATAGCAGGAGCAAGAATAACGACACCTATACCTATGCGCTTCCATGTGCTGATTTTATTTGAAAGTAAGCCTGAAACAAAACGACCAATAGACATTCCCGCATAATAAACAGTCAGAGCAAGTGCGCCGTGCTCCGCCCCAAAGCCTTTTTCTGCTACAAGATATGTACTGCCCCACACACCGCAAGCATATTCTATTGCATTTGTTGCAAGCATAATAACCCAGACTACACGGACCTCAGGCATTTTTACCATTTGCAAAAGAGAGAGATTTACACCCTTTACCTCTTCGTCTTCTTGATTACCGGAATTCTTTTTCCATAAAGGAAGAGACACAAGCAGTAAAATAGTGATAACTAACTGGACATAAAAAGCATATCGATAACCACTGCGCCAACCTGAATCACCAAGAGCCTGCGACATAATGTAAGGACTGAGAGTTACTCCAACACCATAAAAGCAATGTAAGAAATTCATATGACTCGCTTTAAAATTAAGTGCCACATAGTTATTAAGTCCCGAATCAATAGCACCTGCGCCAAGACCGAGAACAACAGCTATGGGTATCATAACCCAAAAGGATGGAGCTACAGAAAAACCGAAGAGAGCTGCCGCAGTCATAGCCGTGCTGAAGGCGGTAACCTTAGATGTTCCGAATTTATTGAGAATTCCTGCGCTGAACATACTCGACAGCACTGTGCAACCTGAAATTATAAAAGTTAAAATGCTTACCGCTTCAACGGGAATATTTAATTCGGTATGTATAGCCGGCCAGGCAGAGCCGATAAGAGAGTCGGGAACTCCAAGACCTATAAATGCAATGTATATAACAACTAATAAAAATGCCATTTTTTTATGCTCCTAATAAGCTCTGGTCAAAGGCGAACAAAGCTTCGTTGATTTCAAAGATATTGTAATTGCCTTCTGTGATGAAATATTCGTTTATGCTATCGAATTTGTTGCTGTGGGAAAGGGCAAAGCCCGCCTTTTTGAGCATATCCTCCGTTTCATCCAATGAAAGCTCGAGGGCAATCGCAAAGGCTATTGCGGTGGGCTTTGAAGGCTTGTAATGCACGTCACCACGTATTTTTGAAAACAGCTTGCGATTAATATTTGCCTTTTTATAGCACTGGGCATCGGTCATACCCTTTTCGTCAATTTTGCGAAGAAGCATTTGGGAAAAGCTCTCGTCAATCTTAGCAACCATATCTTCAAGAGAGGC
>JAZULQ010000053.1:0-56543 GCA_045603185.1 Acutalibacteraceae bacterium
CGCTGTGGCGGAATAGGCAGACGCAAGGGACTTAAAATCCCTCGGTGGCAACACCGTACCGGTTCAAGTCCGGTCAGCGGCACCAAAAGTCAAAGGATTCTTTTTTAGGATTCTTTGACTTTTTTGTTGTTTTGATAAACCAGGACTTGAACCGCCTCGGCGAAGCCGAACACAATCGGGTGTTCGCGCTTGCGCGAATGATGGGCAGAGCCCATCAAGTCCGGTCAGCGGCACCAAAAGTCAAAGGATTCTTTTTTAGGATTCTTTGACTTTTTTGTTGTTTTGATAAAACAGGACTTGAACCGCCTCGCCGAAGGCGAACATAATCGGGTGTTTGCGGAGCAAACTGAGTATTTATAAGGATATGTATTCAGGTTGATTTATATTATAATGATGTGTTATAATTTTTTTTACAAGATTGTCTTATTGCTAAAAAACAAGAGAATGAAACACTATAACAAAAACATCAAATTTATGGAGGGTATTGTGAACAAGGGAAATAAAAAATATCTGATACCTACACTTATTGCCGTAGCGCTTATGTTTGTGTGGATTTTCATTACTGTATTTCTTACGGGTGGTCGTGAAATTTCTCAATTTAACGATACAGATAGAATAATTTTTGCGGTTTTTCTGGTCGCTGAATTATTAACTTTAGCCTTTATTGTAATTTTTGTTATTAAAGCACAAAAACTTGTAAATCAAGCTAACCCCAACGCTCAAAACAATGTAAAACGCCCCGTTGACAAACGACGGGTTATTCTCAATGTTGTATCATTTATAGCAATAATTGCAACAATGTTTTGCGGCATTTTTGCAAAAAATGCTTTTAATACTTCATCGGAAAATTTAATCGGTATTATTGCTATCACAGCATTACTTTTACCATTTTTATTTTTAATTATAAATGTTGTTGCAAATCGCATTTATGTCAAGAAATTAATGCAAAAATCCATTGCTGAAAATCAACAGTATTGGCTTTCACACCGTATTAATCCGGAAGAAACTACGGCGAAAAAAATATCTTTATTAAAAATACTTATCAAAATAAACGATTTTTATAGCATGTTTTTAGCTGTCTGTGCTTTTGTTTCAGCATTTTTTATCGGTGTTATCAGCGAGGGTGGGGACTCTGTTGCTTCTTTATTTGTTTGCTATATGATTGTTTCCGCTGCTACATTAAGAATACGCCTTAAAACATCTGAAAGATTTTTTGAAGAGGATAAGACATATGTTTCTGAGACCGACTATTCAGCCCTCTATGATTTAGCCAAAAAAGCTGCAACCGCAACCGGCTGTCCCCAAACTATCAAAATCGCTATTCTTGATGATTTTAATGCAGGTGCAGCCATAATAAATAACACAATCTCAATTCAGCTTGGAGCACTTTTGCTCAATACTTTATCTGAAGCAGAAGTGTATTGTGTTTTACTCCACGAGTTTTCTCACATAAAAGATGCAGTAAGGTTGGCAAAAATAAATAATTATTATCAGTACATATGTGATGTGCACAACAATAATATAACAAATATTTATTCCTCTATAACCAAGCATCTGTTTACCTTTATTGACAGTTATTTCAATATGCAGTATAGGTTATATTTATATTCGGCTTCGCTCACCCGAGAAACTACCGCAGATAAAAATATGGCAATTTATAGTGATAACAAAATTGCTGCATCTTCCTTAATTAAAATCAAGTTTTATGAGCTTTACGATTGGGAAAAAGGCACTTACGACACAGTCTGCAGTATGGAAAGCGAAGAATATGACACCAATTCTTTAAATAATGAGGTGCGAAAATTTAAGAAAGCAATGCAACTGAATGCTGAAAAGTGGAACAGGCTTATTAGCAATGAAATTCTTTCTCGCAGTGCCACGCACCCTACTTTAAAAATGCGACTTGAGAGTCTTGGGATATGTGAACTCACAACTTTATCGCCTGAAAGCTCACCAAAATATCTTTCAGATTGCGAAAGAGCAATTAAATATGTCAGTTCTTTAATTGCCGAGGAAAGCAAAGATTCTTACGAAGAATACCGTAAATACTATTACACCGAATCAAAAGAACTGGTTGAGAAATGGGAGCACAATGGTAGATACATAGTTGCGGAAGAGTACGGGGATATATGCGACGCCCTGCGTCGTTTAGGAAGAAACTCCGAAGCCCTTAAATTGTGCGAAAACGCTATCAAGCTTCTTGATGATGTGGGCTCGTGCTATGCATACTTTATGAAAGGCTGTTTTTTGTTGCATTCATTTGATGAATCAGGGGTTGACTATATTTATAAGGCTATTGAAAACAACCACAACTATGTTGATGAAGGACTTGAGACAATAGGACGCTTCTGTTGTCTTACGGGACAAGAAGAACGGTTAGAAGTTTATCGTGAACGAGTAATCACTTTAACTGAGGAGAATAAAATTCATGCTGAAACTTCTGTTCTCAACAAAAAAGACAAGCTTTCTGCTGAATCTCTTCCTGATGGTATGCTTCAAGATATACTTACACATATCACTTTAAAGAACAACGAGAATATCGAAAAAATCTATCTTGTAAGAAAAACAATAACCGATGACTTTTTCACAAGTGTATTTGTTATAAAATTTACTGCTAATACAGATGATGATATTCGATATAAGATTTTACACAGAGCTTTTAATTACCTTGATACTTGCAGTAACTGGCAGTTTTCTTTATTTGATTATGAGGATGTGAAAAACGTTAAAGTGGAGAGTATTGATGACAGTTGTGTTTATTCAAAGCCAACAATAACCTAAACTGTAATCCTGAGTGATGTTTGACAGTATCTACCACAATATATGCAAATTATGTAAAATCACAAGTGTGGAATACTATGTTTGAAGCCGGTTTTGGAACGCTCGGACCAAATAAAGCAGATAGCCAAAAGGCTGTCTGCTTTGTTTTTGAAACAAACAGAATTCAAACATCAAAAATATCATTACCAATGGTATTACCAAGGAAATATAATAGCATTTAATTCTATTCAAAGGACATTTATTGACTTTAAAGACTAAAAAGTTTAATATGAAGTATATAATTCAATGTAAACAGGGGACAAGATAAGTGAAAAAAATAATTTCTTTTTTAATGGTAATAGCAATATTTTTTATGGGGCTTTTTACGCCGGATATACCTGAACAGAAATTGGCAGAGGAATTAGATGGAATGGGTGATATCTGTATTAATAAAGAATTGGGCACCGAGTTGTTTGTTATAGATGCCGGCACATTTAAATCAATCGAGGAGCGACACCTTGCGATAAGTCTTCAGGGACTTGTTGCAAAGGAACAGCCATTGATTTTCATTATTACAAATGAAATGGACCGTGTATATTTAAAAGAGATAGAAAAAAGTGGAATAAAACTTATTTATACAGACGCTAATGATGAAGAGTGGGTTATTTCAACTCTTTTAGAAAAATTCAAGTCATATATAAATGAAGGTGGCTATACACTTTATAAATCAGATGAAAAGGCTGTTGGTCTTAATATTGCCACTAATATTGCAACTGTAGAAGGTTACTTACCGGTTCACGAATCTCTTAAGAGTATGGCGGAAAATGCCGGCTTTACGTTGAAAGAAGATTTAACAGATGATGAATATAATGTAGAATTACAAGAAGAGTATTTTGAAAAGTATAAAAATCAATTTAATAAAAAGGCAGTTGTTAGTCTTAAATATGAAAACACAGGACTTCGTGATCTTGCGATTCAAAATGCTTTTTTTACATTTTATATTGACGATGATGAGGATGGCGATAAGTTCCGTGATGATGTTTTCAAATTTACAGAAGAAAATGCTGCAGTTTTAGGCTGGGCAAAATACGAGGTTCAGTATGTTTCACAGGCCTCAGAAAATGGCAACTTCGTTTTACCGAGTGACCATTGTCATAACAATAGCTTTTTAGCCTCCTTCAGGAGTTATATACCCGAGCAGGTGCATAACGAAACAAAAAAATATACTGATGAAAGCAAGCATTATTGTGCATTAGTGTTCAGTGACGGTGATAATATTCAATGGATTCAAAATGGTTTTAGTGAGTATTATGAGAAGTTAGAGCTTGAAACTGATTTCCCGTTAACATGGACATTCTCTCCTACAATGCAGGAGTTTTCGCCGGTTACAACAAAATTAGTTTATTCTTCTGCTACAGAAAACGATTATTTTATTGCCGGTGTTTCGGGTGCAGGTTATATTCACCCTACTGAATACCCTGAAAAGTTACTTTGTGAGTTTACCGATTTAACCGCTTCCGGTATGCTTAAAGGTGATATGGAGTATGTAAATATATTAGAATTCACACCCGAAAACGGAATTGACGAGTTTAGGCTGACACAAAGTCTTGAGTATTATACTCGCTATGATAATATTAAAGGTGGTACTTTAAGTCTTGACCCTGACAGATACATGGGCGGTAAAGGTACTGTTTATTTTATCAATGATAAACCATTTATTTGTAACAGATATTCACTCTGGCATCCTGATGGCGAGGGTACAGTTATTACAGAAGAATGGTTAAATGAACAGGCAGACATAATTAATTCATTTCCGGCAGACATAAATTCAATAAATGGATACAGTGTTATAAATATTCATCCTTGGACTATCAGTATAGAAGATTTAGAGTATTTTGTAAGTCAGTTGGATGATGATGTGCAATTAGTTACACTTGACACACTTATGACTATGGTCGAAGAAAATGTACCGCACGAAACAGCGACACCGGACTGAATGTAAAAGGAGCTGTAAAAAACTTTTCGTTTTTTACAGCCCTTTTTTCATTTTATGTTCTTGCTTTATTACTTGTTTTATATTGACAATCAATTTAATGAGCAATTTTTTAATAATGTGCATTTAAAAGTCTTTGCCGTACTTGTTTCAGCTATAAATACTACAAAAGAAAATATAAATAGGAAATTAGAACGGTCCTGTTTTTCAAAAAAATTCAAGTCTTGAACTGTCGCATAAGTTTCATTATACAGTTGAAGAAACAGTTTCGCTGTGTTATAATAATCAATGTTATTTGATGATTTGGGGGTAATATATATGGGGCTTTTCAGTTCTAAAAAAACGCATTGTGATGTTTGCGGTGCTGAAATAAAGGTATCAAAGGGCTGTAAGTTGAAGGACGGTATCATTTGCAGAGCATGTGAATATAAAGCGTCTACATTTTTTAAGATTGGTTGTATTCATACGGTTGAACAAGTCAGGTCACATCTTGCATATCGTGAGGAGAACAAGCGTAGATTACAGGAGTTCAATGTAACCCGCGTATTGGGACCTTGTTCGAATATTGTGGTTGATGAAAATGCCGGCCTTTTCGCCATAACTAAAATGGAATATTTGAATTGTTCAAATCCTGATCTCATATCTTTTTCGGATATTATGGGATGTGAGCTTAAAATTACAAGCAAAAAAATACAGGACCAGCAATATAACAGTGCAGGTGAGGTTGTCCAGCCTCTTATTCAGCGGTATACTTACCAATATGACTTTAAACTTTTGTTACAAATTAATAATCCGTACTTCAAACAAGTTACGGTTAATGTGTCTCCGGCAGGTATAAATGTTCCCGAGTCAAGCGTTGCCTTCGGTTTGATGATGAACCCCGAGTACGCGAAATATCATAATGAGGGCGAAGAGCTCAAAAATTATTTCCTGCAAAAACAACATCAAATGAGACAAGTAAGTATAGATAAAAATAAAGCACATATTTGTCCTCATTGTGGCGCAACAACAGTTCCTGATAAATACGGTTGTTGTGAGTATTGCACCGGTGTTCTTGGTTGATAGAATATAGTAAGAGCGTGAACATTTTAGTTCACGCTCTGTTTTATTTTATATATCAGTTTTTCACCGGTATTTATTATCGCCGAGAATATTTTTCCCAAAAGAGCACCGACAACAAAAATCACAATTACCGAAAGAAATACTCTTAGTAAGAAGGATGGAATATTATTTGTTGTTTCATAAAGTTTTATGGTGTCGCCCCACAGAATATCTCTTATAGCAGGATGTTCATGAATAAGATACACGGTGAAGGATACCGCCGAAATCCCGGAGATGAATTTTTCGATAAATCTTTTTGGTTTTATGGGGTGTTGAAGGAAAAATAGGAAAAGACACACAGAGGAAACAAAAACAGTTGCACTGTTATAACGCACAAGGATAGTTTTTACCTGACCGAACAAGGGAAGAAAATCATTTAACTTGTCTAAAAGAGTATATGATAAGACAGAAAATACAGTTACAGCAAGATAAAATATTCCGTAAGGTTTTTTCGGTAACGGATATCTGCGAAGATAAGCGGCAACAAGGTAGAGAACCACAAACCAAGCTAAACTGTAACCGTTTGAGGTGTCAAAGCTATCATCAAAAATATTAAGTGATGGAACAAGTACAAACAAAGAGAGGATAATTAAAATACAGCGTTTGAGCTCTTTTTGTTCCATTGTGTTGATAAAACGGTTAAGAAAGGGCGAAATTATCATCAATACAAAAAAGCATGTAAAGAACCAGTATTGATTGGACATTATCGGTAAAAGCTGAACAAGAAACTGTCCAAAACCAAAATCGATTCCGTTATTGGGAACAGCGCATAAAATGAGATATATCCCTACGGAACAAATTTCCACCTGAAGCCATAGTTTAAGTGGCTTTTTTAAAGAAAAGGCAGATTCGCTGACGCTTGTAAAATAACCGCTGATGAGTACAAAGCAGTTTACGGCTACCAGAGACAAAAAATGCATAGTCCATATTATCCAGTATAATCCGTCTGTGGGTTCAAAGTTTACTCCCATCAACCCGTAGGTTTTCGTATGTAATATTATAACCATAGCCATTGACAGTATTTTTAATATATCAATGGATACGTTCCTTTCTTTTGTAAGTGTCATCTCTGCGTCCTTTAAATTTTATTCCACAAAAATTGTCCTGTTGCGTTTTCTTTATGAATAATCCTGCAGGGATTACCCACAACTACGCTGTGGCTCGGTACATCCTGATTAACAAAGGCATTGGGCGCGATAAGAACATCGTCACCTATAGTAATACCGCCTATTACGGTAGCGTTTATGCCTATTTGTACGCAGTTGCCGATAACCGGAGCACCTACCGGGTTACCGGTGTTATTGCCGATTGTAGAACCTTTATACATATTTACATTTTTGCCTAATACGGCAAGGGGAGATACGGTGATATTATATGGGTGTATCATACAAAAGCCCTCACCGATTTTCGTATCAGTTTTTATTTCAATTCCGTATTTTCTGCACAATCTATAAAGCTTATATTCATAGAAAAGCTTAAGTAATTTGTTGTTTGTGTGTTGTGCGGCACGGAAATAAACCATGTACCTGATACTATGGTAAAAAATGCAATCTTTTATGAATGAAATGAAAGAAAAGGTCTTGTCATCCCTTGTTCTCATATAGTCTTTATACCAAGGCTTATTGCTGAATTTCATTGATTATGTCACTTCACTTGTTTTTTATCATTCTTTTGATTTTATTAAATGCGCGTCGCGGCAAAGCGAGAATTCTGGAGCAATACATTTTTATTTCTTCAAAGTGATCTGAAAATGTAATCTTAAAACTTGCTTCACCGAATAAAGATTTTTCCAGTAAATAAATCTGTTTTTTGTATAATTGCGATTTAGTAAACCTTGTACCCCAATGAATAATGTCACTACTTACACCATTGTTTTTGCACAATGCGGTACCTTTTGAGATATCCAAATCAAATCGGTTTTCGTGCTCCCAATAACATATTATTGAGGTTAGGTCGTGGGTTATGGGCTTGCAGTTGTTTACAGCCATACTCAGTGCTATAACGGGTTCATCGCCAGGAGTTTCAAAATTGCCTTTGAATTTGTAATCAGCGTAATTTTTAGAGAATTCTTTGGCACCGTCAAAAACGGCTTTGCATTTTTCGGTACGACGCAAATAGTAGATACCGCCATGAAGGCCCACTACATAATCAACTCGTTTTTTGAGTTCATCATTCAGATTATCATACTCGAACCAACCTCTTTTATCGTCAAGAGGAAGTATTCTGCCATAGCAACAAAAATCATCAGCGTTCTCAAAAATATCAAAAAGACGATTAATATCTCTGAAAGCGAGACAGTCAGCATCAATAAATATATTTATATCAAATGGGAGAAGGTCGAACATTTCAAGCTTGTCAAGATATGAACGAGTAGCCTTCGGATAAATTCTTACTTCGTCGAACTCTTTGGTATACTCATTTTCTTCTTCACAGAATATAGCGAAGGGGAGAGGTTCTTTTGTTGTAAGACGATAAGAACGCAAAAGATTTCGTGCGATTATATAATACTGTTCCTTGCCTGTAGCGACGGTAACAAATCCTTTTGTAAGTGACATAAGCTTTTTAACCTCTTTTTAAAATGTTTTTTAGTTTTCCATAACGCTCATTACCTAACAATTTAATAAGAAGGCGATTGGGTGTGTGGATAATGAATCTTATTTTTTCTCTGCGCCAACGCTTCTTTTGACCTTCTTTCCAGGATTTTTCAAACCAGGAGGCGTCGAAGTGATGGATGGAGTAGGTGTTGTTTGTGAATTCCGAAAGACCTGTGCGCTCGTCTTTGGGGCAAAGGTATTCGGGGGGGTATAGTTTCATATCGGCAACATTTTGTATTGTGCCGTCGTTTTCCTTTAAACCGTGAGCAACAAGTAATTCTGTTGTTATAATAGGGCAGGAGCGAAGTTGAGAAAAGTCCGAAAGCTCCTCATAATAACGCATATTTTCGCCGATAAACGAGTGGCCTTTTTCGGCGGCAAACCCTAGTCCGGTAGCGATTTCCGTTGCATTCTGGAATCCCATATATGCGCCGTTTTCTATTAGCGTGTCAAGATTTTTAACTAACTCTACATCTGTGTCGAGATAAACTCCGCCGTTTTCGTAAACAACTTTTAATCTTATGTAATCAGTAAGAAACGCCCATTTTTTATTTTCAAAAGCAAATTTACAGTAGGGATTACAATTAACATCAAAATTACTTTCGTCCCACCTGATTATTTCATAATCGGGACAGTGTTTTTTCCAACTGCGTATGCATTTTTCAGCACTTTTTGGTAGAGGTTTTCCACCAAACCAGCAATAATGAATAACTTTAGGAATGCTCATTATTTTCTCCTCAACAGTTTGTGTCTGACTGAACTCAGAAAGCCGTATATTTTCATGAAATTCGGATATGCGGCCTCGTAAGAATATGTCATATTGTGTACATTGAATTTGTTTTTGTTCTCCTTAAGATAACGCTTTAAATCAGAACGGATTTTTCCAAGGATTTTTTTATTCTTTTTCAGGTCTTTTTTATTTTCTTTAATGCGAACAATCTGATATGCGTGGTGATGAACGAAAAGTTGAAATTCTTTTTCGTAGGCTTTTTGCAATCCCTTTTCTTTATAAAACTGCATTTGCTCCTGCATTGCATCAAAAATTACTAATTCTGAAGTGTTCCAGGGTGAGCGTGAAATTCCCGTCTCATTGCGAAGATAATAATATAACTGAAGGTCTGTGTATGCGATCTTTTCACATTTATGTAATGTTTTATATGTTGTAAATGTGTCCTCAAAATTTTTCCCTACAGGGTATCTTACATCCTCAAAAACACTTTTGTGGTATAGCTTGCCCCAGGCATAGTTATATTGCCACGAATGATTAACGAGAAAATTCTCGGGGTCAGTTATCTCATACTTAAAGTCAGTATGCTCTTTGTGTGGTATTTCTTCGGTTACACGCTTGTAATTGCAGACGGATATTTTTACATCGTTCTCAATAACTCCATTTAATAAGATGCTGAGATATTCGGGGTGAAGCCAGTCGTCACTATCTACAAAAGTAATGTAATCACTTTTGTTTTGCTCATAAAACCAATTTATACCGGTATTTCTTGCGGCGGAAAGACCGCCGTTCTTTTGATGAATAACAAAAATACGGTTATCTTTTTCGGCGTATTCATCGCACATTTTACCGCAGTTATCCGGTGAGCCGTCATCAACAAGAATAAGACGGAAATTTTTATATGTCTGGTTGAGTATACTTTCAACACATCGGTGCAGATAATTTTCAACCTTGTAGACAGGAACGACAACAGTAATCATTATGAAAATCCTTTATTTTTTGAGTTTGTTTATAATCCGTGTGGCGTAGTACATGGGTTTATTGTCGGTTTTTTCGTAATAGTAAATTTTTTGTTGAGTATTCAGCTTTATGTAGCGCGAATACTTATTTTTTATTTCTTTTTCCGCTTTTTTTATCTGAGGTACGAGCTGAAAGGCATTTTCCATTTTAGCTCTGTGAATCATATTTGCAGAAATTTCAAAATAGTATGTGCATAAAAATTCAAGCATTTTTTGGTAACCGAGGTTATCAAAAAACTCTATTTGTTCTTTAAAAGCCCATAAAACATCGAGTTGCTTTTCGGTAAAATCCTTTTTTGTGGTACTGGATGTGTTCAGATAATAGAAATACAGAGGCGAAGGAATAACAGCAACTTTTTTTGCTTCGTAGAGCCATTTGCAGACTATTGCGTTATCCTCGTAAATTCTGCCTTCCGCAAGAGGATATTTTTGGAAAATTGATTTATGTATAAGCTTTCCCCAGACTACCCAGTAGTAATATTTTTCGTTTTTGGATAATCTAAGGATATTTTCTTCATCAGTATCGAATACATCAGCAGTTGAGGAATGGCTTTTATTGAAGTCTGCGGGTATGCTGTCACCCTGCAAAGCACTGCACATACTGATTTTTACGTTGTTATCAGTTGCAGCTTTATATAATACTTCAAGTGTTTCGGAGTTGATAATATCATCACTGTCTACAAAATGGAGCCATTCGCCCAGCGCCGCGTTTACACCGTTGTTGCGTGCTGAGGACTGCCCTTGATTAGCTTGGTGAATTACCTTGATTCGGGAGTCTTTCTTTGCGTAATCGTCGCAAATTTTACCGCAACCGTCGGGAGAGCCGTCGTCAACGAGAATAAGCTCAAAATTTTCAAAAGTCTGGTTTAATATACTTCCGACACAACGGTGAATGTAATCCTTGCATTTATACACGGGTACTATTACGCTGATTTCAGGTTGTATTTTCACTTTAAAAATCGTCCCTCTCTGTAAATTGTAATAGTTTTCTGTGTAATCTGTTAATGTATGATGGTGACAGGCATCCATCTACCAGTTTTGAAAAGTCCGTTTTTCCCAATCTGTTGAAAAAATAGCTTCTGAAATTATGTTCCTCGACGGATTTCAACAAGCAAGGATTGTAGGGGATTGATTTGGAAATATCGGTTTCCCAAAGGGTAATGGTATGTGATATGTCTTTAAGGATTTTTGCACCCTTGTTGGTTTGAACTAAGAGCAGAGATAAGCCTTTATCATCGTCCATTGATGAATCAATTTTATCAATGCCCCAAAAATCGGCGACTGTGATATCGCTGTTATGGTGAAGACCTTTGTTTTCGCAATGATAACACGAATCACGAAGGATAAGATTTGTCAAAAAAACATTCATGAAAGGGTCTTTCCCAAATGGCTTTAAATATGTATCACCATTTTCAAAATCCAATCGGATAGAGGAATTTTTCCATCCGTTGCTTTTATCTCTGAAATTAACGTTGGTTACTTTTGATGCGTGCTTTTTTTCCTGATAGTCAAGGTAGGTTTTCCACACAAGTGGTGAGGGTACACCATGGCAAACGAAGTCCAACGTTATTAAATTATCGTATGGCTTTCTCAGGTATGCTAATAAGCCTGTTACCTGGCAGGGCGTTCCTGCAAATAAAACAGTTTTGTTGTTTATTAGGTGTTCTTTTATTTCGGTAAAAGAATTTTTCAGATTGCTTTGAACGTATTTTGATCTTCTGAGTAAATCTAAATCATCTTTTTCGGTTATCGCTATATGTTCTACCGAAAAATCTTTTGCAAATGCTGCACCGTAAACAATACCGCCTTTTTCGATTATATGTTCTGCAACGGCAGTGAAAATGCCACCCGATGAGCTCTTCTCACGAATATCATCGTTGATGATTTTTGCCGCGTTAATGGTGGGAATAGTATCATTTTCCGTTTTTGCTTCTGTAACAGGACAGGTTTGTTCGCATAAACCGCATTTTATACACACAGATGTGTCTGTTTCAGGGTGCAAAAACCCCTTTTTGTCTGCGAGCATACTGATACAGCCCTTCGGACATATTGACATGCAGGCAGTACAACCTGTGCAGCTTTTTACGGGTAACATAAACGCACCTCTTTACAGTAATTCTAAGGCTTTTACTCCTTCATAAATACGGTTCTTATATTCGGGCATAATTTCTTCTAATCTGTTTCTGATATCGGATTCGTTATCGCAAAGCCACTTAAATGCATCACAAAGTTCATTTGTGGATTTTAATTCCTGGGCAGGTAAAACATGTTTTTCCCAGGTGCCGAATAAATCCTGAGCAATTCCGCGAGCTTTTACCGAATAGCCTACAACTAACGTAGGGACACAGGTTGAATATGCGGCGATGGTTGCGTGAGTTCTTGCACCGATGAAATAACGACATTTCGATATATAGCCCTTTAATTCATCGCAACCGCAATCATTTAATAAAAGTACACGACCGCTTTGCTTATACTTATTATAAAAATCAGATAATATTTTTCTGTCATCAACCGCTTCCCATACTACGTGAGGGATAAGGGCTATTTTCATATCTGTGTTATCTAAAATATATTCGATTAAGCGTTCATAGTTTTCTCTTACAATGCCTTTGCCGTTTTCACATTCCTCAATTAAGGGACTCGCATTTATACCGACAACATCACAGTCGTTGAAATTATCGGGGAAAACCACATCTTTTTTATTAAGTAAGAAAGCAGAATCGCATACTAAGACTGTGTTTGGATTAACCTTTTTCAGAGCTTCGTAGGAAATTGTTTCTCTGGCAGTTATTAAATCGAAACTTTTTATGTCTTGGGCGATTTCGGGGTTTTCAAGTATCTTCGGCTCAATGGAGCATCCCCAAAACACGGTTTTTAAACCTGCGAACTTGAATTTTTTATGTGTTCTGATAAGCTCGTTTGTGCCTTTGTAGCAGTATGTGTCGCCGCCGATTGATAAAGCCACGTCACCTTTTTTTACTTTGTCGGCAACTGCACTTTTATGGTAATCAATAGGATCAAAGTCCTTTTTTACTCTTACATAATAGTAGGCTCTTAAAAAATCAAAAGAAGCTCTGTTTAAGGGTCTTTCAGCGGTTTTATCAACTATCTCACATATTTCATTAAGACCGTACAAAGTATCCTCATTTGGCCTTGAGGATAAAAGCACAAGGCTTTCTTTGTTGGTATTCAATATGTTAGCGGTCGAGCGCACTAACGCTTCACAACCGTGATTTCCGCTACCGTCGTGGGCGTACAAAACATATTTTTGATTGGTTTTATCAGACATTTTTTATTCTTCTCCCAATGTTCTGAGGTCAACGATTTCAGGCAGTTTCACACTGCCCCACCAACGCTGTTCCCATTCCATATTCTCATTAAAGCCGGGTTTTGTTTCAACTTCAAAAGTCACAGCTTTTTCAATATGGTCATAGAATTGCCATCCTCCATATTGATTAACACCGTAAAGAACAGGTGTCAAAGAGTATCTTCCCGGTACTAACTGAGAAACATCTGCCTCTAAAGGAATTGTTAATTTTTCGCCTTTTTTACAGGAGAAAAGGTTAGGTGCTAACAACACCGATACTGATGTTCCGTCCACACAAGTAAGTCTTGAACGGTAACCGATGTTTGTTAAATCCTCTGTTGCGTCTATTGTGATTGAAAATCTGAGTTTTTCACCTACACGAATTTTCCATATATCGTTTTCGAGTACCTTGATGCCTGTTAATCTGACACCGGGAACAAGACTTGCCTGCGTTCTTTTCAGTGTTGCTAAATCAACATAAGAGGGTGTCTCCACACCTTGTCCCATATAAACTTCTATAGCATCTTCGACATTACCGTCAAAAATAACCTTACCTTTGCTTAGTACGATACATCTGTCGCAAAGCTGACGGATTGTATTCATATTATGGCTTACATAAAGTACGGTTCTTCCGTCAACTTTAGCAGCATCACGCATTTTATCAAGACACTTTTTCTGGAAAGCCATATCACCTACGGCAAGAACCTCGTCCATAATCATAATTTCCGAGTCAAGATGTGCCGCAACTGAGAACGCGAGCTTAACATACATACCGCTTGAGTAACGTTTAACCGGCGTATCTATGAACTTTTCCATTTCGGCGAATTTTACGATTTCATCGAATTTTTTATCTATTTCAGCCTTTGTCATACCGAGAATTGCACCGTTCATATAAACGTTTTCGCGACCGGTAAGCTCAGGGTGGAAGCCTGTACCTACTTCGAGCATAGATGCAATTCTTCCGTCGTAAGAGATTTTGCCGGATGTAGGTGCAGTAACACGACAAAGAAGTTTTAAAAGCGTAGATTTACCCGCACCATTGTGTCCGATTATACCCAGGGCTTCACCTTTTTTTACTTCAAATGAAACTCCGTCAAGAGCCATAAAACGGTCGCCCTTTGCAAGGCCTGAGGTGTCACCTATTTTAGTGTTGGGGTCTTCCTTGTGACGGATTCTTGCCCAGAATGACTGTAAATCACCTTTTAGTGTACCGCCGCCGATGGCACCAAGACGATACTCTTTTTGTATATTTTCAATTTTTATTGCTTGATTACTCATAATGTTCCCTCTTATCAGACTGTATCCATAAAGGTTTTTTCAACTCTGCTGAATAATATAATACCTATAAATAACACGACAAGTGTAACTGCCCAGCTTATGCCGTAGAAAATCCAGTCCATTTCTCCAAGTCCGAGAAAAGCATAACGGAAAAGGTTTACAATGGGCGTAATTGGGTTGAGCATAAATAATGTATGATATTTTCCGCCGGGAGCGAATACCGTTAAACCATTCATATCGTAAGCGATAGGGGATGCGTACATCCATAGCTGTGTACCGAAGGTAACAAGCATTGCAAGGTCGCGATACTTCGTGGTAAGGGCAGAAATAATGATACCGCAACCAAGGCTCAATAATGCCAGCTGTAAAACAATGAGTGGTGTCATTAATATGTAGAGGTTAGGTTCGCAGCCCTGGTCAGTTACAACGTAGAATATCAGGAAAGCAACCATAAATATGAATTGTATTGCAAGTGAAATTAGATTGGAAAGCACCGTGGAAACAGGCATTACAAGTCGCGGGAAATAAACCTTGCCTAAAGTCTGGCGATTTGCAACGAAGGTGTTAGCGGTCTGTGTTAAGCACTGATTAAAATATGTCCACAGTATGGTGCCCGAAAGATAGAAAATAAATGAGGGTACACCGTCTGCCGCGAGACCTGCAATATTACCGAAAACAAGAGTGAATACAACAGTTGTGAGAAGCGGTTGTATAACAGCCCACAAAGGTCCTAAAACAGTCTGTTTGTACATAGAAACAAAGTTTCTTTTTACAAACAGAAATACAAGGTCGCGGTATTGCAACAATTCTTTAAGGTGCAGGTCAAACCAACCGTTTTTAGGCTCTATGACCGTCTGAAATTTTTGTTCTTTGTTGTTTTGAATATCCATAGAAATCTCCGATTAAAAAATTTGATAAATTTCGTTTAAAATTTCTTTGTTTTTCTTATTGAAATTCTCTGCCTTTGAGGCTTCGGTAAATTTATTCAAAAGTTCTTTATCCTTTGCCACTTTTAATATTGCCTCTGCGAGAGAGTATGGGTCTGTATCACAAAGTGCACCGTTTACTCCGTCTGTTATCTGCTCCTTTGCCGCGGCTTTTGTTGCAACAATAGGAAGACCGAGAATTTTCGACTCCATAATAGCTACGCTGTGTCCTTCAAAACGGCTCGGCTGAACAGATAAATCTGCATTTGCAATGTAGGGATATGGATTAGATTGCATACCTAAAAGGTGGACATACTCTGAAAGTCCGAGAGACTTAACTTGCTCTCTCAATGCGTTTTCTTCAGGTCCGCCGCCTACAATGTACCAGTTAAAATCTGTAAAACCTTTTTCAATAAGCACTTTAGCTGATTCCACGGCAATATCCATTCCCTTTGCAGGAGAAAGCCTGCCGCATGAAACCATATTCAATGTGTTTTCAGGGTAATTAACAGGTAACGTCTCGGTGCTACGGTTTAATATATTATCAACATCGACAATGTTGTTGATTGCGATTATTTTATCCTTGTAGCGTGGAACAAAATCTTTAAGCAGATTGGCTTGGGTTTCTGAAACGGTTATGATTTTTTTACTTTTTTTATAACCGAATTTATCGTGATAAACACGCCGCATTGCACCGTGGTGGTAGAACATCAGAAATTTGTCTGCCGAAATACCGCGTACCGCCGTTTCGGCGACTACATCGCTGTATATTACCGCCGTATCGAAATGCTCTGTGTTTAATTGCTTTCTTATGTAAGCAGCGTAAAGCTTTGACTCAAGTCCTTTAAAAAGGAAACAAAGAACCTTCCAGATGAAAAGTCGCAATTTTGATGCATTTTGAGGCTTTTCTATAAGATGAAAGAGCTTTGAGTATTTATATGACTCTTTAAAAGATACCGTTTTATCTCTGTCAGAAATTAAGAGTCGGCAGTTTTTTGGTATTCTGTGAGCCATATCGGTGTAATTATAAAGAATCAGACAAGTTACATCATAGGTGTTGTAATCGATATGATTTAAAAGATTTACAAGAGCTGATTCAATACCGCCTATCCAAAGAGCGGTTGAAACAAAAATAATTTTTTTCTTCATATTTATTTTTCGAAACTGCTTTTATCGGGTAATATTTTTTGGAATGAATTACGTACTGCTTGGGAAATTGTATCAAAATCGACGTCGCTTTCGGGGTCGTTGATACATATCATATCGTGTTCTTGGTTTTCTATAATGTCACAGAGAAGTCCGACATTGTGATCATCTGCGCAGGAAACAAAATTATCCGTGCAGTAAGGCTCAAAGTTACCGCTTGCGACCTGCCACCAAAGCATTATCCATTGATTCAGGTCGGATGCTGTACGGAACTTGTTTAAGGTTGTTGATTTTAAAATATCAGGTTCTTTTTCCCATACTTCTTCAAAAGTCTTTTTACAATAAGCGCCGGGAGCGTGTAAATTTTCGAATCCGTAAAAGAAATTAGGAAATAATTTCCATAACATCATTGAACGTATGTTGTCTTGCCAACGGTAAGTTTTACTGATGTATTTGTTTTTATAAAGTGAGTACTGAGTTCGTTTATCAAAATGCTTGTTGATAACGCCCATATTATTTACAACCGCGTGTTGCCAGATGCCGACTTCCCTTATAAAAGAAACTGGAACCTCGCCACCGTAGGTGCAGGGTACACCGTTTTTGAAAAATGCGGTTTCCTGCATAGGTCGTAATATAAACATATCGTCATTGAAGTAAACGAAGTTTTCTGCGAGGTCGGGAATACGGTGAAGGTTTACCTCCAAAGCGTGAGAGCTGAAGGTAGGAAGACTTCCTTCAGGCATAAAATCCCGGTGACGGACGATATTGAGCTTAGGGTTGTCTGTATTAAGAAATTCAGGAAGATGCCCCCATGTGACGAAATGAATTTTGCGCACCCAAGGAGTAAATTTTTCTATTGCTCTGAACCAATAGGGCATAAGTCCCCAATCACGGAATCTGTTGACGGAGTTGCTGTCATCAGTCTTTTTTTGAGAATATTTTGCTTTTTCACTTTGCCAGGCAGGGTCGTTGCCGTCTACCCAGAGCACAACAAAATCAATCATAGTAACAATCCTTTTTAGCCACGCAGTTTCTGGTAAATTGCATTTTTCTTGACTTTTACTGCGATTTTATGACGTAACTGTATTTTTTTATGTCTTTTTATGATAGCCTTATAGTTTTCGTTATTTAAATCTGAAATCAGAATGTCGTCGGTTTTGTAATCAGCCCAACGGCTTTTTTTATGGGTTTCGGATAATTTTTTTAATGTTTCAATGTCAGCGTAATAGCCTTTTTGACTGACGAACATTTTATATAATCTGAATAAAACATCTTCGCCTTGAGAGAAGGGAATGTTGAAACGTTTTTTCAGCGAGTGAGTCAAATTATCCACACTCATATAAAAGGGCTCGAGATAAGAGTTTATATCATCAACTCTGTTCATACGGGTATATACACGCATTTCATCCTCAGGTTGATGATAACGGTATATGGCTTTGGGATAAAGATAAATATTATCCGTTTTTTCTAAAGAATCGAGAACGAACAGGAAGTCTTCCATAAGAAAGACGTCTTTTTTGAAGCGGATGCTGTTGTTTTTTATAATTTCACTTTTGAACAATTTATTGCAAACAGACGAAAGTGAGTTATTGTCAAATAATCCGGGGAAATTTTCTGCCCATTGCGTGGGTGTGAAAACGCCTTCATCGGGGTACATAAGTTCATCGCTTCTGTAAACTGAACCATCTTTATAATAATCAAAGCTTAAGCCAAAAATCAGCATATCAGGTTCGTGTTGTTCACAGAGTGCACACACTTTTTCAAAAGCGTTTTCAGTGTACAGGTCATCGGAATCCATAAACAGAATATAGTCTCCGCTTGCTACTTCGATACCCATATTACGTGCGGATGAGACACCGCCATTTTCTTTACGGATATAGCGGATTTCGGTATGCTTTTTTTCTAAAGCTTCACAAACTTCGGCTGTGCTGTCGGTTGAACCATCATTGATAATGATAATTTCAAAATTGTTTAAACCTGATTTGAATATGCTTTCAACGGTACCTTCGATGGTGTCGGCACATTGATATGCAGGTATAATTACGCTGTATTTCATGTTGTCGGAGCAACCTCCCAGAAGAAACGGTAATTTGTGTAGTCGTCAACTGCAACATAAATAGGACCTAAGGAGCTTGTGCTGTAAAAATAGATTGCAAAAACTATCAGAAAAGCTATTACCAGCTTTTTCATTGACTCATCCATTATTATCTTTGCACCTAATCTGTTGTGATAGTATTCCTCTTCGAAATCACTAAACAGCATAGGAACATAAAGGATAACAAATTGGAAATAGTAGTCAGCAAGACGTGTGAAAACATTATCGTAACCGCAGTACATCTGTAAAATTGCGGCAACGCCAATGAGCATAAATAGTGATGAAAAGTGCTTTCCGCGGAAACCCTTAAGAAGTATTCCTATAATGAGCATGAGACAAATTACTATAAAACGCGTGCCGAGAAAGGTGTCGGAAGCGAAATCCTTATCGGAATAATACATATCGCGGAATGCCTCGACGATAGGCTCACGGAACATGAAAATTAATGCGGCGGATGCCACGTACCCTATAAGTGTTTTGAAATTCAATCTTAGTTTTGAAATCAAATATGCAGGGAGGAAAACCAGGGCGGGCAGATGAATAGTACCTGCAAGTAAAGTCCAGAAAATAAAGCGTTTCGGACGTTTTTCAATGATGTTTATATATGAAAACATCAATAATGCCATAGCAAGGGATTGCTTTACTGCGCTGAAACCGAAAACATAGAAACCTATGCAGTTCCACATCAAATAACTGAGCCAGGGTTTTGGGGAATAACGGTATATAACGATTGCTACGGAAATTTCGACGATAAGGGCAACGATAAAGAGGAATACCTGATAATTCTGACCCGTTAAGTGACCTATAAGCTTCATAAGCCATTGGAAACCGAAGTTTCGGCCTTCCTGGAAAACCTCTTCACTGAACCAACCAAAGAATTGATAATCAAAGTAAAGTGTGTTGTATCGTATTAAGTCACCTGTCAGAAATTTATATCTGCATCCGCTGACAAAAGCGTGCAAAATAGCCATTACGACGATATAAGACTTTTTCGTTTCTCCTTTTTGGGACATAATCATACCCAATAGGATAACCGCCGCTATAAGAATGTAGTAGATTGATTCTCCCATAATACTCCGTTGAGGATATATAAATTTTACATATCCAATATTTCGTAAAAAAAGTTTTGTGTTTGTTGTGTCAGATGTTGTTTTGAAAAACGCTGACCGCGAAGCTTTGCTTTATCTGTGTATGATTGCAATAAATCGGGTTCGCTGAGCATTTTTCGCAAGCCCTCTGTAAAAGCTTCGTCATCGTTTTCCGTTATAATGCCGTACTCGTTGTCGCCCAAGAGCTCGTCCATGCCGCTACAATCGGTGGTGACAACGGTTTTTCCAAGGATTAAACCTTCTGTGATAAAGGTGCTGAAGCCTTCGTAGTTTGATGAGCAGACCATTAAATCGGCATTTTTAATGAAAGGATAGGGGTTGTTTTGAAAACCGAATAATTTGATGTTTTCTGTTAAATTGAAATCATTAATATATTTTTCTATCTGAGGACGTTGTTCACCATCTCCGAGAATCCAGAGCTCAAAATCGAAGCCGCTATCTAAAAGCGTTTTTGCGGTTTTAAGAAGTCGCGGATAATTCTTTTGCGGCAAAAAACGGCCGAGCATTAATAAAGTAAGCTTATTTTTGCAGACATTTTCAGGTAACAGTTCCGTAGATTTTTTGATAATTTCTTCGTTGTCTATGGTGTTATATATTACGACTGATTCGGGGCTGTTGCCGAATAATTCAACGAAGCCGTCCCGAGTGTTTTTTGATACGCATATCACCTTGTCAAATTTATCGTACCAAGGCTTTGATTTTTGGGCAAAGCCGGCGGGGTCTTCAGTTATTTTTCTTAAATCACAGTGTACCCACGCAAGTTTCTTTGCCTTTTTATTAGTGGAACCTGCCATGATTTTGGTGGAAGCACATTCCAGGTAAGCTACTTCGATATCGTAATCTCCTTTTATATGAAGCGGGTATACCAGTCCCGAAGCTGCTTCGGTGCGAAAGAGCAGATTTGTTGCGGAATTATGCTTTTTGTAGCAGTACTTGTAGTTTATTCCTTCTTTGAGAAGTTCTCCTGCATCTTCTTTAAAAGTGGTCTGGACAGTTATGTCGAACCTGCTTTGGTCCATAGAGTTGACAAGTGTCCTGAGCACTTTTTCTGCACCGCCGCCGTGCAATGTATCGATATAAAAAAGAATTTTAATTTTCATAAATACGGTACACCTTTTCCATTGCGGTATTTAAATCGAAACCGGCTTTTTTCAGTTCCTGAGAATAATCTTTTTCGGTTCTTTGTACTGATAAAATTTCATTTATCCACTTTTCATCAGCATCTTTGAGTGAAAGTGGATGGATTAAATCTGTTAAAAATACGTCCGGTGGTACAGTGTCGGATATCAGGCAGGGTAAGCCGTTTGCCTGAACCTCCAGAATGGACAGCGGTAAGCCTTCGTAGAGAGAAGGAAAGACGAAAACGTCCATAGCACTAAGATAATCCTGCACATTAGTTACATTGCCTGCGAAGATAACCTTGTCGCTGATTTTCAGTTGAGCTGCTTTTTCTTCGAGCATTTTACGGTCATCGCCGTCACCTACAAGCAGCAAGATTGCATTGTTGCGCTTTTCAAGAATACGAGGCATAAGCTCCAGAATGAATCCTTGGTTTTTTACTTCTGCAAGGCGTCCGGTGTGACCTAAAACGAATTTGTCGGTTAAACCAAGCTGTGAACGTATTTCCTCACGCTTTGTTTTTGAAAATGCAAAAGCCGCGGTATCGATGCCATTGAGTATAAGGTTGCCTCGTTTTTTATATGCCTTTTCACCATAAAGCCTGATGCCTGCCTTTTCGCCACAGGCGACAAGGTCGGTTGAGCAGGTGAGTATGAGCTTACGCATAACACTTTCGTATACGGATTTTACAAAACCGTTTCCGTCAATGAGTGCGGAATGTGCGTGAGAAACGCGCACCGGGATTTTCATTTGCTTAGCCGCAAGCATAACCCAACCGATGCTGAACATAGTGTGTGCATGAACTGCCGTGTAAGGATATTTTGCCATAATGGCTTTCAGTTCTCTGAAGTATTCGCCGTAATTCTCCGAGGGTTCGCGAAGCTTGAAGATTTTGCAGCCCTTTGCGGTAACTTCTCTGCCGAAATCGCCTATATCATCATCAAATATTACATAGTGAGTTTCGTATTCCGCAGGGTCGGCGTATAGGCCTATATCACGACAAACTTTTTCAGCACCGCCTATGGTGAGGTGAGCAGCTATTTGCAGAATGTATTTCATAAAAATCCTACCTTGTCAGTACCCATGCCATAGCGTCAAGTACCGGCGTTAATCTTAATTTTACAGGCAAACTTATGAGAGTACAGAATTTGCCGGGTGGGTAAGTGTATTTGTTTTTGTTTACTTGCTTGCAGTAAATGTTCAGTTCTTTTAATCTCTCGAAATAACCTGCGCCGTTGCGGTGCAGATATTTCGCTTTAGTGTAAACTGCGCGCATATTGTCGAACTGAATAGCCTGAACAAGAAGTGTTTTTTCTTCTTGTTTAAGAGCACTTTTTCCGATGATATCAAAAAGATATTCTTCGGCAATACGTATCTGGTCATCAAGGTCATTGCGCTTCTGACGCGACAAAGATTCACCGTTTTCAAGGCTTACGTAATAAATTAAATCGCTGACGATACACCATTTTTTAATATCAAGAGCAAAAACTATGTTGAAGGTACGGTCCTCGCCGACATTCAGCTTCGGATGAAACCTGAGATGATTTTTTTCAATAACACTTCTTTTGTAAACCTTGTCAATGGGTTTGTTTATGTGTTTTTTACACATATGCTCTACTGTATGCTCAAAAATCACGTCATGTTCACAAGATTCAAAGTCAGGTAAAACTCTCGGCTTTGCTTCTTTGCCGTCGGTGTAATTCTGAGAATACTGCAACAAATCCCAGTCGTTTTTCGCAAGGGCTTTTTCAATAACTGAAAAGAAGTTGTCATAGACCCAGTCGTCGCTGTCAACAAAAACAACATAGTCGCCTACGGCAACATCAAGTCCTGCATTTCTCGCGGTGGAAACACCGCCGTTTTCTTTTTCTATATATTTGATTTCGTTGTATTTTTCCGCATATTCTTTGCAGATATTACCCGAATTATCGGGTGAGCCGTCGTTTATAACGATAATTTCAATGTCGTTATGCGGCTGATTCAATAAACTGTCAAGGCAACGGCGGATAGTGCCTTCTGCCTTGTATACCGGGATAATTACGGAAAGTTTCATGATTTCACTTAACCTTTACAGTTTCTTTTTCAGAGGTCAGACTTTCATTAAGGATTTCTTTTATAACAGGTTCAATCACTTCAACTCTGTACTTTTGTACATAAGTGACATTTGTCTTTCCTATGTTTTTACGTAATGCTCTATTTGATGTAAGTTTACGTAAATTTTCAGCATAGCCGTTCACATCCATAGGATCGCACATATAACCGGTAATACCGTTTTCAACGTAGTCGGGGACACCTTGTACGTTTGAGGTAATAAGGGGCAATCCCGATGCCATTGCCTCAAGTGAAGCAAGTCCCAGACCCTCACGGATAGAAGGATGAGCGTATATATCGCAAGCCGACATAATTTCAGGAATGTCAGCTCTATAACCCAAAAAGAAAACCTGCTTGTCGAGTTTGAGTGAGGCGGCAAGGTCAGTGAGCTGTTTTTCCAGAACACCCTGGCCGCAGATGATATATTTTATACGAGGGTCGTTTAATTTTGCGATGGCACGTATAATTGCCTGGTGATTTTTTCTTTTCTGGAGTTCGCCCACGGATAAAATCAAAATATCATCTTCTGCGATTTTTAATTGTGCGCGTTTTTCTTCGGGTGAAATGACACTTTCGCGGTTGGAAAAGTCAACACCTATACCGTCGATATGCTTTATTACGGGCGTGTGGGTATGCTTTTTTGCCCAGTTATAATCTTCCCAGTTTATGGTAACGAGAATATCGTTGAATCGGGACATTATAATCTCCGTGGGTGCCCACATAAGCCAGTTGAACAGCGGTGCGCCCTTAAAGAAATGAAAACCGTGAGCCATATAGAGGACCTTTGTGCCTTTTTTTCGTGCTTTTCTGGCGGCAAAGCGAGTCATAACACCCATAACGGGTTCATTCGTCCAGATGATATCATATTCATTTTCTGCTAAGAGCTTTTTCAAATCGCCGTATCCTTTGAGGTTTACAGGTGAAAAAGGACTGCGCACAAGTCGTAATGTATGTATTTTTGCCACATCACCAACAGCATTTTTTACGTCATCTAATCTGTCGCCGACAACGGAACACGCCAGGTCGATTTCAAATCCGTTTTCTGCAAGGTAGCGAATATGAGGTACCATGAACTGAATTGTCATCAAATCAGTACAGGTAAGCAGCAATTTTTTCATTGATTCACCTCGCATAAAATTCTTTGAGCGATTTTTTGACCGCTCATACCGTATTGGTCGCGTAAATATTTCTGGTCACCGACAATGGTGCTGTATTCATCGTTCATTCCGATTCTGAGTATTCTTGCGTGGGAGGGAAGCTCCGCAAGAACTTCGGCAACGGCACTTCCGAAACCGCCTGAAAGATTGTGTTCCTCGCAGGTGACTATGATTTCATGTGATGCCGAAATTTCTCGTATAACCTCTTTGTCAATAGGCTTAACTGTCGGGAAAGTATAAACAGTGGGAGTTATACCGGAGCTTTCTAAAATTTCACAAGCAATCTCAATTTCTTCAAAAATAGCACCGGTTGAGAAGATTGCTACTTTTTCGCCTTTTTTCACCGGGATTGCTTTGCCGATTTTAAAGTCGGGTAAAGTGTCGTGAATCTTCTTTTCACCGCCACGGCCCAAACGGATATAACAAGTTCCGTGATAATTTGCCATTGCACGTGTAACTGCTTCCGCTTCTACAAGGTCACCGGGGCAGAGAACCGTAACATTCGGAAGTGAACGCATAACAGCGATATCTTCCGTTGCGTGATGGCTCATACCGAGAGAACCGTATACAAAGCCACCACCTACGCAGACAATCTTGACGTCAGCGTTATGGTAAGCGCAGTCGTTGCGGATTTGCTCAAGACATCTGAGAGTAGGGAAATTTCCTATTGAATAGGTGAAAACTTTTTTTCCTTCCAAAGCCATACCTGCGGCTACGGATGTCAGGTTCTGTTCAGCGATACCGGCGTTTATAATCTGGTCGGGATGAGCTTCCCAGAAAGGCTTAAGCACACCGAAGCCCAAGTCACCGGTTACAACTTCGATATTTTTGTTATCCTCTGCGAGCTCTATCAGAGTTCTGAAAAAAGTATCTCTCATTGTTCCGTCTCCTTTGTGAACCAGGTGGGTTTATATGTAGCGGACATCGTATGGTCCTTCAGAATATCGTCATTTTCATCGGGTGTTGCCGGATTGCTTATTCCGTCGGGTGTATATGGGTCTGTGACACCGTCGGGCTTTACTTTGTGCAGTTCTGAAACTGCCTGGTCATACTCCCATCCATCGTGGGGAAAACGATAATGCCAGAGAATATCGTTTTCCATGTATGAAATACCGTTGCCTTTTATGGTGTTGGCGATAATAACGGTGGGTTTGTTGTTCGCTTGTATATTTGAAAGAGCATTGTGAAGCTCTGTGTGGTCGTTGCCGTTTATATCGATAACATTCCAGCCAAACCCTTCCCAGATTCCTTTAAGAGGGGTTGTTGACAAGGTTTTGTCACAAAAATCAAGACTCTGCATTTTGTTGTGATCAACTATGCATACAAGGTTGTCCAGTCCGAAGTGAACAGCAAAAAGAGCTGCCTCCCATACAGAACCCTCGTTACATTCACCATCACCGATAACTACATAGTGCTTGTTGCTTTTTTTGTCCTGTTTTGCAGCTAAAGCCATACCTGCCGCAGCTGACAAACCGTGCCCAAGAGAACCCGTAGAAAAGTCTACGCCCGGCACATGGTGTGAAACATGCCCGGACAATCTGCTACCGTTCTGGTAGTGAGTTTTCAATTCTTCTGTATCAAAAAAACCGCACTCCGCAAGAGCAGCATATATAGCTGCACCGGCGTGGCCCTTTGATAAAATAAAGCGGTCACGCGCTTCGGATTTGGGGTTCTTTGGGTCAAAATGCAAAATATCGGCATACAAAACTGCAATTATATCCGCTACAGACATGATTGCACCTATATGGCTTCCACCTGAAAGATGGGTCATTTCTATACCATGACGTCTTATAAGCCATGCTAATTGTTTGCTTGTCATTACGTTTTCACTCCAAGTCATATTTCTCTTTCCGTGGATTTTTACAGTCTGGATACTTCATCCAATGCTTTGAATTCTTCGGGTGACAGGTTCCAACCCATAGCGTCCAGATTTGATATTAACTGGTCAGCTCTTTTGATACCTGCCAGTGCAACACTTTCGGGCAAACAGTCTAAAATAAAACGGATTGCACAGGCAGAAAGTGTTTTGCCTCTGTTGACTGCGATTTCTCTCAATACGTCAACAATCTGCATATTCTTCTCTAATTTTTCGCCGTGGAAATTCACGTAGATATCTAATCTGCGGCGGTCGTCAAAACCGAACTTTGAGTTGCGGTCATATTTACCGGTTAAAACACCTTGTCCGAGGCTTCCCCAGGTCATAGGTGTAAGATTCATTTCCGTTTGCAACTTTCTTAAATCAGCCTCGTTTTTGCGACACGCCAAAGAAAATTCGTTCTGGCAGTTTACAAACAAGCCTTTGTAGGGAATGAGCTCTTCAATGTCATCGGCGTGAATATTGGATAATCCGAAGTAGCGGATTTTACCCTTTTCGCGAAGTTGGAGGAGCTTATTTACTACTTCTTCCATAGGTGTTGCGCCGTCGCGGTAATGGATAAGATAAATGTCTATGTAGTCAGTGTTCAAACGCCTCAGGCTGTTATCAAGTGCCGCTTCAATGTAAGCGGGAGAGTTATCGTAGAAGGTTCTTCCGCCTTCTACACGTACACCGAATTTTGTTTCAATAATTACGTCCTGACGGTTTTCGCCCAGACCCTTGGCAAGAGTTTTCTCCGATTGGCCGAGACCGTAGGTGTCGGCAGTATCAAAGAAGTTGACACCTGTATCAAGAGCTTTACGAATTGCACCTACTAATTCGTCCTGTTCAACTCTTCCCCAGTTGTAGCCGCCCATAGGACATCCGCCCATACAGAAACGTGAAACCTTAAGGTCGGTATTTTTTAAAGTTACGTATTCCATCATTTTCTCCTATTTACGTGTGATAACACGTATTCCTTTTTTTACCACGTACCAACAAGTTTTTATAAAGAGCGTAGCATCAGTTTTGAATGAAACCTCGTCGGCATATCTGACTCTCAATTTATTTTTCTTTTTAAGCACGTATTTTTCGTACATTTCGTCAGGGTTTTCTTCGCCGACTATTTCATCAAGGTTTATAAACTCGATTGAACTGAAGTCGGTTATACCCGGACGAACTTCAAGAATAAGCTTTTCGTCGCCTTTGTATTGCTCTGTATATCTGAGGAGCTCCGGACGAGGTCCTATAAAGCTCATGGTCGAATTCAAAACATTGATAAGCTGGGGAATTTCATCGAGCTTGAGCTTTCTGAGATATTTACCCGCCCTTGTGATACGTGGATCATTGAGGGCAGTGGTGCCGTCGCCTTTGTCAGCGTCCTTGACCATAGTTCTGAATTTGTAGATATGGAAGGGCTTGTTTTTGTAACCGGCACGCAAGGGCTTATAAAATATCGGGAAACCTGAATCAATGGCGATTATAAGACCTATGACTATGAATAAAGGAAGTGTTGCAATAAGAAGTATCAGCGCCGCTACGAAATCAAATATACGTTTGATGCAACGGTTATATATACCTCGGTAGCCGTTCTTTTTCATTTTTCTCCTCCTGAATGAATTTACCCCGAATTGCCTATTGGTGAATTCAAAATCGACAGTCGATTTAACGACAATATTTTCACATATTAGTTATATATAATATCATATACGCTAAATTGTATCACTTATATAGTCTATTGTCAATAAATTTAGCAATAAAATAGGGCATCATAATCGTTTGTCTGACGTTTGAAAAAGGAACGATTCCGCAAAAACGCAACTCTTGTAAAAAATGCGAAGTATGATATACTTGCGTATGAGATATAAAACCGGAAAGGAGCGTGAAACCGAAAATGACAAAGTTAAAGAATTTACCTGAAAACAGTCCGTTTTTCAGAAAGCCTTTTGGCGGAATAAACGTTGATATACTGCGGATTTTGGCAGTTATAAGTATGCTTTGCGACCATACCTGGTCGGTTGTTGGTCCCGGTAATAGCTGGATGAATTATTTTGGAAGAATCGCCTTTCCGATTTTCGCGTTTCAGATATCAGAAGGTTTTATTTATACATCGGATTTTAAGAAATATGCTTTGAGACTTTTCTGTTTCGCTCTGTTGTCGGAAATACCCTTTGATGTGTTTTTTGCTTCTGAGGTTTTTTGTTTTGAGTATCAGAACACGTTATTTACTTTGTTGCTGGGGCTTTTGGCATTGCGTGTAATAAAAGAAATGAAAAAAGACCCCACTCCGATGAAAATACTCGGAGCAGGTCTCTTAACTGCAATTATTGTAATTGTTGCTGAAATTCTTAACACTGATTACGGCGCAATCGGTGTTGTGATTGTTATATGCTTTTATTTACTCAGAGATTTTCCTTTCGCGTGGCTTTTTCAGTTTATTGCGTTGTTTGTCATATTTGTTTTCATTTTTCCGGGTAGACCATTTTTATTTAGATTTAACGGAAATATATATCAGATGCATACACAGATTTTTGCGCTTTTTTCCCTTGTGCCCATATGGCTGTACAATGGTAAAAAAGGCGTGAAAAACAAAGCTTTTCAATATGGTTTCTACGCCTTTTATCCCATTCATCTGATATTGCTTTATATTATACGTTTGCTTATCAGCTGACTTTTCTGATTTCGATATCAGTATAATAATGCTTTAAAATTTCATCGTAGGTACTGCCTTGCTTTGCCATATAATCGGCACCGTATTGGCTCATTCCCACTCCGTGACCGTAACCGTTGACACTGAATGTAACCGTGTCAGCGGTTGTTTTTATTGTGAAAACAGGGCTTCTGAGGGAGAAGGCTTTTCTTATCTGCTCACCGGTAAATGTTTTATCGCCGAGTTTTGCTGATAAGACAGTTCCCGATGGAGATGTTTCAGTAATTGTTATGGCATTTTCTAAAGTGGAAATATCTTTGGTTTGTATGCCGAGTTCCCGGGCTGTTTTTATAAAATCGTCCTTGGGAAATGACAGCGTGGAAGCATATTGCGGTGACAGCTTATCACCTTCGCTGGGTACGCTTTTTAAGTAGGGGACATCATTGCCCCAGATGTTTTTTGCATCCTCGGTTTTTCCGCAGGAAATAGCGTAAAAAGCGGCAACGCAAAGCTCGTTGTTGTAATACAGGGCGTGGTTTTCCACTGCTTTAACCGCATTGCGGAGCTTGGTTTCGTATTTATTGAAATCGTTACCCCATTTTTCTTTACGCTGTGATTCATCTATGTAGCCCTGGTGAACTGTGCTGTCGTCTGATATATGGCTGTCGGCAGAGGCGTTTTCTGTTGTTTTTAATCTCAAAGCATTGGTGTAGCAGGCTACCGCCTGGGCTTTTATTGCTTCTTCGTCATACGCAAGGGGCATTTCTGCGGCAACGCTTCCGCAAACGTATTCGAATAAAGTTATGCTTTCCGTTTTGTTTTCAATAGTGCGGAAAACAGATATGGTATCTCCGACTTGTGGTTGCTGTGTTGTCGTCGTGTTTTGTGTGGTCTGTGAAGTTTCATCGGTTGACGATGTGGGGTGTTTTATGGCTGCGAAGGGCAAAAAAGTCATAGAAATTACAGCAAGAATTACAATAATTGAAAATTTTTTCATAGAGTTTCACCTGTCCGTTATTTTTAAGTTAGTTTTATTGACATTCGCGTCTATATGGTATAAAATAATATGAATTGTTATTAAAAATTATGATATTAAGAACGCTGAAAATCAGCGAGGAGATGATAAAATGCCTACATACATCAACAACGTCTCAGCAGACAGATTTTCTGACCTTTGTCAGGAGCTTAAGGATTACAGTGCGGTAGCACCCGAATATTTCGATAGATTCGAGGTAAAAAGAGGTTTAAGAAACCGTGACGGAAGCGGTGTTATGGCGGGTCTTACAAAGGTCTGCTCCGTAGAAGGTTACTATATCGATGACGGTGAACGTAAACCGGTTGAAGGTCATTTGACATACAGGGGAATTGATATTAACGACCTTGTCGACGGTTGCATTAAAGAAAACCGTTTCGGATATGAGGAAGTTGCGTGGCTTCTTCTTTTCGGACATCTTCCCACGAAATCACAGCTTGATGATTTTAACGTATTGCTTTCTGAGTCCAGAGAGCTTCCCGATGATTTCATTGAGGATATGATAATGAAAGCGCCGTCACCCAATATTATGAATAAATTGGAGCGTTCCGTGCTTTCTCTTTATTCTTACGACAGTAATCCTGACGACATATCCATAGAGAATGTTGTGCGCCAGAGTGTTCAGCTTATCGCTCAGCTTCCCACCATTATGACATATGCCTACCAGGTGAAAAGAAGATATTACCTCAAAAAGAGCATGTATCTTCATCCTATTAAGCCCGGTCTTTCAACTGCCGAGACAATACTTTATAACACTCGTTCAAATCGTAAGTTTACAGATGAAGAAGCAAAACTTCTTGACCTTTGCCTTATGATTCATGCTGAGCATGGCGGCGGTAACAACTCAGCTTTTGCTACAAGAGTTCTCACATCCAGCGGTACAGATACTTATGCGGCTATTTCCGCGGGTATCGGTTCACTTAAGGGCCCTCGTCACGGCGGTGCTAACCTTAAGGTTGCGGAAATGATGAATTGTATGAAGGCTGATGTTAAAGATATTACCGATGAAGGTCAGGTTGCGGATTTCCTCAGAAAGATTATCAACAAAGAAGCCGGTGACAGAAGCGGACTTGTTTACGGTATGGGCCATGCAGTTTATACACTCAGCGACCCAAGACAAATAATCCTTAAGAGAGAAGCTGTTAAGCTTGCCGAGGAAAAAGGCTTTGCGGATGAATTCAGAGCACTCGAGCTTATTGAAAAGCTTACTCCGGAAATATTTGCAACTGAAAAACATAACAATAAAAAGATTTGTGCTAACGTAGACCTCTATTCGGGACTTATTTACCAGATGCTCGGAATTCCGGAGGATTTATATACACCTCTTTTTGCCATTGCGCGTGTGGCAGGTTGGTCAGCTCACCGTATAGAGGAGCTTATAAACGGAAACAGAGTTATAAGACCTGCATATAAAAATATGGCTGTTCCGAAGGAATATGCACCTATTGATGAAAGAGTTTCAAATTTCAAGAAATCAGCGGTATACGTTCCGCTTGATGAAAGATAATTCGTTATCGAAAGGATTGTAGTTATGAATAAACTCAAAGGCTCTTCGAGTGCAGTCAGAATGAGACACCTGATTGCGATTTTTGCCGTTACGTTATTGGTGAGTTTGCCTATAAGAATATATCAGCTTCTTGTTATGGTGAATCCCGAAAACGGCTTTTTTGAAAATGGAAACTTTGCAGTACCGCTTCTGTATGCCGTGCTGGCTGTCTGTTCAGTTGTGCTGGTTGTTTTAAGCTTTATATGTAAAGGTGTACCGTCGCCGAAATTCCCTGTGGGCAAGAACCCTGTTTTGGGATTGAGTTCGTTAGTTGCGGCTGGCGGATTCGTCTGGGATGTAATAGTTATATATCGTGACGTTTTCCCCGAAATAAGAGCGAACGTATCTTTCGATTATCTGAAAAATCAATTCTTGTTATCGCTTCAGGAGAACGGTGGATTCTTCCTTGTACTTGAATTTGTTTTCGCTATTTTGTCGGTACTGTATTTCCTCATATTTGCCGCAAGCCATTTTGAGGGAAAACCCACTTATAAAAAATGCAGCATACTCGCCCTTTCACCTTTATGCTGGGCTATGAGCGTTCTTATAATGAAGCTTATGAAAGCAGTAAGTTACGTAACTGTTTCAGAGTTGCTGTTTGAAATTATCGCATTTGTTTTCCTTATGCTATTCTTCTTGACTTTTGCAAGAATAGTGTCCGATGTGTTTACAGAAAACAGTATGTGGAACATATACGGCAGTGGTTTTGTTGCGGCGATTTTCCTCGCACTGATTTCTGTGCCCAGACTTGTTGCTGCTTCCGTGGGACTTGAACCGGTTAAAGAATCGGAATTCAGTCTTACTCATCTGACACTGTTCATTTTTGTGACAGTTTTCATTCTTTCCTCTTTGGGAATTATGTTTAAACGTGGCAAGAATGTAAAAGTCATCTCCGATGTGGAGCTTCCCGATGATTCGGAAGTGGTAGTAAAAGGAAGTGACGTTGCTGAGATTCCTGCTGAGGTTGACACCGTTTCGGAAAATGTAGAAAAAAACAATTCAAAAAAACAAATTGTGTTAGAAAACGTCGAAGATTTAGAGATAGATTCGGATGTGGAAAATCTTTTTGAAGACGACCAGACAACAGATGAAGAAGTCGTTGAAAGCGCCGGTGAAACCGCTGATGAAGCTGTTGTAACCGAGCAGGAAGAGGCTGTTTCAGATGAGACCGCAGAAGAAACTGAAGAAGAGATAGTGGAAGAGGCAACAGAAGCATATGATGAAGATATTGAAGAAGTTAGTGTGGAGATTCTTGCCGAAGATAATCCGCAAGATAGTGATGAAGGTTCTGTTGAAGAAGGTCCGCAAGGAGCTGTCGCAGAAACAACTGAAGAAGTCAAAGAAAATGATTCTGAAGACGACGGAGAAGTGCTTGTCGAAGAAATTGCAGAAGAAAGCCAAGAAGCAACCGTCGAAGAAGAAGCAGTCCACGAAGAAATAACAGAGCAGGCGGAGGATACAGCTGAAGCTGTTGTGGAGTCAGAGGATGAAAGTGCTTCACAGGAAGAGTCTGTAATCACAGAAACGGTTGCTGAAGAAATTGAAACTGTTGAAGAAAAAAACGATGTCAATACTGAAGCAAGCGAAGAGTTTGTTGATTTTTCGGAAATGCTTATAGAAGATACAAATGATGAGCAAATAGAAGAAAAAATCCTGAAGCGTGAAAAAAAGTATCCTGTAAGATACCCGGTGAAAAGTAAGAAAAAGAAAGTCAGTGAAGAGGAGCCTGTCAAATTCGTTTCTCTTGCTGAATTGAGAAAACAAAAAGAATCAGAGTGACCGATTTTCAGTCAGAAGAGGTAGAGAATGTTCCTTAGCAATATGGCTACAGCCGCACAGCAGGTATTGGTGCTGTATTTAATTGTTGCAGTCGGTTTTGCTGCCGACAGACTTAAGGTTTTCGGGCAAAATACGGCTAAACTGTCCAATGATTTGCTGTTTTATATAATTACTCCCTGCGTAATAATACAGTCTTTTATGAATATGCCGTTCAACGTGAAGACTGTCAGTACCTTGGGAATAGCGTTTTTGTGTATGTCGGGAACGCTTATCGTGGGTATATTTTTATCAATGCCTGTATTCAATAAATCCGGCGATAATAAAGCGATTTTCAAATATGCCGTAAACTACGGTAATATGGGATATATGGCATTGCCGTTATGTGAAGCGATGCTTGGTGGTGATGGTGTTTTCTACTGTTCCGCCGGCGTTGTGGCGTTTAATATTTTTTCTTTTACCCATGGCATCTGGCTTATGACCAAAAGCAAAGGAAACAAGTCCTTTGATTTAAAGAAGTTGTTTTTTAATCCCGGTGTGATATCGGTGCTCATAGGTATGCCGTTGTTTATTTTCGGAATAAAGCTTCCTGATGTTTTTCAGACAGCGGTAGGGCATATTTCGAATCTTAACACGCCCTTAGCGATGCTTTTCTTCGGAACATATATAGCAAACACAGATTTGAAGAATATGTTTAAACTCCGGGAAAATTATCTGGTTGCTGTTCTTAAGCTTTTGGTTATGCCGGCGTTAATGTTAGGCATATATAAACTTGTGGGGATTTCCGGTACACTTCTTTCAGCTTGTATAATTTCCGCCTCGGTTCCGAGTGCGAATAATACGGTTATGTTCTCTGCAAAATACGGAAAAGATACCGGTGTTGCTTCGCAGGTTGTAGCTTTTAATTCGGTCTTATCGGTTATTACGATTCCGTTGATGGTAGCGTTGAGTAAATTGTGATGAATATAAAATTACCTTTAAAAGATATTCTTCCTTGCGGTGTCTGCGGCTTTAATGACATTGGAAAGCTTTTTGAGTGCCGTGCGAAAGCGCGAATACCCGAAGGTGCAAAAAGTGTTATAGTTTACCTTTTTCCGTATTGGCTCGGGGAAGAATATTATGAGAAATCAAATATATCAAAATATGCTGTTCCGAAAGACTATCATCTGGTTGCAGGAGAATATCTTTATAAAATAACGGAAGAATTGAAAAAAACGTATCCCGATAATCAGTTTGAGTGTTTTTGCGATAATTCTCCGGTTAATGAGGTGAAAGCCGCTGTTTTATCAGGCGTGGGAGTAATTGGCAGAAACGGACTTCTTATTAACAGAAAATATGGCAGCTTTTGCTTTATCGGTGAAATCATTACCGATATGGAATGTGATTTAAGTGTTCCCGATGCTGACGGATGTCTTGATTGCGGTATGTGTATGAAGCGTTGCCCTGCAGGGGCTTTGAGCCTTGCGGGAGTGGACAAAGAAAAATGTTTGTCGGATATAACCCAGCGTAAAGGTGAATTATCCGAAAAGCAACAGGATATGATAAAAAACAGCGGATGTATATGGGGTTGCGATATTTGCCAGGATGTGTGCCCCATGAATAAAAACATTGCGATAACACCCATAAAAGAGTTTATAGATAGTGCTGTTTCGGAGTTCTGTCAAGGCGATAGCGTTGAGAACAGAGCCTTTGCCTGGCGAGGAAAAAACGTTGTAGAACGCAATCTTACTTATTTGAAATAACAAGTGGCGCAATGTTGTAGGTTGCGTGTTTTTAAAAAGTTGTGATGTTATGATGAAAGAAAATACATTCTCACAGGAGCTTTTGAATGTTCTGGATAGCTTTTTTGCAGACGGCAGGAGTCCTCATGCCGTGCTGATAGACGGCGGCTCCGAGCAACAGAGAGAGTCTCTTTCCGGGCTCGTGGCTAAGATGATAGTCTGCACCGAGCAGGAGAGAACACCTTGCGGTGCGTGTGAAAACTGTCGTAAAGCTGATGAAAAAATCCATCCGGATATCATCACCGTGACAAAGCCCGAAGATAAAAAGTTCTTTGTGAAAAATGATATAAAAAAAGTGGTGGCAGATGCACATCTGACGCCTAACGATTCCTTGAAAAAAGTTTACATTCTTTCGGAAATTCAACAGATGAACGAAGAATGTCAGAATCTTTTGCTTAAAATTCTTGAGGAACCGCCACAATATACTGCATTTGTACTGACATCCCAGAATGCAAATGCGGTTATAGGTACTGTTTTATCACGTGTAGTCAGATTAAGACTCGGAAGTCCCGAGGATGTTGTATACAGCGAGAAGGCTGTTGAGGTTGTGATTCAACTGTGTGAAGCGGTCAATTCGCCTTATGAATACGATAAAATTCAGGCGACCGCTCCTCTTGACGGAAATAAAAAATTGACGTCAGAAGTGCTGGAGCTTTTTACAGCGGTGTTACGTGATGCTATTGCTTTGAAAGCCAACGGAAAAGTATTGCGCGCTGATTTAAAAAAACAGAGCGAGTTGCTTTCTGACAAAAACTCACTAAAAAAACTTTTGGATATGTACGATATGATTTGTGCATTGTATCGTTCCCTTGATAATAACCCTAATTACACACTGCTTTCGGCAGTGCTTTGTGCAAGACTTTAATAATAACGGAGATATATTATGGCAGAAGTTGTTGGTATTCGTTTTAAAGAAAACGGTAAGATTTATTATTTTGACCCGGATTCAAAGACCTTTTCAAAAGGAGAAAAGGTTATCGTTGAAACGGTGAGAGGTATAGAGTGTGGTGAAATTGCCGCGGCGAATCATACCGTTGACGAAGAAGAAATACGTCATCCCTTGAAGAAAATAATAAGAGCCGCAAATCCCGAGGACGTAAAAATTGTTGAGAGCAATCACAAAAAAGAGGCTGAGGCATTCGAGTTTTGTGAAAAGAAGGTTCAGCAATTAGGGCTCGATATGAAGCTTGTTGAAGTTGAATGTACCTTTGACGGAAGCAAAATGCTGTTCTACTTTACTTCCGATGACAGAGTAGATTTCAGGGAGCTTGTTAAAATTCTCGCTTCACAGTACAGAACACGAATCGAAATGCGCCAGATAGGTGTACGCGATGTATCAAAAATGATAGGTGGCTTAGGTATCTGCGGAAGACCTTTCTGTTGTTCTCAGTTCCTTGATGATTTTCATCCCGTGTCAATAAAAATGGCTAAAGAACAGGGTCTTTCCCTTAATCCCAGCAAGATAAGCGGTACCTGCGGACGACTTCTTTGTTGTCTTAAGTATGAGCAGGATTCGTATGAGTATCTTGCAAAAATTACTCCCAGAGTCGGCTCTGTTGTAGATACAAGAGAGGGTAGAGGCACCGTAACTGAAAGCAATCTTCTTACAGGAAAGCTTAAGGTTTCTCTGGAAAGACGCCCCGAGGCTGTACCTACTGAGTTTTCAAGAAGAGATGTGAAGCTCGTTAAACGCCAGAAGAATACAGCTGAAACAGAGGAAAATGCGGATAGTGAAGAATAATTAAGGTGCAAAATATCCTAAATTATGCCTTAAAATTTATATTTTTCTATTGATTTCTGCAAAATATGTGCTACAATTAAGGCACATAAATATACAAGGAGGTAAGACAAATGGCATATAAAATTACAGACGCTTGCATTTCTTGTGGCGCTTGTGCTGCAGATTGCCCCGTAGAAGCAATCTCAGAAGGCGATGGCATCTATGTTATCGACGCTGACAAATGCATCGATTGTGGTGCTTGCGAAGGTAGTTGCCCTGTTGGTGCTCCTGTAGCTGACTAATTAAAAGACCGGCGCTTTTGCGCAGTCAAAAAACAAAGACAAGTGGTTTTAATCTCACGGAGATTAAGACCACTTTATTTTTTGAAAAATTTTATGTATGTCGGCACAAAATGCCTTTATTTTATTGCAAATTTCCGTATAAAAATTAAATGTAAAAATTCCGTAAAATTATAATTAAAGTATTTGTTTTTATATAAATATATGTTATAATTAACCGATAATGGATTTTTGCCATTAAATTTCAGGTTAAAATAAGCAGGTCGGTTTTCAGCGGAAGTATGATTATGGAAAAAAAGAAAGTTTTAATTATAAAAGGCTCCGGACGCAAGGACGGATACACCAATCGTTTATGTGATGAAGTACAAAAATTACTTTCAAATGACGATGTTAAAATTTTTGACACCTATAAAGAAGCTGTTTTACCCTGCAACGGTTGCAACTACTGTGAAAAAAACGGCGTATGTGTCAACCATGAGCTTGATGAATTTTATAAGGATTTTGAAACCGCGGATTTAATTATATTTGCAAGTCCGGTTTATAACGGTACATTTCCCGGACCGATGAAGTCACTTATAGACAGATTTCAGGTTTACTATACCGGGTTTTATGCCGCTGGCAAGATTCAACAGATAAAAAAACAACGCAAGGCTGTTTTTATTGCCGCAGCAGGGCGCGACGGAGAAAAAAGCTTTGAGTTTATGAAATGGCAGTTATCCTGCGCATGCACAATTCTTAATTTAAAACTTTCAAAGTCGGTTTTGTGTTCATATACAGATACTGAGCCCAAATATTCCGAGGCTCTTGAAGAATTAAAAAGGAGTTTGACTGATGAGTAAACGTAAGATTAAAATTACAGCCTTAATAACAGTTGCTGTTATTTTAGCGGCTTCTTTTTGTGCCGGTGCGGCATCTCTTGTCGCCCAGGACAGTCTATTTAAAACAAATACGCCTACATATGTTGCGCTTAACTCTCAGGCGACCGGAATTATAGAAAGTGCCGATGATTACGAAGCATATGTTTTGGATATTCCTACTAACGGAGCACTTGCAATAAGGCTTGACCACGAGGATTTCCTTGACAGCACCAAGTCGGGTTGGGAAATCACCCTCTATAAAATCATTGAGGGAAAAGAAAGAGTTTATAAAGAAATATCTTACTTTGAATCTTTCTGGAATGACGTTACAACAAACTGGGGAGAAACCGGTGTCAGTGCCGGCACTTACTGCGTAGTAGTCAGGGCAGGAGCATACTTTGTGGAAAGTGAATATACTCTCGTAACCATGTTCACAGAAACCGATACGTATGAAAAGGAACCCAACGATACTGCGGATGCGGCTACACCTATGTCGGTAACCTACGGTAAGAACGGTTCATCCTCAAGACGTGAGAACGGTACAGATATTGACTGGTATACTTTTGAGCTTTTTGAAGACAGTACAGTAACCGTTACTTTTTCACATAATGATAAAACATTCCCGACGGTTGGTTGGAATGTCACACTGTTAAATTCGGAGCACGAACTTATTACTCAGTTCACCTCAAGATTAAATGAAATACTTGTCAAAACAGGTGTTCTGGGTCTTCAGAGCGGTATTTATTATCTTAAGGTCGAAGCCCAGACCGAAATTCCCGATACATACACGTTGCTTGTGGGTGCGGGTAAAGCGGATAACTACGAGTTCGAGCTTAACGATACACCCGAAACAGCCATAGACCTTCCTGCTGAGATTGTTATAAGCGGTAGTCTTGCGGACAGACTTTTGAGCCTTGATAAGGACTATTACAAATTGACTGTGCCCGCTGACGGTTATATTGATTTTGAATTCACTCATGAACTTCTTGAAGGCGACAAGAAGGGCTGGAATATCCGTGTGCTTAAGCCTATGGATGATGGCTCATATTACGAAATAGTAAGAAAAATATCGATGTGGAATGAAGATTCATATGTTATTGAAAATCTGGGTCTTGCCGCCGGAGAGTACTACATATGTATCGACGGTGACTCAGTAGCATATAACTCCGCTACATACTCTTGTAAGTGGAGCTTTACCGAAATCGAAAGATATGAACACGAGCCTAACAATACAATAGATACATCGGATACAGCGGAATTCGGCAAATACTACCACGGCGCAATAATTTCCACTGATTCTCTTTATGATGAGGATTACTATAAATTCGAGCTTTCCGAGAATACACGTATATGTCTTGAGTTCTATCACGATGCAGGCTCTGTCAACGAAAACTGCTGGGTAGCAAGTATAGTTGACGAAAACGGCGAGGAAATCTGTTCGGTTGACGCATATCTTAATGAACACCTTGTTACAACCGGTGTTGTTGAAGTTCCTGCAGGAACGTATTATGTCAAGATAGAAACAGGTATTTACGGTTCGGAAATTCCGTATTACTTCAGACTGGTAAGGTGAGAAAAGCTTGAAAAAACTTCTTGCAATAATACTTGCATTTTCTCTGCTTTTTGTATCGGGATGTAGTATGGCGCCTGAAACCGGAGAGAATGTTGATGTTATAGCTACGTCATTTTATCCCGTATATATTTTTACTGCAAATCTTGTTGAGGGCATTGAGGGCGTTGAGGTTCGTTGTATAGCACAGCAGAGTACAGGCTGTCTTCACGATTATACTCTCACCGCCCGGGATGCAAGACTTCTCAGCGATGCGACTGTGTTGGTTATTAACGGCGCAGGCATGGAAACTTTTATGGAAGATTTGAGTGAGAGTGTTGCAGAACTTCCTGTTATAGATTCTTCTTTGGGTATAGAACTCATATGCAGTCATGGGCATGAGGAAAATGATACAGAAGAACATTCCCATCATCACGAGAATAATTCCCACGTGTGGTTGTCGGTAGAAAATGCGAAAAAACAAGTTACAAATATTAAAGACGGACTTGTAGAGATATATCCTCAGTTTGAAAGCCAAATTACTGACAATTACGATGCCTATATGGGAAGATTGAATGAATTGGGCGTAGAATTAGAAAGTGCATATAAAACAGCTTCGGGTGAGAAGGTTATTACATTCCACGCGGCTTACGAGTATCTTGCGGCGGAGTCGGGAATTGAGGTTGTCGAGTGCATAGAAAGTGACGAAGGCGGCGAACCTTCGGCAAAAGAACTTACACATCTGTGCCGTATAATTAATGAAAATCAGATCAAGGCACTATTCATAGAGCCAAATTACAGCGGAAGTGCCGCTGATATTCTGGCGAACGAAACCGGAGCGAAAGTATATATCCTCAATCCGGTTACGAGCGGTGAAGCTACACTTACCGCTTATGAGGATATTATGAGAGAAAACATACAAATCATTTTAAAGGCGGTGAGTTGATGGCTTCCGAAAACGGTTGCGGTCTTTGCAAAATATCGGTAAATAACATCGGAGTTAAAAAGGGCGCAGATGTTCTTCTTTCGGATGTTTCATTTGAACTGCACTGTGGCGAATTGACTGCGGTTATAGGTGTCAATGGTGCAGGAAAAACAACTCTCGTCAAGTCAATTCTGGGCGAAATAGCCCACGAAGGCACAGTCAGTTACGAATCTCATCATGGAGAGAAATTAAGCAGAATAACAGTAGGTTACGTTCCGCAGCACCTGGATTTTGACCGTTCGGCACCTATAAGTGTTGAGGATTTCCTGCTTGTAGGAAGAACATCGTCACCGGTGTGCTTCAGAAGGAATAAGAAAATTTCCGCAGAGCTTGATGAAGCGTTAAGCTCCGTCGGATGTCTTGAACTCAAAAAACGAAAATTAGGTGAACTTTCCGGCGGCGAGCTTCAGCGTGTTATGCTTGTGAATGCGTTATATCCGCTTCCCGAATTACTGATTCTCGATGAGCCTGTTTCCGGTGTTGATGCGGCGGGCAGTGAGAAGTTCTATGAAGCGATTTCCAACCTTAAGCATAATTACCATATGGCTATTGCTATGGTTTCTCACGATTTGGAAATTGTAAGAGAATTTGCGGATAATGTTGTGCTTATAAATAAAACTGTTCTTAAAAGTGGTGCGGCGAGAGATGTTTTTGAATCGGATGAATTCAAAAAAGTATTTTTCACAGTACCGGAAAAGGGGGCGTTGTTATGAGCATTGTTTACGACGTTCTCGGAACATTGCTTCCTTTCCACTGGGCAGATTACAAATTTATGATAAACGCATTGATTGCGGTTCTGCTGATTGCACCGTTGATGGGTATACTCGGCACTATGGCGGTCAATAACAAAATGGCTTTCTTCTCCGATGCTTTGGGACACAGTGCGTTTACAGGTGTTGCGCTCGGTGTAATTTTAGGTATAGGGAACGAAGTTATTTCTCTGATTGCATTCGGTGTTCTTGTTGCGCTGATAATAACGCGTGTTAAAAACAAGGGCAACACATCTTCAGATACTGTTATCAGCGTGTTTTCGTCAACGAGTATCGCGGTCGGTTTGCTTGTGTTGTCGTATGGCGGTAGCTTTTCGAAATACAATTCGTATCTTGTAGGTGATATTTTAAGTATATCGAAAGCAGAAATTTTATATTTATTTATAACGCTTGTATTTGTTATAGTCGTATGGTCATTAATCTACAATAAACTTATGATTATATCTGTTAATCGTGAGTTGGCTGCCAGCCGTGGTATAAAAACAGGCTTGTACGAAAATATTTTCGTAATAATGGTAGCTGTTGTTGTTATGATTTCAATTAAATGGGTAGGCATACTGCTCATAAATTCACTTCTTATTTTGCCGGCAGCGGCGGCGCGGAATATTGCCAAAAATTCAAGACAGTATTTAGGCTTATCTGTGCTCATATCCTTAGTATCGGCGGTATCGGGACTTTTGATTTCCTTCTATGCCGACACTTCTGCAGGGGCTACAATAGTTACAGTATCCGCAGTGATATTCTTTGTTACATACTTATTAAGAAAAAAATAATCCTGAAAGGAATGTATATATATGTTGTTTTCACAGGACATCGGTGTTGACCTTGGAACAGCCAACACATTAGTATTCGTAAAAGGTAAGGGTATAGTTATAAGAGAACCGTCCGTTGTTGCAGTTGACGAGAGAACTAATCCCAAAACAGTAGTTGCCGTAGGCGCAGATGCCAAAAGAATGATAGGAAGAACACCGGGTTCAATTACTGCCGTAAGACCGCTTAAAGACGGTGTTATTGCAGACTTCGATATGACTTCGGATATGCTCAAGGCATTTATAAAAAGAGCTATAAGCGGTTCTCCGTTTAACAGAGCAAGAGTTATGATTTGTATTCCGTCAGGCGTTACCGAAGTTGAAAGAAGAGCGGTTCATGATGCGGCTAAAAGTGCAGGTGCAAGATACGTGAGCCTCATAGAGGAGCCTATGGCGGCGGGTATAGGTGCGGGTCTCCCTGTATTGGAAGCAACCGGTAGTATGATAGTTGATATCGGCGGTGGCACATCAGAGGTTGCAGTTATTTCATTAGGTGATATTGTTACTTCAAAATCTGTAAGAGTTGCGGGCGATAACTTCGATGAAGCTATAATCTCTTACGTTAAAAGAACATTTAACCTTCTTATAGGTGAACGTTCCGCAGAAGATATAAAGCTTAAACTCGGTTCCGCTTACCCTTACGAAGGCGAAGCCGCAATGGAAATAAAGGGAAGAAATCTTATTGACGGCCTTCCCAAATCGGTTGAAATTACCAGCGAGCAGGTTCGTCAGGCTCTTGCAGATCCGGTTGATGAGATTCTTGACGCAATTCGCTACACTCTTGACAGAACTCCGCCCGAGCTTTCAGCGGATATTATTGAGCGCGGCATAACTCTTACCGGTGGCGGTGCTCTCCTTCGAGGTCTTGATAAACTTATTTCAACAGAAACAGGTATGCCTGTAAATGTTGCGGAAAATCCCCTTGATTGTGTTGTAAGAGGTACAGGTATTTGTCTTGAAAAAGACCTCTTGGGATTTAACAGAAAGTAAGAGAAGAACAACCTTAAAGGACTGAGATAGATGAAAAGATTTTTACTTAGCAGCACGTTCAAAAATCTTGCTGTTGTAGCGGCAGTTGTTTTTCTTGGCGTGATTTTTGCGACAGTAAGCCATAATGCTTCGTCACCATTTACCTCCGTAGTAGGAACGATATTCTCGCCGCTTCAGAAAATATCAGCAGCAATAGCTGAAAATCTCGGAGATGTTTCGGCATCGTTTACATCATCTTCTGTATACAAAGAGGAGAACGAGGCGCTTCAGAAGGAAATTGAGGATTACAGAAAAAAACTTGCGGATTATGACGAGCTTAAAGCTAAAGTAGATGCGTACGAAGAGTTTTACGGAATTAAACAAAAAAATGCAGATTTTGAATTCAGCTACGGTTCCGTTATTTCAAGAGATGCAGCCGATGTGTACGGTTCTTTTGTTTTGAATACAGGCTCAAAAGATGGTGTGGAAGTTGGCGACCCGGTAATATACGGTGAGTATGTTGTGGGTATTGTCAAAAAAGTTAATTTTTCCACCTGTGTAGTGTATTCTGTTCTTGACCCACGCGTTAATATAGGTGCCTTTGAGTCAGGTACGCGTGAATACGGTTATGTAAAAGGTGACCAGGAGCTTTACAGTAGCGGACTTTGCAAGCTTTACGGTCTGGATTCTTCAACTTCTATTGTCAGCGGTGGTGTGGTCTGCACTTCCGGTGCAGGCGGAGTTTTCCCGGACGGGCTTATAATCGGTGAGGTTTCATCGGTTAAACAAGATGACGTTTCCGCGGCATGTTATGCTGAAATCAAGCCCTTTGCCGATATTTCGGAAATCGGTGACGTTTTTGTTATAACCTCGTTTGAGGGTCAGGGCGAAGGCGAAATTAAACAATAAAGTTAAAAAGTAAAAGGAAGAGAGGTGACACCCTTGCATTACGGCAACAATAAGCAAAAATACATAAGGTATATAATATATGCCGCTTTAATAGTTGCGGCGGCGCTTATTCAGAACTTGCCGGGAGCAATTCCGGAAATATTCGGTGCAAGGGCGTTAATACTCTTGCCGTTATGTGTAAGCATCGCAATGTTTGAACGTGAAATACCGGCGGCGCTTTTTGGCGCGTTTGCAGGTATTTTATGGGATATAAATCTGTATAAAGACGGATTTAATGCGTTTGTACTGCTTCTGATATGTGCAGTTTGCAGTTTGTTTATAAGCCACTTTATGCAAAATAATATAATTACAGCTTTGGTGCTGAGTATCAGTTCAACCGTAATTTACAACATTATATACGTAGTGGTTAATCTTTTGTTGAGCGGCGCCGGAAGCTCTGTAAAACAAATATTTACATTCTATTTGCCATCGTGTATTTATACGGCGGTATTTATTCCGGTTTTCTATTTTCTTGTGTCGTGGATTTTTGCTTCGCATAAAACAGCGGATGAATAAAGGGATTATATATGTCTATTGAATTACGAAAAAAAAGAAGAATATTCGGTACGATTATTATCGCTTTCGGATTTTTGGTGCTTGTATTTTCTTTGACAAGAACACAGATAATCAACGGCGATGAATATAAAGCGGCAGCCAAAAGTCTCGCAGTGTCCAGCAGTAAGGTTAAAGCAGCCCGCGGTGAAATTCTTGACCGAAACGGTAACCCTCTTGTTACAAACAGGCAGGGTAATTCTGTCGTGTTCAAATATGCAGAGTTTCCCGCTGCTAAGAACCAGGCAGACAGAAATGAACTTATATATTCCTTGATAACTCTTTTTGAAAAGAATAATATTGAATGGATTGACAGATTGCCGCTCGCTTACTCCGGCGAAACGCTTATTGTTGACGAAGAAAAAGAGACGGAATTTGAATATATGGTTTCAGCAAATATGCTGGAGCTGGAAAAGGGTACAGAATCCACTGCGGATGAGTGCCTTGATGCTCTTATTGAACGATACGGTCTTTCGGATTATTCAAGACAGGATGCCAGAAAAATTGCATCAGTTTGCTTTGGCATGAAGTATTTGTCTTTTTCCGTTGCGTCACCATACACCTTTGCTGAGGATGTTCCTACGGAAGTAGTTTCAATAATTATGGAAATGAGCGAAACTTATCCCGGTGTTTCCTCCGAAAGTGTCAGTTATCGTGAATATAACGATACTACAAGCTTTTCTCATATACTTGGTGTCGTAGGCTCTATCAGTTCAGAAGAGTATGAAAATGAAACAGTAAAATTAAATGAGAAATTAAGTGACGATTCACTGACAGCTTCTGAGATAACCTCAATTAAAAATAACGCATATTCTCTTGATGACAGTTACGGAAAAAGCGGTATTGAATCGGTAATGGAAAGTTATCTTCGCGGAAGCAACGGCATAAAAACAACAACGACCGCTTCAGACGGTACAGTTACGGAAGATTATCTTGCGAAACCTGTTCAGGGAAATACAGTTGTAACTACAATAGATGCAGGTCTTCAGAAGGTTGCGGCTGAAGCTCTTGCGGAAATGCTCGCCGATAACAGGAACTCCTCATATTTCGGCACAGCCGGAGCTATGATTGTTATTGATTGCAATACAGGTGCGGTTCTTGCGAATGTGTCGCTTCCGACATATGATATAACCCGCTATTATACTGATTACGATAAGTTAGTTGCCGATACGGAAAGCCCCTTGTGGAACAGAGGACTTCAGAGTGCCTATGCTCCGGGTTCAACTATGAAACCAGCTATCGCTTTGGCGGCTCTGGAAGAAGGCGCCATAACAGTAGACAGTGCCTGTTACTGCGGCGGAACTTACGTGTTAGAGGACCAGACATTTAAGTGCCTTGGTAATCACGGATACCTGAATGTATCTACTGCTCTTGAAAAATCATGCAATATTTTCTTCTTCGAAATGGGCAAGGAATTAGGTATTGATAAAATGAATAAGTATTGCAACCTTCTGGGTCTCGGTCAGGATACAGGTATTGAACTTTCTGAGGCTGAAGGTATGCTTGCAAGTATATCCAATAAAGAGGCGGCAGGTCAGGTATGGCTTCCCGGTGATACTGTTCAGGCGGCTATCGGTCAGTCCGATAACTTGTTTACACCGTTGCAGCTTGCGAATTACTGTGCGACTATCGCAAACGGCGGAACACGGTACAAGCCCTATATGATAAAATCCGTTCTTTCCTCAGATATGTCGGAGATTATATACGAGACCGAACCCACAGTGCTCAATACACTCAATGTCAGCCAAAAGAATATTGATATAGTCAAGGGCGGTATGCGTGACGTTGTAGCGAACGGTTCGTGTAATATTTACTTTGAGGATTGTATAGTAGATGCGGCAGGTAAGACGGGTACATCACAGCTCAAGAGAACTACAAAGTCAGGTGTTACCATGGACTGTAACAATGGCTTCTTCATTTCCTTTGCCCCCTATGATGACCCGGAAATAGCTATTGCCATAGTTGCAGAAAACGCTCTTTCGGGTAGTAAAACTTCTCAGGCAGCGGTGCCTGTTTATAACTACTACTTCAGCCAGAAAACGAGTTTTGATACGCAGGATACACCCAATACGTTTATACCTTAATCTTGTGTTTTACTTGTAAAGGAGATATTATGAAAATTATTGCGGTGGCATCTGCCAAAGGCGGTGTCGGAAAATCCACCTTCTGTTACGGCGTTGGAAATATGCTCGCACTTCACGGTAAAAGTGTATTGCTTGTAGATATGGATATTGGAGTCAGAAGTCTCGATATTCTTTTAGGTGTGTCGGAAAAAACTGTTTATAATTGGGGCGACATAATAAAAGGTAACTGCGAATACAGAAAAGCTGTTACCCAGGCAGGTAAAGGTTTGTTTTTGTTGCCGGCACCCATTGATTTCAGTGAGTGTTATACACCGCAAGCTTTCGGGCAAATGCTGAAGCTGTTTGAAAAGGATTTTGATTATATTTTCCTCGATTCTCCCGCAGGATTGGAAAGCGGCTTTAATCTCGCGGCAAAATCAGCGGATAGCTGTATTATTTTGTCAACTCCAGATGCTATAAGCATCCGTGCCGCTTCCTATGCATCTCAGAATGTAAAAAAGGCGGGTATTTCGAATATAAGGCTCGTGGTAAATAAATTCAATAAGAAAATACATAAAGAAATCAACGTCGATAGTATTATCGATTCCGTAGGTGCACGTCTTTTGGGAGTGATTCCCGATTCATCCGAAATTTATGCATCTGTTGACGGTGGAAAGATTCCTTATGATTGCAAAGGCGGACAGGCTTTTTTGCGTATTTCAAAGCGTATAGGCGGCGAAAATGTACCGTTCAGAACGAAAAATTTATAAAAATTATTGACTTTTTATTAAATGGTAATATAATAAATGTGCTCGAAGAAAAGTAGCTACGCTTCGTGCCGAAAATAAAACAGGGGAGCTGACGGACGTCGGCTGAGAAAGAAAACATCCCTTTTCTGACCCTAATAACCTGATGCGGATAATGCCGTCGTAGGAAAAATAACTCCGGAAGTATCTCCCTATGGCTGTGTTACCGCCGTAGGGAGATTTTAATTCGGAGGAATTTTATTATGAGTAAATTAAGTAAAAACCAAAAAATAAGAAGAATTGCCGAAACGGCAATAATGCTTGCGCTTTCAACAATTCTTGCAGAGCTTGCGGTTGTTAAATTTCCGTTTGGCGGCAGTGTGACCATATTCAGTCAAGTGCCTATGGTAGTTATATCTTACCGCTACGGCGTGAAATGGGGCGTTTTTGCAGGTCTTACAATGGGTGTCATTCAGATGCTTTTCGGTATGGGTAATTTCGCTTACGTCAGTGGTATCGTAGCCTATTTAATCCTTATTTTTGCAGATTACATAATCGCATTCGGTTCATTGGGCTTGGGAGGTATGTTTAAAAATAAGGTTAAAAATCAGGCACTTTCACTTGCTTTAGGTGGCGCGGTTGTGTCTGCCATCAGATTTTTATGTCACTTTATAAGCGGTGTAACTATCTGGGGTGATTACAGCGGCGGAGCAAAAGAAGTGTGGTTATATTCTCTTGAATATAACGGCGGATATATGTTACCCGAACTTATAATTACCGTTGTAGGTTGTGTAGCTTTAGGTATGGTTTTTGATTTTTCATCACCTGAACTCAGGATTTTAAAACACAAAAAATAAATAATTTGTAAACCTTCTTTGAAGTATATATGTTTTATTGAAATTTCTTTCGTTTGATGTTAGAATAAAAACATATTTTCAAAGGAGGTTTTTCCTTGGAAGACAATAAAAATTTGAATGGATCGGAAAATACGGAAGAGCTCGACAAGGAGCTTGAAGACCTTGCGGAATTATTCCGAAGAGAATTAGCCAAAACTACTGCTGAGTACGAAGAAGGGAAATCTTCTGATGATGCTCCTCAAAAAGCATCGGAATTTATGGAACAAGAAGATTCTTGTGAAGAAGAAAACGAATCATCAGAAGTTCACGAGCGCCAAGATGAAAAATCAATTTGCGCCCGATGCGGGAAATCATTTGTGAAAGAAAAAAGTGATTATTGCACGGAATGTGGAGAAAATTTGCGGCGCATCCCCCTAAGAATAGATGGACTTATTGTGGCAGTCGTTATGTTAGTAGCGGCAGTTTTTTCTGTTATGTCGTTTTGCGGAGATATAGAGGGCTACGATTTGGCTCGTGATGCGAAAGAATACGCAGATATAGGGTGTATGAATTCGGCATTGGAAAAATATACTCAGGCCATACAGTATTTTGGAATCAAGGATGTAAATGCAAAAAAACTGCATTTAGAAAAGGCTCAAACAGTCTTTTCCGATATGGCACAGGGCTCGGCGTCTATGAATGAGGTTTGTGATATAATTTCCGATGCTTTGGATGACACTTATGCCAAACTGCCTATATACAATAACATGGTGGAGCTTTATAATGAAAGTGCCTCGCTTTATGGTACGATGCAAACATTCTACGGTATTATGAGTAAGCAGGAATATGCAGGCTACACCGTTGATAATACCGATATATATAACGCCATTATTGCTGATGTGGATTCTTTGGTCGGTACAGAAATAGTAATTACTTCCGTTGACGGCAAAAACGAAGAAAAGGTTATTGCCAATGAGGGTATGGTGAGATTCTGTCAGTATATGGTTGCGTATACATCCGAAAGACACGACGATGCTGAAAAATATCTTCGCATGGTGCAGGAGCTTGAACCCGATTATGTTTGGCTTTACGCATATGAACTTGCCCTCATTGAGATAAATCATGGAAATTTAGATGAAGCGGAAGCACTTGCCCAAAAGCTCATTGAGAACAACAGAGAGGATACAGACGGCTATGATTTGTATTCTGTCGTTTACAGAGTGTCCGGCGATATAGATAATGCTATTGCGTGGGCAGATATAGGTCTTGTGTACGACCCGACAAACACAGAATTACTAAGACATAAGGCAATGGCTTGTGTTGTCAACGGCGATATCAAGGAAGCTGAAAAAATAATTGAAGAAGCTTTGATGTATGATGCTTATGGCTCTCTTTATTATACCGCTGTGGTTATAGAGACTGAAGCCGGTGATACCGAGACGGCTGATATTATTATCGAAAATCTTGGTGCTATGGGGCTCGGATTGCCGGATAAAGTGAAGAGCTATCTTGACGGAAGCACAACCGCTAAGCAGTTGTTTACAGAAGGGACAGGTGAGGCGGAATGATAACTGTATATGTAATAACACGTTTTCTGACACTTTTCGGTACATTTCTCAGAGCTTTCTGGGAGCATATTGTATGCCGCATATGTAAAATTGCAACCGAGGAAGTAAAGGCTTTCAGATACTCGGAGTTTTGCGGTCATGTGGAACACGAGATGGTTTATGATGTGCACAAATCATTTCTGATATGTTCAGTTCCGTTTGCGGCGAACTTTTTGCTGAGCTGTTGCTTCTTGTTCGGTTCGACGTTTAACCTTTTTTATATAGGCAATACAAATTCTTTTGCATCATATTTGTTTCTTTGGTTGGGAATATCGTGCGCCGCCAACTGTACACCATCTTTTGAAGATATGCTTGCTTTTAAGGATTGCATATCCGCGGAGAAAAATGTATTTCTGAAAATATTATATGCACCGTTTTTTGCGGTTTTCTGCGTGATGTCCTGCCTTGAAAAGTATTCTCTTACATTTTTACTTTCCATATTGTTTGCGGTAGTTTTTCCATATGTTTTTGATGTGTTTATACCACAACTTGTGTGATTAAAGTAAGAACTCCTTTCGCCGTTCAGGTGAAAGGAGTTCTTTGTTATATTCACATTGTGTTTTGGGTAAGCTTTATTGTGTTATCGTCGGTAAATGTAGCGATTATTCCGTTTCTGTGAGCTGTTGAGAACAAGGGGGCTTTCGCAACCATAGTTATATTCCATTTGACGTTTGGGTACACTTTGCCGATTTGATTGGTGCAAATTGCTATCTCGGGCTTCAACACCTTCAAGAAATCAGCGGACGAAGAGCCGTAATATCCGTGGTGACCGATTTTCAGAAGGTCAACATCGCCGATATCCTCGGCATAATATGCTTCAAGCCCTGTTCCTGCGGTAAAGTCTGCCGCAAGAAATGCGGTTTTTTCACCTTTTGTTATCTTGACGCCTATACTGTTGGCGTTCTCGTTGTCTACGTCTATTTTCTCCGGGGTAACTCCGTTGATAAACTGAAGTGTGAAATCACCGAAGGTAAAACTGTCCGCGGAGATGTCGCTTATAACCGGTATATTTTTTTCGGCGAGTGCAGAAATAATGTTCTTATACATTTCGCCGTTGCCCCAGTTCTTTTTATCCATATTCATAACGGAGTTTTCGTCATATTCTTTTATATAGGCACGACCGATTGATATATCTTCATTCTTAATTATATCGGTGAAGTTTCCTGCGTGGTCGTAGTGCATATGAGTTGCAAGAATGAAATCAAGATAAACTTTTCCGTTATTGTCTCCTGCAACTTTTTTGATGTATCCGATAACTTCGTCGCGATAGCCCTTGTATTCTACATCTTTTCTGGGGTTTTCATTGCCTTCGCCGGCATCTACCATAGCAAAGCGACCGTTACTTTCAATTATCATACAGTCGGAGTTTGCAGTGTTGAGGAAGTGAATTCTGTCATCGCCGCTTTCATAAGTGAAGGTTTCGTCGGTTATGGGGATTTGGGAAACATAGTGATTATCAGCAACAAGTGTAAATATATCAAGGATAAAAACAGATAACATTACGCCTGTAACCAACCACGTGGAAATGACTCTTGCAAGCTTCTTTTTGTCTTTAATTACCATTTACTCCACTCCTTTCTTTTGGAAGTGGTGTTCTTTTATTGCATATTAACATAATAATAAGATAGATTATGACGGCGGTGAATACGTTTGTTATAACAAAAAGAACGGAGCATAGCGCAAAGATAATCGTGCAGAAAATATCCTTTTTTCTGAAAACCTTTGCCACTGATTTAAAAGGAACACTTTGCCAAGCTGAAACAATAAGCATTGAACCGACACAGTGCATAGGAATTCTTGAAAACATCTGAGGGAAGAAAAGAACAGGTAATGCGATAACAGTAAAAGCTACGATAGCGGCAATTATTCCGTAACCTCGTATTGAAAATTTACGTACCGGGAAGGCTGAAAGCCCGCCGCTCAGGGCATTGGCAATAAATGCAGGGTTGCTTTTTTCGGCTTCTTCAAAAGACGAGTAGCAATAAAGAATAACGCCAACTGCCATCGCATTTTTTAGTATGGCAGGGATTTCGGTTGCTGAGAAGTCATTGAAAAATCCCGCCATGTTTTTTAATCCTTCGGAAACTGACAGGAAATCCGCTTCGTTTATTGTAGTCAGTTCCTTTTGGGGATTTAAAAATAAATTGAGGATAAATGGTATCAGAAGTGTTATGAATGATGCAGGAATGTATTTGTTGAGCTTGCGGAACTTGAACGGGTAGGTAATCATTGCGAAGAGGGTAATGGTTCCGTAAAACAGACCCCTGAAATTCGGGTGAAAGCCTAACGCGCGGAAGCATTTTAACATCTGTAAAGGTGTTTCGGCGGTAGCACCGATGCCGAAATAATGATTGGTGAGAAGTATTGTAGCACCGATTGCAAGACTCAGGGAGGCTCCGGCAATAATTGGTTCGGGAACCTTGAAATCTTTAAAAGCTTTTTTCAGTCCAAGGAACATCAATGCGCCCAGTAATGTAGATATACATCCGGAAACAGGCGAAGAAACAGTGAAAATATAAAATAACGGAACTAACAGAAAAGCATCCGGAGCAAACACACCGTTTTTAAGCTTTGGTGACACAAAAACACAGACAACAGAGCACAATAAAACACTCAGAAGACCTTGATTCAAAGCCGCACCGGCACAAATACAGTATGAACCGATAAGTGCCGCGGCAGTAAGACCAAAGCCGATTTGCTGTATTAATTTGTTGTCTTTTAAACTTTTTTCCATAATTAACCTTCTCGGGATATGAAATTCCTCTGTATTTTACAACATTTAGACAAAATAAACAATAGTGACAAGAAAAATTATAATATGTAACATTTACATTTATTTTAAAATTGTTGACATTTACGCGAACATATTTTATAATAATGTGGATAAAATGCGAAAAAAGGAATGGAGTGGGCATGTTATGAATATGACACCTATTAAAAAAATGATTCTCGGAATTGCCGCTGTTTGCGTTGCTTTGACTTTCATTACTGCAAATAGCCTTACTTCTGTTATTATGATTTTGTCTGCAAAGCATGTGAATTCACCTAACAACGTTCTCGTGTATGAGCAGCAGGGTCAGAACAATTCCAATAACAGTAATTCCTCAAATAATTCCAATAATACTTCAAACAACAATTCTACAAATAACAGTGTAACACCGAACGCCCCCAGTTCAAATAATACTAATGTTCCTTCAAACAACAATAGTAATAATAACACTAACACTGATGTTAAGAATCCCGCAACTGACAATACCGATAAGGGCGATGCAGGTGCTGCAGAGCAGGATGGTCTTAAGTTATACACCGAAGCTCTCAATAAAGCGAAGTCATCTGCAACTAAAGTTACACGCGTAAGAACAAAAGCATCTAACTATAAGGACCATGTTAAAGCCGGTATGCTTTCCAGTATTGCGAAAACTTTGATGGATAAGTTCATGACTGAAAATACAGAACACGTAGACGTTGATAAGAATGACCTTCCTCCCAAGGGTCTCAACTGCACTCTTTCCAGTGATGCTGTTCAGAAGGTTGATGTACAAAAAGATGGTAGCAACACAATCGTTACTATCGTTACAAAGGCCGAAAGCAATCCTAAGGCAGGTAGCGGTATCGGTTCTGCTATTTCTATAATCGAAGAACATACAATCACTGATGCAGTTGCAGGTGTTATTGAAATCTCAAACATCAAGCTTGATTATGACCCTTGTACAATCAAGGCTACTATCGATGGTTCCGGTAACCTCGTAGCACTTTATGTTCAGGCTCCTTGTATTCTTAGTCTTACAGCAATGGGTATCGACGCTGAGGTTGGTATCGACTGTGAAGATGAATTTGTGATCGCATATTAATCAGTAATAAATACATAATTAAAACACCGTCTTCGGACGGTGTTTTCTTCACTGTGATTGTAAACCTTATTTTAGTTTTGGTTTACGGGAGGTCTTTATGCAAAGTGTAAAAGAGCGTGTAGCAACCATGCTCCGTCAAAGGCGTGGAGAATTTGTTTCCGGAGAGGAAATAGCAAAAGAACTGGGCGTTTCAAGAGCTGCAGTGTGGAAAAATATAAAATCCTTGAAAAATAGCGGATTTAATGTAGCGTCCGTTACTAACAGAGGATATTGTTTTATCGATAGCGAAGATATAATTGCCGTTGATGGTATAAAAGAGTTTCTTGACAAGGATTTAAAGGATAAAATTTGTGTTGAAGTTACAGGTAAGACGACGTCTACCAATGATATTCTAAAAAGCAGAGCCTCACAGGGCGAAAAGGAATTTACTTTATTAGTAGCCGGGGAGCAGACCAAGGGTAAAGGAAGAATGGGGAGAACCTTTTTTTCTCCGGGGGATACAGGTGTTTATTTAAGTTTGCTTTTAAAACCGGCAATTAAACCTGCGGATGCTGTTCTGATAACTACCGCGGCGGCGGTAAGTGTTTGCGAAGCGTTGGAAAAATGCGGTGCGCCTACTCCCAAAATAAAATGGGTTAATGACATATTCGTTGAAGATAAGAAAGTTTGCGGTATTCTCACAGAAGCGAGTTTTAATATTGAGAACGGTACACTTGATTATGCGGTGTTGGGAATAGGTGTAAATATGTATGAACCTGAAGGTGGCTTTCCCGATGATATTAATAATATTGCGGGTTGGGTATTTTCAGAAAAAAGAGATGATTTGAGAAATCGTTTTGTAGCGTGTTTTATTAATTCTTTCATAAGTTATTATGAAAATCTTGAAAACAAAAAACATTGCGCTGAATATGAGCGTAGATGCTTTGTGGTAGGTAAGAATATAAACGTTATTTCAAGCGGTTCTGTTAGACCCGCCGTAGCTTTGGGTGTGAATGAAAATTGCGGTCTTGCGGTCAGGTTTGAAAACGGGGAAACGGCAGTTCTTAATTCGGGTGAAATATCAATAAGAGTCAAGAATTAAAAATTATTCACTTTCAACAATAAATGCACCCCTAAAATCGTCAAAGTCAATGGGTAAAATTTTGTTATTTCTATTGCAATTAAGAGATTTATATGATAAAATCAGTTTGTATATATGGTAGTATATAATGCTATTAGTATCTAATAGGAGGATTATTATGAAAGCAACCAAGAAAATTGTTTGCCTTGCTCTTGCAATGTTACTTGCAGGTCTTGCTTTAGTTATGCCTGTTGCTGCTGCTAAAACAACACCTCTTGTTATTGTAGACGGTATCAATTCAACAAGGCTTTACACAGATTTCGGTACAGAAAACCAGAAGGAGGCATTCTTCGGCAGTGATACTGATATCGAAGCAATGATTACTGATGTAGGCGGCGCCTTTGTCAGCGGTCTTATTCAATACGGCTACGCTGATAAGGACTTTGAACAGTTCGCTGACAGTTTCATTCCCGCACTCAACAAATATTTCGAACCCATTGCTTACAATACCGACGGTACACCTAAGCATGAGTTAGGCTTCTATGAAACTAAGAACCCTGTTTCCAGCTATTCAGATGAAGAAAAAGCAAAATATTTTGCAGCATTCAGTTTAGAAGCAGCAGAAGCTTACGGCGAAGATAACGCATACAACTTCAGCTACGACTGGACAGCAGACCCCATGGAAACTGCTAAAGAGCTTAACAAGTTCATTGGTCAGGTTAAAGCTGCTACCGGTTCTAAGAAAGTTAATGTTGTTGCAATGAGTATGGGTTCTGTAATTGTGCTTTCATATTTACAGCAATTCGGCGGCAAACATATCGATAACCTTGTTTTCGCATCACCTGCATGGCAGGGTACAAGCATCGTAGGTAATGTCTTTACCGGTGATATCGAGCTTGATATTTTTGCAGTTGAAAACTTCCTCGTTAAATCTGCGGACGTTAGTGCAACAACTCATCTCGCAGCATATATTATTTCTTTCATAGCAAGCTACGAAGGTCTTTCACACGAATACTTCGGTGATATCAACGCGGCAATTCAGGGCGTTCTTCCTTATTTGTACGAAGATAGCATAATTCCTCTTGTAGCAGGTATGCCCGGTTTATGGAGCCTTATTCCCGCTGAGGATTACAGCAACGCTAAGAAGTTCCTCTTCCCCGAGGGTATTGATCCTAACCTTAACGCAATTATTGAGTCATATCACAACGTTCAGATCAATGCTGAGAATATCATTAATGATGCTCAGGCTGATGGTATGAAATTCGGTATTGTTTGCGGTTATAACCGTCAGATGATTCCGCTTAATACAGAGTACGAACAGAGCGACGAAATTATCGATGTTAAGTATATGACCGGCGGTGCTTCTTGCGCACTTTATCTTCAGGCTTACGACGATTGGGGCCAGCTTTACAAACAGCAGATTAAAGACGGTCACAATCACGTTTCATGGGATTACAAGATTGATGCTTCAACATGTATGTTCCCTGAATACACTTGGTTCATTAAGAATCAGCAGCACAATAACTATAAGGCTGAAAACGGCACAATGGATATTGTTATGTGGCTCCTTGAGTCAGATAAACAGATGACAGTTACTACAGACCCTGTAAACTATCCTCAGTTCTGGCTTTACAACACATACAAGAGAACCACGAAGCCAATGGTAGCAGATGATGTTTTGGGCGACCTTGACCACAGTGGTAAGGTTAGAACAAACGATGCTATGATTGCTCTTAAGATGGCTTCCGGTCAGATTACTCCTGCAGATGCTGACTACATCATCGGCGATATTGATGAAGACGGAAAGTTTTCAGTAGAGGATGCTCGTTCAGTTCTCTGTATCGCAGCAGACCTTCCTT
>JAZULQ010000054.1:0-4134 GCA_045603185.1 Acutalibacteraceae bacterium
GAAATGCAATACTTGTTTGTTTGATTTATATTTTTAAGTGTATAAATTATAGATACAGGCAGGTGTTGCATTTTGTTTTGCAAAGAAATTATTGTAAAAAAAGAAAGTCTCCAAGGACAGTAAATCCTTAGAGGCTCATTCTTTTTTATTCAATTATCGCAATAATCTGTGTGATGAACTTGCTTTTATCTTTATGTTGTGGCGGTCCTTCAAGATAAATATTACGGAATACACCTGTCAGCGTCAGATTATTTTCTTCTGCATAGGAAAGAAGTTTTTTTCGTGCTTCGGGAATATCCTCATAAGCACCATGATGAAAGAAGGAAATTGCTTTGAGTTCGGGGAGATGCTTTATGTATTCACCTTCGCTTCCTTGAGGCACAGCAACACAATATGAAATGTCTTGCGGAGCATTCGCAGAATACTCGGTGAAATACATTCTCCTTGTTGTATCGGTTCCGTGTAATCTCATAGCTTCAAGAGCCGTATCTCTCAAAAGATTTGTCTTGTCAGCAATAGAGGTTGATTTATACACACGGCAGTATATCGTCTGCGGTTCAATAGTGATTTCTCGTATAACATCACCTTTTTTATGTGTTCTTTCTTTCAGCTTTTCAATGGTGAGATTAAGTTCATCACGCATTTTTTCAAGCCGTTCTATCATCGGTTGTAAATCCGTTGTATCGCTGAAATATGTTCTTATTTCGTCAAGCGACAACCCGAGGTCCTGAAATACACGGATTGTACGGATTTGAGTAAAGGTATCAATGGTGTAATATCTGTTGCCTGTAGCACCGTCTTTTTTGTCCGGAGTAATAAGACCTTTTGTTTCATAGTTCAATATAATTTTTCTTGTGATTCCAACGGCTTTTGCTATCTCGCCGATGGAAAATAAATTGTTATTATCCATAAAATAATCCTCGTTTTTGTATAAAATAAATATTTTTGAAAAAATTCGAAAAATTTCTCAAAAAACACTTGCATCGTCCATTGATGGACGGTGTATGATTAGTATAACATAGAATAATAAATTTTTCAAGAGGTGGAGGGTGAAAAATTTGAAACTGAAGGATTATTGCATTAAGGAAAGAAAGGAGTACCTGTTAACAGAGTGGGATGACGAAAAGAATCTTCCGTTCACCCCGGAAACAATCAGTCATACAAGTTCATTACCTGTTTGGTGGAAATGTGAAAAAGGTCATTCATGGCAGACGCAGCTCAGAAGCCGATCAACTACACTTACAAAGTGCCCTAAATGCCGTGATGCTGAACTGAATAAAAGCAGAAAACTTAAGGTAAAAGAACTTTCGAAACGATTGAAGCCCGAATAAGTTATTTAAATTAAATTTTATGATACGAAAGAAGGAATGAACATTGAAAAAAGTGCTATGTATGCTTTTGTGTCTTTGTATGATGATTGGCATATTGCCAACAACTTTGGTTGCAAATGCACAAACCGATTCAAAAACAATGACGTTTGGTTATGCCTATGATGTCCAGCGAAATCCGGCTTTCCCAACAAAAAAAGGGGATAAAGTTACAGTTTCCGGTTTCCAGACTCCGCTAAGATACGGTGCAAGTGCTTCAGGCAGTATGATACGTTATGAAAACAGTGCAGGCACCTGGACTCTTACCGAGGTTGGAACTTTCGGTAATATAAGCAAGGTTTCGCCTGCACCTACAAGCAACTTAAAGCCTATAGTAAAAACGGTTGCTGAAAGCTGCGGTATATCCGATATGAACAGTATTGTAATTCACAAGCTGACAGGTATAAACAACAATCTTGTCGGCTATGGTGTTGTACTCTGTATTGATGAAGACAACGGTCAGGCTTTGTTTTTAGCTGACCTGTTCAATCAGTCCGGTGCGGGCTTTTTCTTATCAAAATCAGAGGTTAAAAGTAAATCGGTAACAATTACTGCTGACAAGATAACACAGACAAGCACAGAGAAAAGTGAAAACTCAGATGTTTCATCCGACGCAAAACCTGTTGAAGCTTTGAATTTCACTATAGATGAGCCTTATGCGTGGGAGACGGCGGCAAAAAAAGCAACCGTTGAACAGAGCAGTCAGGTGGAAGTTACAGATGTGAAATGGAACGGTACAATGTGGAATCCCGATGGCTCCTTTATGCAAAATGCAAGCTATACAGTTGACATCACAGTACGCATAAAGTCAGGGTCAAATATGTATTTTGACAAAAATAAGCTCCGTATTAAAATCAACGGAGAATCGGGTGCAGAAGCAGTTGAAATATCAGGTGACAAAAAACAGGCTGTTATCCGCGGATATTATGATTACCTGAAATCCAAAGACCAAGCTGCATTAGAGGAAAAAAAGCAAGAAGAAGCGAAGGCAAACAGAAAAGGTACAGCAGTCAGCAAGTTTGAACCCGGGGACTACGGCACTGCAAGATTTAAAGACAGGCTGAATGTGCATTTGGAACCTAAAACAGGAAGCAAGGTTGAAAGCATGTCGGATTATTCGTATCTGGATGCTCAGGCAAACCTCATTACAATTGTTGAAGCCTATGTTCCATCCATTAACCGTGAAAACGAATTTTTCCATGTAATAAAGTATCCTGACTATGATGGCGGTATCGGTTATGTTCCGGCGGATGATAAAATTTTTGACTGTTACAGGGAAGGCAACAACGCAAAAAGACCTTACTATGAAAAGTGGAAAAACAAAATCAAAATCGGAGACCCCATAGAAAAAATCAATACATACGCACTGTCTTTCCCGAACGGAATTCCTACATATGGATTTAAAGGCAGCGATGAAGAGAAAAAATCCAATTTTTATGTAGAGAAAATTGTATTTGAGCATCCCGAAGGTGTAAAACCGTTTATGTATACATCGGCGGTTGTAACCTATAAAGCAAGAGACGGTTATTACTTTGATAAAAACATTAAATTCGATGAATACTGTGATGCGGCAGAGCACACAATAGGTCACAAAATTATAGATGACAAAACAATGGAGGTTTATCTGACAGCCTTCACATGGGATATGGGTATGGATGCAGGTGCAACAGATGCAATGATAGCGTTCAAGAAAACAATGGATAACAGAATGCTTTTGCCTGTTGCGGTAGCTGAATTCAATTTCCCTCTTTTCGATTATTGGGATTTAAAGCTTAAAAGAAGAGATTTTGAATTTAATGAACACTATGTAAATAAATTTATAGAAAAAAATATGCGTACAGAGTATGTGTATCCTACAACTGACGCATATGTTGAAACAACCGATGCAAACGGACATTTTGATATGGTCAAAAATGAGCATGAGTACCCGAGCAATTATACCATCAGTCGTGTTGAAATTGCCGATCTCGATGTTTCGGATAAAATTCCCGGACTTGTTGGTGAATGGGCACTTCTTACAAACGGGCGTTATATACCTAAATCTTGCTTAAAGAATATCAAATTTGAAGATACATTTAAGGGTGCACCTGCAGAATTTGTAGTATCTCCCTTTGAATTTGCAGGAGGCAGCGGTACGCTTGAAGACCCATACCTCATTGAAACCGCAGAGCAGTTAAATGCTGTCCGTCAGGGTCCTAAAAACCATTACAAGCTGATAGCGGATATTGACCTTTCAAATTGGGGCAACTGGGTTCCCATCGGCGGTACGCCTGCTTACGGTTTTATGGGCGGAGGCTGGAATAAAGCAGAAAATTATGCCTGCTCATTCCAGGGTTCATTTGACGGTAACGGTCATGTTGTATCAGGTATGACCATTGTTATAAACGAGAACACTCCTTTTATGACAGAAACAGGCAACTGGAGAGCCTACGGTCTTTTTGCAAACCTTGCATCAAGCCCTGAGGAATATAAAATTAAAAATTTAGGCGTTGTAAACTTTAACATTGATGTAACTTATACAGACATCAAGAAAAATCTTGACCTTTATGCAGGTGCAATCTGCGGCGGTATGAACAGCGGTACAGATATTTACAACTGTTATTCCAAAGGCGGAAAAATTAAATTTAATGTCACTGCAAATGAGGAAGAGGCAAACCGCCCGATTAATGCGGAAAATCTTGACGGTGCACCGCATGTTAACCTTCGCATAGGCGGCATTTGTGCAGATGCAGGCAGTGCTCCGGGTCATCGCTTGCACCTTGAAAAA
>JAZULQ010000055.1:0-13615 GCA_045603185.1 Acutalibacteraceae bacterium
ATTTTATACCACTAAAAACCAAAATGCAATAAATTTATAACGTGTGAAAAAAATATTGTAAGGATAAACAAAAATGGATATTTACACAAAAAACTTTTTTTGCAAAAAGTGTAAACAAATCCCTGTAAACCGCGGTGAATAGCCATTCACATTGTTTGTTGTTTAACAATCTTTGTGTAATTTTATTCATTCATTTTGTCAATCAAGTGAAAAACAGGGTATAAAATAAGCGCAATATAATATTTATGTGAATATTTTCGGATGTATTCCCGGGTGCTTTTTTCTTCTTTTTATTGAATTTATTTGTCGTAATATGTTATCATAAGTTAAACACGCGCAGAGGTGATTTTTTTGGAAAAATATCTTATTAACCCTAATCAAAAAATCTCAAAAATCAGTAAAGATATATACGGCACTTTTTCTGAACATCTTGGCAGATGTATTTACGAAGGTACATATGTTGGTGAGGACTCACCAATCCCAAATGTTAACGGTATGCGAACAGATGTTGTAAATGCTCTTAAAGAAATGGGTCTTCCTGTACTTCGTTGGCCCGGCGGGTGCTTTGCGGATGAATATCATTGGCAGGATGGCATAGGCCCTAAAGAGTCAAGAAAGAAAATGATAAATACCCATTGGGGCGGAGTTGTTGAAGATAATTCTTTCGGAACTCACGAGTTTTTTGAGCTTTGCGAACAGATAGGTTGCGATGCCTATGTAAATGGTAATATGGGTAGCGGAACAGTCCGTGAAATGAGCGAGTGGATAGAGTATATGACCTTTGACGGTTTATCACCTATGAGCGAGCTTCGTAAAAAGAACGGCAGGGAAAAGCCCTGGAAAGTAAAATATTTCGGTGTCGGTAATGAGAACTGGGGTTGTGGCGGTAATATGCACCCAGAATACTATGCAAATGAGTACAGACGCTATCAGACCTACGTGCGCGATTACGACCCTGACAACCGTATATACAGAATCGGTTGCGGTGCAAGTGATTTTGACTTTAACTGGACAGCGGAGGTTATGCGTATTGCCGGAAATAAAATGAACGGAATTTCCCTCCATTATTACACTATTCCCGGTAATTGGGGAAACAAAGGCAAAGCAACTGAGTATACCGATGAAGAATACTACATAACCATTGCTAAAGCGTACAGAATGGAAGAGCTTGTGTGCCGTCATACTGAAATTATGAACAGATACGACCCTGATAAAAGGGTGGACCTTATAGTAGATGAATGGGGTACATGGTTTGATGTTGAAGAGGGTACTAATCCCGGTTTCCTTTATCAGCAGAGCACAATGCGTGATGCACTCGTTGCGGGATTGACTCTCAATATTTTCAATAAACACTCTGACCGCGTCAGAATGGCTAATATTGCACAGACAATAAATGTTCTCCAGTCTGTTATTCATACCGACGGCGAGGATATGCTTCTGACACCCACATATCATATCTTTAAAATGTTTAAATCTCACGCTGAGAATACTCTTTTAGGAAGCTTTATTACAACGGATTATATCGACGATAACAAAAAGACACCTGCGCTTACTGAGAGTGCATCTGTTGATGAAGAGGGTACAATCGTTTCTACAATCTCCAATGCTTCGCTGACAGAAACATATGAAATCAAATGTCAGATAGCCGATTCCGAAGTATCTTGTGTTCAGGCGGAAATCGTTGCAGGTAACGCACGTGATTACAATACATTCGATAATAAGAATGTTGTAAAAACAGAGAAATTTACGGATTTTACCTTAACTGATGATGGTTTTATTGCCAATATTCCGCCTTGCAGCGTTGTTAAGTTTATAGTAAAGTGATGAAACAAGAGTGTAAAAGATGTCTGCTTCTTGAAAGCGCTGAGGGCGAAATGCTGGAAAGTATAAAAGACAAAATAGATAAACTGACACCGGAAGAAAAATGCGAAAGTGAAGTTTATAAAGCACGTCTTGAAAAATGTAAAAATTGTGATCACCTTATTTCCGGAGTGTGTATGAAATGCGGTTGTTACGTTGAATTCAGAGCAGCCTTCAAAAAACAAAAATGTCCCGATGTTTCGAATAGAAAGTGGTTAAATGTCGATTAAAAATAATTACAATCATACAGTTTTTGCCTGTTATTTTGGCTATGTAGTACAGGCGATAGTTAATAACTTTGCTCCTCTTCTGTTCTTACGATTCAGGAGCGAATTCGGAATTCCATTGGAGAAAATAACCTTGCTTATAACAATAAACTTCCTTTTTCAGTTAGTTGTGGATGTTATTGCGGCAAAGGTTGTTGACAAAATAGGTTACAGAAAATGTATCGTTGCGGCGCAGTTTTTTTCTGCTTTAGGTATTGCCGGAATGGGCTTTTTCCCGAATATTATGCCTGACCCATATTGGGGTCTCCTGATTTCGATTTTGTTATACGCTTTAGGCGGCGGGTTGATTGAAGTTCTGGTAAGTCCTATTGTAGAGGCGTGTCCCATTAAGGCTAAAAAAGCGGCGATGAGCCTGCTTCATTCCTTCTATTGCTGGGGGCATCTGTTCGTAGTGCTTTTTTCGACGCTGTTCTTTACTGTTTTCGGTATCGAAAATTGGCGTATTCTTGCAATTATATGGGCGATAATTCCATTCTTTAACGCGTTTTATTTTGCAAAAGTTCCTATTGCACCGCTCACCCCGGAAGGTGAACAGATACCTGTTAAAAAACTATTTTCTTCAAAACAGTTTTTGCTTTTCATACTTGTTATGGTGTGTGCAGGTGCGTCCGAGCAGGGAATGAGTCAGTGGGCTTCAACTTTTGCGGAGGCGGGTCTGAACGTATCTAAAACGGTTGGTGATCTTGCGGGCCCGAGCTTGTTTGCAGTAACAATGGGCGTTTCCCGTGTAGTTTATTCGAGGATAAGCGAAAAGGTGAACCTAAACAGATATATGACAGCTTGCTCAGTGCTTTGTATATTATCTTACGTAATAGCGTCATTTTCAGGTAATCCTGCGTTTTCCTTGGTAGGCTGTGCCATGTGCGGTTTTGCCGTTGGTGTTATGTGGCCGGGTGCGTTCTCGTTGGCTTCCGAAACCTTCCCGAAAGGCGGAACGGCAATGTTTGCTTTCCTCGCTTTAGCGGGAGACTTCGGTTGCTCTTTTGGTCCCGGTGTTGTGGGTTTTGCGACTAATATGTTGAATGATGATATTAAACGTGGCGTTTTTGCCGCCGTAATTTTCCCGATAATTATGATAATTTCACTTTTCGTTATGAAAAAAGTTTCAAATTCAGGCAGGGGAAAGAATGATGAAAAAATTGATAATGCAAGAACAGTTCTATAATTTTCGGTAAGTAATCCTGAAAACCTTTAATACCAATATTTAAGTTTTTACAAATGCATTAAGGGCGGTTTGTGATGGTTTTAGTCACAAACTGCCCTTTTTCTATTATACAATTTTGATAAAAACAACACACAACCGTAGGGTAAGGGTTCGCCCTTACCGCGAAACAACAAAGTTATTGTTTGCTCTACCTCTCTGCGCAAGGAGAGAGGGGGACCGCCTTTTGTTATGTTGTTTTAAAAGATTTATTACAAAGCGAGTTGTAATTTGCTTAAAAGATTAACTCTATCGGGCGGTGGAGAGTCCTTCTAAGTTAATTTATTGAATAAGGTAGGTGATAGGGATTCTCCACCACCCGCCGAACTTAATATTACCAATAAATTTACGGCAAGCTTGAAACTATAATTTTGCAAAAAACCACGGAAAGGTGGTCCCCCTCCTTCCTTACGCAAGGAGGTATAAAACGACGGTTTGTGATAAAAAATATCACAAACCGACCCTGTTGTTATGTAAAAATATATCAGAAATTATAGTTAGGTTTAACCTTTTCACCGGTCTCGGCAGATTCAACAATCGCCAAGCAAACTTCAACTGTTTTTGCACCTTCGTAAACGCTTGTTTCCATTTCCTCATCATTTACGATGGTGTCGGCAAATACCTGGAATTCCTTAACATAATTGTGGTTATTAACGTCAATTTCAATTATTTCGGGTTTTTCGGGAGCAACGCCGTTTTCATCAGCAACAAAGAGTTGCATTGTAGGTGAAGTGTTGTCGCAGATAATTGTACCCTTTGTGCCGTAGATGCAGGTTCTCATTGTGTAATCTCTCTTGCAACCTGTTGAAACAAAAACTTTACCCATAAGCTCTTCGTCAAATTTAAGAAGTGCGCAAGTAGCATCATCATAGGGAACTGTGGGGAGAAGCTTGTGTGTACCGTAGGCGAAGACCTCAATCGGGTCACCTGCAAGCCAACGAAGAAGGTCAACTGCGTGACAACCGCCACCGATAACACCGTGACGCTTGGGGTCAGCACGCCATATCTGCGCATTCTTAACAATGTTCATATAATCGTGAGCGTATTCGGATTCAACAAAATAAAGCTCGCCGATTTGACCTGATTGGATGATTTCCTTTGCTTTTGCAAATGCAGGAGTGAAACGGCAAATCTGACCAACCATGAATTTTGCACTTGATTTTTCAGTAGCCTGTACCATTGCTTCAATATCCTCGCGTGTTAAAGCAAGGGGCTTTTCACATAAAACGTGTTTGCCTGCCGCAAGCATTTCACAAGCAACTTTTCTGTGTTGCTGGTCGGGGATGGCGATTGAAACCATATTGATTTCGGGATTATTGAGAATATCGTGATAATCAGTTGTCCATTTTTCCTGAGGAATATTGTATTTTTCGCCTGATTTTCTGAGAGTTTCTTCGTCGCAGTCACAAATTGCCGCAACCTCTGCACCGTAAGCGAGGGCACCCTCAAGATGGGCATTACCAAACTTAAGACCGATAGCACCGAAAACTAATTTCTTTTCCATATTCAAATCTCCTTTTGTAGAGTTTTCTTACAACAACATTGTATCACCTTAATTAGCTTTACTGAATGATATATCAATAACCAAATATGTAAAATCGATAAAAAAACAGTAAAAAACAAATTCATACTTATTGATTTTTCATTTTGCTTGATTTTTTATGTGTTTGTGATATTATAAGTTAAAAGAGGTGAGAGCATTGGATTTACCCCAGCTTGAAGAATTACTGGATAATTTCCATAAAATGACGTTGTTGGATATTGCCATTGTAGACAGAGATTTCCGCGTATTGGTGCGCCGCCACTCCGGAACAGAATTCTGCACATATATTCACAAACACTCTAAGTGTCTTGAAAAATGTCTTGCATCGGATAATATACAGATGCGCAGTGTCAATGAGAGTAAGCAACTTGTCACATATACTTGTCCTTTTGGAATTTATGAAGCTATCGCTCCTATTAAGAAAAAGGAGGACGTAGTGGCATATCTGTTTTTAAGTATGGGTATAGCGGAGGATGCAGAGTGTCCCTCTTTTCCGACGGAAGCTGTTTTAAGTATCGCTCCCGAAATGAACAATGAACTTCTCGGAAAATATGTGGCGAAAGTTCCGAGATATCCACGTGAACGTTTAGATGCTTGTGCTCAGATGTTACGTATCTTAGCGGAATATATAGAGAGTAATAATATGCTTTCGGATGCTCAGCAAACAATAGGCCAAATGATAAAGGACTATGTGAAAAAGAATATTGACAAAAAGATTACTTTGTCGGATTTAAGCTATCATTTGCACTGTAGCACGGTTACGCTTACGACACATTTCAAAGAGGAGTTCGGCATAACCATTATGGATTACGTCACAGAAAAACGTATGCGACTTGCTGAAAAATTATTGCTTGAGGGTTCTTACTCTGTTCATGAAATTGCTGAAAAATGCGGCTTTACGGATTCGGAATATTTCTCAAGAAGCTTCAAAAGTTATCATGATGTTTCACCGCTGACGTGGAAAAAACAGCATACAACCACTAAGAAAAATGGCAATTAATCTAATAAACTTGACAAGATGTGCTGAAAATAATAAAATAAATTGGATTATGTTGTTTTATATAATGTTTTTCGAAAGGAATTATTTTTATGATAAAACCCGAAAACAGAAATTGTTACGAGTTCTTTCGCGATTGCACAAAAGATTTCGGTATATATGATGTAGCCGAAAGCTTCGGTAACCTTGTCAGCAGAAAGAAGTTTTTTAATGATATAGAATCCATCGCCGGGTATCTTGATAGCAAGAATATAAAGCGCGGCGATGTTGTAACTATTTTCCTTCCTAATACAGTTCAGAGTTTTGCGGCTTTTTATGCCATAAACCGTATAGGAGCTATTGCGAATATAGTACATCCGCTTACTCCGCCCGACGTGCTTGAGGATATTCTCAAAAACACTCATTCAAAGGCAGTTTTTGTTCTTGACATTCTTATGGAGAAATATGTCAGTATGCTGAGACGTCGCAACAGACCTGTTATTATTTGTTCACCGTCTGATTATGCGTCTACAATTATGAGACCTGCCTTCAAGATTTATGAGAGGGTTAAGGTGAAATCTAAAACACCGTCTTCAACAACGGCTTCATATCACACTATATGTAACCTGAATCTTCGCGCACCCAAGGTTGAAAATAACGGTTCGGATATCGCTGTTTATCTTCATGGTGGCGGTACTACCGGCAAAAGCAAAACAATTAAATTAACAAGCAGTAACCTTAATGAATTAGCGTACAAATTAAGCTTTTTCGATTCGCCCCATGCTCCGGGCGCTGAATGTTCACTTGTTGTATTGCCCTTGTTCCACGCATTCGGGTTAGGTGTAGTAATGCACTTTAGCATGTGTGCCGGTTTCACTTGTATCCCTATGACTAATTTCTCGGCGGACAAAGCAATAAAGCTTATGAAGAAGTACAATATCACTTATATTGTCGGCGTTCCTGCCATGTTTAAAAAGATGCACGATGCCTCAGGCTTTGACGGCGCGCATCTTGCAAAGCTTCGTTTGCTGTGGGCAGGCGGAGATTATATAAGCGAAACCTTCATAAAATCATTCAACTCTTATCTGGAAAAATGGCGTGCAAAGGGCAGACTTTACCGTGGCTACGGTCTTACCGAGGTGAGCTCTGTTTGTGCTGCAAATATTTTTGGTTCATTTAAACCCAATTCTATCGGCAGACCTCTTGACGGTATGACCATAGAGATTTGGGATGAAAACAAAAAACAGCTTCCGCCCAATACTATCGGTGAAATTGTTGTTTCCGGTTCTACGGTTATGGCAGGTTATTATGATAGCGAAGATGACGGCATTTACGTAGATAAAAAAGGCAGACGTTGGGTATGCTCGGGTGACTTGGGATATATGGATGAAGACGGATTTGTTTTCTTCACCGGAAGGAAAAAACGTATGATAGTTATTTCCGGCTATAATGTATACCCTAACGATATTGAAAGTGAAGTATTAAAGCTCGATTATATTAACGAGGCGTGCGCGGTTCAGGGTTATGTTGACAGTAAGCCTATTATCAAGTTATTTGTATCGCTTAATCAGCCTACTGATAATCCCGACGAAGTGTGCAAATGTATAAAAGAATATTGCGACAGTAAGCTTGAAAGATTTTCAAGACCGAGTCGCGTAACAATTCTTGATGCGCTTCCCAGAACACGAATGGCGAAAATCGACTTTATGAAGCTTACCGATACACCACCTGCACCGGAACCCACCAAAAAAGAGGTTCGTGAAGAGCGTAAAGCTAAACGTGAAATAGAAAAAGCGGCAAATAAAGCGGGCAGGGAAGCGGAGCGTTTAGAAAAAGAGGAACGCAAAGCTGAAGAAAGAGCAGCTGAAAATGACAAGAAAGCCGCTGAAAAGGTAGAAAAGACGGAGAAAAAAGAGGTTAAATCTGCCGAAAAAGCCGATAAGGCAACAGAAAAGGCTGAGAAAAAAGAACAGAAAGCTGCTGAAAAGGCAACAGAAAAAGCCGAGAAAAAAGAACAGAAGGCTGCTGAAAAGGCGGAGAAAACGACAGAAAAGGCTGAGAAAAAAGAGCAGAAAGCCACCGAAAAAGCCGAGAAGGCAATAGAAAAAGCGGAGAAAAAGGAACACAAAGCCGAGGAAAAACAAGCCAAAAAAGAACGCAAGGCGAGTGAAAAAGTATCCGAAAACAATGAGGTTACGGAGGAAGAAAGCAATGGCTGATACAAAGAAAAAAAGTTTGAGCTATAAACTCCAGAAAAATCCGTTGTTATTGGTTTTTATAATTGTAGCCGCAGCAGTTGCCCTTTTCGGAGTGGTGAACATTACTTCTGCTATTAAAGAAAAAGCAGACGCTAAAAAAGAAACCGAAACTGTTGCGAGTACCACAAACGAAGCAACCGTTGAAGAAACCGAACAGCCTGACACATTAAAGAGTTTAAATCTGTATTCAAAAGATATTGTGTCATACGAAGTTGAAATAACGGAGCAGTATGTTTGTGTCATCGCAAAATACAGTGATAAAGAGACGCTTTTTGCTACTCATAATGCAGTTGATGCAAACAATGCAGATTATATTCCTGTATTTTGCTTCTATACAGCCGACGGAACCCGACTTAATTGTCCTGGTGAGTTGAAGCTGGATACAAAGAATAATACCGCTGTGTACAGACTTACGGAAATTGTTGACTTGGCTAACGCTGTTGCGCTAACCGACGAGAAGACCGTAACCAATGACAATGCGCTTGATTTACCTTTCAATATTTGTTTACAGTCAAAAACAAGCGGTGTATTGGGTAAAGCCATTCTTGGTACACATTTGGAAAATGAGACGGAAAACTATACTATTGACCTTATAAATTCAGTTCAGGGCGTGAAAAAAGCCGAATTAACAAAGAACGATGAATTTATATGGCTTGATATTTATTATGACGATGTGAATTCATATACGTCGCTTAATAATGATTTTATCACTAATTTCGTTTGCTTCGGTTTCGAAAGTGGCGGAGTCAGCTATAAAAACAAATTTATTGTTACAGAGTACGACAGCTTAAATATGGTTCGCTGTAAATTCGACTCCTATTCAATGAAAGAATTGGCTGACGAAATGGGTAATAGCTCACTCACTGTTGGCGATTTGTTTGAAAATTACAGTATTGCTGTATGGACTTCTGACTACGATAACGAGACAAGTCTTTTCAGTATAAACGGAGTTTCTTCCGTTACACCTGATTCCGAAGAGGAAACGGAAACCCTTTCAGAATAATAGAAATACCTTTTCCCACAAAAAGGGGAAAAGGTATTTTTTAATTAAGTAAATATACGCTGAAGGTTAAAACCGTCGCAAAAGCTACCCATAGAATATAAGGAATCATAAGGTATGCGGCTTTTGGGTTGATTTTATTGAATTGAATTGTTGTGGCAATTATAAGCACCAGAAGTATAATAATCCATATGAATGCGAACAGGTAATTTCCCACATTGAAGAAAATGAAGCTCCAGACAAAGTTAAAAAACAGTTGCAGGTAGTATAAAATAAATGCAAGCTTTTTATCATGAAGTTGAGTTGCTTCGTCAATTAAATATGCCGAAATTCCCATTAAAGTATATAAAATTGTCCACGCTATGGGAAAAAGCCAACCGGGAGGCATAAAGAATGGCTTTTCTGCAGTTATGGCAAATTCTTTTACACCGTCACGTGTTAAAAATCCGGCAACAATTCCTACCGCAAGAGGAATAATGAGATTTTTAATTAGTTTTTTTATATCTATTTTCATAACCATAATACGCACCTCAGCATAATAATATGTTGCACAGGTTGTATTATATACATGGTAAAAGCGAACTGTTTTTGGAACAGTTCGCTTTTTGAAATTATTTTTCTTCTGCAATATATCTGCCCATTAAAACACCCATAACAGATGCCATCATAAGACCTCTCGTCCAACCGGAGGAGTCACCGAGGCAGTGGAGCCCTTTAACACTGGTGTTAAGCTGCTCATCCATTTTGATTTTATTACTGTAGAATTTGAGCTCAGGAGAGTAAAGCAAGGTTTCAGTTGATGCAAAACCGGGCACAACCTTGTCAACAGCCTGAATGAAGTTAATGATATTTGTCATTGCTCTGTAAGGCATCGCCGCGGTGATATCACCGGCAACGGCATCCGGCAAAGATGGACGCAGGTTAGATTGCGCAAGCTCTTTTTGCCATGTTCTCTTACCGTCGAGAATGTCACCGTAACGCTGAACAAGTATGTGACCCGCACCGAGCATATTAGTCAGTTCGCCAACCTTTTGAGCGTATTCAATAGGTTGATTGAAGGGATGGTTAAAATTATGTGAGCAGAGAATAGCAACGTTTGTGTTGTTGGACTTTTTCTCTTTATATGAGTGACCGTTGACAACGGCAAGGTCGTTGTCGTAGTTTTCCTGGCTGACAAAACCACCGGGGTTCTGGCAGAATGTACGAACCTTATTTTTAAAGGGCTTCGGATATCCGATAAGCTTTGATTCGTAAAGAACGCGGTTTACTTTTTCCATAACCTCGTTTCTTACCTCAACGCGTACACCGATGTCGACGGTGCCTGCCTGATGCTCAATACCATGCTCGTTACAGAGTTTTTCAAGCCAGTCAGCACCACGTCTGCCCGTTGCAACAACAATTTTTTCGGCGTCAATCTGCTGACGGTCGTCACCCTTGCTGATGAAAACACCCTTACAAACACCGTCTTCAATAAGAATGTCGTTACATTCATAACCGAACATCATATCAACATTGTTGTCACGAAGATGATTTTCTATTTCAAGATAAAGTGTCTGAGCCTTTTCGGTACCGAGATGGCGAATGGGACAGTCAACCAGCTTAAGACCCGCCTGAATAGCATTCTTTCTGATTTCTTTTACTTCGTCATCGTTGCTGATGCCTTCTATATGCTCGTCAGCGCCGAATTCAAGGTATATCTTGTCGGTGTAGTTTATTAGTTCCTGTGCGAAGTCTTCACCGATTAATGTGGGGAGGTCACCGCCTACCTCGTAGCTTAAAGATAATTTACCGTCGGAGAATGCACCTGCACCGGAGAAACCGGTTGTAATATGACAGTAGGGCTTGCAGTTTACACATTGTTTTGTCTTGGCTTTAGGACAACTGCGCTTTTCAACCGGTTGTCCTTTTTCAATTATCAGAATAGATTTTTCAGAGCCGTTTCTGCGCATTTCAAGTGCGGTGAATATACCCGCAGGACCTGCGCCGACAATAACAACATCATACTTCATCATGTAACAACTCCTTGTATTTATATGAATAAAATAATTTTTCTGCTTCGGGTGTGTAGTTGCCGTTTTCGTCTTCAAGAATAAGTGGTGGGCTGATTCTGAATCCGGCTGCCGAGCCTTTTTTTCCCTCTACAAGAACAAGACTCGGTTCTTTTCCCGGGCGTTGTATAACCTCTCGCATGGATTTGGGCTCAATTTTAAATTTTCGCATAGCAGCGAATATATCCGGCAACCTTTCGGGGCGTTGGCATATACAGAATCTACCGCCGAATTTCAAGAGCTTGGATGCGGCGCAAGAAGCGTCTTCAAGCGTGCAGGTGAATTCGTGACGTGCATTTTTGTAATCTTCGCCTTCGTTTACTATGCCTGTTCCCAGCTTTTTGTATGGCGGATTAATGCTGACAATATCGTAATATTCATTAGGTAAAACGCCTTTTAATTCCCTTAAATCACAATGAATCGGGGTGATTGAATTTTCTATTTTGTTAAGTGAAAGTGTTTTATTTAAAAGCTTTACGGCGCTTTCACTCAGTTCAACTCCAACAATTTCTTTGGGTTGAAAATCCCTGAGCCATAAAAGGGGTATGATACCGTTGCCGGTGCCAAGGTCACAACATTTATCCTTGTGACGCGGAGCACAAAAGTCGGCTAAAACAATGGCGTCGGAAGTGAAAATGTGCGCATCGCTCACATAGATTTTTAAATTTTTAGCTAAATCCTCGGTGCGTTCATCACGTGATGCCATAAAAAACTCCTTGTTTAAATGAATATATCCATACACATTCATTCTATCACAAGGAGCAGTTTTCTTCAATATTTAATTTTGGAATGACGGAATAATAGAAAAATTATTATTCTTCCATCTGTTTTCCGAGGAATGTTGCCGCAACCTGAGCCAGCTTGACTTCGGTGTCGGTAAGCTTTGTGTAATCGCCGTTGCTGAGGAAAATAACGCATCCGCCGATATCACCCGAGGAAATTATAGGAAATGCGGTTAATGCCTCTATATCGCAATTACTGATAGGGTAGAGGCGGTCGCTTTCACGACTTTTAATATACTTTTCGCGGTTTTCCATAATTTCTTCCAATTCTTTGGAAATGTGACGTTCAAGATAATCTTTTTTCTGAAGACCGGAAACGGAAATAACGTGGTCGCGGTCGGTTATAATAACCGGTAAATCAGCTGTACGGCTTAAAATATCCGAGTACTGACCCGAAAACTCCGACAACTCACCCATGGGCGAGTATTTTTTAAAAATAACCTCACCATCACTGGCGGTAAAAATTTCCAATGGGTCTCCCTCACGAATACGAAGTGTCCTTCTGATTTCTTTAGGAATAACAACCCTTCCCAAATCATCGATTCTTCTCACAATCCCTGTTGCTTTCATATATATCATTCTCCTTAAACTCAAATTATGTTGTTAGTATTTGTGATTAAAGGGAATTTATACTTGGCTTTCTGCATTTTATAATGTCAAATATATTTTACATTTTGTAAAATATATTTGACACAAGCTAAAGTTTTTGATAGAATAAAAACAGAATTATTGAAAGGAGATGTCAACGGTGGATAAAAAGCGAAAATTTAAAGCCGCACGTGATTTATGTGGTTTAACACAAGACGGTCTTGCCAAAGCCGTTGGAGTCTCCCGACAAACAATAGTAAGCATAGAAAAAGGTGGAGGCAATCCATCACTCGACCTATGTAAAAAAATTTGCAAAATATTAAATGAAAATTTAGATTACCTGTTTGGGGAGGAAGAATAGAATGGCATTAGTACGAGATTTAACTGAAGATGAAGTTAGAGATGGCTATACAGACAAAGACGGATTTCATAAGGGTGCAAAGCAAATATTAGAATTTGATGTTGCGGACCCCAAAGCTAACCAAGGCACTGGTCAGTTAACAACTTTTCGTCAACTCGGTTTTACAGGAAAGGGTAGTGCACATAAACCTGATGGTTGGTATCTACCGACCGATTGTTCGGATGTGGCTATTATTGTGGAAACAAAATCATCTGATAAAGATATCAGCGCAACCAGTGTTATTAAGGAACTTCTTGATAATATTAAAATTGCAAACACTAAATATTCTAAAGTCGTTGGTATTCTTTATAATGGAATTAGCACTAAAGTTTTCTTAAATGAAAAAGAAAAAAACGATGTAACGAATGTGCTTCAACCAAAAAGTTTTTACAAAGAATTGTTTAACGATTTTGAAATAGACACACGACAGATTTATCTTACAACCATGAAAATTAACAATCTTTTACATTACAAGTTTGGTGTAAATGATTATTATGACAGAATGGTTTTTACTGCTTGCGCTTTGGTTGCCAAAAGATATGGTGCCCCTCTTTCAAAGGGAATGTCTTACTCACTGTTTCATTTCGCTATTTTAGATACTCTTTCTAAATCTTTAGAGGAAGCAAAAAAACAAAATGAAAAATTAGATATTTTATTGGACTCATATTCAAA
>JAZULQ010000056.1:0-42705 GCA_045603185.1 Acutalibacteraceae bacterium
AATATCTCCATTACCATTCAATACGCCATCCGCATTAATAAACCTACCGGTATGCGAATCGTAGTACCTTGACTGTAAGTAGTAAAGACCTAAATCGTTATCATAGTAATACCCACGATAGCGGATAGGGTTAGCGTTGGCGATGTTGTACCGGGTAGGTACCAGGTAGCAAGCATCGCGTTTGGTCACCCAAACGCAGACTAGTCAGGAATATTCCTGAAATCTTTAGGGGATTGGGATTATCCCAACAAACCGCCTTTTGTCCCCAAAACGCGATGCTTGCTGGCTGGTATAAAAATTTGCCATTATTCCTTTTATTGTTTTCTATGTATATTCTTAATAATCGATATAACAAAAACACATATTCTTAGAATAATTGAAACCAAGATATAACATCCTATGATAAATAGAATCAAAATACCATCCGCATTATTAACTTCGCGCAAAGGCATAAAATTAAATCTAAATGTCAAACGAATAGCTAATATAGACACCATGCTTAGGATAAAAAAAAGTATGCTAATCGAAGAAAAACACGCAAGTTTCTTATTGTTAGACTCTTTTAGCGTAAGTACGACATAAACGACAGCAGAAAGAACTGCACTCGATGACCCAATCAACAGATGTTGTTCTAGAGATAGATTTGAAGCATAAACAGATATTGAAAAGGTCTCCAAACAAGCCAAAATAAGACTTTGAATCAAGCCATCAAGTACAGCTTTTAGAAAGATTCTCTTATTCATGATACTGCCCCCATATCCCACAGATAACAACCATACTGGATAGCCCACTGGTCTCGTGGATCGTCAAAATTTGTCCGCCAATAAGACCAATCACTTGTGGCAGCATAGATTTGAACGGCTCCGCCCGCAAAAAGCAGGGTTTGCAGCAGAAAATACACCGAAAAACATAACCGTTGCAAGAAAGAACGAAAGAATTTTAATTGATTTTTTCACAGCTTTTCTCCTTTTTCTTTATTTTTCATTCCACAGCGTATACAGCGTTTAAGCAACCATTGGAAATACCTCCCATTTTATTACCAAAACATCCTTTAAATTTTATGTTTCATTTATATATGACAAAATTTTTTAAACACTACACAAATTTTTTTGGATTTTTTTATCTTTGTAGCATTGCACAAAAAAGCATCACCAATTTTATGCAAAAAGCGGTTTACCGCTCCTTATGGAGTAGTAAACCGCTTAATTTTATAGCGTTATTTTGTTAATGTGTAATTCAGCAAAAGCGAAAAAATAAATGTCCACTTGTCTTATACTGTATTATTGCAATATCTCCTTGCTATATGATATATTAAAAATATAAAATTAACTGAAACCACCCAAATTCTCTTTTTAAGGGGTGTAATCATTTACATCCAAAGACTAAAATTTTACTTGTAAGAGAGGTGAAGCACGTGAATCAAATAATAATCGGTAAATATATCGCACGAAAGAGAAAAGAAAAAAATCTTACTCAGGCACAATTAGCCGAACGACTCAATGTTTCAAATAAAACAGTATCAAAATGGGAAAACGGAAACTGTATGCCCGATTACAGCGTAATAGAAAGCCTTTGTTATGAATTGGATATAACAATTTCCGAGCTGATGGATGGCGAAGATGCAAAAAAAGAGCCCAAAGAAAAATCCAACAATATACAGCTAATGTTTTTACTCAGAAGAATTCACGAACTCGATAAACAAAATAAACTTATTTACTCCTTTCTTATTGTGGTTATGGGGATCGCCCTTTTATCCCTTTCGAGACTTTTTACCGGGTCGAATATCATGGACTTTTTATCAGGTTTATTTTTAGGTTTATCTATTGGCACAATGCTCGTTGGCATATTTTTTATAGGAAAAAATCTAAAAAAATAAAATTTAGCGGTGGTTTTATGAAAAAAAAGACAATTATTATATGTATTGGAATTTTCGCTTTTTCTGCAATATCTATTTTACTCGTTCTTAACCTAACAAAAACTACCTATACTGTTGATTGGCTACAAAAAAACTCGGATTATATGATAGTGGCGCAACGTAATATTTTAAAGTGCGTAGAAAGAGAGACTTATTATGCAATGTGCGACCTTAGAGGAAAAGAACCCTACAAACAAGACGGCAAGGTTTACACCGAAATGTATATAAGTTGTAATTGCGACAAATACGTTGGTGAAAAAATTACAGTTATAACAGATGGTTATTACTTTAAGGAAGATGATTATTGCCTGCTTTTTTTGAAATGTGTAGATGAAGAAAAAGGATTATATACACCCATTGAGGATAAAACCGGTATCATAAAAATCAAAAAAAATAAGATTTATCCAATGGATTCATCGATTATAGGTGATTTAAAAAAGAATTTTTCCGATGCCAGCTCTTTTTATTATTGGTTTGAAGAAATAGCGGAGCAAAAAATACAAACCGCCAAAAATAAAAACTCAGAACCGACGACGGAGCGTGAAACTCTACCAACAACCGCCGCACCATCTGACGTTTCATGAAAACTCCATATATAAAACACATCCCGAGAATAGCTCTCGGGATGTGTTTTTACATATCGTTTCTTATTAAATCTTCAAATGTTTCGCCTTTTACCGCGATATAATCTTCGTCACCGTTTATCATAATAACAGGAAGTTTAGGTATGCGATTATAGTTAGAAGCCATTGAGTAGTTGTAAGCACCGGTTGTAAGTACTGCGATAAGGTCCCCTCTCGCAACGGATTCGGGGAGTTTTACGCACGGTTGAATTATATCTCCACTCTCGCAAAAACGTCCTACAAGGTCGCAGAGGAAATCACAGGGTTCATCAGCTTTATCAGCGGCAACAACAGTGTACTCCGACTCATACAAAGCGTATCTCGGATTATCACCCATACCGCCATCAATGGCAACGTAATTCTTATAACCCTCAATACGTTTAACATTGCCAACTTTGTAAAGAGTGATACCTGCATCGGCAACAATGCTTCTGCCGGGTTCCATTCTGATAGCGGGTTCATTAATATTGAGCTCAAGACAGAGTTTTTTCACATATTCTGCTACTTGACGAATATTATCCTCAATATTAATCTCAGGGTCATTTTCGGTATATCTTACACCGTAACCGCCACCTAAATCAAGCTCACGCGCCTCGTAGCCGGTTACAGCTTTAACCTCAGCAATAAACTGGAGCATAATTTCAGCAGAGCGCACGAAAACATCAGAATCAAACAACTGTGAGCCAACGTGACAATGAAAACCGGCTAAATCAATATTTTCCATAGCAAGTGCGGTTTTAGTTATTTCCAGCGCCGCACCGGTTTCGATGGGAAAACCGAATTTAGAATCGACCTTGCCGGTATTGACTGCCTCATAAGTATGCGTATCGATACCCGGCGTAACACGAAAGAGAATTTTCTGTTTTATGCCGCGTTCCCCTGCGAACTTATTTACGGCTTCAAGCTCCTCAAGGTTATCTACCGCAAAACAACCCACACCGTTATCCATAGCAAAATTGATATCAAAATCGTTTTTACTATTGGAGTGAAAGCACACATTTGTCATATCAAAGCCTGCGCTTTTGGCTGTGTATATTTCGCCCGGTGAAACAACGTCTACGCAAACGCCTTCTGACTCAACAATATTATATATTTTCTTAAAACAACACGCTTTACTTGCATAAAATGCTTTAGCGTTGTCACCAAAATATTTTTTCATAGCGACAGTATATTTACGACAATTTTTGCGTATTGTGGCTTCATCCATCACGTAAATAGGTGAACCGTACTTTGCCGCTAATTCAACGGTACTTCTGCCACCGAAGTACAAAACACCGTCTTTTATTTCAAGGTTACTGCAAATCATACATCAAGGCCCTGTTCTCTCATAAGTTCACGCATTTTAGCCTCATTTTCGGGTTCCATTGTTGTAAGAGGAAGTCTTACATAATTTTCACCGAAGCCCATTGCGGCTACTGCGGCTTTTGCAGGAATAGGATTAACTTCGCAGAAAAGTGAATTAATTAAGGGAAGAAGCTGGAGCTGTAAATCGCGGCTACCCTCTATATCCCCTGCAAAGAATTTGTCGCAGATTTCAACAGTCTTCTTAGGAAGAATATTGGAAACAACGGAAATAACGCCTTTACCGCCTAATGACATAAGCGGAACTATCTGGTCATCATTACCGGAGTAAATATCGAAATTACCCTTTGTGAGTGCTGCAATTTCTGCAATCTGTGAAATATTCCCGCTTGCTTCTTTAATACCTACGATATTGGGATGCTCCGCAAGAATTGCGCAGGATGCAGGTGTTAAGTTGCAACCTGTTCTTGAAGGTACGTTATAAAGAATACAGGGCTTTGTTGAAGCATCGGCAATAGCTCTGAATGACTCTATGAGACCGCGCTGTGTTGCCTTGTTATAATAAGGTGTAACAAGAAGCATAGCGTCACAACCAACTTCACAAGCATACTTAGTAAGAGCGATAGCGTAAGCTGTATCGTTTGAGCCTGTACCTGCAATAACAGGAACTCTGCCATTTACTTTTTCAACTGCAAAACGCAGAACTTCTTTGTGTTCCTCGTCGGTAAGTGTTGAGCCTTCACCACTTGTACCAGCAATAACAAGAGCGTTTATACCCTCTTCAATCTGCCATTCAATAAGTCTTTCAAATGTTTCGTAATCAACACCGTTTGCGTTCATAGGTGTTACGAGGGCTGTACCAACGCCCCGGAATACTGTGTTTTTCATAGTAATTCTCCCTGCTTTGCGTATCGCAAAAAAATAATAGTTGCCGAAAAGCAACTATCTACACATATAAATATCGCAAAAATACACACTACGATATTCAAGGTTATGTAAGATAGCTCTCCGCCGTTTGGCGACAACAACACAGATATTATTCCATGTTGCCAGACCGACCCTTTGCCACGAATCGTCTTCGGCACCTGCTCCTTTCACCGCAACAGTTTCGGCAAACCTTCGCGTTACGGATACTGATAGCACAATGCACCTCTATCGGTTGTTATAAATATAACACACACCCTCGTTATTGTCAACTATTAAAAGACACAAAGAAACATATTTATCGCTACTATTTATTATATAAAAAACAAATAAAACTCTCATACCGAAGTATGAGAGTCATTTTGTTATATCACAAAGCCACCGTTTACCGAAATAACCTGACCGGTTATAAATCTTGCGTTCTCGTTAGCAAGATAACAAACTGCTGCGGCAACATCATCGGGAGTTCCTAAAACGCCCATCGGTGTTTCATCCGCCAAGACTTTTTTGTCTTCGTCGCTAAACCCGGACATCATATCTGTAATAATAACGCCCGGAGAAACTGCGTTGACGGTAATACCCGAAAGACCCACCTCTTTGGCAAGCGCTTTTGTAAGACCAATAAGCCCTGCTTTAGCGGCAGAGTAATGGACCTCCATTGAAGCTCCGACCTCGCCCCACATAGACGCGATATTTATAATTGTACCGTTCTTTTCGCCTATCATATGCGGCAAAGCTCTACGGCAACAGTTAAACGCGCCGGTAAGATTTACCGATATCATTCGTTGCCACATTTCATCCGTTATATCTGTAAAAAGCTTTTGTTCCGCAATACCTGCATTATTTACAAGGATATCAACGCCACCGAAGACACCCTCAATTTCAGTAAACATTCTTTCTACCTGAGCTGAATCAGAAACATCAGCCTTAAAAATTTCAACGGATGTAATTTGTGACAGTTCTTTTTTCAACTCATTAGCGGAATCTTCGGAGCTGTTATAATTTATCGCTAAGCAGTAGCCCTCCTTGGCAAAAGCTCTGCAAATCGCAGCCCCGATTCCCTTTGCGCCACCGGTTACCAGCGCTATTTTTTGTTTACTCATCTTCATGTGTATGTGCTTCGGTAGTATCTATAATTTCAGCAAAATCCGAAACATTTTCTTCGTTTAATGTCTGCTTAGTGTAATCTGCAGGCGGAGTGAACACAGAAGAAGGTACAACAGCAGAAACAGTATCATAATAGAGAACACTGCCGTCAGACGCAGTAGACTTTATAATAGTATCGCCTATGAAATAATCCTTTTCGCCGGTGTCATAAGCGTAAACATCATAAAGAACGCCATCTTCTTTCTGTTTTGATTTCAAAATAAGCTCTCTGTTTTTATCCAAAGCACTTCCGTTAAGTGTTTCGAGCATTTCTTCGTCAGTTGCGCTCTCTTTTATAAGCTCTTTGGATACCTGGAGATATGTTTTTTCATCAGCAGAAAGCGCCAGAATAGAATCCTCAAGAATTATAAAACCAATTTGCTGTTCGTTGTATATTGTATAAAGAGCAACCTTATCACCGCTACGCGCGATTTTATAAGGAATGGACTCGCCATCCTTCTCAACTCTACCAATCAACATATACTGAGTTGATTCAAGGATAATAGCATCCCTCGGTGTTGTGGCGACATTGCCTGAACCGGTAGTGCCCGGTGTATTCGAAGTTTCATCTTTGCTATTTTCAGTATTGGCTGTTGTCGTTGTATTATTCTTTATAGCCTCCTGAACACGATTGTTTGAAACGCCGCTTGGTTTTGTAGTGTTAGCGGTATCTTTCACAAAGAAGTTATTACCCTGCTGAATTTCATCATCAGAAATAGTGACGGTTTCAGTAGCTATAATAGAACCTGCCTCATCTGTAATTTCTATAATAGCGGTATGAGACCCTGTTTCAGAATTCTCATCCTTATCCCCGCCTAAGGTGATTTCGCATCCGCTAAGAACGAAAACAAGCGAAGCCATTAAAATGGCAATAATTGCTATAGTAATCTTTTTCATAAAGCCCTCCGACTCGGATATTAATTTAAATAATTTTATCATAATTTTATAAAAATTACAACTATATACAACGGCACCGAACTATTGTTTACAAATATTTAAAAAACGTTTAACACAAACAACATCAATAAATTACCGTTATTCCTTATTATCGCGAACAAGCTGTTTAATATGTGCAAAGGTGTAGTCCTCGCCTTTTTCTGAAAGCTCGGTCAAAAGGCTTTCCAGTAAATCAGAAGTTTCCGGATGAATCACACGTCTTCCTTTAGCACGTAAAAAATATTCAAGGGGTGATTGGTCGGTATATTTATCACCATTATATATTTTGCCCGCCGCTACACGGTCACAAAACATTTCCGCAACGTATCGCATAGGCATTTTTACAGGCTCTACAACTTTTGATTTTGTATTGTAATCTGTCCAATACTCAAAATGATGTTTATTTCTGCCTTTATGGTGAATCCACGCAAGAGAAAACCCTTTTTCCTGCCTTTCACCCTCATTGGGACTACGAGTACCAACATAGTATCTTGCACCGGGAATAAACTCAGTTGGTGAATACTTAGAAAGGTCGTGCCTTAATCCCTGCCAAAAAATGCCGGCTTTACGACAATGTCTGATAACTACGTGTCGGTGTTTCGTTATTGTTATAAAATGTTTTATCGGATGTCCCATATCAACTCAACCTAAACACAAAAAGATGTTCGCAATCCACGTCTTCCGGTGAACAAATATCTGCTCTGAGGGCAAGCTTGCCGTCACGATTAATTACCTCTACATCAGCATCGCTTCCGAGAAGTGTTATTTTATAGTCTGCAGAATATTCAATTTCCGGGAAAACTGTTTCTTTTGAAGGGAAACGTTCTGTTATTGCATAAATATTGCCGTCACGCTGAGTATAATAAACACCATCAGAATGTTTTTTCGCATAAACTTCGCTATCATAAATAGCTTCGCCGTTAACTTCAAGCCACTTACCCATACCAAGAAGACGCTCCTCCATAATAGGCGGAATTGTACCATCGGCATCGGGGCCTATATTGAGAAGGAAGTTACCACCCTTAGAAACAAGGTCACAAAGAATACTGAGAAGCTCTTTTACAGAAAGATAATTCTCACAGCCTTCTTCTTTATTAATTCCGAAAGAACGACCTATACCGCGACACTCCTCGAAAGGTCTGTCGAGTTCAACATCCTCAATACGTCTTTCAGTACCGAGATACACGTCAATAATACCGTATTCAGTTGTAAAGTTACCACCTTTTCTGCCACGGGTTTCTTTACCCCAACGGTCATTAGGAACGATAAAATCTTTAACTGATGACTCATTGTAAAGCCACTGTAAAAATTCAGTTGAATGCCACACATCACTTGTCTGTTCCCACTCACCATCTGTAAAAAGAGTGTTGGGCTGGTATTTCTCAACAAGCTCTTTAAGCATGGGATGAAGATGCTCGAGAGCATATTTTTCGGGATCCTCAAGATAATAAGGATGCCACCATTCGTATACAGAATGATATACACCGAAACGTACACCTGTACCCTCCAAAGCATTTTTCAGTTCCATAAGGAAGTCGCGTTTAGGCGCACACTCCATAGAGTTAAGACCCGGAGCATATTCGGTTTCATAAAGGCAATAGCCGTCATGGTGTTTGGACACAAAGTTTACGTATCTGGCACCGGCACGTTTGAACAGGTCTGCCCATTTTTTCGCATCAAAGCGATGTCCGGTAAAATCATTAACAAAATCATAATACGGTCTTGAGTTATAGTGTTCTTTATGGAACGCTTTGTATTTCTCCTGGGCTTCGGTTTCACAAACCTCCTTATTACAGGAGTAACCATACCATTCTGCATAATCCTTTATAGGAGCGTAAGCAGGCACACTATAAAGCCCCCAATGTATAAAAATACCAAATTTCGCTTTACCAAACCATTCAGGTACTTTTCGCGAATTCAATGACTCCCAATTATTTTCAAACATACTCTTACCTCTTTTCGTAAATTTCGACAGCAAAATGAACCGTTGTTTCAAGTTCATTGAGTTCGGTTAATTTTTGTGTTTCTTTTCGTCCTGTTTTATAATAATACGGCGTCATTCTAAACAGGTTCATAATATCATCACTATCAGTGAGGCTTATTTTATACTTTATTTCATTCGACGAGACAAGTTCAAAAAGCGCCTCATCTCTTATCTCAGGTTTATTTTTATAAGGCTTATCGTACAGAGCACATTTCAGCTCCCAAAGATGGTCCTCTAACGGTACAGCTTTTATAAGAACACCGCCATCCGTTAAAACTCTCGAAAACTCTTCATATGCAGACGGAGCAAAAACACTTAAAACACAGTCAACGCTCTTGTCAGCAAAAGGCAATGAAAATGCACTGGCAACCGCAAAGCTTGACTCTTTTAAGGCTTTAGCCGCATATTTCAAAGCATCCTTTGAAATATCAATCCCCAAAACCTCATAACGGCCATCCGGAGATAAAGCCCCCGTATAATACCCTTCGCCGCAACCTACGTCCACCAAAACACCCTTTTCTGTTACGCGGGAATTTACAGCTTCGCAAATACCTGACCTCAGTTTCTCATAATAACCTTTTTCAAGAAAATCACGGCGGGAACGAACCATAAGCTTGTCATCACCGTGACGTTTAAGGGAAGACTGTTGCGACATCAAAAGATTCACATAACCGTCCTTGGAAATATCGAAACAATGATTATCCTCGCAAACGTAGGATTTATTTATAATTTTTAATTGCTTTTTGCACAATGGACAAATAAAACTCGACATATTTATAAACCATTAAAGGCTGCCAACGGCAGCCTTATATTTTAATCCTCAATAAGAAGTTTTTTAAGTTCGTTCATAAAAGTATTGATATCTTTAAACTGACGGTAAACAGACGCAAAGCGAACATAGGCTACCTCATCGATATCTTTGAGCTTATCCATAACGTGCTCGCCGATTTTTACGGAGGTTACCTCTCTGTCAAGGGAGTTCTGAAGCTCTGCCTCTATTTCATCTACGGCTTTTTCAATAACCTCAACAGATACAGGCCGTTTTTCGCACGCACGCATCATACCGTTAAAAAGCTTATCGCGGTCAAAAACTTCGCGCGATTTATCCTTTTTAACAACGATAATAGGCACACTCTCGACAATTTCATAAGTTGTAAAACGTTTTCCGCAACTCATACATTCTCTGCGACGACGGATACGTTCACCCTCATCGGTAGGTCTTGAGTCAATAACTTTACTTTCTTCAAAACTACAAAACGGACATTTCATAAAGGTGCACCCCTTATTAATTTAAATATCGACGATATTATACCAAACATAGGGCACCAATTCAAGACATTTACAACATTTTGTGTGGTTTCAATTTCCATTGATTGATACTATAAGTTATATTATAATTGTGATATGGTGATTACTATGATAAACAAAATAAAAAACGTAAAAACTTTTTACCGTTCTTTAGGTAGCAACACAAAACTGATAATCAGAATAACACTTATCTGCGTTATAACATTAATACTGATGTCCGTCTATGCATATACGGCAACACACTCGCCCTTCCACTATGAATTATTACTTATATGTGATGATTTACTGGAGGTCACAAAAAGTGTCGCCGTTGTCGGTCTTTTGGGAACGTTGATGTTCAGTTATTTGGAGAGAGAACCCGAAAAGAATAATAATTGATATCAGAGTCATTAAATTGAAGAAAAGAAAAGAAAAAAGAAAAAAGAAAAAAGAAAAAAGAACAACTACACCGAAAGTGTAGTTGTTCTTTTGGTGAGTTATCGGGGATTCGATGGGCCCTGCCCATCGTTGCTACGCAACACCCGATTTTGTTCGCCTTCGGCGAGTGGGGTTCGAATCCCCTTTTATAATATTCTTACAAAAAAGAACAACTACACCGAAAGTGTAGTTGTTCTTTTGGTGAGTTATCGGGGATTCGAACCCCGGACACCCTGCTTAAAAGGCAGGTGCTCTGCCTACTGAGCTAATAACTCATATGAAACCCTGAGAATCAGGGTTAATTTAAAAATGCAAAGAGAATAAATGATGCAAGAGAGATAACAAAGAACACACCTGCAACAATCTTTGTGATTTTTGCGAGTTTTGATTCTATTGTACGACCCTTGTTCTTATCAAAGAATGTATCCGAGCCACCGGCAATAGCACCGGAAAGACCCTGTTGCTGACTCTGCTGAAGCATAACAGTAACAACAATAACTATTGAAGATATGATAAGTACAGCACCAATTATATAATGATATACTTCAAATGTATCCATATATTACTTTCCTTTCAATCCGGAACTCGTTATATTCACAACGCCCGAATATAATAACACAGTGTTTAAAAAAAAGCAAGTCTTTTTTTCACTTTTTTAAAAAAATTTTTTATATGTTTATTTTCGTATTTACAGGACAAAATACTTTCAGCGAATAAAACCTTTAAAGCGTTTGCAAATGTATCGAGATTATGTGTTATACAGCCCTATGGCTTTTTACCGATACCCTTTTATTCGCTGCGCCTGTCCCCTCTCGGGAACAGGCGTTTTTTTATTTATTTTTACTCCAAAGTCAACTGTTCTGCGGTATCATCCGCACTGAGTGTTGCACCTGCGGCAGGAAGAGTCTTTGTTCTGTAACGGTGGGGTTTCACGAACTCCCCTTCTTTATAGAACCTTACGCTCTGAAGCTTATGATACTTTTTGAGTGTCATAACATTAACACCCGCAGTATCCTTTGTTGTTTTGGCAGAAATCGCGCCTGTGTTCACAAGAAGATGTCTGCCGGCAGTTGACGTAATAACGACCTCTGTTTCTTCGGGAATATAAAGTGCTGCAACCAACGGTGATTTATCGCTGTATGCTTTTATAAGCTTTTTACGGTTCGTCTTTGTTTCATAAGAATTCATACTTACCTTTGCAACTTTACCGTTTTCAAAGAAGAAAAGCATATAACCTTTATAATCCGTAGTAACCGCCATATAAACCGGTTTTTCATCTTTATCAAAACCAAGCTTTGAGGGAACGAAATCGCCGAGGGCACTCGCCTTCGTATCATCAAACTCACTGGCCTTGGATTTATAAACCTGACAGCAATCAGTAAAGAAAAGAAGCTCAGCCGAGTTTTTAGAATTAACTGCGGCTATCATTTCGTCATTTTCTTTCAGCTTCTGCTCGCCGCCCATACGCAATGAAAGAGGCGTAATCTTTTTAAAGTAACCGTCACGGGTAAAGAAGAGATTTGCCTCATAGTCGGGTACATCATCAACAATCACATCATCTTCATCGCTATCGTATACGATTTCACTCTTTCTGTCCTTCCCGTATTTCTGGGCAATCTTCGTGAGCTCTTCAACAATAATCTTTTTAATTCTCGATTTACTGTTAAGGATATCTTCCATATCCTCAATACTCTTTTTCAAATCATCTACATCAGCAAGTCTTTTAAGGATATATTCTCTGTTAAGGTGACGAAGTTTGATTTCAGCTACATATTCCGCCTGAATTTCATCAATACCGAATCCAATCATAAGGTTTGGAACAACCTCGGATTCCTCTTCTGTTTCACGAACTATTTTAATAGCCTTATCAATATCGAGAAGTATCTTTTTAAGACCTAAAAGAAGATGGAGCTTTTCTTTCGCCTTACTTAAATCGTAATAAACTCTCCTTCTGACGCACTCGGTACGGAATGCTATCCACTCATTAAGTATTTCAGCAACGCCCATAACCTTCGGAACACCCGCAACAAGGATATTGAAGTTTGCGCTGAATGAATCTTCGAGCGGTGTCATTTTATAAAGACGCTTCATAAGCTTTTCGGCGTCAGTTCCGCGTTTAAGGTCAATGGTTATCTTAAGACCGGACTTATCTGTTTCATCACGGATATCGCTGATTTCTTTAATAGAACCCGCTTTAACTTTTTCTATTATCTTTTCAATAATCGCTTCGCAGGTTGTTGTAGCAGGAATCTCCGTAATATCTATACAGTTATTAGATTTATCGTAAGAATATCTTGCTCTGATTTTAATTGAGCCCCTACCGGTATTATAAACCTCTTCAAGGGCTGCTCTGTCATAAACAATCTGACCGCCGCCAATGAAATCAGGAGCTTTTAGTGTTTCAAAAACATCAAAATCAGGATTTTTAACAAGACCTATTGTTGTTTCACAGAGTTCGCGAAGGTTGAAAGAACATATATTACTTGCCATACCAACGGCAATACCGCTGTTCATATTAACAAGAACGCTGGGGAATGAAACAGGAAGAAGCGTAGGCTCCTTCATTGTACTGTCATAGTTATCCACAAAATCAACGGTATCTTTATCAATATCCCCGAAAAGCTCCGAACAAATGCTTTCGAGCTTCGCCTCAGTGTAACGTGCGGCGGCGTAAACCATATTTTTAGAATACGCTTTACCGAAGTTACCCTTACTGTCGATATAAGGATGAAGCAATGTTTCGTTACCCTTTGAAAGACGAACCATTGTTTCATAAATCGCCGCATCACCGTGTGGATTGAGCTGCATGGTTCTACCCACGATATTGGCGGATTTTATTCTTCCGCCGTTTATAAGACCCATTTTATACATCGTATAAAGGAGTTTACGGTGCGACGGCTTAAAGCCATCAATCTCCGGAATAGCTCTGGAAACGATAACGCTCATTGCATAAGGCATAAAGTTTGTTTCAAGGGTGCCTGTGATTTGCTGTGTTACAACTTCACCTGCGCCTATAATATTTGCCTTAACTTCATCTTCTTTAATTATTGCAGGATTTTCTTTTTTCTTTCTTGCCATAATTATCTCCTATTAAGATATATCCGCAAGGTCAAGATAGAGATGACCGTTTTCTGCGATATATTCTTTTCTGTCCTGAAGATTATCGCCGAGGAAAAGTTCAAACTTTTCAGCTACTAAATCTTCCATATCATCAGGCTCAACCTTTATGAGTCGTCGGGTTTTGGGATTCATGGTGGTAAGCCACATCATATCGGCATCGTTTTCACCAAGACCCTTTGAACGCTGGATTGTATACTTTGCATTACCAATTTGTTCAAGGGCATCGACCTTCTCTTTTTCCGTATACGCAAACCAAGTCTCGCCTTTAGATGTAATTTCATAAAGCGGTGATTCAGCAATGAACACCTTTCCTTCACGGATAAGCGTGGGCATAAGACGGTATATCATCGTGAGAATCAGTGTACGGATATGGAATCCGTCAACGTCCGCGTCGGTACAAATAATAACTTTATTCCAACGAAGGTTATCAAGATTAAACAACGAAAGCTCTTTATTTGATTTCGAGGAAACCTCAACACCGCATCCGAGCACTTTAATAAGGTCAACTATAATGTCGCTTTTAAAAATACGGTTATAGTCACATTTAAGGCAATTCAATATTTTACCCCTGACAGGAATAACCGCCTGGAAAGCAGAGTCGCGGGCTTGCTTACAAGCACCGAGAGCCGAGTCACCTTCCACTATGAAAATTTCTCTCTCATTCTTGTCTTTACTTCGACAATCAACGAATTTTTCAACTCTGCTTGTCATATCATTAGATGTAGCAAGAGTCTTTTTCAGGTTAAGTCTCGTAGTTTCTGCTTTAACCCTGGAACGCATATTAATAAGAACCTGCTCACAAAGCTTATCAGCATCGAGTTTATTCTCAATAAAATAAATTTCAAGCTGATGCTTTATGAAATCAGTCATTGCTTCCTGAATGAACTTGTTGGTTATAGCTTTCTTTGTCTGGTTCTCATACGAAGTCTGAGTTGAGAAAGAAGAAACAACAAGAACCAAGCAATCCTCAACATCCTGAAAACTGATTTTAGCGTCAGTTTTCAGATACTTACTATTCTGCTTGAGATACGCGTCAATCTGAGCTACAAATGCGCTTTTGGCGGCTTTTTCAGGAGCACCACCATGCTCAAGGAAGCTGGAGTTATGATAATACTCTTTAAGCTGTTTTTTATTTGAAAAACAAAGTGCCATATTCATCTTGAGCTTGTACTCGGGCTTGTCCTCACGGTCACGACCCTTACGGTCAGCCTGCCAGAACTGAACACTAGTTAAACCGTCGTCGCCCACAAACTCGTTCACGTAGTCAACTATACCGTTTTCATACATATATTCAAACGTTTCGAACTTCGTTTCGGTCAACTGATTCTTAAGAATAAACTTTATGCCTGAGTTTACGACAGACTGTCTTTTAAGCGTATCCTGATAAAATTCAAGAGGAATATTAATATCTGTAAAGACCTTCATATCCGGACGCCATTTTATACGTGAGCCTGTGTCTTTTTTATCATAAGGTGTTTTTTTCATTTCGCCGTTAATTTTACCGGCTTTGAACTTCAGCTCGTAGCAATAACCACCTGTATGAATTTCCGCCTCCATATATTCAGAAGCGTACTGCGTAGCACAAAGACCGAGTCCGTTAAGTCCGAGAGAATACTCGTAACTGCCACCGTCATTGGTGTCATACTTGCCACCGGCGTACAAATCACAGAAAACAAGTTCCCAGTTATAGCATTTTTCCCGGTTATTATAATCTACGGGTATACCTCGTCCGAAGTCCTGCACCTCTACTGAATTATCCAAAAATCGTGTAACAACGATTTTTTTACCGTGACCTTCACGTGCTTCGTCAATGGAGTTTGAAATAATTTCAAATACCGAATGTTCGCAACCCTCAAGACCGTCAGAGCCGAAAATAACCGCAGGACGCTTACGTACTCTGTCGGCACCTTTCAGCTTTTTAATACTGTCGTTTCCGTATTCTTTGGGGGTTTGTGTATTTGTTTTCGCCATTTACTTATCTATCCTTTCGGAAAAACACCAAATTTAGGGATTTTATCTAATATATTATACAACATCTTGTGATTTAGTCAAGTAATTTCTTGAGTAAACGCCTGTATCGGGGTGATTAATGGGACTATGATGAGCTATATCTGGCCTTTAATAATTGTGTTTTCCTTCTTTTGTGCCATTGCAACGGGAAATATGGCTTCACTTTCTTCCGCTGTAATAGGCAGTGGAACAAGTGCAATATCCTTAGCTATAAAGCTATTGGGAATTATATGTCTTTGGAACGGACTTATTCAGATTGCCGAGAAAAGCGGTTTAACAAAAAAATTGGCAAAATTGTTATCGCCGTTACTGAAACTGCTCTTTCCCACCTTAAAAGATGAAGAAGCGCGAGAAGCGATTTCAATGAATATGACCGCCAATATTCTGGGATTAGATAATGCCGCAACTCCATTGGGGTTAAAAGCCATGAAGCGATTAAATGAATTAAACCAAAACTCTGCAACTGCGGATGATAACATGGTGCGTTTTGTTGTTATCAACACCGCATCCCTTCATCTGATGTCAACTACTGTCGCTTTACTAAGGCAAGAACACGGCAGTACCTCACCCACTGAAATAATATTGCCCGCCCTATGCACTTCAATAGCCGCGTTATGTTGCGGACTTTTTATGACAACTATTTTGAAAAAGGTGTTCAAATGACCCAAATCAGTAATTTTATTATTCCATCCATAGTGGTTATTATGGTTTTGTACGGAGCATTTAAAGGTATAGATGTTTTCAACGAATTTCTTTCAGGAGCAAAAAACGGTTTCAGAATAGTTTTAAGCATTACACCCTCTCTTATCGGTCTCATCTTTGCCATTGAATTATTAAAAGCCTCCGGCGGACTTGAGGTTTTATGTTCATTGGTATCACCCATAACGAATTTTTTAGGTATTTCAAAAGAGGTTACGCCGTTGGCTATTTTATCACCTATTTCCGGAAGTGGCTCAGTAGGTATGTTTGAAAATATTTTGAAGGATTACGGTCCCGACAGTTTTATAGGTCGATGTGCTTCTGTAATGATGGGTTCAACCGAAACCACCTTTTACACTATGACGCTGTATTATAGTTCCGTAGGAATAAAAAAAACGCGGCACACATTGCCAAGTGCATTGTGTGCCGATTTTACAAGTTTTATACTCTCACCCAAAATAGTGAGATTCTTTTTTTATCAATAGAACATCTGCGCAAACATAGGGTCACTTCTCATAGAATATATACCGCCGTCACTGCCTACTATAATATGGTCAATAAGACTGAACCCGAGTTTTCTGAACATAACACACAGCGCGCGGGTTGAATCAATATCGCTGGCAGAGGGCTCACAATTACTTTCCGGGTGATTGTGGGCTATAAATGCAGATACAGCTTCACAATCCATAGCCACCTGCACAGCCTTGCGCACATCAATAAAGGACTCATTCTGTGTACCCTCGCATATTGTAACGCTCTTTTTTAATCTGTGGGCTCCGTCAAGACAAAATATCATTACCTTTTCGTTCTTTTCGCCTTTGAAATTGGAAGAAACTGTTTCCATAAGGGAATCGGAATCTTTGAGCGAACGCCTTCTATCAACATCCACTTTTGAAGTACGCTTTAACGTTTCTCCTATTGCCCCTATAAGGACTGCGGTATTTTCACCGACACCCTTGACTTTACAAAGTCTTGACACGTCGGCTTTAAAAACATTCTGCAATGAACCGAACTCGTTTATGAGTCTATGTGCAATCTCATTTGTGTCCGCTTGCGGAATTGAATAAAACAAAAGTAATTCAAGAAGCCTGTGGTCCTCCAGATGATAATACCCGTGTTCAACCACCTTCGCCTTAACGCGTTTACGATGGCCCGAATGAATATTCTGTTTATCTGCCATTAAAGATTAGCTACTGCCTCTTTGAGTGTCTCAGCCATATCAGTCTTTTCCCAAGCAACATCCAGATCGATTCTACCCATATGACCGTATGCTGCAAGCTGTCTGTACTGGGGCTTTCTTAAATCAAGCTTCTCTATAATTGCTGCGGGACGAAGGTCGAAATACTTATCAACAAGCTCCTCAAGTTTTGCGTCCGCGATTTTACCTGTACCAAATGTATCTACACGTACAGAGAGAGGACGTGCAACGCCTATTGCGTATGCAAGCTGAAGCTCGCACTTGTCAGCAAGACCGGCTGCAACAATATTTTTAGCGACATATCTTGCGGCATATGCTGCACTTCTGTCAACCTTTGTGGGATCTTTACCGGAGAAAGCACCGCCGCCGTGACGTGAATAGCCGCCGTATGTATCAACAATAATCTTTCTGCCTGTAAGACCGCTATCGCCAACAGGACCACCTACAACGAAGTTTCCGGTGGGATTAACGTAGAGTTTTGTATTCTCGTCAAGATATTTTTCGGGAATTATGGGCTTAATTACGTGTTCGATAATATCCTTACGAAGAATCTCGATATCAATGGGATCATGCTGAGAAGAAACTACAACAGCTTCTACTCTTACGGGTTTATCGTCATCGTCATATTCGATAGTTACCTGGCTCTTACCGTCAGGACGAAGATAGCTCAATGTGCCGTTCTTTCTTACTTCTGTAAGGCGCAATGAAAGCTTGTGAGCAAGAGAAATGGGTAACGGCATAAGCTCTTCGGTATCGTTACAGGCAAAGCCGAACATCATACCCTGGTCGCCTGCACCGTGGAGATTGTATGTATCCTCTTCGCCGCCCTTAAGCTCGAATGACTTATCGACACCCATAGCAATGTCGGGTGACTGTTTGTCAAGAGTTGTAAAAACAGCACAGCTGTTGCCGTCAAAACCACATTCAGGATTGTCGAAGCCTATATCGCAAACTACCTTACGTACGATAGCGGGAATATCCACCTGTGCTTTAGTAGTAATTTCACCCATTACCATAACCATACCGGTTGTACAAGTTGTCTCACATGCAACACGTGAATACTTGTCTTGTTCGAGCATAGCATCAAGAACAGCGTCCGAAACCTGGTCGCAAACCTTATCGGGATGTCCTTCAGTTACGGATTCTGATGTGAAAAATCTTTTAAACATAATATGTATCCTCCAAAAGAGTAATTCAGTATTCTTCATAATACACCACATTTAGATTCTTGTCAAGATTAGGGAGTGTGTGTCGATAAAAATAAAAGTCCGGCTCACCGCCGAACTTTATAACGTTACACGATAATTGACTATTCTTACATTTTTATAAGAACACTTTTACGCATATTTTGTTCTAATATGATTGAAATATTTTTTATGGTAGTTTATAATAATCGGGTATATTTAAAAATTCCAAGGAGTCTGTTATGAGTCAACTTTTTTGCGGTAAGTGCGGTGCAAAAATAAACGAAAACGATAAGTTTTGCGGCAAATGTGCCTCCCCTGTAAAGACTGCACCAAGTACCAATGAGGTAAAAGAAAACATAAAATCCGAACCGGATAAGCTTTGTGAATGTGGCGCAAAGCTTGACGTGAATGCCAAATTCTGTGGTACATGCGGCAAGAAACCCCAGAATGATGTTATCAAAAACAATGTTCAAGAGAAAGCACCTGCACCTACAAAACCGGAAAGCGAAAAAAAACTTCTCACTTCCAAAACAATAAAAAAACATATCGGAACAGGTAAGCTTGGTATTTTTCTGATAGTCTGGTTTATTGTATTAATAATTGAAATCATCGCAGTTGCGGCAATAGGACATCCGGGCATAGTAATTATTATCCTTTTTACCGTTATAGGCATAATACAGCGTATTATAAGATTTTTCTCCAGTCTCAACACTACTATAAATTATTCGGTAGCAACCAAGGAGTGTTTAGCAAAGCGTATCGACAACAGCGGCGATGACCCTACTTACTTTTTATATTTTGACGTAATCCCCGGTGATTCTTCCTATTACGGTCACCCTACTTCAAAAGAATTCTATGAAAAAACAAAAGAAGGCGACGTCTTCCATATAGTATACCGCAAAACAAAAAAGACTGTGTTTATTCCGGCAATTTTCAACGCCGATGAATGGCGATTAGGGTAAAAGGAATCACCTATCCAACCCTACACTGACAGATAAGGCATCATTTATTCTATCCATATCATTTTCCGGCAGATTGCCCATTTTCTCACGTAAACGCTTTTTATCCAAGGTTCTTAACTGTTCAAGCAGTACTACGGAATCTTTGGACAAACCGCAAACAGCAGCATCCACACTTATATGAGTAGGTAATTTCGTTTTGAATTGTTGGCTGGTTATAGCTGCCGCTATTACTGTGGGACTGTATTTATTCCCAACATTATTCTGAACTATAAGTACCGGACGTATTCCACCTTGCTCCGAACCCACAACAGGACTCAGATCGGCATAATAAATATCCCCTCTTCTGATATCCAAGGTATCACTCTCCCATATGAAATTTACATTCTTATTTTTGCCAAGCCAATGGAAAATAATCATATGGACGGTAATTTTTAAACAAACCGTCATTACAGTATATACATAATTTGTCCGACGGTTAAAAAATGTAACAGCATAACAAAAAGTGTTTTTCATCCTATATGTAAGATGAAAAACACTTTTTACATTTTAAACTTCTCAGCCTGATATGGGTGCAGTATTTAATCCGTAGCCTTTAAGCTGAAATTCAACATTAGAATCGGGAGCACAGTGAACAATTAACGCTTCGTTATGAGCCTGGAAAGTTGTAATACCGTTGAATTTTGTTTCCTCATCACGGATTGTAATGCTCGTTAACGAAGAACAAAATGCGAAACAATACTGACCTATATTTTTAGTACCTGCTTTAATATCAATTTCCTTAAGCGAGGTACAGCTTTCAAATGCCGACATACCGATACTGCTTGTAATAGGCAGCTTTATTGATTTCAGGCTTGAGCAACCCTTAAAAGCAGAATTCTCTATTACAACGTCTACGGACGGGTCCACAAAGTTAACAGTGACAAGCTTTTTACAATCCTTAAAAGCGGCGGCGCCGACATTTTTTACGGTTTTGGGAATCTGGACAGCAGTAATGGAAGAACCTTCAAAACATCTGCTACCAATGCCGGTAACTGTTACACCTTGAATATTCTCAGGAATAAAAAGGGTTTTACTTGTTCCGAGATAACGGGTAATAACACCGTTCGAATTTATTTCATATTCGCTGAATGAAGTATCCTCACCTGTTGTAGGTTGAGTTTCGTCAAAAGCGATTGTGTTATCCATCTGGGTAGTTGTTTTATTCTGATTAATCTGATTCATATCGACAATATTGCCGTTCTGGTCGATATAGACTATTGTAGTCAAGGGTTGATTATTTGGCATTGAACCTATAACGATGGGTGCAAGAGTACCGGAAGTCAAGCTTGTATCAGTATCCGAGTCCGTCGCGGTTGCAAGATTACTTGCAATCATATTAAGGTCAATCCATGATTCCGTAGCTGTAGGAACAGCGTAGGTTGTCGTAGGCTGAAGAGAGTAAGCGGATTCTGATGTTTTACCATCACCGAAGGGTGATTCGTCAGACGAAGTTATGAACCCAACCACGCCGATTACAGCCGTCAACAATATCACAAAAGCCAGGGCAATAATTATTATTGTTGTTTTATTCATATATGTACCTCACGTAACGTGAATTATTTATCAACTAATTATACAATATAAAAACAGAAAAGTACATACCAATTTTTGACTAATTCGTTAATTTTTTGCAAGAAACCTGACATATCACGTATTCATTATCCCAAATATTGATAAATATAAATATTGTATTTTTAAAATTAATATGATAAACTCAATGTAACAGAAAATAAAGCGAGGTTTTTATTATGCAAAAATCCTGGTACAAAGAAATGTCGGTATACCAAGTCTGGCCACGTTCTTTCTGCGATGGTAACGGCGACGGTATCGGCGACCTTAAAGGTGTTTTATCAAAGCTTGATTACATCAAGAGTCTTGGTGTTGACGCAATCTGGTTCTCCCCTCTTTACAAATCACCCCAGAAGGACTACGGTTACGATATAGCTGATTATCGTAGTATTCAGCCCGAATACGGTACCATGGAGGATTTCAAGCTCGTTCTTGACGGTGCTCACGAAAGAGGCCTCAGAGTTATTATGGACTTGGTTGTAAACCATACTTCCGACCAGCACGAATGGTTTAAAAAGAGTATTGAAGACCCCACAAGCAAATACCACAACTATTACCATTGGTACAAAGGTAAAGGCAAACGCCGTCCCAACAACTGGATGTCAACATTCGCAGGTCCCGCCTGGGAATACAACGAGAAGCTTGACGAATATTACCTTCACCTTTTCGCAATCGAACAGCCCGACCTTAATATGGATAACCCCGAAGTTCGTCAGGAAGTTAAGGATATTATGAAATTCTGGCTTGATATGGGTGTTGACGGATTCCGCGAAGACGTTATCACCTTTATCTCCAAAAAAGAAGGCTTACCTTCAAGCCCCTACTGGTTCCCCGTTGCAACAGGTATTGAAAAATATATGCACGGTCCTCATCTTGACGAGTATTTGCTTGAATTCAAAAATGACGTTCTTTCAAAATATGACTGTATGACAGTCGGCGAAGCACCTATGATGACTACAAAGAACGCCCTGAAGCATATCACAGAAGGTCCTAACCAGCATCTCAATATGATGTTCCACTTTGAACATATGGCGGCAGACTGCCTTTTCTACAGCTGGTTTAAAACAAAATTCAACCTCAAAAAGCTCAAAAAAGTTTTCTCAAGATGGCAGAATGATTTATACGGCAAGGCATGGAACGCTCTTTATATGGAAAACCACGACCAGCCTCGTGTAATCAACCGTTACGGCAGCACAAAGTACAGAGTAGAGAGTGCTAAGATGCTTGCAGTTACATACATTTGCCAGAGCGGTACCCCCTTCATTTATCAGGGTCAGGAAATCGGTATGGTAAACTATCCTTTCGAAAGCATAGACCAGTACACTGACGTTTCTACAATAAACAACTACGGCGTTGCAAAGAAACTCCTTGGTGCAGAAAAGGCACTCAATCTCGCAAACTACGCTTCCCGCGACAACGCAAGAACCTGCGTACAGTGGAACGCTGAGAAGAATGCAGGTTTCACAACTGCAGACGAGCCCTGGTTCTTTGTTAACCCCAACTACAAGGAAATAAACGTTGAAGCTGCAGAAAAAGACCCCGACAGTATTCTTAACTTCTACCGTGCACTTCTTAAATTCAGAAAAGAAAACGAGATTGTTATTTACGGTGATTATAAAGAGCACTATAAGAGCAGTAAAGACCTTTACGTATATGAAAGAAACTACGAAGGCAAACGCTTACTCGTAATCAACTCATATACCGAAGACGGTGTCAGCTTCAAAGCACCCAAGGGCTTCGATTTAGCGAAAGGCAAATTAGTTCTTTCAAACTACAAGGATTCAAAAATCCAGGATAACGGTTTCACAACCAAGCCTTACGAAACAAGAGTATATCTTTTTGATTAATTCATACGCAAAAAGCAACTGACTTTTAAAGTCAGTTGCTTTTCTTTTTTATTTAGTAATTTCTGCGCTTTCCTTTTGCAGTTTCATAAAATCCACTTTACCATAAGGTGTTTTCGGCAATTCATTAACGAACTCGTATTTATACGGAATACTATGATGTGCAAGGTTCTTTTTGCAATGTTGCCTGATTTTATCATACACGAAGCTGTTACCCTTATGTTCTCTACCGAGAATAATATAGGCCTTCGCAACTTCCTTCTTGTATGGATGTGGCATTGACACGACTGCACACTTTTCAACCTCCGGCAACTCTTCGATTACACGTTCAATTTGAGTGGGATAAACATTGTAACCCGATGAAATAATAAGGCGTTTAATCCTGAGCTTATAATAAACGAAGCCTTCTTCATCTATAACCGCCATATCACCGGTATGAAGCCATATTTTACCGTCGTCATGCTTACGTAAAGTTGCCGCAGTTTCGGTTTCGTTATTCCTATACCCTATCATAAGCGTCGGACCGCTGACGCACAGCTCGCCCTCCTCATTTGCGGGTAAAACATCGGTTGTACCGGGTGTAACAATACACATTTCATTACCAATAAGAGGTTTACCGATTGTACCGGACTTGTATCCGTCATAAACGGATAAACATAGCGCCGCCAGACCCTCTGTCATTCCGTAGCCTTCGCAGATACGCACATTTGAATTATGCTCCGCAAAAAAGCTATTCACTTTATTCTCCAAGGGTTTTGGTAAACTGTCGCCACCGCTGATTGCGTATTTAAGGAAAGACAAATCAAGCTTTTCTGTTCCTTCTGCACTCGCAATAGCCTCGTAAAGTGTCGGCACGCCAAACAGCATTGTCGGTTTATGTTTTTTGATTATTGAACTGAATTTCTTTGAATCAAACGAAGGTATGAGAACTGAACACGCACCAAAACAAAACGAAACGTGGATACACACACCTAACCCAAAGCCATGGAAAATAGGTAAAACCGCAAGTATTTTATCACCCACGCTTACATCGTAAAGAGTGATGATGGCTTGCATTCCCAAAGCATTGAAGTTCTTATTAGAAAGCATTATATCCTTAGGAATTCCCGTTGTGCCGCCACTATGAAGTATTATAGAAACCTCACTATTCTGTTCACCTGTAGGCAAATACTCTTTAATTCTCGAAGATGAGTTTTTCAAAAAATCACGCCATGTGATATATCGCACATCATCACGCGGACATTTATTTTTGTTTTTCAAAGAGTAGGCAAGTTTCATATACACCGGCATTGAGTCACCGGCTGAAGTAATGATTACTTTTTGCAAAGAAGTTTCATCAATAATTTCAGAAATTTTGCGACAACACAAATCAATAGCCAACAAAAATTTGGAGTCCACTGAATTGAGATAATTTTTAATCTCCTCCTGAGCTGATAGCGGATGAACAATATTAGAGACCGCACCCAATCTATTAAGCGCATAAATACTGATAACAGCCTCGGGAGTATTGGGCATAAGAATAGTTACTATATCCCCTTTACGAACACCAAGGTCAAAATACGCAGAGGATACCTTCTCTATTTGTTCTATTAACTGTTTATACGTACATTTTGTACCGAAATATTCATACGCCTGCGCATCGGGATGACTTTTAGCGGTAATCTTTACCATACCGAACATGGAAACGTCCGGTATATCAAAACCCATCTCGTTGTCATTATTAATATAAGCGTATAACGGATTTTTTTCTAACGGATATTTGTTTAAAACGGCCATTTACCTTTATGAGCAGTCAATTTACTGCGTACCCTTTCTCTGAGTTTATCGTTTTCTTCAACCAAGTCGTCACCGGTTATGTAGTACGGCTCGTGGAATATTATCTCCAATCTTCCGTTAAACGGAATATAGCTACCATTAATAGTAAAAGGCACAATAGGACTATTTGTATCGTATGCCATCTTAACCGCACCCATTTTAAAAGGCAACAACTGAACGCCCTCGGGCTTAATAATAGTTGACTCGGGGAAAATTCCTATTACCTGTTCATCTTTCAAATAATTTTTTGCCGCAACAAGAGCATCATGGTCCCTTCTTTGTCGGTGAACAGGAATAACACCGGCTTGTGTAAAAAGCCAATTTGTAAATTTGTATTTAAAAATTTCGTATTTACCAAGGAAGTGAACACATCGCCATGTACATATAGCAACTAAAATCGGGTCAAGAACAAACATATGATTACCCGCTAAGACTACTCCGCCTTTTTTAGGTATATTCTCCTTACCTATGATTTTCGGGCGAAAAATCCCCCTGAAGAAAATCATACCTAAAGGAAGGAAAAACCTATATATAAATGGTGAATTGATTTGTTTTTTCATTATTTTACCCCACACTAAACGAATTATTTACTATCCCAATTATTTTTTATTTTTTCTTAACACCCAATTTATACCAACAGCCGCGATTGCAACCGTTGCTACGCCTACAACTATAAGCTTTATATTATCATTTTTTCTCAGTGCCGCTTTTTCGGCAACTTTTTCGACAAATGAATCCACATCGCTCATATCATAAGTTATACGATTTACTAACCGAGAATATTCATCTACATAATAATTATCTGATGTCATTTCCGTTACACCTCTCAATTTCCAACTTTAACAACTCTCTGCCGTTTTGCAACCTTTTACGTACAGTTTCGGGAGAAACACCGATAATTTTAGAAATTTCTTTTGATTGGTATCCCTCAATGTAGTAGAGGTTCATTACAATTTTATATTTCACCGGCAGAGCCATTATTGATTCAAAAACCTGGGAATCCTCATCTTCAATACCGATACTGTTCAACTCATCAATATCTACGGTCTTACGCTTTTTCCTAAGTAAAACCATATTTTTGCTTATGTTAGTTGCAACTTTTATCAACCATGCCTTCTCATGCTCTGCATCTTTAAATTCCGGTGCTTTTGTAAGATACTTTAAGAAGGTTTCCTGTAGCGCATCTTCGGCATCGTCACGATGACAAAGTATACAGTAACATATTCTGAACAGCATAACGCCGTATTTATCAATGAGGTCTTTTATGTATTCATTGGAATACGTCTTCTTGTTATCAGACAAAAAATCACCTCACTATAATAAAACAAATTAACATTGCAAAATGTGAATTTTATTATATGAACTTTTTGTAAACAATTCAAGTAACAATCTTCGTTCTCCTGCATATTATGCAATAAGACTTTCAAATACACTCAAAAATCTGACAGATGCATATGCATCGGGCTTAACAGCAGCGGAACTAATTTTATCTTTTTCTGCGGGACAGTACCATGTTCCGCGGAATTTTTTTATATAGAGGTGATTATTTAATATGTTCGGACTTTCTTCCGAAGAAGCTAAGAGGCTACAACTAACACACGGCAAAAACACCATAGACGATAAAGAAAAACAAGGTTCACTTAAAAAGATATGCTCTACCATAACAGAACCTATGTTTTTATTTTTGGTTATAACGTCAATTATCTGCTTTATTATTGGTGAAATGAAAGATGGTATTGTTATGCTCATCTTTGTGATTGCCGTAATATCCATAGATTTTTTTCAAAATTTACGAACAGATAAATCCATAAATGCTTTAAAGAAATTTTCCGATTCAGTTGCAACAGTTATCAGAGACGGAAAAGAAACACAAATCAAATCGGAAGATATCGTACCGGGTGATATTGTTATCGTTTATCCGGGTATAAAAATACCTGCCGATGGAATTATTACAGAGTGTTCCTCGCTATATGTTGACGAATCCTCATTAACCGGCGAAACAGAGCTAATTGAAAAAACTCCGTTTGATGATAATACCTGCCGTACTGATTATTGGCAAAAAGACCACTTTTATGCAGGTACTTTTGTTATCAGTGGTACCGGTAAATTTACCGTTACTGAAATCGGCAACAATACAGAATACGGAAAAACTGCAAAAATCATCCGTTCTTGTCTTCCTCCAAAAACTCCGTTACAAAACCAGATAAATTCACTTATTAAAACTTGTACCATAATTGCAATGACTCTTTGCATTATAACCTGTGTACTGACACTGATAGTCAACGCTGATATAAAAACAACCGACAGAATTGCACAGAGTATCTTATCCGGAATATCCCTTGCAATGGCTACAATTCCCGAAGAATTCCCTATTGTTCTTACGGTATGTTTTTCTTTAGGTGCTATACGTCTTACAAAGAAAAAAGCTGTAATCAGAAACTTATCAAGTATCGAGACCCTCGGTTGTATATCGGTACTCTGTGTAGATAAAACAGGAACTTTAACTCAAAAAAAAGAATTTAACAAAGACTCTTTAATCATAAGCAATGAAGATTTAAGAACTGATGTTCAGGAAACCATAAAAATCTGTAAAGAAGCTGGAATAAGGGTTATTATGATAACCGGCGACGACCCGAAGATAGCAAAAATCACAGCCGAAAAGTCAGGTATAAATGCAGAAACAGTAATAACCGGAAAAGAACTCCAACAATTCAACAATATACTTTTACAAGAATCGGTTAAAAATGCCTCAGTTTTCGCTAAAGTTACACCGGAACAAAAAAAGAGAATAGTTGAAGCCTTGCAACAAAACGGCGAAATCGTAGCTATGACCGGTGACGGCGTAAACGATGCCGCAGCCTTAAAGCTCGCAAATATCGGTATCGCTATGGGTAAAGCAGGAACAGAAGTAGCAAAAGAAGCGGCAGACATTATTCTCCTTGACGATAAATTATCTACAATCCCACAAACAATAAAAGATGGCAGACGTATTTACGACAATATAAAAAAATCGGTATCTTATCTTTTTTCTATTCACATTCCCATTATATTCACAGCGTTACTTTCGCCCATTTTAGGATTAAGCTCAAAGAGTCTTTTTCTTCTTCCTGCAAACATTGCTCTTTTAGAAATTCTTATTGACCCGACCTGCTCAATTATATTTGAGTCTTTATCCGCAGATGACGATGTTATGAAACGCTCTCCGCGCTCAAAATATGAAAAGCTGTTGTCAAAATCATTATTGATAAAAAGCGTATTGCAGGGGTTAAGCATTTTTGTTTTTTCTTTCGTTCCTTTTTATGTTATATCCCAAAAACTCGGCGACGTAACCACTGCACGTACCTTCGGTATTTGTGTAATTATCGTAGCAAATCTATTTTTGGTTTTCATAAATCGTTCGGATAGAGTTTCTGTTTTCAAATACGCAAAAAAATGGTACAAAAACAAGACCATTATAATTTTTACGATTATAACCATTCTTGTTCCTATTGTTGTAGTTTATACTCCGATTTCGGGTTTATTAAACCTTACCGCTTTATCAATTCCACACCTTTTATTTGCCGTAGTTTCAGGCATTGTGTCCGTTTCCTGGTGGGAAATAATAAAGCTGCTGAAAAAAGCCGATGCACCGTAATGCATCGGCTTTAACGCTATTAAATCAAACACCCTCAAAATAGTCGGGATACTGAGGCATAACCTTGGTCTGAACGAGGTTAAAAACAAGCATACCCTCTGCTCCGCTGCAGTTATAATTACCTGAAACAAGATTGCCGCTGGTATAGCTTATTGTTCTCTCGGGCGCAAGACCAATATGATAAACCCTGTAAAGGTTATCGGGACTTTTTTCATATGTTTTATTGAAAATACCGCTACCCTTGAACTGTAAAACGTAGTTTGTTCCGCTATCGGGCACAGAATAAATTGCTACAAGGGCATCTGTATCAACATCATATTTGGAAGCGATAAGTTTAATAAACTCGTTATTCGGGTCATCAGAAAGATAGTTTTCACCATTCTTGTCGGGAATAACCACACCACCGATATTCGTAGCTTTAATAAGTGCCTGGGTAGCATCTTCAACAGAAACAAGCCCATCACCATTCATATCAGCAATCGAAACATCTTCCTCAATAATACCGGATGCCATTTTAAGAATATCACGGGCATCCTGAGTATCGACAGTTCCGCTTCCGTCAACATCACCCAAAACTCTTTCTCCGTTTTCGCCCTCGGCAAAAGAAACAGTAGACAGTGAACAGAACAACACTGCTAAACAAAGGAAAAGTGATAGAATTTTAAACTTCATTTTCATTAAAAACACCTTTTCTTAAACTTAAAACTTACTGTTCAAAAAATTTACAAAAAGCACGGTAAGCCATATAAACATCCAATTTTGATACAACTTCATACGGAGCGTGCATCGAAAGAACCGGAACACCTAAATCGACAACATCAACATCAAGATTTGCGATATATTTTGCAACAGTTCCGCCGCCACCTGCGTCAACCTTGCCTAATTCACCAATCTGCCAGACAATACCGTCTTCGTCGAGCATTCTTCTGATTTTACCCATATATTCCGCAGAAGCATCACTTGTACCGCCTTTACCGCGAGAACCCGTATATTTTGTAATAACAACACCCTTGTTGAGATATGAAGTGTTGTTTTTCTCAAATACAGAGTTAAATGTGGGATCAAAAGCAGAATTTACATCTGCAGAAAGGCACTCGCTCTTGGAAAGAACCTCGAAGACATCAAGTCCGTTTGCTTTTGCAAGGTATGCAATAAAATATTTAAGGTATGATGACTGTAAACCGGTGTTACCGTCAGAGCCGGTTTCTTCCTTATCGGTAAGAACGGAAATTGCTGTGTATTCAGGATTCTCAGTTGCAAAAGCCGCCATAGCAGCAGGATATGCGCAAACTCTGTCATCGTGACCGTATGAACCGATAAGACCTCTGTCAAAGCCGATATCGTCAGCCTTAAAAGCGGGTACAACCTCCAACTCTGCGCTAAGGAAATCAGCCTCTTTTATACCGTATTTTTCATTGAGCAATTTAAGGATGTTGAGTTTTACAAGCTCACTGCCCTCATCACTCTTGAAAGGACGACTGCCAACGATAACGTTGAGCTCTTCGCCTGTAATACCTTCGGATAAGGTTCTCTTACCCTGTTCAGCACCGAGATGCGGAAGAATATCTGAAATAACGAACTTAGGTTCGCCCTCTTCTTCACCGATTTTAACAGTAACCTTTGAACCATCATTTTTAACAATTACGCCGTGAAGTGCAAGAGGGATTGCAACCCACTGATATTTTTTGATACCGCCGTAGTAATGGGTTTTGAAAAGTGCTAATTCATCACTTTCGTAAAGCGGATTGGGTTTAAGGTCAAGACGCGGTGAATCAATATGAGCAGCCGCAATTTTAACGCCTTCTTTAAGACTTTTTTTACCGATAACAGCAAGAATGATTGCTTTATCGCGGTTTACAAAATAAACCTTTTCACCTGCTTCATGCTTTTTATATGGGTCAAACTCACAAAAACCTCTTTTGATTGCTTCTTCTTTAACTATCTGTGTTGCTTCGCGTTCGGTTTTGGCTCCATCGAGGAACTTTTTATAACCCTCGCAGAAATCATCTGCTTTCTTTATATCATCCTCGCTTATAACAGCCGCCGCGTGTTTCGGTTTATAACAAAGTTCATTTTTAAGTTCTTCAACTGTTGACATATTAATCATCCTCCGTTGTTGAATTGTTTTCTAATCTATAAATTTTACAATACAGCTCTTGTACTTTTATAACCTTTTCGGTATATTCCGACGTATCCTCATAAGGTATAAAATCGAGATTTATACCATCGTGGGAATACCGAGGGTCTGATAACCACTCATTTACTTTCCCTCTGCCTGCGTGGTATGCGGCAAGAGCAGTTTTTGTGTTTTCAAACTCATCCAGAAGATATCTGAGAAAGAAAGCTCCGTATTTTATAGAAATCTCCGGGTTAAAAAGTGCGTTTTCATTATGGCTTTCGCCTGTTTTTGTTTGCAACCACTGAAATGTTTCCGGTGTAATCTGAGTTAATCCTTTTGCGCCTACGGATGATACAGCGTTTTTATCAAATCCGCTTTCTGTTTCTATAAGCGCATACAGCAAGGATTCATCAATATTATACCTCTGCGCATTTTCTTCAACAATAGCTGAATAAGTACGCGGATACAAGGTCTGAAACACAATACTCACCGAATTATATATTATTATAACTGAAAATATCAGCAATAGCAATACAACTACCGACAGTTTAATCTTATTTTTAGTTCGGTCATTCACTGACTAAAAAGCTCCTTTTCAACTGTTACAATTTCTTCAGAAAAGTTAAAAGGTTCGTAATTGTTTATGACATAATCCGCCTTAGAGAGATAAAAGTCATCATTTTTCTGACCGTTCATACGAATAAGGGCATCCTTTTCGCAAAGATTATCCCTTTTCATAATACGCTCCTTACGCACATCAAACGGCGCATGAACTACCACTAACACATCACATTCATCGGCAAATCCTGATTCAATGATAGCCGCGGCATCAACTACGACTACATCAAAATCGATAAATGCTTTTTCTGCTTGCCTGTGTATAGCATAATTGATTGACGGATGCATAATGGAATTGAGTTTATCCGTATTCTCCGGTGTACTGAATGCAGCCGCCGCAAGTTTTTTGCGGTTAAGGGTGCCATCAGGCTCAAGAATATCTCCAAAGGCTTCTCGCAATCTCTCAATCAAGGTTTTATCAACATCAATAACCTGTCTTGCAACTACATCCCCATCTATAACATATGCGCCTTTTTTCGAAAGATATTCACTGACAGTTGATTTCCCTGCCCCTGTTTTACCTGTAAGACCTACGAGCTTCTTCATACATCAATCACCTTAAAACCTGCCGCACGTAAAAGTCTGTTGAGTACGGCAAGATTATCGTCATTGCAATCATCGGGATATCTGACAAAACACTTCTCAGCGCCGATTTTATCGAGTTCACGAAGGGAATCGAACAAGGAATGGGATAACAGCTTGTAATCCTCAAATCCATATTTTATGTACGGAACATCGAGTCCCTCGCCTTCATTATCAAAAATCATAGCATAAACTTTTTCGTTTTTTTGTTTATTCACATATTCACAAAAAGCGGCGTAAGTGCTTCTCACGAGAATTATATCAGCATTTGGAGAATAATGTTTATATTTCATCCCCGGTGATGCGGCTGTTTCATTTTTTTCAAGTGGATTAAGAACTGCTTTATCAACTTCCACATCGCCGAGAACACTTTTTAACTGTGACAATGTTACATTGCCCGGACGCAATAATCTCGGCTTTTGTGCAGCGAGAGTTATAACCGTTGATTCAACGCCTTCGTCACAAGCACCACCATCAATTATAAGCGGTATTCTGCCGTTTAAATCTTCAAAAACGTGCTCGGACTTAGTCGGGCTCGGTTTTCCGGAAAGGTTTGCGGATGGTGCCGCAAGAGGTAATCCGGTAGCTCTTATCAAATTTCTTGCAACAGGATGCGACGGACATCTAACAGCAACTGTCTCCAGATTTCCCGTTGTGCAATACGGAACCTTATCCGCTTTCGGAAGTATGATTGTAAGCGGTCCCGGCCAGAATTTTTCCGCAAGTTTTTTTGCAGTTTCGGGAACTTCCTTAACCAAATCATATATTTCGGAAAACTCGGAAATATGAACAATCAAAGGATTGTCCGTGGGTCTTCCTTTGGCTTCAAAAATCCTGCTTACCGCACTTTGAGAAAAAGCATTTCCCGCAAGTCCGTAAACAGTTTCCGTAGGCATACCGACAACTTGCTCATTTCTTAATAATTCTGCTGCAAATTCATATTTATCCATACCCTCTTCGGGTGTGATTCTGATAACTTCTGTTTTCAATTTTATTCCTCTGATGATTTTAATTTTTCTGCAGTATCCGCAGTAATAAGGGCATCAATAATCTCATCTATGTCACCGTTCATTATCGCTTCTATTTTATAAAGCGTTAATCCGATACGATGGTCCGACACGCGCCCCTGAGGGAAATTGTAAGTTCTGATTCTTTCGCTTCTGTCACCGGTACCCACCTGCGAACGGCGTTCATCGGCAATTTCAGCATTTTGTTTTTCACGCTCCGCATCCAGAAGCCTCGAACGGAGTATTTTCATCGCTCTGTCTCTGTTTTTGTGCTGACTGCGTTCATCCTGGCACTCAACAACAGTACCCGTAGGCAGATGTGTAATTCTGATAGCGGACTCTGTTTTATTAACATGCTGACCGCCTGCGCCGCTTGAACGGAACGTATCTATCTGCAAATCGGTAGGGTCAATATCAATATCAACTTCCTGCGCCTCGGGAAGAACGGCAACGGTAACGGTGGAAGTATGAATTCTTCCGCCCGACTCAGTTTCCGGCACACGCTGAACGCGATGCACACCGCTTTCGAATTTAAAGCGCGAATAAGCGCCTTCACCCTCTATCATAAAGCTGATTTCTTTTATTCCACCAAGGCCTGTTTCATTTACAGACAAAACATCAGGATGCCATCCGCGACCCTCGGAATACATTGAGTACATTCTGAAAAGTGAATTGGCAAAAAGTGCCGCTTCCTCACCACCTGCACCGGCTCTAATTTCAATAATAACGTTTTTGTCATCATTGGGGTCCTTGGGAAGAAGCAGAACCTTAAGCTTTTCAGTCAGCTCCTGAGCTTTCGTTTTGCTCTCCTCTATTTCAAGCTCAAGCATTTCCTGAAGCTCTTTGTCAGGGTGTTCCGAAAGCATTTCTTTAGCTGCTTCACCGTTTTCAACAGTGCTTTTATACTCCCTGAAGGTTTCCACTATCGGTGTTAAATTTTTAAGTTCACGCATAAGCTCTGCGTATTTATTCTGGTCGGTGACCGTTTCCGGCAAACAAATCAACTCATTCACCTTAACAAAACGTGCTTCAACCTGTTCAAGTTTATCAAGCATCAGTATTCTCCCTGATTATCTTTTTTATGTTCTTTTCCGCTTTCACACGAGGTATAAGGAATTCACGTTCACATCCGCAACAACGCAAACGAAAATCCATTCCCGAACGCAAAACAAGAAACTGTTTTGTACCGCAAGGATGCTGTTTTTTCATTTCCAATACATCTCCGACGCGAACATCCACAAAAATCCCTCCGAAATTAAATTTATGAAATATTGTAACATACTTTTACATAAAATTAAAGAGCAAGATAAAAATAAATGAAAACAGGTGAAATCTATGATGTCATATCTTCCGGAAGGTTTTTTAATCAACACCAAGGAAAACAAGTATTATCTTTCTTCATTAGAAAATTTCAACAAAGCTTTTTTTGAAAAAGCTCCTATTGAACAGCGCGTAAGCTACTGCGACTGCGAACACAATTTACATATTGATTTCGGCTTCATTCACGGCATCATCCCGCGCGAAGAGTGCGCATTAGGCATAAGCGAGGGTACAACACGAGACATCGCAATAATTGCACGAGTCAATAAACCCGTCAGATTCATTATTGACGACATTAAAGATATAAACAACAAAAAAACCGCTATACTCAGCCGAAAAAAGGTTCAATCCGATTTCACAGAGAATTATCTTCCAACGCTTATCCCCGGTGATATAATTGATGCGAGGGTGACACACCTGGAAAACTTCGGCGTTTTCTGCGATATCGGTTGCGGAGTCAATGCACTCCTGCCTATTGATAACATCTCAGTTTCACGTATTCCTCATCCTAACGTACGTTTCAATACCGGCGATGATATTAAAGTTATTGTGAAAACCTTTGATGAATCCGGCAGAGTCACTTTAACCCACAAGGAATTATTGGGTACATGGGAAGAAAACGCCGAATTTTTTAATGTTGGTGAAACAGTAAGCGGTATTGTCAGAAGCATAGAAAGCTATGGTATTTTCGTTGAGCTGACACCTAACCTTTCCGGTCTTGCCGAATACACTCCGGATGTCAGCGAAGGACAACACACAAGCGTTTACATAAAAAGCATTATACCTGAAAAGATGAAATTCAAGCTTATTATTGTAGACTCTTTCGATGCTCAATACCCGGTGAAAAAGCCCCATTATTTTATAAATGAAGGGCATATGGATTACTTCAGATACGCACCCGATAACTGCATTAAAAATATCGAAACAACCTTTTAATAACTCCTTGTAAAAAATATCACTGTATTGTATAATTATTCAGACTCTGAAATTGGAGGAATAATTATGCAATACAGTAATTTCGATTCAATCGGAAGAAAAATATCAAAGCTTGGGTTTGGTCTTATGAGACTTCCTAAGGCCAGAGAAGGCGAAGAAACCATTAACCGCGAAGAGGCGTTCAGGCTTATAGACCTTGCCGTGGAATCGGGTGTCAACTATTTTGACACCGCGTACGTTTACCACGGCGGTGACTCAGAGGCTTTCGCAAAAGAGGCTCTGAGCCGATATCCCAGAGAGAGTTATTGCCTTGCAACAAAACTCCCCGGTTGGGTTATAAAAGAAAGAAATGCAACACCCGAACAACTTTTTAACGAACAGTTGGAAAAATGTGGTGTTGATTACTTTGATTTTTACCTTCTTCACAGTGTGAACAGAGATATCTGGAAGGTTTTTGACAACGCAAACGCCTACGAATATCTCAAAGAGCAGAAAAAAGCAGGTAAAATAAAACATCTCGGATTTTCATTTCACGGTGATTTAGAATTTTTTATAGAGCTTCTTGATAAATATGAGTGGGATTTTGCTCAACTTCAAATCAACTACTATGACTGGGAAGCTGATAATGCAAAAGAATACTACAAGGCTCTCGAGGACAGAAACATCCCTTGTATTATAATGGAGCCTGTGCGCGGTGGCTCATTGCACACACTTAACGATGAAGCAAGAGCTGTTTTTGAAGAATTAGGTGATGCTTCGGCGGCATCATACGCAATGCGCTTTAACCTTGAGCTTCCCGGTGTGCTTACAATTTTAAGCGGTATGAGCACATACGAGCAGGTTGAAGACAACTTAAAAACATTTTCTGAATGTAAACCTCTTTCTGAAAAAGAAAAAGAAGCAATCCAAAAAGCAAATATCCTTTTCAGAAAGAATTTCGCAGTACCCTGCACAGACTGTAAATACTGCGTAGAAACCTGCCCAGCAGGTGTTAATATCCCCGCATGCTTCAGAGCATACAACGAGTATAACAAAACCAGGGAAATGGTTGATTTCAACAAGGAGTACGACCTCATTCCCGAAGAAATGCGCGCCCACAACTGCATAGAGTGCGGTGCTTGTTCAGAAAAATGTCCGCAAAAAATAAACATCCCCAAGATGCTGAAAAAACCCGCAGGACTTTCAAAAGGAGAATAAATATGTCAATTCAGTTTATTGAAAAAAATAAAATTTTCAAGCTTGACTCAAAGACATCCACATATATTTTCGGTGTTTTTGAGGGTAATTATCTTGTTCACTATTACTACGGTGCTCCTATTCCCGACACGGATGTTGAACAATTACGTATAAGACCCGGCTTTGCTTCATTCTGTCCTGACAGTCCTTCCGCCAGAGTTTTCAACTTTTCACCCGACGTCACTCCCCTTGAATATTCAACCTTTGGTGCAGGCGATTTCCGTTTATCAGCTTTCGCTGTAAAGAACAGTGACGGCAACAAAGTTACCGATTTAAGATATGTAAGCCACGAAATATACAGTGGCAAAAAGCCTGTTCCCGGTATGCCCTCTTTGTATCTCAACGACGAAAACGAAGCAGACACCCTTGAGGTTGTTACTGAAGACAAGGTTACAGGCGCAAAGGTTACACTTATCTATACCGTCTTCAATAATTACGGTGCAATTACAAGACGTGTTAAGGTTGAAAACGCATCAGATAAGCCGTTCTATATTGACACTGTTCACTCTCTTTGCGTAGACTTACCCGGTACTGACTACGAAATGCTCGACCTTTACGGCAGATGGGTTAAAGAAAGAAGCCTTGACAGGTATCCTCTTCACCGCGGAATACAGTCAATCAAAAGCAAACGTGGCTCTTCAAGCCACAATCACAATCCTTTCACCGCACTTGTTAAGAAAGGCACAAACGAAGAATACGGTGAGTGCTACGGCTTCAATCTCGTTTACAGCAGTAACTTCTCAATAGACGTTGAAGTCGATGCATTCTGTTCATCAAGACTCGTTATGGGTATAAACCCCGAGGGCTTCAGTTGGCATCTTGCCCCCGGTGAAGAATTCTATTCACCTGAGGCAGTTATGGTTTACACCAACGAAGGTTTAGGTGAAATGAGCCGTATTTTCCACAGACTTTACGCAAATAACCTTGTTCGCGGTAAATGGAAAAAAGCTAAACGTCCCCTTCTCATTAACAACTGGGAAGGCACCGGCATGAACTTCGACCACGATAAGCTTGTTTCTTTTGCAAAACACGCTAAAGACATCGGACTTGAAATGCTCGTTATGGACGACGGTTGGTTCGGCAAACGTGACCATGACAATTCTTCACTCGGCGACTGGTACGTTGCGGAATACAAGCTTCAGAAAGGATTATCCGGACTTATTAAAGAGGTGAACGACTGCGGTCTTAAATTCGGTATATGGTTCGAGCCGGAGATGATTTCACCTGACTCCGATATATACAGAGCTCACCCCGATTGGTGCTTACACACCGAGGGAAGAGACAAATCAATCGCACGTTCCCAGTACGTTATAGACTATTCACGTAAGGAAGTACGCGACCACATTTACTCAATGATGTACGATATACTTTCAAACAACAACATCGATTATGTTAAATGGGACTTCAACAGAAACCTTACGGAAGTTTCTTGTGCCGAGCTTCCGCCTGAAAAGCAGGGCGAGGTTTTCCATCGTTTTGTTCTCGGAACATATGAGATTATGGACAGACTCACAACGGACTTCCCACACATTCTTCTTGAAAACTGTTCGGGCGGCGGCGGACGCTTTGACCCCGGTATGCTCTACTATTCACCCCAGATATGGACAAGCGACAACACCGACCCCATAGAAAGACTTACAATCCAGTTCGGTACATCCATGTGCTACCCTGCTGCCACTATGGGAGCCCACGTTTCTGCAAACAGACGTACAGGCTACGAAACAAAAATGAATGTTGCTTTATGGGGCTCCTTCGGTTACGAGCTTGACCCCGACAAACTCACCACCGAAGAAATAGCGGAAATAAAAGACCAGATAGCCCTTTATCATAAATACTATGATGTAATTCACTACGGCGACCTACACAGACTTATAACCCCCTTCGAAAACGAGTTCCACGTTGCTTGGGAATTTGTTTCAGAGGATAAAAATGAAGCTCTTGTTACCGTTGTTGAAATCAAACGCGCGTATGATGAGTTCTTTATGTTAAGACTCAAAGGTCTTGACCCGGAAAAACGCTATGAAATTGAGGAAACAGGCGATGTTTATAGCGGTGCATATCTTATGAATGCAGGTCTCAACCTTACACACAGACCCCACGGTGACGGAGTGTCATACAGAGTTCATTTATTAGCAAAATAATAAAAATTAAGTAGCTACAAAAACTAAACTGCCCCAAATTGTACGTACAGTACAGTTTGGGGCAGTTCTTCCTGCAAAAGTCTCTTAATTTATATATGTGCGGTCTGTATTTTTTCACAGACCCTTTTATTCATCCTTATTTTTAGGTTTTACGTTTACCGAATAGTACGTATAGTATACTACAAAACCGGGTTTTGCACCGTTTGGTTTTTTGATATTTTTCACATCGGTATAATCAACCGTAACTACTGTTCCGTCTTTTGCAGAACTGTAATATGCGGCGAGCTCGGCAGCTTCAACTATCGCATCATCCGGCACTTCGCCGCCGTCCGCAACAAGCAAAACGTGTGAACCCGGACACTTCTGGGCATGGAGCCATATATCGCCCTTACGCCCCGTTTTAAAGGTCAGTTTATCGTTCTGAATATTATTTCTTCCCACAAGCACCGTAAGACCCTGGCTGGTTTTAAACTCCAAGGGTGGCAGTGCTTGTTTTTTCATCTGTTTTTTTCCGTTCTTTTTAGGTTTTATAAAGCCTTGCGAAATAAGCTCGTCTTTAATTTCCCCAAACTCTCTTTCGAGGGTCGAACGCCCGAGCAAGTCGCGGACACTTTCAAGATACTCTAAATCTTGTTTACCCTCCTCTATGAGCTTAATAAGCATATTTTCAGCAGTGCAAGCTTTACGATATTCCTTATAAAGCTTCTGAGCATTCTGGGACGGTGTTAATGCGGGGTCAACATTTATTTTAACGAGATTATTATTGTCATAATAGTTTTCCACCTCATAAAAGCTCTCGCCCTTTTGGAGTCTGTACTGGGCGGCTGTTATGAGTTCTGCATTAATTCTTATTTTCTCTCTGTCGGCGCAACGATTCAAATCGTCCTGCTGATTATTAAGCTTACGTGAAATTCTTTCAATAGAATTTTCGAGAAGCTTAAAAAGCTCTGCGCCTTTTGAGCGAGTTCTTAAAAGTCGGTCACGTTCTGAATAGAAGCCTTCAAGAAGAGAAAAAACATTTTCTTTTTCAATCAATTTATAGGAATTTCCGTATTGAGTTATAGGCATAAAAGAAAATTCCATCGGCTTTTTGGCTTCGTCCAGAATTATCGTTGGTTGAGTATGTCTGTTTAAAAGCATTGTTTTCAATGTACTCAACTCGCAAAGCAGGTTCATTTTTTCTTCAGAACTCAATTCACTGACACTTTTATCATCGCCGCAAACTCTGAACGCAAGTTCTCTTGAAAGTAGTGGAGAAACGCCTTGTAAAGTTTTGATAATCGCAGATGAAATCCGCACATTTTCAAAACTTAATATTGATTGACAAATATCGCTAGGCTCAGCGTTTCTTAAATCAACCTTCTCTTGTGCCGGCGGTAATTTATACTGAGCACCGGGTAAAACGAGTCTGTATGACGATTTTTCACTATCAACTCGCCTTAGTGCATCAACAATTCTGTTATCACCGTCAAAAAGGATAACATTACTGTGTTGTGCCATTATTTCTACTGCCAGCGTGAGCTTTACTCTGTCTCCGATATCGTTGGTTGCATCAAAATTAAAGAATGCTATTCTGTCAAGACCGTACTGCTCGACGTTCAAGAGCGTTGCGCCCACAAGACGTTTTCTGAAAAGCATACAAAGCATCGGCGGATTCAGCGGATTTTCGGGAGTTTTGTCAACCACAGCAAAGCGAGGGCTGTTTGCATCCGCTGAAAAATACAGCTTATGCATACCGCCCTTAGTTCTCATTATAAACACCAACTCATTTTTTGAGGGTTGGTGAATTTTATCTACCTTCGCACCCATCAGCAACTCGTTTACCGATGAAACGAGAAAGCTCAGATACATTCCGTCTAATGCCATACTAATACACTCTTAAATATAGTTTACAGGATTTTTTTGATTAAAGACAACAACTTCAATGTCATCAAATTGTATTGCGAGACTTTTTCTCAGGAACTCGCAGACTACAACTTCCGTTTCATAATGTCCTGCATCAAAAAGGGCTATGCCCAATCGATTTGCTTCAAGGTATTCATGATGCCTGGCTTCGCCTGTCAAAAAGGCATCAACACCCAAATCGGCAACAGCAGTTATAAAATCACCGCCACCGCCCGAACAAAACGCAATTTTACTGATAACCTTACCGTTATCGGTAAAAGCAATTTTACCACCTAAAGACTCTTTAAGCTTCTGCGCATATTTGGATGGTGTGCAAGGTTCAATTTCACCGACCTTAAGGCAAGGGTCAACCGAAGTTGCACAGACATTTTTAATACCTGCTTTATTGGCAAGGCAATCGTTGACGCCGCCTATTGCACTGTCAAGGCAGGTATGAGATGATATAAAACTAACACCTGACTTTACTGCTTTATATAAAAGGCTCTCCCTTTCAACCGCGCGAACCGGTGTGAATATCAAGGGATGGTGTGTAACAACAAGCTCCGCGCCTATTTTCACCGCTTCTTCAATAACCTCATCGGTAACATCAAGGGCAACAAGTATCTTTGAAACATCACTGTCAAAGGAACCGACAGAAAGCCCGCAGTTATCCCACTCAGCGGCAGTATCGAAGGGTGCTATAAAATTGAGAAAATCATATACTTCTCTAACGCTCATTTTTTCACCTTTTCTTTTTTCAAAATATCATATCTTACAATGGCAATTATAAGAGACGTCATTACCACGCACTCAGTTATAATGCCTGCGGTGGAATTTACGATTATGTTATATATCAGCCAGCAAGGAGAGCTCGGGAAGGTTATAAGTCTGATTTTTGTTTCATTTTTCAACCAATAGCTGACAGTTGTCAATATCATAGCAACAGATGGTAAAATGGAGTACCAGGACTCCCACGTCAATATTGCGGCAATCACGCTTATTATTACAAAAACAGCAAGCCACACAGGACTTTTTGCCCATTTTTTGTGGTTATTTATAAACACAACGGAACGCATAAGACCTATAAAATTAAGCGCCGCGCCCGAGAATGCCTCGCCGTCACCGTCTATACCTAAAAGTATGTAATGAATTATAAAAAGAACGGCGGCACCAATCTGAACACCGATTATACGACTGCGTTTACGCTGTTGAAAGGACAAAAAGTTAAGTCCTGCTCCGCCAAAACCTATAATTTGTGATATTGTTTCAATCATGTATAAAACCTTCGATTGTTTTTATTGTTTCAAAAAGAGCCTCTGCCTCGTCAGCCTTTCCGCACTTGGTATAAGCCTCATATTTTTCATTGAGTCGTGAAAGCTGATGTGAAAGATGTTTATGAGCATCTTCGGTATGAGGTAATTTACCGATAAAACAATCCGCGTACGTAAAATCCTCTATAACGCCGGAAAAGCTCACATCAAAGGCAATATAAACACGCCTGCCTTCGTGGGTGGCAACCTCTTCGTTTATGCTGAAGCCGTTTTCATAGAGAAATTTCCGCAAATCCTCCGCCCTGCTCTGAGGTTGAAAAACGAAGTGCAGTTTTCCGTTTTTTATCCATGGCGTTTCGGACAGTTTTTCCGCTATAAGCGTACCGCCCATGCCCGCAAAGACATATTCATCCGCATCTGTTTCTGAAAATTCGCGCAATCCGTCAGAAAGGCGCAAAGATATTTTATCAGCCAAGCCGTAGTGCTCTATGGATTTTGCGGCATTCTGAAGAGGCATTTTGCCGATATCTGCCGCTATACCACCGTTTACCTTACCCGTCTGTAACAGATAAATCGGCAAGTAACCGTGGTCTGTACCTATATCCGCAACAATGCCGCCGCCCCTCACAAGAGATGCGACAGCAGAAAGCCTCGGTGTGAGATTAATACTCATTTTTCAGCAAGGAATTTGTTGATTTTAGCGATAAGCTCGTCAGCATTTACGCCGTGAACCATACAAGCCATTTCAACAGTTTCGCCTCTTGAAGCGGGGCAACCTAAACAATGCATACCCATCTCAAGGAAGAAAGGTGCAGTATCGGGTGCTTCATCAAGGATATTTCCGATAACGGTATCTTTAGTAATCTGCATAGTGAATACTCCTTTTTCATTTTTTATTATTATAACATAAGTGATTATAAAAATAAATATAAAAATATGAAAGTTTTTAACATATTTTA
>JAZULQ010000057.1:0-13398 GCA_045603185.1 Acutalibacteraceae bacterium
ATTGCTGCAATGAACGGTATTTACAAGGGTAATACATTCATCAAGATTTTTGTTACCGTCAAAGATACCGCCTGAAATCACAACATCGTGAGTACCTGTGTATTCGCCCCATTCCGGCTCGGAATAAGAAGCCAGCAAATATCTTGTTAAAGGCTCACTTTTATCACTTCTGCGTATAATTGCATTATCTGAAAATTTCAAATGTTGATATGAATAGAAAATCAAAGCACCCGAAATAAGATATGTACCGTCGGGGAAATAGACGGTGCCACCATCCTTTAATTCATCAATGCAAGCCTGCAATGATTTCGTGTCATCGTGAATACCGTCAGCATAAACATTTTTGCTTTGTAAAACATTTATGAATTTCATAATACCGCCTCGCAAGACTTTGTTATTCGTTCTGTGAAACAGCTACGGTCTGAGTATTAACAGAATCGGTTTGCGCTTCGGCGGGTGTGCCTTCTGCAGCGGTATTTCCTGCTTCGGCTCTTTGTTTGAGCACTTCCATAATGTGAGCGTGCTTTTCGTCTGTGAAATCCCACATAAACAGATATGGAAGCGTCATTAACACGTATCCCGCAAGGTCAAAACAAAGACCGATAATCATACATTGTACTCTGACATCACCCATATAGAGTACATCCCAGTCGGAGGTGAAGCCGACACGGTAGAACATAAGAGGAACAATCAGGGAAACAAGGGTTGTGATAGGTGTTGTAAACCAGCTGATAATTTTCTGATATTCCTCGAGTCTTTCTCCGGAAATATACATCTGATAATCTGTAACTCTGATTTTGGTGTCATCCTGTGCAATACCAACCGCAGCTTCAAGTGTATTGGAAACAAGCATAGCAATGTAAATTGCAAGACCGCACAGGAAATGGGAATTGCCAAGGAAGAGAATTGCCAGAATATATACTCCGTTTCTCAATGCCAAGACAACATATTTGAATACAATCAGCTGCTTATACTGAAAGCGTTTTCTTATCCACGGTGCAAGGAATTGACCGGGATTACCGGACATTTTATAAACAATTTCTGCTATAGAGAAGAAAAGTCCTGTTTCACGCCAAGTGTAAATAAGGAGGATTCTTTTCATATCAAGCATACCATTGCCGAGAGAATCAAGCAAGGTTGCAATTTGTGTAATCCAAAGGTATTTGTTTTTGAAAATACCTGAAACACAGTGCCAGAATGAAAGATATTCTCTGTTTTCAATAGGTGGCATAGGAATTCTCTCTTTGATTTTGCGAAGACCTATGAACATAACACCTGATGAAACCACAAAAAATACAGGCATAAGATATCTCAATGTGCCGATATCCTTAACACCGTCAAGGAACATTACACCTGCGATTGTGGGAAGAAGAACATTCACTATATTCTGAACAAAGTGGCTGATTTTAACAGGGAATGAACGTACGTAAAGTCTTTCCTGAGGGTTGGGGCTGATATTATCTGCAACAGATTGTGTAAAGCCCACGTAGTTGAATATTGTGTAAAGCTGGAAAAGAAGATAAAGAGTCCATACTCTGTCTGTAAGTGGAAGCTTGTAAAGAGGTAATTGGCAGATAAGAATAACTACTATTATACATTGAATAACATTTGCATAGGCAAAGATTTTATATCTGCCAAGCTTTTTGAGAAGCTTCTTTCTTATAAGGATATTTCTGAATCCGCTCCAGCCGTTTGCAAGAAAATGTGCGCCGAAGATTTTGAAAATATTGAAGCTGTTGATACCCTTCCATCGGGTGTCAAGGATGTTTGCAACACCATCGGGAAGAATGAAAGAGAAATCAAATATAAGCATCAGTAAGCCTAACACAGCAAAGGTCAGATACACTGCATTATATTTTTGTTCAATCTTTTTAGGAAGAAAACCTAAGTTAGCATCAACACCCATTGTAAGAAGATTCCAGAAATATGTTGATGCAATGAAAAATACGTTTATTGCGCTAAATGTAAGGAGAGGTATTTCGTAATAATGTGCAATAAGATAACAAGTTGTACCAAATGCAAGGAAGCTCTGGAGATATTTTAAGGTGTAGTCGCCACCTACTGCGGCAAAAATTGAAAAATACTCTTTATACGGAACATACTTCCCTTCATCAGGAGTGTTCCAGTATTTTTTCATTTCCTTGAAAATATTATTTTTTTTCTTAGCTTTTTCTTTTGCCATCAGTTTTCATCTCCTTCCTTGAGAAGTTCATTTATTCTTTTATTTGCATCTTCACGTGTCATACCATATTGTTCTTCCGGAGCAATATTAACAACTGTCTTTTTTATGTTTTTAGGAAGCCAGCTGTCACCGAAAGTGATATTTTCATTACTTTCGGCGCCCATATAGAATTCCTTAAGATTAGGGCAGGAGTAGAATGCAAAGCTGTCAATTTCTTTAACAGATTCGGGAATGAACATAACAGGCTTCATACCCTGGCAATAGCTGAATGCATCGGAACCGATTTTCTCCAGACCGTCGGGAAGAGTAACAAGTGAAATATTTTCACATTTGAAGAATGCCATATCGCCGATTTCCTTTAAGGTTTCGGGTAAATCGATTTTTGTTAAGGTTGCGTTTTTATAAAATGCGCAAGAACCGACTCTTTCTACACCGTTGGGAATAGTGTAAGAGGTGTTTTCTTTCATAATCGGATAAACGAGAAGTTTTTTCATATCCTTTGTGTAAAGCACACCGTCAACAGAAGTGTAATACTCATTAGCCTCGTCAACTTCTATTGCTTTGAGCATCTTACAATAGAAAAATGAGGTTTCATCTATGTATTTAACATCTTTGCCGATATAAATAGTTTCAACGTATTCATCGGTGTTCATTGTAAAATCACCCACCGCTGAAACAGGCTTCGATTTGTCGGGATTGTTTCCGTCTTCATCACGGACATAGTCAATATACACTTCTTTGGTTGAAGTATTACCATTGAAGCCGAAAAGCACCCAACCCTCATTGCCCGGAACATCAGCGATTTCTGTCTGATATTCATATTCAAAGGGAGCTCTTGCCATAGAAACAAAGGAAATGGTAGTGGATGCGATGATAAAAACTGCAAGCACAATTATAAATGTTGCTTTTTGCCAGGTTTTCAATTAAATCAACTCCTTGAATTAATTACTACACGTGTTGGTTATTAAGTACTATTATAATAAAACAACTTGCACAAATCAATGGTGTTGATGGAGATTTTTTTGTGTACTTGGAACATTTTTTTGAACGATTGACAAAAAAAGCGTAAGAGCTGTGCATTTATGATTTTCGGAAAAAACTCAACCGTCACGGATTGTAGCGGAATATATTTAAAATGTAACCTTGCCTATGGGCGTTGCATTTTTACTGCTTGTTCCCAGTAAAATAACGTAGCTCCTGTCGAGCTTCCATTCACTCTTTTCAGGGTCGTAGAATTTAATGTCGTCCGGGTCTATTGATATATTTACGGTTACTGCTTCGCTTGGTTTTACGCTGACTCGTTTAAAGCCCTTGAGAAGCTTAATAGGTCTGTCTTCCTCGGTGTTTTCGCTTGAAAGGTAAACCTGCAAGACCTCGTCGCCGTCAACAGAACCGATGTTTTTAATATCCGCTGAAACCTCAATAGAGTTTTCTTTTTTTGAAGCCTTTGGGTTTTTAATTTCAAATTCAGTATATGAAAGCCCGAACCCGAAAGAATAGTGGGGCTCAATGCCTTTTTTATCAAACAAGGTGTAGCCGTGGTAATAGCCGTAATCAATCTCTCTTTCGCTGTTTTCAATATGTAAAAATGACGGATAATCTTCTGCGTCGAAAGCGATTGTAAAGGGCAATTTACCGCCGGGATTTACATCGCCGCTTAAAACATCCGCAAGTGCGTTGCCGCCCTCGAGTCCGCTGTAAAATGAGAAGAGAATCGAATCAGCCAGGTCGTTCCATTCTTTAATAACATAGGCGCTTCCGCCCATTATATTGACTATGAGCTTTTTGCCGGTCTCGGATAATGCCTTAATCAAAGCGACGTCCTCCTCGGGGATTCTTAAATCAACTCTGTCGCCGCCTTTGCCTTCGGGTTTTTTCTTGATATTACCGAGGTTTACAAGGAATTCGCCCTCTTGCTTGTAGTCGCTGCCTACGCAGACAACAATGTATTCGCAATCCTTCACGGTATCGCAGGCCTTAAGGGTATCGCAACCGTTATAAACAGTAACGTTTTTTTCACCGAAACGGCGTTTGATTCCTTGGTAAGCTGTAACGGTATATGGGCTGTAAACGTTACTGCTGCCGTGGTCGCCCACATTTATTTTATCGGCGTATCTTCCCACAACGGCAATCCTTTTACCCTTTGCAATGGGAAGAGTTTTATTTTCATTTTTCAGAAGAACTGTGCCTTTGCCGGCAACCTTGCGCGATAAATTTGTGTGGTCCCTTGAAAGAATAACTGATTTTGGCTGTTTCTTGTATTCGGGCATAGTTTTAATAAGAGCCTTTAAAACTCTGGTAGCACATAAATCAATATCCGCTTCGGTTAGTTCGCCCTTTTTTAGCTTGCTGTTTAAGAGGGCATACCTGAAGCAATAGGGCATTTCTACATCCATACCTGCTTTTACGCTCCTGGTGGCGTCATATATACCGTAAACGAAATCGGAAAGCGCAAAACCCTCAAAACCCCATTTGTTTCGGAGAATGTCAGTCAGAAGCTCCTTGTTTTCGCAGGCATAAGTGCCGTTTACTTTGTTGTATGCTCCCATTATGGACATGGCACCCGCATCAATGCACTTTTTAAAATGGGGGAGATAAACCTCGTGGAGGGTTCTTTTGTCAGTCTTTGCGTCAACACTGAAACGCAAATCCTCTATGCTGTTAAGTGCATAGTGCTTGGGACAGGCAATTATGCCGTTTTCCTGCATTGCTTTTGTGAGGGCAACACCCATTTTACCAAGCAAAAACGGGTCTTCTCCGTATGTTTCCTGGGCTCTGCCCCATTTGGGATGGCGCAGCAGATTTATACATACACCGGCAAAAAGATTCGCACCAAAGGCGCTCGCTTCCTTTGCCATAACCTGACCGATTTCGTATTCAAGCTCATCATCAAATGTAGCACCGCGTAGCATTGAAACCGGGAAACAAGTGCATTTTCCCATAACAATTCCGCGAGGACCGTCGGTGAAAAGGACAGGCGGAATACCAAGCCTTTGACAACCGCCCGCGGGATATGCTTCACCGTTATAATATCTGCCCTTAGTAAAAACATTTTTTACGGTTACACCCATGGCGTGACCTTGCATAATGCGGATTTTTTCTTTGAGGTTCATTTCCGCTAAGAGTTTTTCTGCCACCTCGTTTAATTTCTCGCTTGTGGGCTGTTCCTTGTAAAGTTTTACCGCTGTTTTAAAATTCATCACGGTTCCTCCTTAAATCGGTTAGTAATATCTTTTATTAAATTTTAACATTGATATAAAAGAATTGCAACACGGCGAGTTAGTGTTCTTGTGGTAATTTATTTGACTTTTCTTATACAGAGTGTTATATTATGTTTAAATTATGGAAAGGCAGGTGGACAAAATGACAGTGAATCGTGTTATTATTATTCGGAGAGCCCTTTTGTCCGTTTGCGATTGATATATTTTTATCTTTTTGTAAATTAAGGCATCTCCGTATTTTCGGGGATGTCTTCTTTGTTGTTTAGGGGGTATTGGAATGGTATTTGAAGAAAAGAAAGTTGTATTGAAAAACGGCGTGGAAGCCATATTGAAAACTCCTGAGATTTCCGACGCCGCTGAGCTTATTGATTTAATGGGTACTGTCAGCGGTGAAACTGATTTTCTCGTAAGATATAAAGAAGAATGGGAAGGCGTTAGCGTAGAGGGCGAAGAAAATTGGGTTCACAACGTTCGTGACTCGAAAAATTCAGTAGTGTTGATTTGCAAGGTAAATGATGAAATTGCAGGTATATGCGATGTTACGTTCAATACGCGAATGAAAACCTCTCACAGAGCGACTGTAGGAATCGGAATACGCAAAAAATACTGGAATATGGGTATAGGCTCGGCTATGTTCCCGGAGCTTATAAAGGCTGCAAAGGAACGCGGCGGAATAGATTTTATGGAGCTGGAATTTACTAAAGGTAACGAAAGAGCAAAGGCGCCTTACGAAAAATTCGGTTTTGAAATTGTATCCGAAAAGCCGAATATATATAAGCTTAAGGATGGTACATATCAGGATTTAGTTTATATGCAGAAGTATTTATAATCAGCAAAAGAGGTGTTTTCTTTGCAAAAGGAATTAAAACAAATCAGCTTTAAGCGAATGAACAATGAGGAGTTCAAGGTGTATTCAAAGTGGTCGGTAAAGGCTTACGCAGAGCACCTGATAAAATCAGGTGACGAAAAATTCAGATTCAAAGCTGTGAAATCGGCAAAAAGTGAATTTAACGATATATTTCCCGACGGTGCAGAATCCGCTGACAATTATCTTTATATAATTATGGACGGCGACGAAAAAATAGGCGTTATCGGTTATCAGAAAAGTCCCTTTGAAGAAAACGCCGCATTTGTTACAGAGAATGTTATTAAAGAAGAATATCGCGGAAAAGGATACGGAAAAAGTGCTTTTATAAAATTACAGGAAGATGCACGTGAAAAAGGCTTCGGGAAAATGGTTCTTAATTGCTTCAAACACACTCCCATATCTTATTCAATGTACGAGAAAAACGGATTTAAAGTAATAGAGGATTACGGCGGAAGCGTAATTATGGAGAAATATTTATAGTATGAAAAAAGTAATTGTAATTGGTTGTCCGGGTTCGGGTAAAACAACCTTTGCGGAAAAACTGAATAGATGTACAGGGTTGCCGTTATATCACCTTGATGCAATATGGCACAAGCCCGATAAAACTCATATTCCCCGAGAAGCTTTTGATGAGAGAATAAACGAAATATTCTGTACTGATGAATGGATAATTGACGGTAATTACAGCAGGACAATAGAAATGCGACTGAAAGAGTGTGATACAGTTTTTCTCTTTGATTTGCCAACAGAAATATGCTTGCAAGGTGCAACGGAGCGAATTGGTAAAGGTCGCTATGATTTACCTTGGCTAGAAACAGAATTAGACCCCGAATTTGAAGGCTTTATTAGAGAGTTTCCGGAAACAACGCTGCCGAAGATATATGATTTGATTGAAAAATATAAAGCGGAAAAACAAGTAGTAATATTCAAGTCAAGAAAAGAAGCGGACGAATACATAAGTAAGGTGAAGTAATGAGAGTAATTAAAATTGAACCATTAAAACCCGAAGAATACGACAAATGCTCAAACATCTGGAATATGAAGGCTCAACCACTTGCAGATAAGTGGTTTGAGGAGATAAAAGGCGGAAACAGACTTGTCTTTATTTATAAAATAAATGGCGAATTTATAGGTGAGGGTGCATTGGTTTTAGATACAGGCGACCCGGATTACACCATAGAAAAGCAAAGAGTTTACGTTTCAAGAATGATTGTCAAAAAGGAATACCGCGGTCGCGGAATCGGCGGTGAAATTCTCGCTTTTCTCATAGGAAAAGCCAAGGCGATGGGCTTTTCCGAAATGACAATCGGTGTTGATAAGGATAATAAAAACGCCCTGCATCTTTATAGAAAAAACGGCTTCACCGAAGTCCTTTTTGATGGTGCAGACGAAGACGGCGAGTATTTCAAATTGATGAAAAGGATATAAAGCGACACAATTTCTCTGTTTGAAAGACTGAGCTTTTACAGATTTACAAAAACCGGCAATTTCTGCCGGTTTTATGTTACTGTTGACATTTTACGCCTGCTGGAGTATTATTGGAAAGGTGAATACTTATTAAATAATACCTATATTAGGTTTGAAAAATGCTTGTATCATCACATGAGGTAAAATGATGAGTTTACTTAAAAAAGTTTTTATCAGAATTAAAGAGGGTATGCTCAAAGAAATGCTTTCTGAGCTTGTCTGGATTTATCACTACGGATTCAGATATAAATGGAGCATATTTTTTTATATCATTCTTGGTGTTTTTGGCGTTTTTGTCGGCTACGGCAGTAATGTTCTGAGTAAAATAATTATTGATACAGTCACCGGGTACGATTCAGCCAGGATAGCCCCAGTAGCTGTTTTTTTTGTTCTTATGCAGTTGTTCAAGATTGTCTGTAACGCTGTAACGTCAAGAATTTCAACGAAAATCAACATTAAAGTCAATCAGGAAATCCGCGCCGATGTTTACGATAAAATTATGTGTGCTGACTGGCAATCAATGTCATCATACCATTCCGGCGATATACTCAACCGAGTTGATAACGACGTGGCAACTGTTTCTGGCAGTGTTATAGGTTGGGTTCCAAGTTTTATAACCGGTATTGTACAGTTTGCGGGTGCATTAGGTATAATTTTATACTACGATAAAATGCTTGCGCTTATATCGCTGCTGAGTGCGCCGGTAACGTTGATTATGTCACGCATAGTTATGCGTAAGCTCAGGGAATATGTTAAAAAGACCCGCGAGGCAAGCTCCGAGGTTATGATTTTTAATGAGGAGTCCTTTTCTAATATTCAGGTTATAAAATCTTTCGGTATAACAAATTTATACAGCCGTAGGCTCAGAGATGTTCAGGATAATTACAAGAAAATAATGCTGGAACAAAACAAGCTATCCATTATTACTTCAACAATTATGTCCGCAACGGCTGTTTTAGTTGCCGCAGGCTGTTTCGCCTGGGGCGTTTACAGGTTGTGGACCGGCGACATTTCATACGGAACTATGACTCTTTTCCTGCAGATGTCGGCGGCTCTCGCGTCAAGCTTTTCTTCCCTTGTGAATATGGTACCGTCGGCTGTTTCGGCGGCTACGGCGGCAGGTAGAATTATGGCTATAACAGAGCTTCCCGGTGAAAATCACGAGGATGATGAACGCGTCAGGGAGTTTGTTGATAATAACGGCAAAGAGGGTATTTATGTCTGCGGTCGTGATGTGAGTTTCGCATATGATAACGGAAGGAATGTTCTCAGTAACGTTAATTTCAGCACTAAACCCGGTGAGATAGCGGCGATTATCGGTTCATCCGGTGAAGGTAAAACAACATTTCTCAGACTTCTTCTGGGTATTGTCAGCCCTAACGAAGGTGAGCTTAACATTTGCGCAATGGGTACCGAGGAGAAATTCGGCATTTCCGCTTCAACCAGGCAGGTATTTTCGTATGTTCCTCAAAATAACACAATGTTTGCAGGCACAATAGCGGATAACCTTAGGTTGCTCAAGCCTACGGCAACTGACGATGAGCTTATTGATGCTTTGAAAATTGCGTGTGCATATGAGTTTGTGTCTAAGTTACCCGAAGGAATTAATACGCCTGTATATGAAAACGGCGGAGGCTTCTCTGCGGGTCAGATTCAGCGTATTTCAATAGCGAGGGCTTGGGTGGCGGATGCCCCCATAATACTGTTTGACGAGGCAACAAGTGCTTTGGATACTGAAACTGAACATAAGGTGCTTAAGAATATTTCGGAGTCCGACAAGGCGAGAACCTGCTTCGTTGTTACACATTGTCCCGAGGCTCTCGGTGTATGCGACCGTGTTTACCGCATAAGCGATACCGGATTCACCGAAATGGATAAAAACGAAGCTGTGAAATTGATGACGGAAGCTTGATTTTTACAGTTGGTTGGGAGTTTTTTTATGAGAAAAGGAAAAAGATTTGAAGTAGTTTACAGACAAGGTACGTTGGAATCTACGGAAATTTTGGTTGACAAGGAGACCGGTGTTAATTATCTTTTCCGGGCAAGCGGTTATGCAGGAGGTATGACAGTTTTATTGGATAAAGACGGAAAGCCTGTAATTACGCCCATGGACGAGAAATAAGTATAAAATTAAACACCGCTGTTACGTGATTCGTGACAGCGGTGTTTTTGTATGTGGTTAAATCAATCTTTTAATGCTTCTCTCATTTTTGCAATCTGCTCTTCGGTGGGCGAGTAATCGGGATTTGAGGAGCAGGGGATATTCGGTTTACTGCCGTTTGTGCCGTAGAACGGTGTCTGTCTGTCGTTTTCATATTCATTGCGGCACTCTTCTGAATGGAAATCGGGAATATCAAATGTCACGCCGTTATTGAGTATTGAACGGTGGGCAAGAATTGCAACAGATGCCATTGTAACGGCGGAATATATATCGAATGGGTGCTCGGGCTGCTTGTTTTCTTTGATACAGTCAAGGAACATTCTGGCGATTATGTAGTCTCCGCCGCCGTGACCCGCTTGGTTTATAAACTCTTCGTCGGTATCATTCCAGGTGGGCTCGTAAAGATTTATTTCCTCTTTACCCTCGGGAACAGACCACTCGTTATAGCGGAGCATAATCTTGTCACCCATACCGCGCAGGTTTTCGATCTGACCTTTTTCGCCGCAGATGCGGTATGTGTTATTGTGGGCACCGAATGCAGAGCAACCGGTAAACCTGAAGACGGAGTTGTCATCGTTTACGGTAGTAATAATTGCGGCTCTGTCGCCCACAAGTCTTGCGGTGATTTCCTCTTTGAAGGGTGCGTATACAGGTAATGCGTGCACCTTTTTAGGCGTTGCGCCTGTTGACCACATAAGCGGTGCGAGGGAATGTGTTACGTAATATGAACGAGGAAGAAAGTTTCTCCAGTGTTCGATGAAATATACGCAGGCTTTACTGAATTCAATGTCATTTGCTGAAACAGGGTGATTGTATTCGCCATCTGCGTAGAGTATCTTACCTAATGTGCCGCCGTCGCAGACTTTTTTCATTTCGCGGTTGAAAATCATCTGAGGATAATTTTCAGCCAGCATAAATATTGAGTCTGTGTTTTCGTATGCTCTTATGAGCTCGACGCCCTCTGCCATTGTGCCGTTGCTTATACATTCACAAAAAACGTGGATGTTTTTTTCGAAGCATTTTATTGCGTAGGGTGTATGCTCGTGGAAATAGTTTGCGAGTACAACCGCATCCATTTCGTGATTTATGAAATTGTCAAAATTATCGTAAAGAGTGACCTCTGTATCTAATTTTTCAGCGCCTTGTCTGAGCCTCTTTTCATTGAAATCACACAGCGCAACAATTTCACAACCAAGGAGCATAAAGTTCCGTGCAATGTCAATTCCTCTGCCTGCACCCAATATACCGATTTTTGTTTTTTTCATAATAAAACCTCCCGTGGAGTCTTTTCCTCAGTTTAGCAAATGTTAAGAAATAAAACAATAAAATTCAAAAAATTATTTTGATTGATTGTTTTTCTCTTGTCAGTGTATATACGCTATGATAAAATACAGTTAATAAATTTTTTGGTGGTGTGTTACCTATGATGAGAAAAAGACAAGTTCACCTTGATTTTCATACAAACGGAACCTTGCCGGTAGGTAAGAGCTTTTCTAAAGAGCAGTTTCAGGAGGCTTTGAAAATCGGCTGTGTCGACTCAATTACCGTGTTTTCAAAATGTCATCACGGATGGTCGTACCATCCCACTGATGCAAACGAGATGCATCCTGAGCTGGATTTTGATTTGCTCGGGGCTCAGCTTGAGGCTTGCAAAGAAATAGGTGTCAATGCTCCGGTTTACATTTCCGCGGGCTTTGATGAAAAGGATTACGTGAAACATCCCGAGTGGCGTTACCGTCATTCACCCGACAGAGCTGAATGCCTTGAATATGAAAATGAGGTTCATTTTCATTTGCTTTGCTTTAATACTGAATATCTGGATGTTCTTTGTAAGCAGATTGAAGAGGTAATGGTAAAGTACAACCCTTGTGGAATATTCCTCGACATTATTTCGCCCAAGGTGTGCTATTGCGAGAAATGTGCCTGCGATATGAAGGCAAGGGGGCTGGATATCAAAAACGAAGAAGATCGGAAAAAATTTGCGGATATTACATTTGAAAAATACCTTAGCGCAACAAATGCCGCTGTGCGAAAATACAGCGATACGGCTACAATTTTTCATAATATGGGGCACGTGCCGAAGGGTGACTACGGTTATATTGATTCCAACACCCATCTTGGGCTTGAAAGCCTGCCTACGGGCGGTTGGGGTTACGACCATTTTCCGCTTTCGGCGGCATATGTGCGTTCACTGAAAGATGTTGAGTTTCTGGGTATGACAGGTAAATTCCATCATTCGTGGGGCGAATTCGGCGGCTTCAAGCACCCCAACGCTTTGATTTACGAAACATCCTTGAGTATTGCTAACGGCGGCGGTTGCTCAATAGGTGACCAGATGCATCCTTTGGGTGAAATGAATATTGCCACATACGGTCTTATCGGAAAGGCGTATTCTCTGGTTAAAGAAAAAGAACCGTGGGTTGACGGAGCTGTAAATGTTGCGGATGTTGCCGTTTTAAGTGCTGAATCCATTACAGGAAACCACAACGAAAAGGCGGATATAGGTGCTAACAGACTTCTTCTTGAAAATAACTATTTGTATAATTTTATTGACAGCACCATGGATTTTTCAGGATATAAAATGCTTATTTTACCCGATGTGTCGGGCTTGTCCGATGAAATGCTCCTGAAAATCAAAGATTTTATCAATAATGGCGGTAAGGTTATCGCAAGCGGTGAAAGTATAGTAAAAGACGGTGAATTCGCTCTCGATACAGGTGCAAAATATAAGGGTAAAAATGAGTTCAGTCCCACATATCTGAAGCCTGCCTACGATACTGTAAACGGTAACACGGAATATATTATGAGATGCGATTCTTTCCTGCTCGATGCGCAGGATTGCGAAGTAGTTGCATATATGCAGAATCCCTATTTCAACAGAACAGCGGAGCATTTTTGTTCCCATGCGCACGCACCCAATAATCCCTCGGAAAGCTATCCCGGAGCTGTGATAAAGGGAAATGTTGCGTATATAGGCTGGGATATTTTCGGAGCTTATGCACGCCACGGACATATTTGCTTTAAAGAGCTTTTTACATTTATTGCAAATAAACTGATGGGCGATGACAGAAGCGCTTATGCCGATATCCCCGACAGAGCCGTCATTACTTTTACAAGACAGGAAAGTGAAAAAAGAAGCATTTTGCACCTTCTTTTTGCTCATACAACTGTCAGAGGCGAGCGCACTGAGGTCATAGAGGATACCGTGCCGTTATTTAATGTTAATTGTAAGGTGAAATGTCATAAGAAACCATCCGCCATAACTCTTGCTCCCGAGGGAACAGCGGTTCAGTTTTCGTATAACGACGGATACACTGAGTTCGTCGTGCCTGAGGTTGACATTCATCAGATGGTTTGTATTGAAGATTAAATTCAAATTCAAAAAGGGGATGTAAAAAAGCGCAGACCGTATAAAACCAGATATAGCAAGGGGTTCTGTAGGTTTAATAAGCCTATAGAACCCTTTAAAAATACAGGAAATCTAAAATTGATGAAAGAA
>JAZULQ010000058.1:0-82114 GCA_045603185.1 Acutalibacteraceae bacterium
TCCATCATCTGACCGAGAGTACCGTCTGAAAGAATCATTGCAGGCATTCTGTATTTATCAGCAAAGTCAAATGCAGTGCTTGTAAGGTCTGCCATTTCCTGAACTGATGCAGGAGCAAGAACGATTTTCTTGAAGTCACCATGGCTACCGCCCTTAACAGCCTGGAAATAGTCGGACTGTGAAGGCTGGATACCGCCAAGACCTGGGCCGCCACGCTGAACGTTAACGATAAGTGCAGGAACATCAGAACCGGCTATGTAGGAGATACCCTCGCTCTTAAGAGAAACTCCGGGGCTTGAAGATGATGTCATAACACGTTTGCCTGTTGCGGCAACACCGAGAACCATATTAATAGCGGCAATTTCACTTTCTGCCTGAAGGAATACGCCACCTACTTTGGGCATACGCTTTGCCATATATGCGGCAATTTCTGTCTGAGGGGTAATGGGATAGCCGAAATAATGCATACAACCTGCTCTGATAGCGGCGTCTGCAATAGCTTCATTACCTTTCATTAAAACTTTTTCACCCATTTATCTCACCTTACCTTTCAACGGTTATTGCGCAATCGGGACACATTGTTGCACAGAATGCGCAACCGATGCACTTGCTTTCATCGATGCAATGTGCAGGATGGTGACCTTTTGCATTGAGTTTTGCGGAATCGAGTTCCACAATTTTTTTCGGACAAGCAGTTACGCATAAACCGCAACCCTTGCATACATTTTCTGCAAATGTAACTTTTGCCATTGTTCTTCCTCCAATTAGGTTATACAATTTTCTTTTGTAAAGTCAGCGGAAACAGATTTTCCACTTTTCCGTTGAGATTATAAACTAAATCAGCTCTAACCGTTGTCATTTTTATGGGTAAACCTGATAAACGGCTGAGTCTTTCGGTTTCGTCAACCGAATTGAGAATATCCTGCGCAGTCGTTAATCCTCCGAGATTGGAGTTATTAATGATTGCGGTGAATTTTATATGGCACGCAGCTTCGATTTCACTCATTATTTCAATGGCATCCTCTGCCTTGGGAGTCAGAGGTCGATATTTATTGAAAACAAAAAGCATTTCGTAATCGTCCTCAGCCTTAATGGCATCTGAATACCTGCCGAGAGCATAAGCACCGCGGTCGTCGCCACCTATATCCATTATCGCTTTTTCTTCACGTTTGTCAAGAAGCGAATATACCTCCTGAGGTAATGCAGGTAAATCTACATTGGAGCTTGCGAACTCAGAGGAGATAAGCCTTATACCTGCCGCGTTAAGCTCATCAAGACTGTCGCGGGTTCTGAAATAGGGATTCACTATGTCAAGGTCGGCAATAACTACCTCCTCGCCAAGTTGTTTGAGATGCAGTGCATAATTGACAGCTATGTTGGTTTTGCCGCTACCATAGTGCCCTGCAAAAAGAGTCATTCGTTTGTACTGCATCTTAGTCACCTCTGTTTTAATCAGGAATCAGGAATTTCGGGGCTGACGCCGATTATAATTCATAATTTACAAAAATCGTTTAATAAGCGCAAAGAAACCGAAAATCCGCGATTTATCAAAGCTTATTTCGCTGGATTTTGCCGCTTGTAGTTTTAGGCAATTCGTCGCGGAAAACTACTATACGCGGATATTTATAAGGTGCGGTTCTTTCCTTAACGTACTGCTGGATTTCCTTCTTGAGTTCATCAGTACCTTCGGTGCCTGCAACAAGAACTATACTTGCTTTGACAACCTGACCGCGAACTTCATCAGGAGCGGCGGAAACGCCACATTCAAGAACATAAGGAAGTTCCATAATAACACTTTCGATTTCGAATGGTCCGATACGATAGCCGGAAGACTTAATAACATCGTCTACCCTACCGACATACCAATAGAAGCCATCTTCGTCCATCCAGGCAACGTCACCTGTATGGTAGTAACCGTCGTGCCAAACCTCTTTTGTCTTATCTTCGTCTTTGTAATATCCGGTAAAGAGACCGCAAGGTGCGCCATCTTTAACCTTAACAACGATTTCACCATTTTCACCGGCTTTAACAGGATTACCGTCACCATCAAGAAGACATACATCATAGATGGGAGCGGGTTTACCCATTGAACCGATTTTATGGGATGCACCTGTCATATTACCGATAATCATTGTGCTTTCAGTCTGGCCAAAGCCTTCAAGAATCTGAAGTCCCGTAGCTTTTTCAAACTGACGGTAAACCTCGGGGTTAAGAGCTTCGCCTGCGGTTGTCATATGTTTAACCGAACTGAAATCGTATTTTGATATATCCTGTTTAATCATCATTCTGAGCATTGTGGGAGGTGCACAGAATGTTGTTATCTTGTGCTTTGCGAACATGGGAAGAATATCCGCAGCATCGAAACGGTCAAAGTCATAAACGAACAATGCCGCTTCACAGAGCCACTGGCCGTAGAATTTACCCCACATAGACTTTGCCCAGCCGGTATCGGAAATTGTGAAATGAAGACCATCAGGGTCAACATTGTGCCAATATTTAGCTGTATGGAAATGTCCGAGGGCATATTTATAATTGTGTACTGCAATTTTCGGATAACCGGTTGTACCTGACGTGAAGAACATCAGCATAAGGTCGTCGCCACCGGGAGCATTCTCGCCACGTTCGTAACGTGAACTGAACAAAGCACTTTCTTCGTCATAGTTTCGCCAGCCTTCACGTTCGCCGCCGACTGCGATTTTAATCTGAAGTGAAGGACTTTTCTCTGCCGCGATATCAACCTGATTTGCAACGTCGCCGTCAGTAGTACAAAGGATTGCTTTAACCCCTGCCGCATTGAAACGGTATTCAAGGTCATGTTCAAGAAGCTGGTTAGGTGCGGGAATACCGATAGCACCCAATTTATTAAGACCGAGCATTGCAAACCAATACTGATAATGACGTTTGAGTATAAGCATTACTCTGTCGCCTTTTTTAATTCCTAAAGATTTGAAGTAGTTAGCCGCCTGGTTGGAGGCTTTCTTCATATCTTTAAAGCTGAAACGGCGTTCAGTCTTATCCCTCGAAATATGGAGCATCGCCAATTTATCGGGTTCTTTATCCGCAAGGGCATCAATAAGGTCGAATGCAAAGTTAAAATTCTCTGTGTTTTTGAATTTAATTGATGTTGGTGTACCCTTTTCGTTTTCCTCAACATCAATAAATTTACGGTAGATACGGTCTTTTGTATCTTTATGAGCTGTATTTGTATCTCTTAAAGTCTGAGCGTGAGCAAGCTCGGGAATAGGCTCACCTGTGGGATTGAGGACAAGTGCATAGAATGTACAGTCACTGCCGTCAACGGCAATCATACCATGGGGTGTTGAGCTGTCATAATATATGCTGTCACCGGGTCCGAGAATCTCGTAATGCTCGCCAACCTGAACTTTAAGCTTGCCTTCTATGACAATATCAAGCTCCTGCCCTGCGTGGGTTGTGAGTTCGATATCGGAATGTTGTTTTTCTTCGTCATATGTACTGCGTACGAAAAGCGGCTCGGCAATTCTGTTTTTGAAAGATGCCGCAAGGTTATAGTAGGTCATACCATGAGCTTTTTCAATTTTCTGACCTTTGCCCGCTTTTGTGAAAACGTAGTTTGAAAGCTTGGGGCTATGACCCTCTATAATGCTTGTAACGTCAATATTGAAAGCAAGAGCACAGCGGTAAATAAAGGCAAAGTTAAGGTCTCTCTCGCCGTTTTCACAAGCAATATATTCACTTTCGCTAACGTCGGTTTTAATTGCCATTTCGGCAACTGTTAAGTTCTCAATCTCTCTGAGTTCCTTAATACGAGCTGCCATTTCTTTGATTTTGTAATCAAGACCGGTAATTTTCTCCATAATTTTCCTCCATTTTGGCGGGACGTTAAAAAACAAGAACTCGTCCCAAAGATAATCTTTGAGACGAGTAATAAATCAAATTTATACCCGCGGTACCACTCAAATTGCAGTAAAAACTGCCTCTCTCAAGGTCAATCAACCTCTATGCCTTTACGCAGCAATCACGGAGAGGTTCTACTAAGCTGAAAAAGCCTTTCTTCCTCCCGGCTCAGAAACTACAAACATCAGTAACCCATCCTATGGCTTGCACCAAACGCCACTTCTCTGAAAGGTGAATTAACCGCGCCCTTTTCTTCAACGCCTTTAATATTCAATTTCCTCAAAGATACCACATCCGCTATCTTTTGTCAATAGCAGACCGCTATTTTTTTATATATTCCGCCTCATTAAAGTTTGTTTCTGATAATCTTTCCGCTGATGGTTTTGGGAAGCTCATCTCTGAATACAACTATACGGGGATATTTATATGGAGCAGTATTTTTCTTAACGTAATCCTGGATTTCTTTCTTGAGTTCGTCTGTGCCTTCTGTGCCCTTTGTAAGAACAATGCTTGCCTTAACTACCTGGCCCCTCAATTCATCCGGAGCGGCAGAAACACCACATTCAAGAACATAGGGAAGTTCCATGATAACGTTTTCAATCTCGAATGGTCCGATACGGTAACCGGAGGACTTGATAACGTCGTCAACTCGACCAACGTACCAGAGATAACCGTCTTCGTCACGCCATGCGGTATCACCCGTATGATAGAGTCCGTCGTGATATACTTCTTTGGTTGCATCCTCGTTATTGTAATAGCCAAGGAAAAGACCGCAAGGAACATTATTATCGGTATGAACTACGATTTCACCTGTTTCACCGTCTGCAACAGGGTTGCCGTCAGGATCAACGATATCGATATCATAAAGGGGTGTGGGTTTACCCATAGCACCGATTTTGATAGGTGTGCCGTTAAGGTTCGCGATTGAAAGTGTTGTTTCAGTCTGACCGAAGCCTTCATGAACACGAAGACCGGTTGCTTTTTCAAACTGCTTGAATACTTCGGGGTTAAGAGCCTCGCCCGCAGTTGTTGCATGCTTGATAGAAGAAAGGTCATACTGTGAGATATCTTGTTTTATAAGCATTCTGTACATCGTGGGAGGTGCGCAGAAGGTTGTGATGTTATACTTTGCAAACATCGGTAGAATCTTTGATGCGTCAAGACGCTCAAAGTCATAAACGAAAACCGCACCTTCGCAGAGCCACTGACCGTAGAGTTTACCCCAGAGCGCTTTACCCCAACCTGTTTCGGAAATGGTAAAGTGGATACCGTCACGCTCAACGCAATGCCAGTATTTGGCTGTGATAAAGTGACCCAAAGGATATTTGTGGGAGTGGGTAGCAATTTTAGGATAACCCGTTGTGCCCGATGTAAAGAGCATAATCATGGGGTCATCGCCGCAAGCGGTATCATCATCACGGACAAAACGACGGCTGAAGAGTCCGTACTCTTCATCGAAATTATGCCAACCGTCTTTTTTACCGTTAGCAACCACTTTAATTTTAAGTGTAGGACTGTTAAGCTGTGCTTCGTCAATAGCTTCTGTCGCTTTGCCGTCAGCGGTAGCAACAACTGCAGAAACACCCGCAGAATTAAAGCGATATTCATAATCGTGCACTACAAGCTGATTTGTAGCAGGGATAGCAACTGCACCAAGCTTATGAAGACCGAGAATTGCAATCCAGAACTGATAATTACGTTTAAGAACAAGAAGGACTCTGTCGCCTTTCTTGATACCTAAAGATTTAAAGTAGTTAGCCGCCTGTGATGAGGCTTCTTTAATATCCTTGAATGTGAATCTGCGTTCTGTCATATCTTCTGCGATATGGAGCATAGCAAGTTTTTCGGGATATTTTCTGCCCAATTCGTCGATGATATCGTAAGCGAAGTTGAACTTATCTTCATTTGTGAATGAAATACTGTTGCAAACGCCTTTTTCATCAACTGTTGTCTTAATAAATTTGTCGCAGACGAGTTTTTCTTCCTTAGGTGCTCTGCCTACGTTTACGGAACTCATATGTTCATCCGCAACCTTCTCATCCTCTGCCATAACCATAGCAAGGAAAAGGCAATCCTCTCCGTCAACGGCAATCATACCATGAGGTGTAGAACTCTTATAATAGATACTGTCACCCTCGTGAAGCACCTCAATATTATCACCAATCTGGACTTTGAGTGTACCTTTTATAACAAGGTCAAATTCCTGACCGGAGTGAGTTGTAACTTCAATAGGTTTAGACTGTAATTCACTTGAATATTCATATTTTACCCAATAAGGGTTAGCAAGCTTCTTTTTAAAATTAGCAGCAAGGTTCTGGATAAGTATACCTTCTTCATTAGCGGTGGTTGTGCCTTCACCGCAACGAGTAACATTGTATGTGGAAAGCTTTGCACTCTGACCCTCTAACAAATCGGTAATCTCAACACCGAATGCAAGAGCGCATTTATGAACAAATGCAAAGGGCATATCTTCCCTACCGTCCAGATATGCGCGGTATTCGTCAAGTGTAACTTCGGTTTTAGCTACCATTTCCTCGTCGCTGAAACCGTAAATATTACGAAGTTCGGATATACGCTGAGCAACCTCAGCGAGTTTGTTTGTTACTGAATTATCGACCATAACTTTTCATCCTTTCGAAAAAGAAATAATCAAAAAATGCACAAATAAAAAAGCCTCAAAGAAAAACTTTCGTTTTACTTTGAGACGAATAATAATATCCGCGGTACCACTCAAATTGCAATTATAAAAATTGCCACCTTAAGAGTCTATCAACTCCATTGCACTAACGCAGCAGTCTCGGAAGGCGCCTACTTGACACAAATCGTTCGGACCTTCGGCTCAGAAGGGATGGGTCAATGAAAAAAACAAGTTATCGGCTCACAGCAACCCCCGACTCTCTGTAAACTGTCGATTTCGACCGTCTTCGTCACAGCTTTTATTTGTGATATTTTTAATTTGGAACAAGGTTATCACACTTCTTTTTCCGTGTCAATAGTTTTTCTCCATTTTCTCGAAGTTTTTTCAAAAAAACCCAAAAAAATCAGAAATATGTGTTGACAAAAAAAGATTTTGATGATATCATTTCTCCCATATTCATAAATGCGATGAAGGAATTACGTGTTTTTGGTTTGACACTTCAGAGAGTTGACGGTGGCTGCGAGTCAATGTGTTGCAAAAATTCGGTCTCGTTCCGGAGCAGAGCTTCCCAACCGTTTTTACGTGTAAGAAGCTACGGCGGCCCCGTTACCATGGCTACAGACTTTATATAGAGTCTTAATGAGTGACTGCTTTTTGCAGTAACCGGGGTGGTACCGCGGATTTTATGATTCGTCCCTGAGGTCAGATTTAATTTGACCTCAGGTTTTTTATTGCTCATATTGATATTACATTATATTTTACACCCACGAAAGGATGAATAAAATGAGAAAAATTATCATTTCCGACATCACACTTAAAAAGATTTCAGAGGATAGAGCTGTATCATTACTATTCAGAGAAAAATCAGCGATCGCAAACTGTGCTGACAAAATCGGTGTGGATGTAATTGAAATTCCTGCAGTAAAATCCCCTGCCGAAGATAAAATCATCTACAAAACAATCGCACAGAACGTACAAGATGCTATTCTTGCAATTCCTGTTGGCTTCAGCACGGAAGATATTGACGTTGCCTGGGAATGCATAAAGGAGGCTCAGAAGCCTCGTCTTCAGGTTGAACTTCCCGTTTCCACACTCCAGATGGAATACACATATCATGTAAAACAGGCAAAAATGCTTGAAAAAATTTCAGCACTTATCAAAGCCGCAAAGGAAATTTGTGCTGACGTTGAATTCTCTGCACTTGATGCAACAAGAGCAGATGAGGATTTCCTTATTACCGCCGTTAAAGAAGCAGAAGCTTCAGGTGCAAATGTTGTTACAATCTGTGACGATGCCGGCGCTTTAACTCCCGATAACATTGCAGAATTGGTTGCAAAGGTAAAAGCTGCAGTAAGCATCCCTGTTTACGTTCAGGTATCGGACAGTGTAAGCATGGCAGTTGCCTCCGCATTTTTTGCAGTAAAATGCGGTGCCGATGGTCTCAAATGTGCTATGGCAGGTAAAAACGTACTTCTCACCGGTGAAATTTCCGATGCGATTAACGCTTGCGGCACACAGATTGATGCCGAAATCAAGCTCAACAATACAAAAATCCACGCAAGCATCGAAGATATGTTATCAAGCATCAATCACGATGCATACGAAACCAACAAAGCTGTAAGCGACGGTAAGAAGATTCTTCTCGATACCGATTCCACAATCGACCAGGTTGCTCAGGCGGCTGCTGTTTTAGGCTATGAACTTTCCGATTCTGACGTTGGTAACGTACACAAGGTTCTTAAACAGGTATGTGAAAAGAAGGGTGCTGTCGGCTACAAAGAGTTTGAAGCAATTATCGCAAGCTCTGCAATGCAGGCTCCTTCCACCTATCACTTTGAAACATACACAACAACAAGCAGCAATATGTCAACATCTATGTCTCAGGTTACTTTGAAATGTAACGACGAAATAATTTGTGGCGTAAGTAACGGCGATGGTCCTATTGACTCTGTTTTCCGTGCTATTGAGCAGTGTATCGGTCACCACTATGAGCTTGATGATTTCCAGGTGCAGTCCGTAACAGAAGGCAAAGAAGCTCTTGGTTCCGCACTTGTAAGACTTCGCAACAACGGAAAACTCTATTCAGGTAACGGCACATCTACTGACATTGTTGCCGCAAGTATCAGAGCATATATTAACGCTTTGAACAAAATCGTATTCGAGGAGGCATAATATGAAAATTGTATTTTCGACCAAAAATGTGCGTCGGGCCTCTTTCCTTGACACCTGCCGTTATGCCTTTGATTACGGCTTTGAAGGGTTTGAAATTTACGATGCTATAAAAGAGAGAAGCAATCATCACGACAGTATTTTAAGACGCGAACGTATTGCTGACGCCAAGAGAAAGCTCATTAACAGAAATCTTGCTGTTTCGGCTCTCCGTATGCCCGACCCTATAGAAAGCGAAAGCACTACTGCTGAACTTGTTGAAAAATATGTAAGCCTTGCAGCTGCATCAGGAATCGAAAACGTTATTGTTCACACACAAAGCGATGTCGCTTTTGATATTCTTGACGAAAAAATGGCAGGTGCTGTCAAACGAGCTCAGGCAGGTGACGTCAACATTTTATTCGAAACAACCGGATATCTTGCAAGAACCGAAAACGTAATCGGTGTTATCAACCACTTTGCTTCAGCCGCTATTGGTGTTTCCTGGAATGTCAGAGGAACATATTTTGATGCAGGTGAAACTACCGAAACCACCATCAAAAACTTAGGTGCGTACATTAAATACGTACGCCTTGGTGATATGAAGGATGGAAAGACGGTTTTAATCGGCGAAGGTGATTTGGATGTTGAGAAGTTATTGAACTCTCTTTCCTCACTTAATTATGAGGGCTTCATCTGTGCTGCATGGAACGAAGAAATCAGCGATGCCGACATCGTTCTCACTCACTTCGCAAACTACATCTCCTCTTTAGGTCGTGCAAAAAAGGTTTATGACCATACGCATTACAACCGCGATAAATCAGGTACATTCCCTTGGAAAAAGTTTGATGTTATTGACGCTACATTCTCCGACGTACTTGATAAAATGGTGGAAAAATATCCCGACCAGTATGCCTTCAAATACCCCACCCTTGACTACACAAGAACTTACGAGCAGTTCCGTCGTGACGTTGACGAATGTGCTGCAGCGTTGATTTCACTCGGTGTAAAAGCAGGTGACCACGTTGCAATCTGGGCAACCAACGTTCCTCAGTGGTTCATCACCTTCTGGGCAACAACAAAAATCGGTGCAGTTCTTGTTACTGTTAACACAGCATATAAAATCCACGAAATAGAATACCTGCTCAAGCAGTCAGATACTCATACTCTTGTTATGATTGAGTACTGCAAGGACATCAACTACAAGGAAATTATTGAAGAGCTTTGTCCCGAACTCAAAGAGCTTAAGCCCGGTTCAGCATTGTACTCCAAGAATCTCCCCTTCCTTCGTAACGTTGTTACTGTAGGATTCGAGATGGACGGTTGTCTTACATGGGAGCAGATGTTATCACGTTCTTCACTTGTTCCGAGGGAAGAAGTCCGCAGACGCGCCTCACTTGTAAAGCCCGATGACGTTTGTAATATGCAATACACTTCAGGTACAACAGGTTTCCCGAAGGGCGTTATGCTTACACACCGTAACATTATAAACAACGGTAAAACAATCGGTGACCGAATGGATTTATCCACTGCAGACCGCATGATGATTCAGGTTCCTATGTTCCACTGCTTCGGCATGGTGCTTTCAATGACATCTATGATGACCCATGGCGGTACACTTCATCCTATCCCCTATTTCTCACCGAAGTCATCACTCGCTTGTGTAAATAATGACCGTATCACCTGTTTCAACGGTGTTCCCACAATGTTTATTGCAATGTTCGGCCATCCCGATTTTGCAAAAACCGACTTCTCATATATGCGAACAGGCATTATGGCAGGTGCTAACTGCCCTGCAGACCTTATGCGCCGTGCATCCGTAGAAATGAATATGCGTGAAATTATTTCAGTTTACGGTCAGACAGAAGCGTCTCCCGGTTGCACAATGGGTGAAGTAAACGAGGACCTTGACCATCGTGTTGAAACAGTTGGTAGCGCATTCCCCGGTGTTGAATGTAAAATCATCGACCCCGAAACCGGTCTTGAGCTCCCCGACGGTCAGAGCGGTGAATTCGTTGCACGTGGCTTTAATATTATGAAGGGCTACTACAAAATGCCCGAAGCAACGGCTCAGGCGATTGATAGTGATGGCTGGCTCCACTCCGGTGACATTTGTATGAGAACTCCTGACGGCTACTACAAGGTTACAGGACGTCTTAAAGATATGATTATCCGTGGCGGCGAAAACCTCTACCCCAGAGAAATCGAAGAATTCTACCTTACCAACCCCAAGGTTCGTGACGTTCAGGTCGTTGGTGTTCCCGATGAACAGTACGGTGAAGAATGTTGCGCTTGGATTATTCTCCACAAAGGTGAAACCGCTGACGAAAAGGAAATGAAGGAATACGGTTACGCATCTATTGCAAAACACAAAGTTCCCAAATACTTCTTATTCGTAAACGATTTCCCCATGAACGCCGCCGGTAAGATTCTCAAATACAAAATGAGAGAAGAATCACTCGACAGATACAATAACCAGAAATAAATTTATAAGTTTTCAGAAGTCGGGTCAGGTACTCGACTTCTGTATTTTTTAACAGAGTAGGTCCTAAAATGAATTACAAAGATTTTAAAATAATTGACTCACATTGTCACATTTTCCCCGATAAAATAGCTCAAAAGGCTACGGACAGTATTGATGATTTTTACCAAATCAGTGAGTCGGGCGTAATTAACGGTTGCGGTTTCGTAGGCAACGCAAAAACGCTCATAAAACAGTGCGATGAATCAGGTGTCCATAAATGCCTTGTTACATCCGTTGCCACAACACCACACCATGCACAAAGTATAAACAGTTTTATTGCAAGTGAGGTTGAGCTTTTCCCCGACAGATTTATCGGCTTCGGTTCATTACATCCCGAAAGCGAAACATTGGAAGAAGATGCGGAACACCTTATTGAGCTCGGTTTGAAGGGTGTTAAGCTCCATCCCGACATACAGAACTTCAAGGTAGATGACCCGAGGGTAATCAGAATTTTTGAAATCTGTAACGAAAAAGGTTTACCCATACTTTTACATACAGGCGATTCACGATACGATAACTCAAACCCCAACAGAGTTGCTCCCGTGCTTGAACAATTCCCCGACCTTGTTGTAATCGGCGCACATTTCGGAGGTTGGTCTATATGGGAAGAAGCCACAGAAAAGCTTTCAAAATTCAAAAACTTCTACGTTGACACCTGCTCCTCTTTTTACGCGCTGAAAAAAGAAACTGCCAGAAAGATTATTGAAACCTACGGAACTGATAAAGTAATTTTCGGTACTGATTTTCCGATGTGGCGACAAGACGACGAGCTGAAATACCTTTTCTCTTTAGGTTTTTCGGAAGAGCAGTTGGAAGATATACTTCACAATAATTTACTCAGAGCCTTGAAAATAAAGGAATAACAAAATAACGATACTGCCAACCGTTCCAACTAAAATTGCCATTTTCTACTTGAAAACGGATTTAATCTGTGCTAAACTTGTAAACTGCATGTTTAAGATTCATAGAATGATAGTAATATATATTTTCTTACATCAGTTTGAGGTGTCAGTTTAATGATTTGCAACAATATTTTAGAAGCAATGGGAAACACTCCCGTTATACGTCTTAACAGAATTGTTGACGAAGACAGTGCGGAAATTCTTGTTAAATTTGAGGGTCACAATGTAGGCGGCTCAATTAAAACAAGAACTGCATACAATATGATTTTAAAAGCCGAAAAAGAAGGAAAAATCAACAAAGATACTATTATCGTTGAACCCACAAGCGGTAATCAAGGCATCGGTCTTGCCCTCGTTGGTGCGGTAAGAGGCTACAAAACAGTTATTATAATGCCCGATTCCGTCAGCGAAGAACGCAGAAAGCTTGTAAAGCACTACGGTGCAGAAGTCAGACTCGTTCACGATGCGGGTAACATTGGCAAATGTATTGATGAATGTCTGCAATTAGCCTTAAAAATGCAGAAAGAAAATGAGAATGTCTTTGTTCCCCAACAGTTTGAAAACCCTGCTAACCCTGAAATTCAGCGCAAAAAAACTGCTGTTGAAATTCTCGAACAGGTTGGTAAACCTATTGACGGTTTTTGCGCCGGCATAGGTACGGGCGGCACACTTACAGGCATAGGCGAAGTTCTCAAAGAAGCTAACCCCGACATTGAAATCTGGGCTGTTGAGCCTGAGGATGCAGCAATACTTTCCGGTGGTCTTATCGGCACACATATCCAGATGGGTATCGGTGACGGTCTCATACCCCCGATTCTTAACACATCTATTTACAGCGATATTTGCATCGTTACCGACGAAGAGGCGCTCAACACTGCCAAAGAGTTAGCGGCAAAAGAAGGTATACTTTGCGGTATTTCCAGTGGAACTAACGTTGCAGCGGCTCTGAAGCTTGCTAAAAAGCTCGGTAAAGGCAAGACTGTTGTTGCAGTTCTTCCCGACACTGCTGAAAGATACTTTTCAACTCCCCTTTTTGATGAATAAAGCATTACACCTGACACTTATTGAAAGTGTCAGGTGTTTTTTTAATCGGATTCCGATAAGGTGATTTTTGACGCGTCAAGCTTGGAATTGGTTGTAACGATATCCATTATCTGAAGCGCAGTTGATTCATTCAGTGTACCTTTACTCACAATTACCTGGGCTGAATCATCATTTAAAACAACCACACATTCACCGGATATTTTTGATGATATCAGTGTTTCTATATCAATTTCGGTTTTTATCTGTGATGTAATTTTATCTATTGATGCTGTTATGGCTTTGGCTTCTTCTGTGCCGGTTGCCGTATTCTTCAAAGAAGCGTTCAACTTATCCAATGCCGCATCTCTTGTCTTTTCTCTGTTTAATTTCGCCTCTTTAAAATAATCCTTTGCATCAGCGTTTACGTACTGGGCTTCACCCAGATTCTGCACGTACTCGCCCTCGGTGGTTTCTTCACCAAGGCTCAAGGTTTTATTATTAGTGTAGTACCAATTCACAAATACCGCTGCGCCCAAAGCCACCACAAGTGTTGCAAGAATAAGTTGCCTTCTCTTTATAATAAAATTCATAAAAACCGCTCCTTAAATTATTATTTTGAATTCATTTTTTCAACAGACACCTTTGCGGTACTGATATCAAAAAGAGCACAAACAGTTTCAGTTATAGCGCTTCTGACATTTATATCATCTGCACCCTCGGCTACTACCGCGACGCCTTTAACCGCAGGTTCATACACTTTAATCACCAGGCACTCCTCGTTGTTTGAACCCTGCTTCACAATTATGTATTCTTCGGTCATTTCCGCTTGTTTCCCCGATTCACTCTCTTCGGCTTTGGAAGAATGACTTTTGGCATACACATTTTCGTAACAGCTATCCAGCGTTACCATTACTTTTACTTTTCCCGCACCATCAATATCACTTAAGAGTGACTCAAGCTCTTTCTCAATATTTTTAATATACGATGAGGCATATACAGCGGCATTATCGGTATCCTTATATTCCGTTTGCTCCGTTGTGATAAATTCACTTATAAGCAAAATCACTAACGCAACCACGGCTACGCATATGAGAATAATATTTTTCTTTGACAATCGTGTTGCACGTATCTTTTCCAGTAATTCTTTCATTTTAACACCAACTTCAGGAAACGGAAGTCACAGTGAAAACAGGCTCATATTCCACCGGCACCATTTTTGCTATATCAGGTATTTTATCCTTGAATTCCTCTGCGACCTCTATTTTTATCCCCTCAAGATAAACCGTACCGACATCTTTTTCAACTGACGTAGTTACATATATTTCATATTCATCTACGCCCAGATTTATGAGTATATCCCGCATTTCGTTATAAATCTTTTTTTCCGTAAGATTTGCCGTGTGCATCAAAGCATCGTACCCTACACTTTCGTTAATTTCCTGCCCTGACGGTATTTCTCCGAAATCAAATTCAAGCTTTAATAGCGGAGCCAATGAAAAAACCAACATAAACGAGACAACTGCGACTCTTAATGTTTTACGTGCATTCTGAGGTGCAAAATACTCCAGCAACCCGCCTACCAGGGCACAGAATATGTAATTAACGAATACTGTTTTTATAACCTCACTCACTTTGCACCGCCTTTTACCGCTATAACCACGCCGACCGACACAATAAAAATCGCGGCGATAATTATCACAGTAGCAACCAAAAGAATCAGAGTATCCTTCAGAACAGTCAGCATACCTAAGGTTTTGTTTGTGCCGAATGATTCGGAAATCGTAACGGAAATATCCAAAGCAAGTATCCACATCAACAGCTCTATGAGAGTCGGTAAAACCGTAACTATCACCGTTATAATGCCGAACATTCCAACCGTATTTTTTATAAGGCTGAGGCTCGAAACCAAAGCAGAATATGTTTCACTGACCGTACCGCCAACTACCGGCAGGCTACGTCCTACAACAAATCTTATGCCTTTTGCCGTTATGGTATCTGCGCCATCGCTGAGCACGCCTTTAACGGTGACGAGTCCCGAGAAAATTGTTCCAACGAAGCTCATAAAAAAGACGTATATTTTCTTCACGGTTTCCGAAAACTTAACACTGAAATTGAACATATCAAAGCATGACAGAAAGCTCAGACTGCACATAGCGTTTACAACCGGTTGACAAAACTCCGCCAATAGTCCCGAAAACAATGCGTTTGCAAAAACTGTCATCGCTGAATACGATGCTCCCGCACTCACGTTTCCCGAAGATGACACAACTGCACAAAACACTCCCGCAAAAGACGTCGTAAAAACGCTCAGCGTTTCGAGAACGGAAAATGATGTGGTTACTATCTGAGCTATGGGTATAGCGGCGCACAAAGCTATTACCGAACCCCCGACCATAGATACACTTTCCGCTGAACCGGTAAACGATGAAATAAACGTAGTCAGAATAAGTATGGCTGTTGACACAAGCAGAAAACGAACGGGGCCTTTCAGGGCTTGTGACACAATATTAAACACAGCATAAAAAACTTTAATGGGACTTACGGAAAAAACACTTTCATAGCTCAGCTCATCTATACCTATTTCCCTGAGTATCGCCAATGTTTCTTCGTCCGTGGAATTTATCATTGAGTCAAAATCAAATTCCTGATTATATTGGTCAATATTGGATTCAATGGCATGTACACCCGGAGAACAAAAAAAGCACATCAAAAAAGCAATAAAACACACAGACAATATTTTATTTTTCATTCTCATTTTTCACCTGTTAAAGAAAGATGAAGCGACACTTATAACCGCCGTAAAAACAGGCAACGCACAAGATACCGCCAGTATTTTAACCGCCAGCTCCACGGTATTGGCTACGGCGTTTTCTCCGTTATCCCGACATATATCCGCCGTTACAGAGCCTACTGTCAAAATACCAAAAATTTTAATCATTATTTTTAAACTATCGTTACTCACACCGCCAAAGGAACTGAATGTATCCAGAACACTTAACAGCTCCTTCGCCTGGGGTAAAACACTCAGCAGTATTATCGCTATCATGGCTATCTGCGCCAATGTAGCGTATACCGAACAACTTTTTTTTAAAACGGCTAACATAATCACTCCGGCAATCCCTAAAACCGCCAGCTCCAAAGCAATCAAAACTGCATCACCGACATCAACTCATCTTTCAACTCCATAAGTGTGGGCAAAAACATCAACAGTACAATGATCAGCCCGGCTATCGTTGTCAGCAAAGTGTATTCCTCTTTGCCCGCTTTTTGTAAAAGCTGATTCATTATGGCAACGATTATGCCCACTATGACCATTTTAAAAATAATTGTTATATCCAGCTCCATTTTTTCACCTCAACGTGAAATTAAATAAATATTATCAACAAGCATAATGCACTCAACACACTCAGTGCAGTATTGGTCTGAATTCTGTTTTTCTCCTTTTCCTTGCGCTCAGACAGCTTTTCTGAAAACCGCGAAATATACTCATCGCACAAAGAAAGCTGACCTTCGGCATCCGTAGTTCCTATGCGCTTTACAAATTGATAAAACTCCGATTTTACAACACCGTCACACACATCATCAACAGTTATTTTTTCATTATCAAATTTTATGTACATATAATTCTGAGTCTTTGATAATTTTAAAAGGGTTTCAAAATCGGAACTTCTGTAATTCAATTCCCCTCTTATAAAGCAAACGAACTGTACAATTTCATCAAGAATACGTGTTTTCTTCTTTTGCTTAAAAACATCATACAAACCTGTCAGTAACAATGCAGCCGCGGCTACGCTAACAACAACAGTCCTCAAAAGGAAATCGTCTCCTTCACCTTACACGGTGCATTTTTGCCCTCAAGAACCACCGCTTTTTTAAAAACTCCGCCGTTTATTAAAACTTTAATATTAGGTCGTCTCAAGACCTCCTCGAAGGTTGAACCGTGGGCTGTCGCTATAAAGCTCACGCCGCTGTTCATAGCGCTCAGAAGCGCACGGGATTCATCCTCACCGCCAATTTCATCGAGAACGATTATATCAGGTGAAAGAGTGCGCACTGCTATCTCTGTTCCCACTGCCTTTGGATAGAGCGTCAACACGTCAGTGTGTTCACCTACATCAAGTCCGCAGCCAAATGAACGTGAGGCTATTTCATCACGTTCGTCGATAATGGCGGTTTTTAACGGCATTGGTGTATTTTTTCCCGAATAATGTCTGCACAAATCTCTTAAAACCGTTGTTTTTCCCGACAATGGTGGCCCGACTATTAAATAGGAGTGGGTATCACCGACTTCCCGGAGAAGGTCTTGCGAACAACCGTAAAACTCCCTTGAAACGCGTATATTGACAGAGTTAAAGGACGATACCGAATACACCGAGCCGTTTTTCATAACTGCTCTGCCGGCTACACCTGCTTTACAACCTCCGCGCAAAGGAATAAAACCTTTGGCTATCATATCCTGATACGTATGCAGAGAACGTCTTGACAACATAAAAACAACCTCTTGCATATCCTTGTCATCCGTTTTCAGCACATTATCACAGTATGTTGGCGTCACTCTGCCACTATCGGTAAGGTAATACACACCGTCTTTTCCGTTAAGCGTCACCGCACCGCCGTTTCTGAAGCGGATTTCTTTTATTTCTTTTGAAAGAGTCGCAGGTATTCGGGTTAAAATATCTTTGTATTTATCCGGCAACAAAGATATTGCATTTAAATATTCCTTCATCATTTACCATTCCTTTCAAAAAATACTTATTTTCACTTGTCCTGAAATAGAACTTAAAATATAAACAAAATGAAAATAAAACCCAAAAACATTGAAAGAAAAATACATATATGTTATTATTTATTATGTATGATAGTACATATTTTCAAAGGACGGCATTTGCGAAATGAAAGAAAAGCTACAAAATATTCCACTGTTCAAAAAACTTATAAATATCAGATACTGTCTTCTTGCCGCGGGCTGTACCGCCGCAATAATGACAGTAGTATACTTCTGCTATGATTTGGCACCTTTCGGTGATGTAACCATATTAAGAATGGACCTTTATCACCAATACGGTCCTCTCTTCGCCGAGCTTTACGAAAGAGTTACAAACCTTGACAGTCTGCTTTACTCCTGGAATTCCGGTGGCGGCAGTTCTTTCCTCGGTAACTTCTACAATTACCTTTCATCTCCCCTTGCAATAATAATGATTTTATTCGGTCATAAGAATATGCCCGAAGCAATTTCGGCTATGATTTTCCTCAAAGCGGTTATTGCATCATTCACCTTCTCATACTTCTTAACCAAAAAACATAACACCCACACACCTCTGGTCTCCGCTTTTGGTGTTTTGTATGCCTGCAGCGGTTACTTTATCGCCTATTATTGGAATGTAATGTGGATTGACGCATTCTATCTTTTCCCGCTTGTAATGCTCGGTATAGAAAAGCTTATAAACGAACGCAAAATGAAGCTTTACATCATAACCCTTACTTTGACTCTTATATCAAACTATTACATGGGTTATATGGTCTGCATTTTCTCCGTTCTGTACTTTATTTATCATTTCTTCTCAACACTTGACGTGGGTGATACCTATTTCGGCAGACTCGCAAAACGTGAAAAAGGACTTAAAGGTCTTTTAGTCTGGGCATACAACAACCTCAGAAATCTTAAAATAGTTGACAGCGGTGTAAGATTCGCTTTTGCATCTCTCAGCGCAGGTCTTCTCGCTTGTTTCGCACTTCTTCCCGTTTTCTTTATTCTCAGAAGCTGCTCCGCAACATCGGGAACATGGCCCCAGGAATTAAAGACTTATTTCTCAATTTTCGATTTCCTTGCAAACCATTTAGCATATCTTGACCCCACTATAAGAAGCAGTGGCACCGACGTTTTACCAAACGTTTACTGCGGTATACTTACGGTTATGCTTGTTCCCCTCTATATATTCTCAAAAAGGATCTCTCTCAAAGAAAAGCTTTTCAGCATCGGAATCCTCGGAATAATGTTCGCAAGCTGTTATACAAACTACCTCAACTACATCTGGCACGGTTTCCATTTCCCCAACGATTTACCCTACCGTTTCTCATATATGTACTCTTTCCTTCTCCTCATTTTTGCATTCAAGGCGATTATGAATATCAAGGAATATACAAGCCGTCAGATTATCGGCGTGGGCGTTGCTACTGTATTCTTCATAATTATGGTGCAGGAAATAGGCTCAAAGAACTTCAGTGAAACCGGTGTATGGATATGTATAGCTTTCATCGGCATTTACTGTCTCGCTTTAGGCATACTCAAAAACGATAAATATCCCGCTATCGCCGCCGCGGCTCTTGTACTCTGCTCGACCTGCGCAGAATACACAGTTGCAAACACTAACAACTACAGTATGGACCAGAAAAAAGTATATTTCGTTGGTGACTACGATAATTTCCGGGATATCAAAACAAAAATTGACGCTTACGAAGGCAACGATTACTATCGTATGGAGCTCACATCCCTCAGAGCACGTATGGACCCAAGCTGGTACTACTATAATGGTGTTTCAACCTTTTCTTCCATGGCATACGAAAAAGTTTCAAATATGCAGTCACACCTCGGTATGTTCAGCAACTATATCAATAGCTACACTTACCACAGACAAACACCTGTTTACAACGCATTTTTTGCCCTTGATTATATAGTTGACAATACCACCGGTTCAAAGGCACCTATGAACTCCGAACTGTATAAAGAAATCGCCATAGTGGATAAATATACCGCTTATGAAAACCTTTATCAGTTACCCATAGCATTCAGAACCGAAGAAGAAATACTCCAATGGTCACATGACAACACTAATCCTTTTGAAGTCCAAAGCGGTCTTTTCGGTGCGGCTACCGGTATACACACCGTTTTCAACGATATGGAAATGACTTCTGTTTCCGGTAACGGTGTAGAATGTAATGACCTTTCATTCAGCGATATAGGCTACTATCCTTACAACGTAACAGATACCGCGGGAGCTTCCGTATCCTTTGAGCTTACCGTAAAAGAAAGCGGCAACGCGTATCTCTACCTTAAATCAAGCAACAATGATATTCAGAACATCACTGTTTCACTCCCCGGAGACATCTCAATTTCACAGTCAATAGATACTAAACCCCATATTCTGGATTTAGGTTATCTTAACGCCGGTGACATTGTGCAGATATTTGCACCCTTCAATGAAATAAAAGAAGGCTACATCAATCTTTACGGTGTAACCCTTGATATGGAGTCCTTTGAAACAGGATATAGCCAGCTTAAGAAGGATTCTCTCAACGTCACAACCTTTGATGACACACTTATTGAAGGTACAATTAACGTTTCAGAAAACGGAATTCTCTACACATCGATAAACTACGACAAAGGTTGGTCTGTATATATCGACGGTGAAGAGGTTGACGAAAGTCAGATATACAGCATCGGAAACGATGCCCTCCTCGGCGTAGACATCACCAAAGGTGAACACACAATTAAATTTAAATATACTCCTCAGGGCTTATATTTAGGCTGCATTATTTCCGTAGCGGCACTTATAGTGCTCATCATCTTATCTCTTGTAGCTAAAACCCGTGTATTTAAATTCAATCCGCCCCTTTATGTAGAGGAAGAACCTGTGATAGAACCCGTTGACCTCCCCGAGATAATTGATGAAACAAACTACACAGACAACCCCGATACTCAAGAAAACGAATAACTGAGGCGATACCATGTTCTCAAAAATAAAAAGTGTCGGCCTGCTGGGCCTCGACAGTTACATGATTGATGTTGAACTGAATATCAGTAACGGTAAATATTCAATGGAGGTAGTCGGACTTCCCGACACGGCAGTCAGCGAAGCCCGCGACAGAATCATTGCCGCACTCCATAACTCAGGCTTTGAAATGCATATGAGTTCACATTACACCTTCAATCTCGCTCCTGCGGACAGAAAAAAGGAAGGCTCTCTATACGATTTACCCATGGCAGTCGCCGTCCTTTCAGCCACAAAGCAGATAATGGGTGATTATAAAAACGCCGCTTTTATAGGTGAATTGTCTCTTTCAGGTAGCATAAAAAGCGTTAAGGGCGTGCTCCCTATGGTTATGTCGGCTAAGGAAAACGGTCTTAAAGACATCTACGTGCCCTATGACAACGGTGAAGAAGCCGCTGTCATAGACGGCATAAACATCTACGCCGTAAAAAGTCTCAAAGAGCTCGTAGATCATATAAATGATTTTAAAAAGCTTGCTCCGGTCGAATTAAAACCCTTCAAGCACTACGAATTACCTGAATTTTTACCTGATTTCAAGGATGTTAAAGGACAGTATGAAGTTAAACGTGCGCTGGAGGTTGCAGCGGCAGGCGGTCATAACGTTATGATGATAGGACCACCCGGTTCCGGAAAAAGTATGCTTGCAAAACGCATACCTACAATTTTACCAGACATCACTGTTGACGAAGCTCTTGAAACCACAAAAATCTATTCATTATCGGGAAATTTGTCAAAAAACAATCCCATAATCAATTACAGACCCTTCAGGTCTCCTCATCACTCCGTTTCGCCTGCGGGTCTTTCCGGTGGCGGAAGTATACCGAAGCCCGGTGAACTGTCTCTCGCCCATAACGGTGTACTTTTCCTGGACGAACTACCCGAATTTTCCCGCAGTACCATGGAGGTTCTCAGACAACCCATTGAAAACGGCACAATAACGATTTCACGTGCTTCCTGCGCACTGACTTATCCTTGTTCCGTTATGCTTATCTGCGCTATGAACCCTTGTCCCTGCGGTTATTTCGGACATCCTACAAGAACCTGCTCCTGCCCTAATGGTGCACCCTCAAGATATCTTTCAAAAGTATCCGGACCGTTACTTGACAGGCTGGACATACATATTGAGGTACCGCCGGTTGACTATGCTCAGCTTTCAGAAGCCGAGTCGGGAGAACCCTCGGCATCAATACGCAAACGCGTAAATGAAGCGCGCAAAATACAAATTGAAAGATTCAAGGGCACCGGAATATCCTGCAATGCTAAAATGACATCCGCTTTGACTCGTAAATATTGCATACTCTCCCCAAGTGCCTCAAAAACACTTGAGCTTTCATTTGAAAGATTGGGCTTATCTGCACGCGCCTACGATAAAATTCTAAAGGTTGCGAGAACCATAGCGGACCTTGATGCTTCCGAAAACATTGAAAACAAACACATACTTGAAGCGATACAATACAGAAGTCTCGACAGAAAGTTCTGGAAAGCATAGGAGTTTTTATGAGGAAAATTCTTAAAAAACTAACATATACACAAATTATCGTACTCAGCTTTTTGTTGGTTGTATTAATCGGTACAGCAATTCTGTGCTTACCGATTTCATCCGCTGACGGAGCTTTCACACCACCCATTGATGCTATGTTCACCGCAACCAGTGCAACCTGCGTCACCGGGCTTATCGTGTACGATACATTTACTCACTGGTCCTTATTCGGCCAAATCGTTATTCTCGCGCTTATTCAGATAGGCGGTCTGGGTTTCCTTTTATTCATATCTATTTTCTCGGTGTTTCTTAAGAAAAAAATCGGTGTATATGAGCGACGACTGCTTATGCAAGCCGAAGGCAACATAAGACTCAGCGGTGCCATTGTTCTTTTAAAACGCATTGTAAAAGGAACTTTTTTATTTGAATCCGTCGGCGCTGTGATTCTTGCCTTCAGATTTTGCCCTAAAATGGGACTCGGAGAAGGGATGTTCAACGCTATATTCCATTCTGTATCCGCTTTTTGTAATGCCGGATTTGACCTTATGGGAAAATACAAGCAATTCTCTTCCCTTGCTTCTTACTCCAAGGACCCCATTGTTATGCTTACGATAATGTCTCTTATTGTCATAGGCGGTATCGGATTCCTTGTATGGAGCGATATTATTACCATCAAAAAGAATGTGAAAAAGTACAGTTTGCACACAAAAATTGCACTGTCTACAACTACTGTGCTTTTAATTTTTTCCGCTGTTTTTTTCTTTATTGTTGAATACAACGGCGTATTAAAAGATTTTTCTTTGACAGATAAAATTCTTAACGCTTGTTTTCTTTCCGTTGCTCCGAGAACCGCAGGCTTCAACACAGTTGAGCTCGCCGCTCTCAAACCCGCAAGTGAAGTTATAACCGACCTGCTTATGCTAATCGGCGGAAGTCCCGGTTCTACTGCAGGCGGTCTAAAAACCACTACATTTGCTGTTTTAATTCTCTCTACCTTTGCCGCAGCAAGGCATAATACTCATCCCGAAATCTTCAAACGCCGTCTTCCCGATGATGCGTTAAAACAAGCAACTGCCATCTTCACTATTTACGTTATGGTTTCGCTTATATCTATCGTTATCATAACTTTACTGGAAGGCTGTGACATCACAACCGCTGCTTTTGAAGTAATTTCAGCTATCGGCACCGTAGGTGCAACAAAAGGTCTGACACCAACTCTCAACGATATTTCCAAGCTCATTATCATGGGGCTGATGTTTGGCGGAAGAGTCGGAGGCTTATCCTTAGTACTCTCCCTCGCTGAAAAGAAAGAAAACGTACCTTTAGACAGACCTTCAGAAAAAATACTCATTGGTTAGGTGAATAATATGAAATCATTTCTTATAATCGGTGTAGGACGCTTCGGCAAACATCTTGCAAAAAAACTCATTGATCTGGGAAACGATGTTGTTGCAGTAGATAAAGACGCCGAAAAACTCGAAAGACTTAACAACCTTTTAACCGATTCTTTTGTTGGCGACTGCACAAATGAAGGTGTGCTGCGCGCCTTAGGAATTAATAATTTTGACGTTTGCTTCGTATGCACAGCCGAGGATTTCCAGGCTTCGCTGGAAATAACCGCCATGCTTAAGGAGTTAGGTGCAAAATTTGTTGTTTCTACCGCAAAACGCGACAAACAAGCCGGTTTGCTTTTAAAGATCGGTGCAGACGACGTAATATATGCCGATAAACAAATCGCCGAGAAAACAGGCATCAGATATAACGCAAAAAATATTGTTGATTTAATTCAGATAACGGATGAATATGCAATATACGAAATCCCGACACCGGCAACCTGGCTCAACAAAACAATAATTGAAGTTGACGTGCGAAAGATATATAAGGTCAATATAATCGCCGTTAAAAACGGTGACTATATTAACGCCGCACCCGGACCTGATTACAAGTTTAAAGTCAACGACCATATTATGATTATCGGAAAACAAAACGATGTTTTTAAACTTACAGAGAAAACATAAATGAAAAACCACTGCCCATTATGGACAGTGGTTTGCTTTACGCTGTTATTGACAAAAAATGTTTTTTTAAATATAATCAAATTACAACAAAAGTTGAATAAATTTAAGGAGATACAATAATGAAAAAATCTAAAGCTTTATTGGCAATTTTATTAGTAGCATTATTTGTTTTCTTTGCGGTGGCAAGTGGCGGAGTTAAAAAAGAGGAAGTAGTTATCGACGTTGTCGAATCCCTTGAAGCTCATGATGTAATATATGTCGAAGACTTCAGCTATATGACACCTGAAGAAATCGAGGAGTGGGCTTTCCATAACGATGTTGAATGCGTAATTGAATACCAAGAATCCGATGATTTTGCAGAAGGCGAATTAATCAGCCAGAGCGTTGAACCCTACGAAGAAATAGAAACCGGCGATGTTATTACCATCGTTATATCAAAGGGTAAACCTGTATCTATGGAATATAAAAACGCTCTTGCTAAAGCAGAAACATATTCCGAATACTTAAATATGTCTAAACAGGGCATCTATGACCAGTTAGTTTCCGAATACGGCGAAGGCTTCTCCGAGGATGCGGCACAATACGCAATAGACAATCTTGATGCTGATTACAAATACAACGCATTAAAAAAAGCGGAAGTATATCAGAACGAGTTACAAATGTCCAAGAGTGCTATTTACGACCAATTAATATCCGAATATGGTGAAAAGTTCACCGAGGAAGAAGCACAGTACGCAATAGACAATCTTCCCGATTAATTTAAAATAATTCAGCGTCTCACTCAGAGTCATAAAACCTGAGTGAGACGCCTTTTTTTGTTCAGCAACCGAAAAATTCTTCTTCAAGCATTGCACATATACAATGATACACCGGAAGCGTGTATTCCTGAATTCCGGCAGTTATATTTGACGGTAATTTTATTGTAACATCGGCTATATTGGAAATTTTCCCGCCAGATTCACCTGTAATTGAAATACATTTTCCACCCATCGCCTTTGCAGTAATTGCGGCATTGACTATATTAACAGAATTGCCCGAGGTAGTCAGAGCAATCAATGTATCACAAGGCTTCATATATCCGTAAACCTGCTGAGCAAAAACCAAATCAGGGTCGCAATCATTCAGGAAAGCCGTCATAAGACCGCTGTGGCTGACAAGAGATATTGCAGGAAGTGCCTTCTGAAGACCTGAGCCAATGTTTTCACCGTTTTCAAATGCGGAAAAAGCCTCAATGTCATTGCAGGATAGTTTTCGGGAAAGGCGAAAGCCTTTCATCAATTCACCTACTATATGCTCACAGTCCGCCGCACTGCCGCCGTTACCGCAAGCGAGCACCTTGCCGTCGGTCTTATATGTATTTTCAAGCACCTTATATGCTCCTTCGATACTACACTCGCATTGAGATAACGGAGGATATTTCTCTATGAGTTCAGTTAATATTCTTTTGGTACTTTCTTTCATAATTTCACCTCAAAATAACACGCCTAACGCGGCATAGTCGCCTATACTGTCACCCAGAGTCGCGGAAAGTATTTCACAAACGTCGCTGTTGCACGAAAGCGCTTCCGATTTTATTATTTCTTTTATACGCGGTAAAAAGAATTCACTGTTTCTTTCGTAAATACTGCCGATTACTATGGCTTGGGGATTAAGTATATCTATTATCAACGCGAGTCCTCTGCCCAGATAAAGCGCACACTTTTCGTAGACCTCAAGTGCAAATTCGTCGCCCTCATACATAGCTTCAGCTACTTTTTTGGCATCTAATTCCACTATATCTGCTTCACTGTTAAACAATATACTTTTTTTGTTGTTTTTTAAATATTCTCTCGCTGTTATCTGCGCAAGATTTTTTATTCCGCCACCGGAGCAAAATCCTTCAAAAGAGCCGTTTTTCCCATATCCTGACGGTCCGTTTTCCGCAAGGCGGATATGACCTACCTCACCTGCTCCGTCATTCGTACCGCTGTACAGCTTACCGTCAAGAATCAACCCTGCGCCCATACCGGTTCCGAAAGTCAGAAACACAATGTTGTCGTACCCTCTGCCCGCACCGAAACGCCACTCAGCAACAGCGCAAGCGTTTGCATCGTTGTGAAGAACACACCTTACACCAAAATGACCGGACAAAATATCCGCAATAGGCACACCGTCCCAATCAGGAAGATTCGGAGGGCAATTAATCACACCTTTTTGGCTGTTAAGAGGACCGCCGCAGCTAACACCTACACCGATAAGCTCCGTACTACGCACATTATTTCTTAAAAGTATTTCGTCACCTTTTTTAATTATATCTTCTACAATCGCTTTCCAGCCACGTTCAACGTTGGTTGGAAATTTAATTTTGTCGATAATGAAATCGTCCGAGGTTTCCTGAAGCTCTCCTTTGCCAAGTATAACGGCACACTTTGTGCCACCTATATCCACACCCAGAGAATACATACAACCCCTCCTTTTGTAGAATGCTATTACGTAACCATAATAACAAAAAGGAAGGTTTAAGACAAGTTTTATTCTGTATTTTTATTTCTTTTTGCTGTGGAATGTTTCGTCTCCGATTCTGCGGATGGTAACATTCACACTTACGCTTGTTACGCAATCCGAAAAGGCTTTCTTCCAGTCATTTTTCAATGAGTTGTATAACTCTGTATCCTTTAGTTTTAAACGTCGTCCGTATCTCACAACGTCTCCGCCGTGTTCACCCTGGATTACAACAAGCGTGTTTTCTGCCTTTTTTGCAATAGCCTCTCCGACAGCACTTTTCATTTTTTCCATAAAGTCGTCATCGGTGCTGAAAAACTCTGCGCCTTCCACCTCTTCGATATCGCACGATACATCAATATTAAGCTTATAGTGCAGGAATCCATTTTCTTTAACTATCTTATAATGCGTTTTTCCCTTAATTAAAACAAAGGTTGCTTTTTGTCCGTTGGGAAGCTCCGCGCTTATGAAGCCTTGTTTAATTTCGTCTCTTAAGAACGGGAGGCCTTCCGCATCACCTGAGCCTATATACATTGAAAATGTAGCGTCCTTGTCAAAAACAGCACATCCATCGAGAACGAAGTCCTCATTTTCGCCATTCTTACGTACTGTTACGGCAGGTATACAAATACATTCCGTCTCATCCTTCAGAGCATTTACAGCCTCTATTATACGGACTCTCGGCACGAGAGATTCCCGATAGCTTTCTTCCAGCATCTTTTCAAGAATTTTGCTTTTAACGGTATCGTTCAAAAGTTGGGCACGTATCACCTTTTCCGCTGTCCCTCCTTTTGCAACACATAGGAGCTGTGTTGCTCTTGAATCATAATTTCTCTGAAAAAAATCTATTATATCCGTCAGGCTTCTGTTGGCGGTTTCTTCACCTAATACAATGACTCTGTTCTGTGCATAAAACGGCTTATTACCGCTTTTGGTAGTTAATTGCATCAACGCCGCCGCAACGGATTCACCCTCAGCAGTATATATTTTAGTTTTATTTTCACTTGAAGAATCTCCGCTTGGCGAACCGCTCTGCTCATTATTGAGTATTTCCACGGTTACTTTATATCCATTTTGCGCAATATCTATACCTATACCCTGGATTATCATTAAATCAGAAAGCTCGGTTCCTGCCTTTTCACAAGAATTCAAGCTACACAAAAAAACTGCACATAAGGTTATGATACTAATTGTTCTCAATACTTTTTTCACGGAATTTCATCCTTTTAAGATAAATTATTATTGCAATGGGCAATAAGATAACAGGTATCACATACATACCTATCACCAAAGGTTCAAAAGATACAAATCCGAATTTTTCCAAATCACCCGAAATAAAAACAACAACGGCACTGACTATAATTGCCACTATACCGCAAATAATTGTTTTAGGTATTTTGGGCAAAACAACGCGTATACACTTTGTTACTACAAGAAAATAAAAGGATATTTTTTCTACAATGCAAAGTATCCATATAGCTGTTTCAAGTGCATCCATTCGCTCAAGCAAACCGAACTTCGCCAGAGTGACGGCGGTATACGTGGGAAAAAGTTGCGTATCCGCAAACACACCCAATGTTCCTATAACAAAGAACAGCACTGCAATAAAAGTTAAGCTGCTTAAAATCGCCCACCAAATAAAGCCTTTTGAAATATTCCCCTTTATTTCCGGAAGAAAAAGTATTATTGTTCCTATCTCAGAAGCCTGAATACCAAAAAGAAGACCGTCCCATAAAAACTTCAACACACCGTTTTCAAAAAGCGGAGTAAAATTCAAAAAATCGAGCTCTTGCCAAAGCGAAAGCATTACAAACCCCGTTGCAAAAATCACAATAAAGATAAATATACCGCCCGCTCTGGAAAGTGCCCCAAGACCTAAAAGCGAGAGCAACGCACAAACCGCAATAAGTGCAATAATAAAGAACGTCATATCGGAACCAGGGAACAATTCAGAGCTTGCGAACAAATCAAATCGCGCTACACTTCTTATAATGCCGATTAAATAGACAACTGCATATAATCCTGCCACTACTTTAAAAAATGCAGTTTTTTTAAATTCTGTGTTCTCACCTGTTTTTTCGCTCATTTTAAATCGCTTATAAATAAAAAATGACGGAAGCATTGCAATAATACTTATTACAATGAATATCAGCGGTCTTAAAAGAGCTTCAGTTTTAGATATATATATTTGCGCAGATGAAATATACATAAAAATACTGCTCAAAAGCGACAAATACAGAAGAGAAAAAAACTGCCGTGCAGTAACTCGTGATTCACTCATAATTTTTCCTTTAATTCCTCTTGGATTTTATTCTCAAAACGTTTATATCAAATATATTTTTGCCTAACTTTTCCATACTTATTCGCACAAGGGAATCTCTCAGCATATTTTTATTAAATGGCGAAACAGGTGCAAGAAACGGAACTGCGTAATCGGTCATTGAAGCAAGACTGATTACAAGAGCCGCCGCCCCTATCATAATTCCGTAGAGTCCCGACGCACCCCCGACTATTATAAATACAATTCGTAATACAGCTATCGGTTGATACAAGTCAGATGAAACGAGCGAACAAATAGCTGTCAGAGCAACAATTATAAGCATTGGTGCCCCTATAAGTCCAGCGGTAACCGCCGCATCACCTATAACCAACGCTCCCACGATACTTACGGCGTGACCTATTGATTTAGGCATACGAAGTCCCGCTTCACGTACCGTTTCGTAAACGAAGTGAATTATCAATGCCTCCAGAGTCAGTGTAAACAAGGTATTGCTTTCCATAACAACAATGTTATACAGCATATCATCAGGTATCATTTCCTGATGAAAAAGCCCTATTGAAACAAACACACCCGGCAAAAATACACTTATTAAAAATGCCAGAAATCTTACTATGCGCATAAAGGTCGCATAATAGGGGCGGTTTATATAGTCATCAAGTGTCTGGAAGTTCTCAATAAACAGCCGCGGAACAATAAGCGCAAACGGTGTACCGTCAACGAGAATCCCTATTTTACCTTCACATATTTTAGCGGCAAAGGTATCGGGTCGCTCCGTCTGACCCACCATAGTGAAAAAAGAAAATCTTTTTGTATCAAGGCTTTTTCTCAGATACCCTGCTCCAAGCACCGTATCCATACTGACATTTTGCAGTCTTTTTTTCACTTCCGCCAGGAGATTTTCATCAACACGACCTTTCATATAGCACAAAAGAATTCTTGTTTTGCTCTCTTCGCCGTGTTCCTGCATTTCTATTGTGAAATTAGTAGTGCAAAGCCGCTTTCTTACGAGAGTCAGATTTGTTTTAAGATTTTCCGTAAAGCCTTCGCGCGAGCCGAATTCCTGAACATCCGTATCGGGCTCTGATATTGACCGTTCGGGAATTTGCTGAACTCCGAAAATAACACAGCTTTTATAACCCTCAATAAATATCAGCAGTGTTCCTCTTAACAGCATCATAACCGCTGTATCCAGGCTTGTCTCTTTTTTCTGTTCAGTACCGCACAGAAGATGGTCGCAAATAAAATTGAGTTCATCACCCTCGGGAAGCTCCCCTTTATAATCCAACAGCGGTCGCATTGCGTTATCTGCAATTTTCTGAGAATTACAAAGGCCGTCGCAGTTTGCAAAAACCACACATTTTCCTGCACAATACCCTTTTTTTACAACAATATCAAAACTGCCTTTAAAAGCCTCTTTTATGAGTCTTCCGTTTTCCACTGCGTTTTCACGCACGTTGCCGAACTCAAATTCCTTTACATCATCAACGCTTATAAACACATTGTTTTTTTCATTCATATTATCACCTATTCTCTTTTGTTTTTTCCGTTTTTTACATGAATATTCAGACTCATGAATAAACAATCAAAATCAGGTTAAACCATCATAGGTGATAAAAATGATTTCCGTTGTTATCAGAACTTTGATTATATACTGTGCCGTAACGGCGTTTATGCGACTGATGGGAAAACGGCAGTTAGGCGAGCTGCAACCGGGCGAACTTGTTATAACCCTGCTTGTTTCAGAAATTGCCGCTAATCCTATTATTGACAACACCCTGCCTATTCTGAACTGTATAATCCCCCTCATACTTCTTGTTGGCTTTGAAATTCTGAACTCAGTAATAAATATGAAAAGTGTGCGTTTCAGTTATTTTACCGAGGGTAAACCCATAACGGTTATAAAAAACGGACACTTAGACCAAAGACAACTGAAAAAATTAAGATTCACGATAAATGACCTGTTGTCTGCCTTAAGGCAAAAAGACGTTTTTGATATCGAAGATGTTGAATATGCCATAGTAGAAACAAACGGTACTCTGTCGGTGCTTCTGAAGCCTGAAAAGAGAAATTCCACACCAAAAAACTATGATAAACCGGAAAAAGACACAGGACTACCCTGTGCGGTTGTCATAGACGGCAACATTATACAAACTAATTTTGAAGATTGCGGAACAACAATGGAAGAAATAAAGCAAAAAATTAAAAGAGAAAACTTAGAGCAAAAAGATGTTTTTCTTATGACCGTTGATAAGAGCAAAAATTATTATATTATAACAAAGAAGGATTGCTGAATGAACAGACCGTTAATTGCCGTTGTTTTTATTATTGTTGCCGTAAGCATTGCCTTAACATCTCTGTTTTACATTAAAGACACTCACAAAACTATGACAGCCTTGTTGGAGGATGTTTTGGAGAGTGCAACATCTGATAACAACAAAGAAACCAAAACACGTCTTGACAACACCCTCAGCCAATGGGAAAAGAAAGACGATTTATTGAATATCTTTATAGGTCAAAAAGAAACCATGGATGTAAAAAATGCATTGAATGCAGCTGTATATTTTTCGGAACTGGGAGACACAGAATCCGTCATTCTTTATATAAACGAATGCAGAGTTCAACTTGACCGCATAAAAAATGCAAACGAGCCCTCGCTCAGCACAATACTATAATAAAAATATCGGTTTGAGGCTTACATCTTTACCAAAAGTGCCTCAAGCCGATATTTTTTCTATACGGCGTGATTATATAATTCACAATTTACAACTAACGGAATATGATATACCGAGAGGACTGATTATTCCTATGAAAGACAAATCAATTTTAATTTTAGGCGGCGACAGCCGTTCCTTATATCTCGGTGAATATCTAGAAAAACAAAATTTTCAGGTGTGTTATTATGCATTCAATCAGGCTGATTGCTTCGACAACCTAACCGACGCTGTAAACGAAGCTGATTTTATAATCTTGCCGTTACCCCTTACCCGCGACAGATTAACGCTTAATACTGCGCTGTTTGATGAAACCGTAACCCTAAGCGATATTTACGCTTTGGCAACGCCCGAAAAAGTATTCTTCGGCGGTCAATTACCAAAAAGCTTTTGCGAAGAGCTTGAGGCACGCGGTGCGCAATGGTGTGATTACTTTTTATTGGATGAATTGGCTATTTACAATGCCGTACCCACTGCTGAGGGTGTTCTGAAGGTTCTTATAGAGGATTTACCCATAACAATACATGGTATGAGCTGTGCCATTACCGGCTACGGAAAAGTAGGCAAAGTATTGGCATCGGTGCTTAAAGCCTTGGGTGCAGACGTCACGGTATTTGCACGTAAAGAGTGCGACTTTGCGGATGCCTTTACTAAAAATATAAAATGGAAATACTTTTCGGAACTGACAGCAGAAAACCAGATTTTTGATGCGTTAATAAACACCGTGCCTACAAAGGTTCTCGGAGCAACCCAGCTTGATAAATTAAATCCCGAGTGCGTTTTGATTGAAATCGCATCCGCACCTTTCGGCATTGATTTTCAGGCGGCTAAAGAACGCGCCTTCACAGTAGTCAAAGCCAGTTCACTCCCCGGTAAGGTTGCGCCTAAATCCGCCGGTGAAATAATCGGTCGCTCCATTCTTCCCATAATACGAGCGAGGGGGTTAAAGGATTGAAAACAATCGGCTTCGCAATATGCGGTTCCTTTTGCACATTCAAAACTGTATTTTCAGAAATAAAAAGACTCAAAAATCTCGGGTTTAATATTATTCCTATAATGTCGGAAAACTCATACACTCTTGACACCCGCTTCGGTGATGCAATCTATTGGAGGGCTTTGCTCAAAGAAATCACCGGTAACGATATTATCCATACCATACCTAAGGCGGAGCCCATAGGCCCCAAAAAACTTCTTGACGCTTTAATTATCGCCCCTTGTACAGGTAATACATTGGCGAAACTCGCCTGGGGCGTCACAGATACCTGCGTAACACTTGCGGCAAAAGCGCACCTCAGAAACGGCAGACCGCTTTTAATTGCGCCGTCTACTAACGATGCGCTCGCAAACGCCGCCAAAAACATCGGTACTCTGCTTAATTACAAAAACATATATTTCGTACCGTACGGTCAGGACAGTTATGCGGGAAAACCCAATTCAATGGTTGCTGATTTTTCCCTTATTCCCGACACACTGGATGCCGCTTTAAAAGGCGTACAGATACAGCCTTTGATTTTACAGCCGCAATAATGCGGCTTACATATGTATAATTTGGTAAAAAAATTGAAAAACTATTTACAAAAAATAAAACATATTATATAATGATAATGTTATTAAAAGGGAGTAACTCGTACCCCAGCGGTGCGGTATCGGTCGTCAATACGGCGTCAGCCCGCCGATACCTTAAAGAGTGAGACTTTTACCGCACAAAACGGTAAGGGTCTTTGTTTTTTACTCTCAAAAAAAGAAAGGAAAAGAATGCAAATGAAGCACTATCTTGAATCTGCAGAAGCTGTATTTACGGAAGTCAATTCCTCCGAAATCGGTCTTACATCTGCGGAAGCTGCCGCAAGACTTGAAAAAAACGGTAAAAACAAGCTTGCTGAAGCTAAAAAAGACTCCACTATCAAAAAGTTCTTTGACCAGATGAAGGATCCCATGATTATTATCCTTCTTATTGCCGCAGTTGTTTCCGCAGCTGTCGAAATGATTGAGGCAAAGGGCTTTGTAACCCCTACTGACTCAATAATCATTCTTGTTGTTGTTCTTATTAATGCCATTCTCGGTGTTATCCAGGAAAACAAGGCAGAAAAGGCTGTTGAGGCTCTTCAGAAAATGTCAGCCGCTACAACAAAAACCCTTCGTGACGGTAAAGTTGAAAACATCAAGAGCGAAGACCTTGTTGTTGGTGACGTTATTCTTCTTGATGCAGGTGATGCTATCCCTGCGGACTGCCGTATTTTTGAATGTGCAAGTATGAAGATTGAAGAAGCCGCACTTACCGGTGAAAGCGTACCCGTTACAAAACTTGTTAACGCACTTTTAGGTAAGGATGAAAACGAAATCCCCCTTGGTGACCGTAAAAATATGGCTTATATGGGTTCAACCCTGGTTTACGGCCGTGGTAAAGCTGTTGTAGTTGCAACAGGTATGGACACCGAAATGGGTAAAATCGCTACCGCTATCTCTACCGCAGAGGAAAACAAAACTCCCCTCGAAATCAAGCTTGAACAGCTTTCAAAAATTCTTACAAAGCTCGTTCTCGGTGTATGTATCGTTATTTTCGCATACAACATTGTTGCTAAGTACTTCCTTGCTGACGATGCAGCATTCTTTGATGTAGCACTTCACTCCTTCATTACCGCTATCGCACTCGCAGTTGCGGCTATCCCCGAAGGTCTTGTTGCGGTTATGACCATCGTTCTTTCAATCGGTGTTACCAATATGTCTAAAAAGAACGCTATTATCCGTAAAATGAACGCCGTTGAAACTCTCGGCTGTACACAGATTATCTGTTCAGATAAAACAGGTACACTTACACAGAACGTAATGACAGTTGTTGACCATTACGCTGAGGATGAGAAGTTCCTTGCAACTGCTATGGCTCTTTGCACCAACGCAGAAGTTGACGAAGACGGCAAAGGTACCGGCGAACCCGACGAAGTTGCCCTTATTAACTATGCCGCAACACTCGGTCTTAAAAAAGAAGATCTTGTTGCCGCTAACCCCAGAGCGGGCGAAGTTCCCTTTGACTCAGGTAGAAAAATGATGTCAACCGTTCACAATGTTGACGGTAAATTCGTTCAGTACACAAAGGGTGCTCCCGATGAAATCCTCAAAAAATGTACTAAGGCATATATCAACGGCGAAGTTGTTGATATGAATGAGGATATTCTCAAAAAAGCTGCTGAAGAAAATACAAGAATGGGTAACAAAGCCCTTCGTGTATTCGCAGTTGCTTTCAAAGAATATGACACTGCTCCCGAAGTTTACGACTCAGCTTCACTTGAACACGATATGATTTTCATCGGTCTTACAGGTATGATTGACCCTGTCCGTCCCGAGGTTAAAGATGCTATCGTTGAGTGCCGCGGTGCAGGTATCACACCCATTATGATTACCGGTGACCACATCAACACCGCTAAGGCTATCGCCCGTGAACTCGGTATTCTTTCCGATGATTCTCAGGCTATGATGGGTGCCGATATTGATAAGTATTCAGACGAAGAGTTTGAAAAAATCGTTGAAAACGTATTTGTTTATGCTCGTGTTCAGCCCGAACACAAAACAAGAATTGTTAATGCTTGGAAAGCTAAGGGCTACGTTACCGCTATGACCGGCGACGGTGTTAACGACGCTCCCTCAATTAAGAGTGCAGACATCGGTGTCGGTATGGGTATCACAGGTACCGACGTTACAAAGAACGTTGCCGACATGGTTCTTACAGATGACAACTTTGCTACTATCGTCTCCGCAGTTGGCGAAGGCAGAAGAATATACGACAACATCCGTAAGGCTATTCAGTTCCTTCTCGGTTCAAACCTTTCAGAGGTTGTTTCAATCTTCTATTCGACAATTATGGGCTTCACAATTCTTATGCCCTCTCACCTTCTCTTCATCAACCTTGTTACAGACAGTATTCCTGCTCTTGCACTCGGTCTTGAAAAACCCGAGTCAAATATAATGAGAAGAAAACCCAGAAGCAAAAATGACGGTATCTTCGCAGGTGGTCTCGGTGTTGACTGTGCTTATCAGGGTGTACTCGTAAGTATTCTTACCGTTATTGCATTCTACATCGGTGAATTCCTTGAAACAGGACACCTTATGTTAAGCGGTTTCGAAGACAGCACAGAAGGTATGACAATGGCATTCTTCACAATGGCTATGTGTGAAATCTTCCATTCATTCAACATGCGTTCACAGCGCAGCTCATCAATTGGTATGGTGCTCAAGGGTCACCACAACTTTGCTCTTTATGGTGCAATGCTCGGTTCACTTGCTCTTACAACACTCGTTGTACAGGTTGAACCCATTGCAAACATCTTCCACTTTGAGCCTCTTCCCTGGCCCGCATACTTCATTTCTCTCGGTCTTGCATTCCTCATCATTCCCATTGTTGAAACTATCAAATTCTTACAGAGAAAGTTTGGAAAAAAGCACGACTAAATAATTTATAAAAAACACTCCGAAGATAATTCTTCGGAGTATTTTTTTTAGATATATTTATCACATATTGAATTTCCTATCAGGAAAATATGTAGAAGTAATGCACCATAAACTCATAATGCTATCTTGACTATTTAACAAAATGTGGTATCATTATTCTATAAGGAAGTGATTTTTTGTCCAGTTCATTTATTTCAGGTTTAGGAGCTATACTTATGGCATTCTTCACCCTATTATCATCAATTTTCGGGATTGCTCAGAACAAACCCGACACATCAGTTATTCAAGGCTTTGAGGCCAAGGAGGCTAACGTTATGCGTATTATGTCATTTAATATCCGTTGTGCAAATGTAGGTTCAGACACCTGGGAAGACCGCATCGGCATCGTTTCACAGACTATGCTCGACAGCGAAGCTGATTCAATCGGCGTGCAGGAGGCTACTCCCCAATGGATGGCTGCACTTAAAGAAACCGTCGGTGATAAATATGCTTACGTTGGTGTAGGACGTGATGACGGCGATAACGAAGGCGAATATTCCGCTGTATTCTATTTAAAAGACAAATACAATGTTGTTGAAAGCGGTACTTTCTGGCTTTCCGAAACACCCGATGAGGTTTCATTCGGTTGGGACGCCGCTTGCAGACGTGTTTGCACATGGGTTGTACTTGAAAACAAAGCTACCGGCGAAAAATATGTGCATCTCAACAGCCACTTTGACCATATCGGTATTTCCGCAAGAAAGAACAGCGTTGATTTAATTATCGAAAAAGCAAAAGAATACACTGACCTTCCTGTTGTATTCACTGCAGATATGAATGTAAGACAAGGTAGCGATAACTACAATCAGTTTGTTGATTCGGGTATTTTACGTGATACTAAGTTCGACACTTCAGATACAATGGATTACTGTACTTACCACGACACAAAACCCGAAAAGCATACAAAGGATGTTATCGACTATGTTATGATTTACGACAAGTTTGACACTGTCGCTTACAAAGTTGTTACTGAAGGTGTAGACGGAAGATTCGTTTCCGACCACTACCCCATTTACGCTGATATCGTAGTAAAATAAGATATACCAAAAAAACGGTTGCTTTTCGCAACCGTTTTTATTTTTATGTTTATTTTTTTATAGCGTACATATTCTTGTAGAACAAGGAAGCCTCGTGAACTTCGCCGTCAAACACGATCTGTCCGTTTTTCATAACAATACCACGCTTACAGAATTCTTCCGCAACTGCCGTCTGATGTGTAACGAAAAGTAAGGTAACGTTATCCTTATGAATAACCTCGTTGATTTTTTTCTGACATTTTGTTCTGAATGCCGCGTCACCAACACTTAAAGCCTCGTCAACAATAAGTATCTCCGGTTTTATATTAACGTTTATTGCAAAGCCCAGACGAGCTTTCATGCCGCTGGAATATGTCCTTACAGGCTGGTCGATATAATCATTAAGCTCCGAGAAATCAATAATGGTATCCTCAAGAGATTTAATCTCATTATCCTTAAGTCCCAGAATATGACCTTTAAGATAAATATTCTCCCTGCCGGTAAACTCCATATCAAAGCCGCTTGTAAGCTCAAGGAGCGCGCTGACCCTGCCGTTTACGGTTATCTCACCCTCTGTGGGAAATGCAACGCCGGTAATCATCTTAAGAACAGTTGACTTACCCGCACCGTTTTTACCGAACAAAGCAACGGAATCGCCGCGCTGTATATCAAAGCTGACGTTATCAACGGCTTTTTTCTTTTTATACGGAACCTTCTTAATAAATATGCCGAGCAAACGCTTTCTTGTACTGGAATACAATTTATAAGTCTTGCTGACATTATTGAAACTGATAACTGTATCTTTCATCGTAAAATCCTCTCAGATAACACTTTTATACAAGCACATCGGGTATTTCCTTACGTAACTTCTTATATGCCCAGAATGAGAGAAGCACTAAAATCAAATACCAGCAAAGGAAGTACAACAATCTCTTAGGCTGTTCGAAGAACCAAGTACCACCGTTGGCACCCTCGATAAAGCATATTCTGTATCCGTAACAGATAAATGTTATCGGATTCAACATAAGTATACGATAAATCATGGGGCTGTCCTTAACATTTTCGATATTCCAGAGAACACCGGAAAGCCAGAACACCGCCACATTAAATGCCTTAACTAAATTTGCAAAGTCTCGGCTCATAGCGGAAACAAGACCCGCAAAAAGTGACCACGCGTTGAAGAAAAGGAACATCAGCAACATATATATGGGTAACTGAACTATCTGAATGGGCGGAGTATAGCCCGAAACACAGAAGATAAGTATAACAATCACACATATGATAATATGAACGAAAAATCTTGATAAATTGGTGTGAGTAGGGATAGTTGTTACAGGATATTTCATCTTAGTAATAAGATAGCTGTAACGTCTGATACAATCCGTACCACCGGTAATGGAATCACCCATATAGAACCACGATATTATACCACAAATAAGCCATAAAATATACGGAACTCCGTCTACATCTCCGCCTTGACGCAAACCGATAGCGATAGCAAACCAGTAAACAAATATTGTTACAACCGGCTTAATAACAGCCCATGCCCAACCCAAAGCGGCACCTGTGTATGTTTTTTTCAAGTCTGCGATAGACAGTTTAAAAATCTGAGGTGCATTTTCAATATGTTCTCTTATGGTGAGAATAAAAATGCTTATGTAACTCATAAAAAAGTCTTTTATCTTTCTCACGCGAATACCTCCGCAATGTTTATTTTACTATTACTAAAGAGTCGTCTGTTTCGGCAATATCAAAAAATACAGGCTTCTCTTGTAAGCTTATATTCGGACAGTGCAGTGTCAGTTTTAAATTTCCGTTTAAATCTCTGAATATCATACCGTGACCGCCGTCATCATCAAAAAGAGTAGGAAGATGGGACCAGTTACCGCTGATAGAACCGTTATCAGATGTAGCAACGCACTGTCTGTAACCGTTATAACAAGTTGACCATATCATAATAAGCTTACCGTTTTCTTTTCTGTAAAGGTACGGTCCGTCAGTAACGTTATGGTCCTTTTCGGTTGCCTCTCTGTTCAAAAACGAACTTGCGGCAAAAAGCTCAACAGGCTCAGTGACGGCGTGTGTTAAATCGGAGCTCAACTCCACAAAACAAACCGTTCCGTTAAGAATCTGTGTATGCTCATGGCAGAAAACGCAGTAAACTTTACCGTCTTCAATATGCAACGTGCCATCAAGGCACTCCCACTCCAAAGGAGTTACAGCACCATCGGAATGAGGCACGAACTCACCGTCAGGTGTTTCGCTTTTAAGTATATATGTTCCTCTCAAGCCATTGGGCTTGGTAAATGTCGCAAGCAAATAAAAAGCTCCGTTGTAAAAATGAACCTCAGGAGCCCAATTAACATGAGTATTCATTCCGTGCTTTATAGAATTAAATACCTCTTTTGGTTCGGACCAATTTTCAAGGTCGTCTCCTACATAAACATCGAAACCACCGGTTTTCTGGCCGAAATTACCAGCACGAGTACCGTACATATAATATTTACCCTCGTAAACTAATACGAATGGGTCTCGTATATTTATTTCCTGATTTTTCATAAAATCACCTCAAACAACGCGTTCGTTGTTTTTATAATGCAGAATCGTAACACGCTTCTGGAACTGACAAACGACCTCGTAATTTATTGTATCCGTAAGCTTTGCTATCTCCTCAGCGGTTATGGAGCTTTCTCCGTCAGTTCCCAGGATAGTTACCTCGTCCCCTACTGATACGTCCGACAGCTCGGTAACATCCACCATAAGCTGGTCCATACAAACTCTACCGATAACAGGAGCATACTCGCCGTTTATTATAACTCTGCCTTTATTTGAAAGATTCCTTGAATATCCGTCAGCATAACCTATGCAAACGGTCGCAATCCGCGTTGGTTTATCAGTGAAGTACGTGTGTCCGTAGCTTACGCCGCTACCTGCAGGAACCTCTTTCACATGGGAAACGTGGCTCACAATCTTCATAGCAGGTTTCAATGAAACGGAGCCGTCGTTCACGCACTCGTCGGGATAAAGTCCGTAAAGAACGATACCTAAACGAACCATATTAAACTGTTCATCAACAGTCAGTAATCCGGCACTGTTGCAAAGATGTTTTATGGGGATATACATCCCTCTGTTTTCAAGCTCATTTATAAAGCTCTTAAAAACTTCGGTCTGCTTCTCCGTCGTTGAACGCTCAAGAGAATCAGCGCACGCATAGTGACTGAAAATACCTTCAATATAAATATTGGGTAAATCATTAATGCGTTTAACTGTCTCTACGCTTTCTTTATTGCAGAAAAAGCCTATACGCGACATACCGGTATCAACCGCTATATGAACACGCGCTATTTTTTTGAGTTTAACCGCCGCCCTGGATAAAGCAACAGCATCATCATAGTTGAAAATAGTCTGGGTAAGCTCATAGCTGACAAGTGTCTCGTACTGATACGGTGAAGTATACGAAAGCACCAAAATAGGTTTTTTGACACCTGCTTCACGAAGTTCTACCGCCTCACCTAACTCAGCGATACCAAAATAATCCACCTTATCCTGTATATCCTTAGCAACGCCTACGGCACCGTGACCGTAAGCATCAGCTTTAACGATAGCGAGCGAAAGAACATTCTCGTTTATTTTCTTTTTCAATTCCGAAAGATTATGCTCGATAGCATCAAGGTCTACCGCGGCATAAGTTCTGTAATAATCATTTTCTGTGTTCTTTAAACTCATAACATCTCCGCCAAAATCAAGGCATACTAACCATAATTAACCATATGATACCACACTTTAACGAAATAAACAACAAAGTTGCAAGTTTTTTTAAATTTTTTTTACTTTATTGACAATATGAAACGGATGATATAGAATTATAAAAACTTTGAATTATGGAGTGTTTTACATGGCGAAAAATCTTAAACCTCTGGCTATTGCCGCCGCAAGCATCGCAAGTGTCGCGGCTGCAGCCGGTGCTTTTTGTGCGATTAACAAATATATTCACAGAGATATCTGTATGATTGCTCACCGCGGTTACAGTTCCAAATACCCCGGCAATACTGAACCCGCTTTTCTCGGGGCAGTAAAAAACGGTTCGGGTGGTATCGAAACGGATATCAGAATCACCGCAGACGGTGTTTTCGTAGCTAATCACAATGATGACGTTGAATACAAAGACGGCACAAGCCTTGTTGTTGCGGACTCTACATACGAACAGCTTGTTTCAAAGCCCATTAAAACCGACAAGGTAAAAGAGGATGTTTATATCTGCACCTTTGAAAGATATCTTGAAATCTGCCGTGACAACAACCTTATCTGCTTCATTGAACTCAAGGGCGAATATACCGACGAGCAAATCCACGAAGTTTTCACACTTGCCGACAAGGTTTACGACCTTAAAATGTGTATGCTTCAATCCTTTGAGTTTGAAAACCTTGTTAAAGCCCACGAGGCTTTCCCTGATTTGAAAATAATGCTCACATACGGCAAAGGCATGGACTACTCAAAATGCCTTGAATACGGCTTTGATATTGACGTTGACTATAAGACATTATCTAAAAAAATGATGAATGATTTTCACAGTCGCGGTCTTAAGGTCGGAGCATGGACTGCTAACGACATATTCACATTGAACTATTGCCGCGCATTCGGAGTAGACTTCATCGAATCCGATGTATTTGGCGGTTGAAACTGAATAGTATATAAAAATAAGTTTGCACTTACCTGCAGACTTATTTTTTATATTTTGTTCATTATTTTTCTCTTGTTAATGTTATAAAAATATGATATATTTAGTGTATCTGTTTATAAATCTAATCAAAGGCGAGAGAATATGGAAAAATTATTTGATTTCATTTACAACTGCATATATAATCTCGGTCTTATTCCAGGTATAATTCTGGGCGGATTTTTCAAAAAGCTTGCGGCTCTTTTAAAGAGGCTTTTCCATTTCAACAAAGCATCCTTTTCCTCTTCCAGGCTTTTCTTTAAACGCGCCTTAATTTTCGTTGTTGTTTTTGCGATAATCGGTACAACCTGCTTTTTTGCATACGCAAACAGCAACAAAGTAAAAGCTGTTGCTTTAATAATTGACGGTGAAGTTATAGGCTACGCTGCCACTCAGGAAGCAGCCGATTACGCTGAAACTTCTGCAAGCGGAATTTTAGGCGACGCTTATTCCGTGAACGTTGAAAACAAGGAAAAACGAACCGATGCTTATAACATCAAAAGCTCTGATACACTTTCAGGCATCATTGTTACTAAGCTTTCAGGCGGTTTGACACCTGTTAGTGAGATTTACATAGACGATGAGTTGCTTTGCGCCGTTTCCGATGTAAACGCTGCCAGAGACACTATTGATGAAGCCTTGCTTTTAGCAAAAAAATTATATCCGAATTCATCGGTTTCATTTGCGGAAAAGATTACAATAAAACAGGCGCTTTACTCCCCTGACGATAAGAATATATGCTCTAACGAGCAGTTTAAAGCACGACTTACTACTCCCGAAACACTCACTGTACGTCATACGGAATGTGAGGAAAATATAAAGCATACTGAATTTGAAACTGTTGAAATTCAGACAAACAAATTATTCGTTGGCGATACGCGCGTTCGCAGAACCGGTGAAAACGGCACTGAATACGCTATCGATTTAGTTACATATATCGGTGATAAAAAGATTCTTTCAGAACCTCTTATGAGTATATCTTTAACTGACCCGGTTACGCAGATTGTTGAACGCGGAATACGTGCCGAAAGCCTTTCAATGGGCTCCTACACCGTTTACCAGACAACAGGTGTATTCTGTTGGCCGGTTGTAAACCTTTACACCGTTACTTCGCCGTATGGTCACAGAAGTCTCGGATATCACAGAGGCATTGACATCTCAGGTGCCAACGCATCGGGCGCGCTTGTTGTTGCGGGTGCCGCCGGTACTGTTACTGAGGCAGGCTGGAGCACCGGCGGTTACGGTAACTATGTTAAAATCGACCACGGTAACGGCGTTGAAACACTTTATGCTCATATGCTGGATAACTCCCTTATGGTAAGCGTTGGCGATGTGGTTCAGAAAGGTCAGACAATAGGCAGAGTTGGTAACACCGGTTATTCTTTCGGTGCTCATTTACACTTTGAAGTAAGAGTAAACGGTAACAGACTTAACCCTGCACCGTATTTAGGATTGGAATAATGAATATTACTGTTATTGCCTTGGGCAAATTAAAGGAAAAATATCTGAGAGATGCCGTTGATGAGTATTCAAAAAGAATTTCTGCATACGGAAAACTCGATATTGTAGAGCTCAACCCGATTAAGCTTTCCGACTCACCTTCTCAGGTTGAAATTGATAACGCTCTGGCAAAAGAAGCCGACGAAATAAAAAAGAAAATACCTAACGGAAGCTATGTATTCTCACTTTGCATTGAAGGCAAAGAGAAATCCAGCGAACAGCTTGCTAAAACAATCAGGGACGTTACACTCAACGGCAAAAGCAGCATTGTATTTATAATAGGAAGCTCCTTCGGGTTATCCCCCGAAATCAAAATGCTTTCCGATTGCTGTCTGTCGTTTTCGCCTATGACGTTCCCTCATCAATTAATGAGGGTTATGTTGCTCGAACAGATTTACAGGGCATTTCAAATCAACACCAACGGAAAATATCACAAATGAGGTTTTAATATGTCAATGTGCGATATGTGCGAAAACTACCGATATGACGAAGATTTGGAAGAATATTTCTGCGATATTGAGTTGGATGAAGATGAATACCTTAAGTTTTTAACATCCTCAAACGACTCCTGCCCTTACTTCAGAGCGGATGATGAGTATAGGATAGTAAGAAAGCAGAATTAAAAAGAACTCTCGCGATTGCGGGAGTTCTTTTCAGTTAGGAGTGAGGAGTTAGGAGTTTCGGGGCTAACGCCGATTATAATTCGTAATGCGTAATTATCTGAACGCTTGCGCGTTGATTATATTGCTTCGTGCAGGACAATAATGTGAAGGCTAGAGAAGCTCTGCCTTCCTGCGTAAGGAGGAAGGGGGACCACCTTTTTATGAGTATTTTCTTGGTGAATTTTCAAGCGTGATAATTTTTTGAAAGTGAAAATAAAGTTTTTCGGGTGGTGGAAGGTCCCTGTAAGTTGTTTTTATAATCATTTTTCGGGACTCTCCACCGCTCCGCCAAACTAAATTTTATATATAAATATTTGCTCGCTTTGTTCTGGGTTTTTACAACAACTTTACGGGGAGGCGGTCCCCCTCTCTCCTTGCGCAGAGAGGTGTGGCTACCGCAAATATCCGCGTTGTTGCTCTACGCGAAAGCAATATATAATCGGCGAAGACCCTAATTTATTCATTTTTCATCAATCATCATTCATTATTCATTAAAAAAGCCATCTGCTCTCGCAGACGGCTTTTTTTAGTGTTTACTTTTTTCGTCGCGTTCACGAATTACGAAGCGAACCGGTGTTCCCTCAAGACCGTAAACCTCACGAATCTGGTTTTCAATGTAACGTTGATAACTGTAATGGAACAGCTCCGCACTGTTTACAAAGCACACAAATGTTGGCGGTCTTGTCGAAGCCTGGGTAATATAGAATATTTTAAGACGTTTACCCTTATCCGTAGGCGGTTGAACACGAAGCGTTGCCGCCGCAAGGATTTCATTCAACTGACCTGTCTTAATACGCATAGCGTTCTGTGTATCGACAAACTTAATTAATTCATATAATCTGTCTACACGTTGTCCGGTTTTGGCAGAAATAAAGATAATGGGCGCGAAAGACATAAATGAAAAATCTTTCATCAGCTGCTTACGGTATGAGTCCATTGTTCTGCCGTCTTTTTCGTAAGCATCCCATTTATTGACCGCTATAATACAACCCTTACCCTGCTCAAGCGCTCTGCCGGCAACCTTGCTGTCCTGCTCGGTGAAACCTTCAAGGGCATCAATCATAATAACGCAGACATTAGCTCTTTCAATAGCCATATCCGTTCTTAAAACGCTGTATTTTTCAACGGCATCTTCAACCTTTGATTTACGGCGAAGTCCGGCGGTGTCTATAAACATAAACTTACCGTAACTGTTTTCTACAAAGCTATCCGTAGCATCGCGGGTTGTACCGGCAATATTTGAAACTATCATTCTGTCTTCGCCGATAATTTTATTAACAAGAGAGGATTTACCTACATTGGGTTTACCGATAACAGCAACCTTTATATAGTCATCTTCGTCGGTTTCTTCCGCTAAATATTCCTCGGGCAAGTATTTTAAAACCTCATCCAACAAATCACCGGTACCATGACCGTGAACTGACGAAACAGGAATAGGGTCGCCTAACCCAAGGTTATAAAACTCATAAAGTTCCGGTGGCGGTGCGCCTAAAGAATCGCATTTATTTACAGCAAGCACAATGGGTTTGCCGCTTTTCTGGAGCATTGCCGCAACTTCCGCATCGGTTGCAACAACACCGTCACGCACATCGGTTACAAGTATAATCACATTGGCGCTGTCGATGGCAAGCTGTGCCTGACGGCGCATCTGAGAAAGTATAATATCGTTTGAATAGGGTTCAATACCGCCGGTATCAACAAGCAGCATATTATGCCCCAACCACTCGCAATCACCGAAAAGGCGGTCACGCGTAACACCCGGTGTATTATCAACAATCGCAAGTCGTGTACCGGTAAGCTTGTTGAAAAGTGTTGATTTTCCCACATTGGGTCTGCCAACAATAGCAACAACTGGTCTTGCCATATTAAACACCTCCGTTAATAATCATTTCAAGAAATTTATATCCGTCAATTTCAACGGCTATAACATCCGTTTCCAGATATTCAGAAAGCTCACTTAATGTAACATCATCAAGGAATTTATCCCCTTCATTACGCAGGGAAACACGAGGAATGAGCACCGCTTCACCCAAAGGCAAGCCTTTTAACTGAGTTTTAAAATCCGCGCCGGTTACTAGCCCTGCTACAGTTACGGTGTCACCAAAAAAGTCGTTTTTAATCTTCACAACATTAATTTTAAGACCTTTGAATTTTAACTGTGCCTGATGGCAAAGCTCTTTAATAAGGTCATATGCCGCGTAGCCGGTTGCAACGGTAATATTTCGTTCCACTTCTTTTTCGGGTGTTTCATCCAATGCTTTCAGAAACTCATCCTTAAGAAGAGCGCACATACCTACACCATTATCAAGCTGACTGAACTCGCCATAATACTCGGCAGTGGGCAATTCACGACCTGCAATAAGATAAAACTCATCCGATGCATATGCGAGAATCCTGCCACCGTTGAAATATGCAAAATGGGCATTAAACTCGTCAATAATGTCAATTACATTTGCCGCTTCTTCTTTAGTGTAGGGTCTCAAGGGATATAATCCGTCACGGTATTTAGTAAGTCCTACCGGAACCGCCGCAATGCTTTTTACCGATGGTGAAAGCTTAGACAGCTCCTCAAGAGAGTAACGCAACTCGTCACCGTCATTTATCCCCGGACAAAGCACAAGCTGAGTATTCATATCTATTCCGTTTTCAGAAAATCTGTCAAGAATACTGAGGACTTCGCCTGCGTGCGGATTTTTCATCATTTCCACACGAAGCCTCGGATTCATTGTATGAACGGAAATATTCATCGGCGAGATGTGCATATCAATTATACGCTGTACTTCCCTTTCGCAAAGACCTGTAAGTGTAACATAGTTACCGAAAAGGAAAGACATTCTTGAATCATCATCTTTAAAATAGAGGGTTTTACGCATACCCTCAGGCATCTGGTCAACGAAGCAAAAAACGCATTTGTTCTTGCAGGAATGTTGCTTATCCATAAGATAAGTGCTGAACTCAAGACCTATATCTGCATACTCGTCGCTTTTACGAATATTTACTTTTACGTCTTCACCATTACGCAAAAGGACTATTGACAGCTTTTTAGACTGGATATAAAAGCGATAGTCGAGAACGTCAAAAATCTCGTGGCCGTTTATAGTGACTATTTCATCACCTTTTACAATGCCGGCTTTATCGCCGTATGAGTCTACACATACATTATCTATTTTAACGGACACACTATCACCTACCCTAAAAACCAAATAACAGTCCAACAGGGCGGGGAGAATTTCCTCTCACCGCCCTCTGAAACACGAGTTACAAACTATTACAGATTAGTCAACTGCGATAACCTGTTTGCCGTTGTAGTAGCCGCATGCTGTGCAAAGTCTGTGCGGTCTCTTGTAATCGCCGCAGTTAGGACACTTTACAAGTGCTGCTGCGTCCATTTTCCAAACGTAGGATCTTCTCTTATCTCTTCTTGCTTTAGATACTCTTCTCTTAGGTACTGCCATGAGTGTAACCTCCTATATAGTATTATTTAATAACTTAATCTTCCAAAAGCTTTAAAAGCACTTCCATACGCGGGTCAATAGGTGCTTTACAATCGCATTGGCCTTCGTTAAGGTTCTTGCCGCATGTGGGACAAAGACCCTTACAATCTTCGTTGCAAAGGTATTTTGAAGGAAGAGCGAGATTGACATCTTCTTCAACAAGCGCATCAAGGTCAAGGCGCATATTGGGCACCTCGAGGAAATCGTCATTGTCACCGCTTTCAAGAGCAACTACGAGAGTATGCTCAACCGGGAATGAAAAGCTACGCTTAACATCCTTGGCGCAACGGTCACAGGGAGCCTCATAAACCAAATCAGCTTTTGCAATAAGATTAACGATACCCGCTTTATTCTCAACACAACCGCTGACCATGGCAGGAGCCGCAATGGGCGCATAACCCGACACTTCCACAGAAGCAAGTGAAAGCTCGTAGTCAAACGGTACCTTCATACCGTCTGTATTGAAAATTGATTCAAGTTCGATAATCATATACATTACCTCTCAACATACCCGAATATTATATTATCTAAATCGCATTTTGTCAATAATTATTATAAAAAATCTTTAATCAAAAACTATTGCTTTATTACCTATAAATCTGTTACAATATATAAAATGTTAACTTTTTGTTTCGCGGGGTGTTTTTATGGCAAAAGAACTTCAAAGAACTTACAAAAATTACACAGAATGGAAAGAACCTTCAAAACAAACTGAGTACACAGAGCGAACACCGCTCCTTGCTTCTGACGGAACTCTTCTTGCTAAGGGCTGGGCGAGAAAAAATGTTTTTGATTATGAGCGTTCCTTCTCAAATCCGTCCAAAAGAAGAAAAGAATGGGACTTCTACCAGATATCAAACGGCAAATATATGATTCAGGTTAGTTTTGCCAACATTTCTATTGGCGGTTATGCCGCTGCAAAAATCGTTGACCTCGAAAACAAGAAACTAATCGTTGATGCAACAAGCATATTCCTTGGCGGCGAGAACAAATACATTCTACCTGCAAAGGGTGACTCCCCACACTTTTTCAAAGCAAGAGTCGGTAAATCCGAAATCCTCTTTGACACAAAAAAATACTCAAGAAAAATCCGATTCAAAATGCCTTACAAAGGTAAAATGGTTGAATGTGAATTCGATATGGATATTATGCCCGGACTCGAAAACATTACTACCGTATTACCTTTCCACAATATGCCGAAGAAGTACTTTATGACCACCAAACAAAACTGTATGCCTTGTGAAGGTACCTTCAGGTACGGTGATGATGTATACGAATTCAGTAAGGATGACACCTTCTGCTCCTTAGACTGGGGTCGTGTAAATACACCTTACAAAATGTGCTGGTACTGGGGCAACGGCTCTACATATTTAACTGACGAAAAAGGCGAAAAACATCTTTTCGGCTTTGAGATTACCTGGGCTATCGGTGACGAAAGCAACGCAACAGAAACCTGTCTTTTCTACGACGGAAAAGCCCATAAAATCGGTGCTGTTGACGTTGAAACTTTCCCGAAGCCGGATAAATATATGAACCCTTGGAAATTTATGTCGGAGGACGGAAGATTCAACCTTGTAATGACACCATTCTACGACTTCCACGTTGACCTTAATTTGGCAAGCGTGGCCAGAATGCACTCGCACCAGGTCCACGGTAAATGGAACGGTAACGTTATCCTTGACGACGGCACGAAGCTTGAAATCAAAGATATGTACGCATTTTGTGAGTACGTTGAAAATAAATGGTAAAAAATAAAAAGCCTTGCTAAGCAAGGCTTTATTTTTTTCAATCAGATAACCTTAGCGTTAGCGAAAAGTGCTTCGGGAAGTTTATCCTGATCTTCGGAAACTGTGAATACGAAATTAATGTTAGCTTCTTCAGATACTTTACAAATTTTATTAATAAGAGCAGCGAACTCATCATAATCTCTGCCAACGATTTTGAATGTTGCGTCAACAAAAATGTCAGTTAAGTCGTGGTCCTGGGCGATAACGCCGCATACCATACCGTAGAATGCGTCACAGCCCTGGATATCGAATCTTTCTGTTTCGATAAGTCTTGCTTTGTGGGTTACCTCATAAGTAAGTAACGGGGATTTTTCAATGCAAACTACTGTTCCGTCTGAATTTGCTACTGCCTCGTTGATGAGAGCAATAAGTCTTTTTGTTTTACCGGAACCTTTGTTGCCTATAATAAGTGAAACCATAATGATTTACCTCCGTTGTTTATTTCTCGCCTTTTCGGCGTGATTTCTTTATTAAAGCCTTGCTTCAAGTGCTTTTTTATGCTCCTCATAACCCGGTTTACCGAGAAGAGCAAACATATTCTTCTTATAACTTTCAACTCCGGGTTGGTTGAAAGGATTGATACCGAGAATGTATCCCGAAACTGCACAAGCTTTTTCGAGGAAGTATACAAGATAACCGAAATCGTATTCGTTCATCTCGTCCATCTCAAGAATCATATTGGGAACTTTACCGTCTGTATGAGCAAGTACAGTTCCGAGGAAAGCTTTTTTGTTGACATAGTCAACGCTTTTGCCTGCCACAAAATTGAAACCGTCACCATTTTCAGGGTCAAGACCTATAATAAGCTCTTGCTTAGGTTTATTGAACGTAACAACAGTTTCAAACATTATTCTCTCGCCATCCTGGACATACTGTCCGAGAGAATGAAGATCAGTAGAGAATATAGCCGATGAAGGGAAGATACCCTTGCCGTCTTTACCTTCGCTTTCGCCGTAAAGCTGTTTGAACCATTCATTCATAAGTGTGTAGTCCGGCTCGTAGGAAATCATCATCTCAACCGATTTACCTTTACGGTAGAGGATATTTCTCATTGCGGCATATTTATAACAATCATTTGTATTTACATCGCCCTCTGCAAAGGCTTCGCGAGCATCCGCCGCGCCCTTCATCATAAGGTCGATATCAATACCGGCTACTGCTATGGGTAAAAGACCTACTGCGGTAAGAACCGAATATCTGCCACCAACATCATCGGGAATTACAAATGTTTCATAACCCTCGCGGTCTGATAATTCCTTAAGTGTGCCGCGAGCCTTATCGGTAGTAGCGTAAATTCTCTTTGCGGCCTCTTCCTTGCCGTATTTCTTTTCGAGTAAATCTTTAAATACTCTGAAAGCAATGGTCGGCTCGGTGGTTGTACCGGATTTGGAAATTACGTTTACTGAAAAATCTCTTCCTTCGCAGAGAGTAACTGCCTCAGCAAGTGCCGTAGAGGAAAGAGTATTACCTGCAAATATGATTTGAGGTTTTTCTAACAAATTACGGTTCTGGGATTTACAGAACTCAATAGCTGCTCTTGCGCCCAAATAAGAGCCGCCTATACCGATAACAACAAGAACATCGCTATCGTTTCTGATTTTTTCAGCAGCCGCTTTGATTCTCGCAAACTCTTCCTTATCATAATCAACCGGAAGGTCAAGCCAGCCGAGGAAATCATTTCCCGCGCCTGTACGTGAATTGAGAAGTTCAACCGCCGCTGACACCTCAGGTGCTATCGCATCTACATCGCCTTTATCAACGAAGCCCTCGAGGTAACGGGTGTTAAGTTTTACTGACATTGATTCATCTCCTATGGGTATAGAATATTACCCTATACTAAGGTACTATTCTTTGCTAATATTTTACAATAAACTAATAATTATTTCAATAGACTTTTTACACTTTAACAAAAAAACACGGTTTTTTTACGTTTTGTTAAAATCTACGGTTAGTTACTTGTTCATTTTTCTCAGTTTCTGTAACATTAACTAACCCTAAATTGCCATCCCCACGACTGGCAACAGCAAAACACGCTGAAACCAGCGTAGTCATAAGCATTACAACTATCGCAGAAACCGTAAAAAAATTAAACATTCTGTTAAACTCCATAATAATCTTTTTTCCTTTACTTTATTTCTTTATTCAGCATTTGTGCCAAGGAACCACCTATTAATTGAGCGGAATAAACTGCTTCCTCCAAAGTATTGGCATCCGTTCCGAACTCTAACAGTAACGAACAGGGTGTAACATCCATATTATACTTTCTGTTGCAAAAGAATATGGGGCGCATAAGCCCCTCACTTGACTCCTCGACGGTGCTCTGCAGATTAAGCGCAAACACAAGATTTTCTTTCCAATCAGGGAAATCCTCCACGCCATCCCCTTCGCATCCGGTTATTATCATAACCTGTGCCGCTTTTTTTCCGTTTATGACTGCGGTGGGTTTACATTTAGTACCACTTTCATAATGAATTGCATCTCTATGGACATCAATAGTTATCTGTATAGAAGGATATTGCTCCAGATATTTTTCCACACTCACTCTTGAACGTGCGTATGCGCCGTTATATGAAGTATCGTATATGTTTCTGTCGTGAATTACAGAATATCCTGCATCTTCAAGTGTTTTAGTCAACTCATCTCCTACGCGCACCATGTTTTTTGCCGTATCGGTTGTGCGCGACACATACTGATTGGAGTACCACCCTAAGTCCAGCATTTCGTACCCTTCGGTAGCGTGAGTATGATATATGAGAATATACGGCTTATCCTTCGTTACGACATCATAGGAGGGTTTTTGGGAAAGAAGGCTCTTCAAGGAAATTGTTTCCGACGTTTTATTATCCACATCTACAACGCCATACCTGACAGTTTTAGAGGTTGCTCCCATCTGTTTTTCCTCAATATTGCCACTTTTTTTGTAGTTTTTATAGGCTGCTTCAGCCTGTAATTTCAATGTTTCTATATCGGTAGGCGTATTGCTGACGGCGCTTGCGGCATAACCTCCGCCACCATAGCCGACTATGGAATAATCCGAAGCGCCGTTTCCCGAATAGCTTTTATTGGGAATCAGCGTTGCTTCAAGCTTTTTCAGCTCTCTATATTTATCAAAGGCTGTCTGTGCACCCAAGGCAATATGGTCTGCACCAAAAAGACTAACAGCAACAAGTCCTATACACAAAGCTACGCTAAGCAATGCTCGTAACGCTGAATTTTTACCGTACATAAAATCCGCCCCCTATTTCAAAGGTATGAATTGGCGGAAATTTATATTACATCAAAGCATAAAGTTCCTGTACACTCAAAGTGGGTTGCAAAGCGCAATTTATAGAAAGTGCCAACAAGTATGAAGCGTTCTTCACCATCAAATCAATATCCTTAGGTGCAACAATAAGCCTTGCACCGGCTTCAAGACCCTTGGTATTCAAATCTTTTATGCTCACTCCGGAAAGCTCAGCCGCCAATGAAACTGCATCCACCACCGTAGGAATACCGATGGCGATTACCGGCACGCCTAAAAACGCTTCATCAATCCGTTTTCGGGTGTTACCTATACCGGACCCGGGTGCAATCCCCGTATCAGACATCTGTACCGTTGTACCCAATCGTGAAACGCTACCTGCGGCAAGTGCATCAATAGTTATAATACACTCAGGCTTCACCGCCTCGCATATGCTTTTTATATATTCTCCCGACTCGATTCCTGTCTGCCCCAGAACGCCGGTGGAAACCGCCGCTACCGGGCGCAGTTTTTCGGAAAAGCCCGCCGTTTTTTTTAATTCATCATCAATATGTCGGGTGGCAAATATCATCGAGGCAGTCATAGGTCCCAATGCATCGGAAGTCATATTAAGATTACCTACCCCGGCAACAAGAACCGTCCCTTCACCTTTCGGCAATAAGTTTTTTATACTTTCCACCAAAGCATGCAATCTGCCATCAGAAACTGCCGCCTCATCCGAAAAGGCGTTCATCTCGAGAGTTATATATCGCCCTATTCCCTTCCCGAGCTTTTTTGCCGCATCCTTTGTTGTAATATCTATAACCGTTGTTTTACATTCATCATTTTCAGTTTCCCTGACTTTAACACCACTCAGCTCTTTTTTCACCATTTCCCTGCGTTCTACGGCAAGGTCAGTCCTGAAATCCATAAAATCACCTCAGAAATATTATTTCTTTGCCGCAGGAACCTATACAAATGAATATTTATAATGTAAAAATATTGAAATAGATTTTAGATTATGATAAAATATCTCCCGAAATTGAAATATCACCTAAATAATGAAAAGGAAGTTTATTAAATGAAACTTGGTATTGTAGGTTTGCCCAACGTTGGCAAAAGTACACTCTTTAATGCACTTACAAACGCAGGTGCGCAGGCAGCTAACTACGCGTTCTGCACCATTGAACCGAACGTAGGCGTTGTATCAGTTCCCGACAAGCGTCTTGACGCCCTCTGTGAAATGTACAATCCGGTTAAGGTTACACCGGCAACAATCGAATTTGTTGATATTGCAGGTCTCGTAAAAGGCGCATCACAGGGCGAAGGCTTAGGCAACAAATTTCTCTCTCACATCCGCGAGGTTGATGCTATTATTCACGTTGTACGTTGCTTCGATAATGATGACATTATGCACGTTGACGGCTCCGTTGACCCCCAGAGAGATATAGAAACAATTAACCTTGAGCTTATACTTTCCGATGCTGAAATTCTCCAGAGAAGAATCGACAGAACAACAAAGGCTATGAAGGGCGACAAATCCCTTGCCTCAGAGCTTGCAGTTCTTGAAAAAGTACGCGAAGCCCTTGATAACGGTATTTGCGCAAGAGCCGTTGAGCTCTCAGATGACGAAAAAGAGATTATAGATACAGTTGCTTTGCTCACCGCTAAGCCAGTAATCTACGCTTGCAATATGAGCGAGGATGATTTCTCATCAAATATTGAGGGCAACGCACGATACAATGCAGTAAAGGCTCTTGCCGCAGAAGAAGGCAGTCAGGTTCTCCCCATCTGTGCGGAGCTTGAATCACAGATTGCCGAACTCGAAAAAGACGAAAAAGAGATGTTCCTTGCGGAGCTCGGAATCGAAACGGGCGGTCTTGACTTATTAATCGAAAGGTCTTACGACCTTCTCGGTCTTATGAGTTACCTCACCGCAGGTCAACCCGAAGTAAGAGCATGGACAATAAAAAAAGGCACCAAAGCTCCTCAGGCAGCGGGCAAAATCCACTCGGACTTTGAAAGAGGTTTCATCCGCGCAGAGGTTGTTTCCTTTGATGTGCTTATGGATTGCGGCTCAATGCAGGTCGCAAAAGAAAAGGGGCTCGTCCGTTCCGAGGGTAAAGAATACGTTATGCAGGACGGGGATATTGTTCTCTTTAGGTTTAATGTGTAAAGATTAGAACTGCCTCCTTGCGCAAGGAAGGAGGGGGACCACCTTTTGATTACTTGCTTTTTGTTTTTAGTGGCAAGCGCGCCAACAAAATTAATTAAACAATACAGTTTAGCGGGTGGTGGAGAATCCCGACAACTAACCGATACGATATAGTTTAAAAAACGTATAATCTTTTGTTATTGTAAAAAAGAAGTGACTGTTATGAGCAAAAAAATCCGAATCCCTGTAAACTCAACCTTAAACAATTATGCAAAAGAAATGCGAAAGAACCAAACAGATGAAGAAAAAAAATTATGGTATAATCATTTAAAAAATATAATACCCAAATTTCATCGGCAAAAAATTATAGGTAATTACATTGTTGATTTTTATTGTCCAAAATTAAAAATAATTATCGAAGTTGACGGCATACAGCACTATGAAGAGGAAGCCGCCGTTTATGACGAAAAACGGACAAAATTTCTTGAAAGTAAAGGTTTTACAGTTTTGAGAATAGATAATTCGGATGTAAACCGAGATTACTACAATGTTTTGCACATAATTGATACCCATTGTAAAATAAAAGCAAAAGAAATGGGTGAACCACTGATTTTGCCAAAAGAAATTTAGTTAACAGAAAACAGTTTGTTAGATTTTCACCGTCTAACAAACTGTTTTTTATAATAATTTTTAAACTAATTTTAAATAGCGTTTACCAACTATATCCTTTTAGCAAGTTGTAGGGATTCTCCACCGCCCGACAAACGATGTTATATATCATTATAAATAAGCACGCTTAGAACCAAATTATAAACCGCAACTTAACAAAAGGCGGTCCCCCTCCTTCCTTGCGCAAGGAGGCATGGTCAAACTACCACTTTATAATGCCTTACGTAAACTCCGACAGTTTTATCGTAATCGAGTACGTGTATAAGTGAGCCATCCTCCATAGGATAAACGGTTAAGCCTTCTGCCTCGTTGCCTGCCGCGGAGGGCAACGAACGGGTACAGAGCGTTCTAACCTCGCCGGTGCTTATATCCACCATAAGAATTTTATCATTATTGCTTTCGTCGTCATTTGAAAGGTAGAGAATTCCGTCGTAGTACTCGCCGCCCTGAATACGGTAAATTGTTTCGGAGAGCTCTATAATATGGGAGAACTCCATAGTTTCAAGGTCACAAGCTACGATATAATCGGTTTCGTTAAACGGTGAGCAATAAAGATATCCATTATCGGCATCTACTGCGCACCACGGAATACCGTCGGGCAAATACTCATTAGGCATTTCGTAAAAGTCTATCGGCTCAAGATTTTTTGTATCGTATGTAACAACCAACGAATAATCTTCCGGTTCGTTTTCAACTGCGGCATATATTTTACCGTCGTAATAGCTGATACCGCCTACATGGTCTGTATCATAAATATATCTGTATTCTTCGGGTATAGCGTCATTATTAACCGCCACTTGCTCGAAGGTTTCAGCATCCCATTTAGCAAGACCTGCTACGCCAAATGCGGTCAAAGAACCTGAGGTATAATAATACTCACCATCAGTTGTTATCCCCTGTCCTGCGTACATTGCTGCATCCAGCACCATTTTTTCTTCTTTAACAAGCTCGACTTCTTTGGTACTTGACGGAGTACCGTAATCCATAATTCCGGTAAAAACCATACAAATTGCAACCAAAAATGCCCATATACTTTCAAAAAAAGTCATTCGAATCACTCCTTGGATTGATGATACACTAAATTTACATATTTTTCAAGGAAAACATGTTTTGTATGTAAATAATTTTTAGAATGAATTGCTAAAAATAAAGTCATATTGTATAATATCAGCGGTGATTTAATGGAATACAAATACGAAACCCACTGCCACACAAAAAATGTAAGCAGATGCGGAAAACTGGATGTTAAAGAATTAATTGAAAAATATAAAGAAGCCGGTTATTCAGGAATTGTTCTTACTGACCACTATTCCCCTATGACTTTTGATTTACCGGATTTCTTCAGTAAAAAGAGAGCTATTGACCATTATTTAAGAGCATACAGAGAAGCAAAGCAATACAGTGACGAAAACTTTACTGTTCTTTTGGGTATGGAGTTACGTTTTTACGCAACGGTAAACGATTACATTATCTATGGTATAACCGAAGGTATGCTTTATGAACTTCCATTTTTATTACACGTTTACATTAAGCGCGCAAGCAAAATGCTCAGATGCCGCGGTTGTCTTTTCTTGCAGGCGCACCCCTTCAGGCAGTTTATAACGCGCGCTAACCCCAAATACCTTGACGGAGTGGAAATCTTTAATGGCAAAGCAGATAAAGCCGCAAACGACAACTCCGAAAAATGGGCAAATGAAATTGACGCTAAAATCAAAACAAGTGGAAGCGATTGTCATAGATATAGCGGTGTTGGTTTAGGCGGAATCATTACAAACGAACCCATCAAAAGTAATGATGATTTAATAAGAATACTTAAAAGCGGTGACTATCGCTTAATCAAGAACCAAAAATAAAGGTGAAATTATGTTCATTATAGGTTGTCACTTATCAAGCTCAAATGGATATTCAGCAATGGCGCGCGAAGCCATCCAACTTGGTGCAAACGATTTGCAGTTCTTTACCCGCAATCCAAGAGGCGGTGCAGTTAAACCGCTGAACCTGGAAGATATACGTGCTTTTGAAAAAATCAGAAAAGAAAACGGCATAGTTTCCGTTCTGGCTCACGCGCCTTACACTATGAATGCCTGTTCAAAAGATGAGGGCTTGCGCGAATTCGCCAAAAACACAATGGCGGATGATATTTCACGGCTTGAAAATATTGAGGGTGCTATGTATAATTTTCATCCCGGCAGCCATGTGGGACAAGGCGAAGATATTGGAATACAGTACATTGCAGATATGCTCAATAATGTTTTATTTCCCGAACAAAAAACTTTAATTCTTCTTGAAACCATGGCGGGAAAAGGCAGCGAAATAGGAAAAACCTTTGAAGAAATCAGGGCAATAACAGACAAGGTTGAATTGAATGAAAAGTTAGGTGTTTGTCTTGATACCTGCCACATTTTTGATGGCGGTTACGATATTGTAAATGACTTAGACGGTGTACTCAACAGATTTGATGATGTTATAGGTCTTGAGCGCCTTAAAGCCATTCACCTTAATGACAGTATGAACTATCTCGGTTGTCATAAAGACCGTCACGCAAAAATCGGCGAAGGCGGTATCGGTATTGAAGCCATAACAAAAATTATTAACCACCCAATTCTTAAAAAGCTTCCCTTCTTTTTAGAAACACCCAACGACCTTGACGGATACAAAAAGGAAATTGAATTATTAAAATCTTTACACAAAGAATAATAACTAACTTTCAATAAAAGAAGCAAAAACGGAAATGTCACATTGAATAACATTTCCTTTTTTATTTTATTTTTCAGAAAAATTAATGCCAATATTCGACTCTTTTTATTGCAAAAAAGAAATATATGTGATAGAATAGTAGCCATAAGTGATGTTTACTATAAGGATGTGGTATTTTTGACACAAGAGAACAAGCGACGTCTGAACCACACAGACAGACGCGTCAAAAGAACGAAAAAAGCTTTGCGGGATGCTCTTTTTGAACTTTTGGAAACCAAGACAATCAACCAGATAACCGTTACCGAACTAACAACGCTTGCGGATGTCAACCGTGCAACGTTTTATTTTTATTATAATGATTTACACGATATGCTCCAACAAATACAGAATGAAGCATATCAGGTTTTCGAAGAAATACTCAGTGAGTCAAATTCTTCCATAACCACCGTTGAAGGCTTTACAGAATATGCTGAAAGATTGCTTGTTTTCTGCAAAGAACATGAAACACTTTGCCGTTTTATATTTAATAACGATGCAAACAATCAGCTCTACCAGCAGATTCAACATCTTATGCTGAAGAACATACCTAATGCAAAAGATGTTTTCCCCGAAAACAATCCTGCCAGATATTCCACTAACTTTGTACTTACTGGCATAACCGGTGTCTTGATTGAGTGGATGAATGACGGAATGAAGATATCTACCCATGAGCTTGCACGATTCTTTGCAAACATCTACATAAACGGTTCTACTAAGACAAAACAATTATACACGGACTTCACTCCCGACACAAAGGAATAAATATTAAAAGGGAATGTAAAAAAGTGCAGACCCCACAAAACTATATAAAAAAGAGCTGTAAAACTTTCGTTTTTACAGCTCTTTTTTTATTATTCAACTGATTTAAGTGACTCAACCATACTGATTTTCTTAAGCTTAAAGTGCATCAGCAAGTTAACAACTATTGCAAAGCCTGCAGTAACCGCAGCCGCAATCAGGAAGCTTTCGGGTTCGAGTCTTGTCTTGAATGTAAGTGTATCAATATCAACTACACCAACAACGGCAATATTAAGAGGAATACCAAGGAACAAACCTACAAATATACCGATTATTGTAAGGAAGACATTTTCACGATAAATGTACGCAGAAACTTCTCCATCATAGAAGCCGAGAACCTTAAGAGTAGCTAATTCTCTTATTCGTTCGTTTACGTTTATATTATTAAGATTGTAAAGAACGACTATAGCCAAAGCCATTGCAGCAACTATAAAGAGAACGATAACCATATTAAGTGTATTAACTATGTTGTTGAAGTTTTCTATAACTACTGTTGTAAATACAGAACCGTTTACACCCTTGAACTCGTTAATTGTGTTTTCCATATGAACTTTTGCTTCATTGGAAAGGTCATCAGCAATTTTACAGAACAGATAGTTATATGTAAGGCTGACACCTGTTACAGACTGATAATAAGCCGGTGTCATATATACATAATGGAATGTATAGTTATCAACAATACCCGCTACTTTAACCTGATACTCAACTGTTCTTGAACCTTCTGTCCAGGAAACGGTCAGCATATCGCCTATTTTCGTATCTGTTTTTGATGCGAGCTTTTTAGAAATAACGGCACCTTCATCAGTAAAGGGAACGGACTTACCATTCAGGTTAAGGTTAATAAAGTTTCCTATTACCGCCGGATTTTCCGGAACAAGCACATCGACCTCAAGTTCTTTGTCAGCTCTGTCGGAATAACCTCGACAAACCTTAAGATAACCGAGCATAGAGTCCTCGATGTTCTCAACGCCGTTTATATCAGCAACGATTTCGCTTTCGTTATACGAAGTCTGACCATCTTTAAGAACAACCTGTAAATCGTACTGTGCAATACCGGTACCATCGCCGTACTGATTATCAATAACACCGCTGATAGCATCACGCAATCCGCAAGCAGAAAGCAACAACGCCGTACAACCTGCGATACCTATTATCGTCACCATAAATCTCTTTTTATTTCTGAAGAGGTTTCTTACGGTAACTTTAGAAGTAAAGCTGAGCTTGCTCCAGATAAACGGAATATTCTCAAGGAAAACTCGCTTACCTGCTTTGGGCGGTTTCGGTCTCATAAGAACTGAGGGTACTGCCGCAAGCTCTTTACGACAAGCAAGGAATGCCGCAAGCATTGTTGAGCCTATCGAAATCACTACACCCAAAATAAGGTAAAGTGGCATAAAGCTGAGTATGGTTTTGGGCATCTCGTACATAATGCCCCACGCGGCACACAATATAGTCGGCACCGCCGTAAATCCGAAGACTATACCTAAAAATACACCTATAAGGCTCGCCATAGAAGCGTATAAAAGATATTTCCCGGAAATCATTTTATTTGAATAACCGAGTGCCTTTAATGTACCCAACTGGGTTCTTTCTTCTTCAACCATTCGGGTTAAAGTGGTAAGACAAACCATTGTTGATACAATAAAGAAGAAGGTCGGGAAAATATACGCAAGTCGCACCATATTGGAAGCGGCCTGACCATAACCGGTAAAGCCGGGACTGTCATCACGTGTATAAACGCTCCAGCCCACGCCGTCGTTAATATTATGAAGAAGACTCTCACCCTTCTGATACTCAGTCTTAGCAACGCCTAATTTCTGATTAGCCTGCGCCTCTGCCTCAGAATAACGCTGTTCCGCCATTGCTATGGTTTCCTTGATATTCTGATACTGAGTCATTTTAAGTGCGAGTGTTGCCTGCGCTGTCATATACTCAGTTTGCGCCTGAATTGCACCAAACTGAAGTTCATTACCGCTTGACTGTATCTTCTCTTTGTATGCGGCTAATTGCTTTTCCGCATCTTCGAGCTGTTTTCTTGCGGCGGTAAGCTGTACGTTGGCGGCATTAAGCTGTGAGTCGGCCGACTCCCACTGAGAGTAACTGTTTTCGTACTCTACCTTGCCGCTGTTGTACTGTTCTTTCGCAACAGCAAGCTCAGCCTCATACTGGTCAAGAAGCTGGTCAACCTCTACAATAGCATCGGCTGCCATACCCTGAGCAGTAAGGTCGGATGCCGCATAAAGAATCTTCGCCAATTCGGGGTTAGTTTCCTCAAGTCTTTCTGCCATAGCATCAAGATTGAGGTCTTCCTGGGATACATCCTGATTTGTTTTTAAAGTATCTAATGTTGTTTTAGTTGTTGTAATAAGAGTCTCTATGTATTTGATTTCCTTCTCAGCAACTGTCAACTGTACCTTCGCATCGTCGAGCTGTGCCTTTGCGTCATCCGCCTGAGCTCTCTTATTGTTGTATTCATTCTCTTTGTTAGCTAATTCAACCTGACCTTGTGAAACTGCGGTAATCTTAGAGTTATACTCATTTACAGCCGCCATATAATCGTTGCTGCCGGTTTGAAGCTGACCCTGGACTTTACTGTATTCTTCATCCATAAGCTTCTGTGCATCTTCAAGCTGCTGAGCACCTGTTTTTTCAAGCTCATAAAGCTCGTCAAGCTGCATTTTGCCTTCCGTGAGTCTTTCATTTACCATAGCTTCGGCAGAGTCGATTTGCTGTTTTGCTGAAGCAACCCTCTGAGGAAGTCCCACGACCAACTGAGAACGACGCTCAGCGGCGAAGCCTTCTGCGGCGACAGCAATTTTTTCTTTCATACTGTCAACATATTCGTTATACTCATCAGAATATGCTTCGTACTCGTCGGCACCCTCTAAGGTAACGTACGCTTCGCTGTAATAATTGATTTTATCGGTAAAGGCATCATTATTAACATAAATGAAGTCACCCAATTTACCACTACCGGCGGTAGTGACACCACGCTCATAAGAAACCCAATACGGTGTCTGAACAACACCAACTATTTCGAATTCATCATACTTGAGGTAGTACGATATATCCTCATCATCACCAATAATCTTAATCTTGCTACCGATAACGAACTGTTCGGGTGTTGTCAGACCGCTACAAGTAACAACGCACTGGTTGGGAGCTTCGGGATATCTGCCCGCTTTGAGTTCTTCGGTATCTCTCAACAGGTTCAGACGATTGATATAAGAGGGGTCGTCCGCACCGTTTGAAAACTCAACCGCTTTATTTAAATCCACGCCCAGAACTCTTATTGTGAGCTCAGAGCCGTCGATATCAACGATACCTTCATATTCGTCTTTGTCATTTTTAATCTGGACGTAACCGTCAACGAATTTAGCACCCTGAACCGCCTCAACACCTTCGATGTTGCGCACCTTTTCAAGGTCCTCCTCGTACAGACCCAGATAGGACTGCAACCTTAAATCCATAAGGTTGTATTTATGATAATACTTATCCGCAGTATTTATCATATCGGGACCGACAGCATTTAATCCGCAAAACAAACCGCTACCCATTGCAACAATAGCAATAATTGAAACAAATCGGCTGAATGTTCTTTTTATTGAACGGAAACTGTCTGTAATATAGGCATTTGTCATTTCTTTAAATTATCCTTTCAAAGATAGGTTACCATTCAATATCTGCAACAGACATGGGATTCGGATTAGTTTCAATGCTGACAACACGTCCGCTTTTCATTGAAATAACTCTGTCTGCCATTGGTGTAAGAGCCGAGTTATGGGTAATAACGATAACCGTCATACCTGTTTCGCGGCTTGTATCCTGCAGGAGCTTAAGTATCTGCTTACCGGTGTTATAGTCAAGCGCACCGGTAGGCTCGTCACACAAAAGAAGCTTCGGGTTTTTGGCAAGAGCACGTGCAATAGATACACGCTGCTGTTCACCACCGGAAAGCTGTGCCGGGAAGTTATTAAGACGTTCGCCCAAGCCAACTCGCTCAAGAACCTTCGCAGGGTTAAGCGCCTTTGTACCAATCTGAGTAGCAAGCTCTACATTTTCGAGAGCTGTAAGGTTCGGAACGAGGTTATAAAACTGGAATACGAAACCAACATCAAAACGTCTGTATTCAATAAGACGCTTGCTGTCGTATTCGTTTATGAGGTCACCTGCAACACGGACTTTACCGTCATCGCAATCGTCCATACCTCCTAATATATTAAGAACGGTAGTTTTACCTGCACCGCTGGCACCGACGATAACGCAGAACTCACCTTGTTCTACGTTAAATGTAACACCATCGGCGGCATTTATAACTATCTCGCCCATCTTATATCTCTTGTAAACAGAGTCAAATTCAATAAAGCTCATTTATTTCAGCCTTTCAAATTATTATTTTTCACCATAACGATTATTTTACAATATTTGTCGTAACAAGTCAACCAAAATAACAAATGCTAATAAAAACTTAACATATTACGAAACTGATTTGTAAATTGCTTCCATAACGTCCGAGGCTATGGGTAAAGCTGTTGCAGAACCCCAGCCGCCATTTTCTACAACAACCACTATTGCAACCGGACAAGTAGGATTTGTAGAAAAGCCCATAAACCACGAATGGGAAGCCGCGCCGTCACCGACTTCGGCTGTGCCTGTTTTACCGCACATGGAAAGCCCTTCAAAATTTTTATCGCCGTAATTGGATTTGACATTGTTTCTCATCATATTCTTTACGGCATCCGCTATCTCTGCAGAAATATAGGTTTCGGTTTCTGCCTTGTTTTTTTCAACAACATTACCTGACGGCGTAGTAACCGTAGAAACCGTATACGGCAACACAGCCTCTCCGCCGTTAGCAACCGCACCGAGCACGGTGAGCATATGATAAGGATTAACGAGGGTCGTATACTGTCCGACTCCTGCCCAGGCTAAGTCCGAATCAGTAGCATCCGAAAGGTCAAAAACACTGGCGGCAGTTTCCGAATTACCGAAAGAAAAATTCTCACCGAATCCGAATTCTTCCGCTGTTGCGGTTAAGTTTTCTTTTCCTATTTTTTGAGACAATACCGCATACGCACAGTTACACGAGGAAGCAAAGCACTCTTCAAAATCCATCTCCCCATGCTTACGCGGACACGTAACTCTGACACCGTCAATAAACTCTTCACCTTTGCAGGTATATGACCAGCTTGAAATATCCGGAATATTCTCCACCGCGCTTGCAGTTGTTATTATTTTAAAGGTTGAACCGGGTGTATACAGTCCGTCTATAAGACGGTTAAGATACAGTCCGTCATATTTACCGTTTTTATTCTTTTCGATTTCCTCGGCGGAGGGTTTATTCTCAATATCGTAGTTAGGACCAGAAACCGAGCAAAGCAACTCCCCTGTTTCATAGTTATATGCCGCTACCACACCGTTCCTGCCGTTAAGCTTATCATACGCCAAGGCGCAAACATAGCTGTCGATAGTCAGAGTGACGTCGTTTCCTCTGCCGTATTTTTTTAAGGAATATATACCGGTAACAGGATTGTAGCCTGTAAGCTTTGTTTTATATGCCGTCTGGACACCCGACGAAATATACCCCTCCGTATCACCTACGATATGAAGTGTAGAACGTCTCACTCTTTCGGAATCACTGTAAATTCTTTTTTCATTTTCGGTATACGCGAGTATTTCTCCGTTTCTGTCGGTAATATTTCCCGCGCCTATAAAACTGCCGTTTTCGTTAAGGTGTTCATTTGCCCTGAGTGTTGCCCACGATTCACCGTTAGTAGCAAATCGTACTGCTAAAACGCCCATTCCGCCTACAACCATAGCAACCAACACCAAAACTATAAAGCCTCTTTTAGCCGTTGTTTTCATTCTTCATCCCCTCCATCACTGTCAAGACGAGGTTTGAAACTCGCAAAGGTTCTTGCGTCTATGGTTTTAATGTACGCTAACAGACAGAAGCAACTGATTATACTTGAACCGCCTTTACTGATAAAGGGTAATGTAACGCCGGTCAGCGGTAAGAGGTCAGTTATACCGAAGATGCTGAGCATAGATTGAAACAGCATCATAGAAATCGCTCCAACACCGGCTATCGCATAGAAAGTGGATTTTGTTTTTTGAGCATTCAGCACCGCCCAAACGGCAACCGCCGCATATGTCAGCGGAACTACAAAGCCCATTATCAAGCCGAACTCCTCACAAACCACGCCAAAAACAAGGTCCTCGGAAGCCGCAAATATATTCCGTAATTCTCCGTTGCCCAAGCCAAGCCCGAACAAACCGCCGCTTGCGGAATATATAAGAGTGCGGGTTTGCTGATAGCCTCCCTCATCCATATATTCCCATACGTGAAGATACGTTGAAAAACGACTGGCAACATAGGGTTTTATAATCAAAATAACTACGGCGCCTAAAGCCGCAACAAAGCACACCAGCGATAAGGTTTTTATATCTCCGGAGCGCATAAACGCTATAACTACAAAGGTAAAAAAGAAAATGAGCGCCGTACCGAAATCGTACATCAGGAAAAGCTCGCCGACACATATTACGGCAAAGACTATATACATAGTAAGGTTTTTTATGGATTGGAGCTTTTCAAGAGTTACTGCGCCTACAAATATAAACGCCACCTTAACAAGCTCCGATGGCTGAAGCGAAATTCCGCCCAATGAAATCCAGTTTTTGGCACCGTTGGTTGTTTCGGCAATAACAAGTGTAGCGCCGAGAATCAGAACTGCCGCGCCTGCAAGAAGCCAACGCATAGACTTAAGCGTGTCAATATTGCGCATAATTACGACCATAACACAAAAGCCCACAACCCCAATAACAACCGCCAGGAACTGCTTAATAACTGCATCGGGATAAATACTGCCTACAACAGCAAGTCCCAAAGAGGTAAACATAAACGCTATCATTTCAAGCTCAAAATTATGAATACGCAAAACGAAGGTTGCGAATATAAAATACGCCCATTGCAGGAACACAAAGCCCATATATACCACTATAATCTGCGGATTAAGCTCGCCCTGCGGATAAAGATTAAGAAGTAAAGAACAAACATTGAATATGGCAATAAGAACAAGTATGATGCCGTATGACGGTCTTGCAATCAGACGACTTTTGTCCTTTATGAATTTATACCGTGTTTCGTAAAGCGTGTATTCAAGACCGCCGATATTGATAACATCCCCATGATGAACAGTGGATTTTTTCTCAATTTTCTGACCGTTTATGCTGACGCCTGATTTAGAGAAAGTATCGAAAATAACGAAGCCTTTATTTCGGTATGCGAGAACGGCATGAAGCCTTGAAATAGTATCAAAAGGCAGAACAATATCGCATTTTTTATTCCTGCCCAAAGAGGTCTCCCTGTCATAAAGCTCTACTTCTTCATCAGTTATGGAATTCACGAGTTTACCTCTGATTGGATTTGTGGTTTTCTTAAAAAACATAGCAAGAAGCATACGAACCACTACATACAAAACAATCAAAAGCATTATATATCTCATTGCAGGTGATATAAAAGCTATTACAACGTCCATTTTCTACCTCCTCCCGCAGTATTTTAACGTTTATATAATACCACATAAACGTTAAATAATCAACGTGATTAAACCACTCAAGTGTTAAGGAATTACTAATAAAATGTAAATTATTTCAATTAAATGTTAAACTATTTGCACTATGCTTGACTTCAACGCTTTCAATGGAGTATATTTATAATAGAGAAGTTTGGAGGTATTATTTATGGCTATTACAAAAACACTTTACGGAACATTAAACGAAACCGATGTATATGCATACGTTATTGAAAATAAAGCAGGCACAAAAGCCCAATTAATAGAAAAAGGTGCTACACTTGACAAATTCATCATCAAAGATAAAAACGGTGATTTTATTGATATTCTTGTAGGTCACGACACTCTCGACGGTCACGTAAACCGTTCCGATTATCAAGGTGTTGTTGTAGGTCAGTACGCTAACCGCATCAAAGACGGCAAGTTCTCTATTGACGGCACGGAATATACTGTTACACCTAACGAAAAAGGCATTACCTGTCTCCACGGTGGCGGCGAATACAGCTCAGCCGTATGGGCAAGCGAAATTATTTCCGATAATTCCGTAAAATTCACTTACCACAGCCCTGATGGCAAAGAAGGTTTCCCCGGTAACGTAGACGTAAGCGTTACATACACATTGACAGATGACGACGATTTAGAGCTTACTTATACCGCTGTTTCGGATAAGAAAACAGTTATAAACCTTACTAACCATGCTTATTTCAATCTTAACGGAACCGGTAGCGGTGATATTCTGAGTCACACACTCCTGATAAACGCGGATCGTTTTACCGCCATTGACGAAATCAGTATTCCCACAGGTGAGCTCCCCGAGGTTTCGGGAACACCCTTCGACTTTACGACAGAAAAAGCCATCGGCAAAAACATAGATGACAATCACGACCAACTCAAAAACGGTCTCGGATACGACCATAATTTCTGCATTAAAAACTTCGATGGTACTCTTAAAACAGCCGCTATCGCAAAAGCCGATAAAAGCGGTATCATTATGGAAGTAAAGACAGACCTTCCCGGTGTTCAGCTTTATACAGGAAACTTTTTTGACGGTTCAATTCCCGGCAAAAATGGTATTCCCATGACAAAACGTTGCGCTTTTTGCCTTGAAACCCAGGTTTACCCCGACTCACCTAACCATCCCGAATGGCCAACCTGCGTTTATAATGCCGGTGAAAAATACATTTCACACACTGTATTCAGTTTTTCCAAATAAATCCGATTGACTTATACTTCATTTTTTGGTATAATCTTATGTAATTGTGTAAACGAATTAACGAAAGGAGATGTTATTAATGAAAAAGAGCACTAAATTATTATCACTTTTTATCGCTGTAATTCTGCTTTTTTCCACACTCTCTATATCTGCTTTCGCAAAAGAATTCGCACCGCAAATCGACATTTCGAATCCCGGTATCCAGACACAATATATGTACGACGAAAATGACCCTTCATGGGTCAGGAAGCTTGTTGTTAAAGAAGATATGCTTTCTTCAAGCGGTATTTTCACGGAGGCGGTACTCCATCCCGTAACCGACTACCCTTACACGAATGATGCAGCCGGTTTCAACGCCGAAGTAGAAGAATACATAAAAACGTACACTCTTGACGAGGGCTCACAAAGAGCCGCTTATCTGTATTTCCTTGAACAGGTCGGCGCTCTTTCCATCATATCCGACCCATCCGCATCCGATGAAAGCAAGGCCGCCTGGCTCCGTGAGCAGGGCATCATAGTCACCGAAGAGGATGAAAAAGACCCCGACAAGATACTGATGATCAGTGCCCTCTACGCCATGATGAAAAACGACCTTTATTACGTTTACAAGGGCGAACATCTTACAATTCCTGCGGGAACACCACTCGAAGAAGCGATAGTTGTTTATATCTCCTCGCTTTCGGGCAACAATTCCACTCTCACTGAATTTATAAGAAAATTCTTTGGCGGCACCTCACTGGGCAACCTCGAAGATTACATCTACTACACATCTCTTATGGCGCTGTATACAAACGGCTACGTTTCCGCTATGGAGATTCCTACCCTCCCGAGAGAGGAAGTCTATAAACGTGTTGCCATTATGACAATACGCGGTTACGGTCTGGCTATTGACTCGGAAAAAGCCACAACGGAAGAAATACAGGAAAAATATCTGACTGCTATGCTCGGAACTCAGTATCAGGTTGACCTGGACCCCGCAACCCTCAAGAAAACAGCCTCAAATCGTTCTGTTGCATATTATATTCTCCAGAGAATGGCTTACGAGGATGCTAAGCTGACAATCTCACAGAATAAATACAGTTACGAAAAATGCTTCCAATTAGTTCTTCAGAAAACAAACCGTTTTGATTTGGACAAAGAGTTTTACTCGGATATCCACGAGTACAACATTTATCTTGAAAGTAACCGTGAAACTATTTCAGTAAACCCCACTCCCCTTAATAACAACTCGGTAATTACAATAAACGGCACAAAGATTTCGGGCGCGCAATACGCCAAAGTAAACCTTCTGAACGTTGAAAAGCAAATAATAAACATTGTCTGCACTAATACAGACAAAGGCAAAACAAAAACATCAGCCTATAAATTAAACATATTCCAGGGAACTAAACCTCCCGAAGACAGCGACCTTACCGGTATAATTCCTACATACGGCAGCAACACTGACCCTTCAAATAATACACATAACGGTACTTATGCAGAGGTTACCCTTACTATACCTGCACTACCCTATGTAAGCGGCATCAACGGCGTTGCAACCAACATAGTAGGACAAATTCTCTCCCTCAACGACAAAGGTCAGCTTGTTGACCAGTCCGGTAATGTTATCAGCCAGGGTACTTTCGAAACATTACCCGAAGGCTACAAATATGTTTTAGGTGACGACGGTATTATACAAGTTGTTTTTATTGACGAAACCACCTCAACCACTCAGCCGGACGGCACTGACGGCACGGACACATCCGGACGCACTAAAAAAATTGTAGTTGTGCTATGTTTCACTTTATGCGGTCTGTTTATAGTTGCGTTGATTATTACATTGATTGTAACTAAGAAAAACCGTAACAAAAAAACATCGGACGCTAAAACAAAAGAACGTAGAGCAAAAGAAAAAGCGAAGAAAGCAAAAGCCGAAGCAAAGGCTGCGCGCAAACAAAATAAAAAATAATTAAAACAACAATGGCAATACTGTTCTTTTAAATAGTTATTGCCATTGTTTTTATTTCCCACTAAGTTTATTTTAAAATTGTTCATATATTTTTCTATATTATGGTATATAATGTTTTTATAAAAGTTCCTTAAGGAGGACTGAAAATGGCTAATGCAAAAATCCTCATTATTGATGATGATATAAATATCTGTGAACTTCTCAGACTATATCTCGAAAAAGAAGGTTTTGAGGCAGCCGTTGTAACTAACGGTTTGCAAGCGATTGATACATTCAACGCAACCTCTCCCGACCTTATTTTACTTGACATAATGTTACCCGGTCTTGACGGCTGGCAAATCTGCAGAGAAATACGAAAAACGTCACAGACACCCATAATTATGCTCACTGCAAAGGGCGAAACCTTTGACAAGGTGCTCGGCCTTGAGCTTGGTGCGGACGACTATATAACAAAGCCCTTTGAAACAAAAGAGGTTATCGCCAGAATAAAGGCAGTATTAAGACGTTCCGCCGCACAATCTTCATCAGCAGACACCGTGAAAGAGGTATCATACGATAAGCTCGTTGTAAACCTCACTAACTATGAATTGATAGTTAACGGCAAACCTGTTGATACTCCACCAAAGGAATTGGAACTTATTTTCCACCTTGCAAGTAACCCCAACAGAGTCTACACACGTGACCAGCTTCTTGATGAAGTATGGGGATTCGAGTATTACGGAGACTCCCGAACAGTTGACGTCCACGTCAAACGTCTTCGTGAAAAGCTTGAAGGCGTTTCAGATAAATGGGAGCTTAAAACCGTTTGGGGCGTCGGATACAAGTTTGAAACAAAATAATTATTGAAATGAGATTATTAAAGAGCAAAAAAGGCACATTCTTTCTTAAATATTTCCTTATTTTCTCTTCCATAGTTCTTGTCAGTTTTATAGTTATCGGTAGTTCCCTCATTGTTTTCGTAGCCAATACGCTTTGCGAACAAGTGATTGACGAAACAAGGAGCAACGCTAACAACCTGGCTCAAATGACTTCGGAAATGCTTAACTCCGAAATAGTCAGAGAGAATCCCCAAGCCGCTGTTATGACGTTGTGCAAGAATGTGGAAATATTATCGGATTGTACCGGATATGACGCATATATATGTGATAAATACGGTAAGGTTATTTTTTGTCCTGAAACACTGTCGGGATTTGATGTAAACACCACATCCGTTTGTAGTGTTCACGAGAACATAAAAATACCGCCGCAATACGTTGAGCTTGTAAAAAATGGTGAGTTTACCGAGTGCACAAGATTAGATGGTGTGTACGACACATACCAGGCGGTATGTATGTCTCCCTTCTATGTAAACGACATTTACCAGGGTTTTTGTGTGGTTACGGCACCAATAACATCAAGTATTTTAAGTTACATTCTTAAAACATTTTTCATGTTTGTTCTTTCTGCGGCGGCAGCATTATTGCTTGTTACCGTAGCCGTTTCGTTAATGACGGAACGAATCGCCAAACCCATAAGAAACCTTGAAAATGCTACCAAGTGTTACGCGCAAGGTGACTTTTCATACAGAGTTCCCGAGCTCAAAACCAATGATGAATTGGCGGCACTTATAACGAAATTCAACGCTATGGCGACTTCCCTTTCGCAAATCGAAAACTCGCGCCGCAGCTTCGTAGCCAACGTTTCGCACGAATTCAAAACCCCGATGACAACAATAGGCGGCTTTATCAACGGCATACTTGACGGAACTATCCCGCCGGAGAAGCAGGATTACTACCTTACTATTGTTTCATCTGAAATAAATCGCCTTTCAAAAATGGTTAATACGATGCTTAATATTTCAAAAATTGAAACCGGCAACGTTGATATGACCATTGAAAAAGTAGACGTTTCTCAAAAACTTGTCACAACATTCCTTGGATTTGAGCAGTTGATTTCAGAGAAAAACATTGAAATCTGCGGCTTCGAAGACTTAAAGCCGGCAATAGTCCATGGCGACAGTGCCATGTTGGACCAGGTTATTTATAACCTTGCCGACAATGCCGTTAAGTTTACAAACGAAGGCGGAAAAATCACTGTGAACACCGCAGTGAACAAAAACCACGTTTACTTTGCTATAACAAACACCGGCAAAGGCATTCCCGAAAAAGATTTAGAAAAAGTATTCGAGCGTTTTTACAAGGTTGACCAATCAAGGAGCACCGACGTAAAGAGCACCGGTCTCGGTCTTTACCTCATAAAAAGCATAATTGATTTACACAACGGCACAATAACTCTTGAAAGCGAAGTTGATAAATTCACGCGATTCACTGTTAAACTGCCGAAATAATTGATTTATGATTTATTTATTGTAAACTAATAATTTGTTCAAAAACTTCTGCTATACTGTAAGCAGAAACGGAGGAATCCATATGGATGACATTTTTAATCCTAATCCCATAAATGAAAAAACGGAAGGTCCTGAAGTAAATCCTTTCGACAATGCCGTAAAGGAGCAGCCCCCTGTATCGGAAAAGAAACCCGAGCCCACGCCTAATCAGGCACCAATCTATAATGCTCAGAATGTTAATCCTTATCCGTACAGACCTAATCCCGCCCCTAATGTAAACCCTAATCAGCCTGCACCCCAGATGAACAGAACGGCACAGCCCTACTACCCTACTGCACCGGTAGTACCGCAGCCACCTCAAAAAAAGAAAAAAAAGACGTCTGCGGGTAAGATTGTTTTTGTAACGTTAATATGCCTTTCCGTCATCCTTTCTTCTGTTGCGGTCGGTATTTCATTGTCAGCTACCAATAATGACACTTCAAGCAACGAACCCCTGGAAAGTCAAAACAAACCCACTATTGAATACGGTTCGGGTGCAACTCCCACTGTTGAAGATTCGCCCATATCTTTCTCTGAATACTCCGGTAGCGGTGCTATGACTCCCGAGCAAATATACAATTCAGTTAAAGATATTAACGTAGGTGTTCTGGTTTACTCGCAGGATACCAGTGCCGGCGAAGGCTCGGGCATTATTGTCGGAACAGATGCCGCAGGAAAGAGCACATATGTCTTAACAGCAGCCCACGTAATCGCAGACAGCGGCATAACAGTAAAAATCCAATTAAACAACGGCTCGGAATACGACGCCGAAATTGTTGGTTTTGATACAAAGACAGATGTCGGCGTTCTTGTAATCGAAGGAACCGGCTTCAAAGCCGCAACCTTCGGAAACTCCGACAGCCTCAACGTAGGTCAAAAAATCTATGCTATCGGTAACCCCGGCGGTACTGAATTCTTCGGTTCGTTTACAAGCGGTTTAATAAGCGCTATTGACAGACCTGTGCCTACCACCAACAGCTCTTATGACCTTCCTTGTATTCAGCACAATGCAGCTATCAACCCCGGAAACTCCGGCGGTGCGCTGGTGAACGAATACGGTCAGGTTATAGGTCTTAACTCCTCGAAAATCTCAAGTACAGAGTACGAAGGAATGGGATTTTCAGTGCCCAGCAACACGGTTCTTGAGGTATACAACGAAATTATTACTCACGGATATGTAACAAACAGACCAATGCTGGGTATCACCTATCTCCCCATTTCGGCCAACTATTCTTACAATGTATTGGCTGAAAAGAATGGTCTTCCTTACGGTTCAATAGTTATTTCAACTATAAATCCCGAAAGTGATATGGCTAACCACGACGTTGAAGTAGGCGATATAATAACCGCCGTAAACGGAAAAGAGCTCGAGACCACCGATGTTCTTCTTGAAACCATAGAAAACGCAAAAGTTGGCGATAAGCTGAAGCTCACCATATGCCGTCTTAACAACAAGGGTTCTATTTCCTCAACATTCGATGTAACTGTAACGCTTGTAGAGGATAAAGGCAATACGGTAATTCCGGAAGAAGAAACCGAAACAAATCCATTCAAATACTATTTTGAAGATTTTGGTTATTAATATTAAACGACCGAAGAGACATTTACGTCTTTTCGGTCGTTTCTTTTTTATCCCATCTGTCTATACCGCCTCGTTGCATTGCTCCTACAATTTTTTCGGGAACATCGCCATACTGAGCAGAAAGCTCATTCAGCAGCATTTTGACATCCTCGCGCTTTGTGTGTTTATCGGCGGGGCATTTACTTTTCACTATCGGCAAATCAAGCCTCTCACAAGCCGATTCTACCTCTCTTTCGCGAACGTATATGAGAGGTCTTATCATGGTTATATCTCGTCTTGAAAGGTACGTTACCGGCGCAAAACACCCAACGCGGCTTTCAATAAGCAAATTCATCATAAAAGTTTCAGCCGCATCATCAAGATGATGGCCTAATGCGATTTTATTGCAACCCAATTCTTTCGCCGTATCATGAAGAATTCCACGTCGCATCCTTGAACACAGGGCACAAGGATTGCTCTCCTTACGGATATTGAATATAATTTCATATAAATCTGTTGATTTAACCACGTATTCAATACCGTAATCATCGCATATTGCTTTTATGCCGGAAAAATCACCATCAACATTGTCGAACCGCATATCAAGGGTAATTGCAACTATACTGAATTCCGCTGAATAAAACCGTTTTAAATCGGCAAGAGCCTTAAGAAGTATGAGCGAATCCTTACCACCGGAAACACCTACGGCAATTTTATCCCCCTGCTGAATCATATTGTAATCATCAACAGCGGCACGTGTGCGACTTAATATTCTTCTCATTATCTTCCACCTTTAAAGCTTCGCTATCTCTCGTTTTAGCGAGTCCATCGCTTTTTCTAACGCCGAGCGCGGACAAGCAACATTGAGCCTGGAAAAACCTTTTCCACCCTCACCAAACCAAAAACCCGGGTCTTGAATAATACCGCATTTATCTCTCAAAAAGGCATCCAGTGCATCGTCATCCATACCGAGCTCCCTCATATCGAGCCAGACAAGATATGTGCCCTGGCAATCAAACATTTTAATCCGAGGAATTTGGGCGACAACATCCTTCACATAATTTATATTATCCGAAACATATTCATTCATAGAGTCAACCCAATAGTCACATTCCGTGTATGCGGCAATGGTAGCCGGTCTTGACACGCAGTTTATGCAAGAATAGCCATCAACAGAAAGGCGTTTTTTAAATATTTCTCTTAACTTCTCATCCGCAATTATAATATTAGAAGTCCCGAGACCCGCCAGATTGAAGGTCTTGCTGACGGCGGTACATATCACCGTATTCTTTGCGAAATTCTCGTCTACATTATTTATGACAATATGTTCCCGGTCTTTTCTTAATATATCGAAATGTATTTCATCGGAAACAAGAACTACACCGTATTTAAGGCAGATATCCCCAACCTTCTTCAGTTCTTCCCTGCTCCAGACTCTGCCTACCGGATTATGAGGGCTGCAGAGGAGCATCATTTTGACATCATCCTGCGAAGCGATACTTTCAAGCTCCTTGAAATTCATTTCATATCTGCCGTTTGATACCACAAGGGGATTATCGGCAACCTCTCTGCCGTTATTTTTTACAGATGCCGCAAAGGGATAATAAACAGGTGACTGGATAATTACCTTTTCACCGGGCTTTGTGAAAGCTCTGATAGCTGTATTTATTGCACTGACAACGCCACCAACGCAAACTATCCAATCATTCTCAATCTTAAAATCGTGGCGTCTGCACATAAACTCACGCACAGCATCGCGGTAAGCTTTATCACTATCCGTGTAACAAAAGAAGCCTTTATCCGCAAAATTTTTTATGGCATTTCTGACTTCTTCCGGGGTTTTAAACTCCATATCAGCAACAGAAAGAGGATATGCTCCTCTTTCAATTACGCCGTTATCTATAATTGTATCCCATTTATAAGAACCGCTGCCACGGCGATTCACAACTTCATCAAACATATAAACCTCTCAAAACATAACACTTTATGCGTTTATAAAAAGTATGGACGATGCCAACAAAACCTGAGCCAAATAATATGTAACAATATTAAACACCTTCAATGGTTTGTTGCCTTTCTGACCACCAAACATAAGAAAACCCAAAGTTGCATCCGAAAGCAAGAACAAAAGAGAGCCTAAGGAGAGTATAATGAACACTATCACACCGTTTTCAACTCCGGATGTCCAACAGCCGTAACCTAAAGCCGATGCCTTAATAAACATTATTATCAAAAATAATGAATACACAATAACAGCAATTTTAAGAATAGGCATAGACAAACCATCTTTAAACTTAATTACAAACAGCACGGAAAGCATCATAAGAGCGAAAATCGCAACAATTTCAGGTAAAGTGATAATTTTATAATCTTCAACAATTAACGGTATGGTTCTTAAATATGCCGCTATGTACACAACGTGACCCAACAAGAACCCGATGAAGCCGACAGCAAAACACTTCTGATTACTTTTAGAATGAAGGAAAAAATCACCAATCCAACCTAAAGCGAGTCCTGAAACCATCATCAGTGCATATGTAGATTTGTTTTGGGCGATAAACACGCTTATTATGCCAATGGACAAAAAAGCTGTTGAACAAATCATTTTGAAAGTCAATGATTTTATGCTTCTGTTGGGCCACTGTGCTTTTAAAAACAGCGGAACAAATATAATCTCAATGATTATACATAAAACAAAGAGAACCCATAAAAACATTTTCTTACCCTCCATAAAACCTATAACAAATTTATTGTAACATAAGAATTATAAAAAGACAATATCCGCTATATTTTTTATTTACAAAAACCCATTGTGCCTTATGACACAATGGGTTTAAATCAATACTGAATATCTTTTATAATTACTGTGCTTATGAGCTCCTGTCGTTCAAGTCCGATTTTTCCGACACCTACTACATTTCCCGAGCCTTTTATGCTGACATTTGCAATCTGCTTAAGATTTACAATTTGCATTGTATTGGGATTAAATTCAACCTCTACATAGCAATCGTGATACCTGAGGGAATACTCTATATCCTTTGCAAATACAGTAATAATCGGATGGGTTACCGTTCGGTCAATTCTTGCCTTAGACATAGGCGCAAAAACCGCACCGGTATAACTGGGTGATATGTTGGAGTTCTCATCGATGGGCTCCGGATTATCCTCCGGAACGAGAACGAAACCAATTTTTATATTTCCGTTGGAAAGATTACTGCAGGTAAAGCTCTCAATACCGTTCGGGTCCGTGAGATACGAACCCTTTTCTCTGGAAAACACCGGGAACAAGGACATATCAGCATCGCCCTTTTCGTGGATATAGGGTTCACTCTCCGCCTTTTCCTTAGGTACAAAAACGCCTAAATCCTCAATAAATCCGAAAAGTTTATTTATAGACTCCTCACTGACATTCTCTTCGCCCTCAGAAATAACTCTGTTTTCGGGGCCGTCGGGAAGCTCCTGATACTCTATTTTAGTAAAGCCGGGCTTATCGGTTTTGGCTTTATTCATAACTAACGCATAAATAGCAACTATATCAGATTTAGTCACTTTTGCGGGGTCAAAGGAAGCAACATGATTAGTACCCGAGGAAGAATTATTATTCGTTTGATTGTTCTGAACAGGGTTATTATTCCCGGAAAGAGGGGCATCGGACTGATTATCATTATATACATCATTGTTACCGACGTTATAATTCGGTAAAGCAGGTACATTATCCATAGGAACGTTACCATTATCAACAACAGTATTATTTATGTTTGCGCTCTGACCGTTTACGAGTGTTCCGTTTTTATTTTCATCGGCTACTACACCTATAACAACCAGGCTTATGTAGCTACTGATGCCCAGCATAACACTAAGGACAACGCAACCTATAATAAAACCGATTTTCTTCTTAGGTTTACTCATATATACAATACCTCTTTTAACTGAAAATATATCCTTATATAAGATTATCTTAAAACCCTGAAAAAGTCAATAAGCTTAACAATTTCATAACAAAAAAACCGACCCGCCTAAGCGAGTCGGTTGATTATACGTACCGCGAATTAATATTCAAAATCGTAGTACTCAGCGTTGAATGAAAGTGCACCGGAAGCGCTAAGGCTACCTGCAATAGCCTGAACGTCTGCAACGATATCGCCTCTACCATAGTGAACAATCTTAATGAACTTACCGTCAGAAGTCATTGTAGCTGTGATTGTGTAATCAGTATATGTGATTGTACCATCAACACTCTTAACGACTGCTTTAACTGTATCGTTATTTGCAACTTCATTAAGAACATCCTTGAAGTCAAGGAATTCTCTGGACATTAACTGAAGACCATCGGGATCGTCATAAGAGGGGTTAACAAACTCAGTTAAAACGATTGTAACAACATAGTTGTCGCCTTCTTTAACTGCTTTAGCACTCTTTATGTACTGACTTGAGCAGTTACTTGCGGGCATTCTGTCTTTTGCTTCGTCAGAACCCTTGGGGCAAACCTTCTCTTCTGCTTCTTCCTTCGGTGTCATAAAGTCAGCGATAAGGTCTGTAAGTGTACCTGCAAGGAACTGTAATTTGTCAAGAGTAAGCTGACCTTCAACTGCCTGCCAGCCGATTTTCTTGTAACCTGCTGTACCCTTTGTATGGATTTCGTTAGCTGCTTTTGAGTAGAATGCAAAAGGATCAGCAATAACGGGATCAGATGCATCAGTAGCACCGGAATTATTGTTGGTATTGTTATTTGTGTTGGTATTTGCGTTATTGTTATTAGTGTTTGCGTTATTGTTATTAGTGTTGTTTGCGTTTGCGTCAGTATTAGTACTTGTGTTGTTATTGGTGTTAGTGCTAATACTGTTGTTATTGGTGTTGGTATTTGTGTTGTTGTCGGTATTTGCAGTGTTGTCGCCTGTACCGTCAGTAACAGCTGAACCGCCATCAACTATAAGCATAACAACAGAAGCAACAGATACAAGGTTGCTTGTGAAGAGTGTGAAGAGAAGTGCTATACTGAGGATGATAGCAATAACCTTCATATCAGCGTTTTTCATTTGGTATAATACCCCTTTCACTATGCGCCCCAATGAGGCAACATAACATTCTTTTTCAATATCTTTAGATTAACTCAAACTTCGTAAAAAGTCAAGTGTATTTTTTCTCAAATGATACACAATATTTTAAATTCGTCAAAAAGCCGAAAAAATATTACATTTTTTGTGTATTCCATATATCCTTTGCATATTCATTTATAGCTCTGTCTGCCGCAAATCTGCCGGAGCCTGCAATATTCATAAGTGACATCTGATTCCACTTCTTTTTATCAAGGAATGTTTCGCGGACTTTCTTCTGCGCTCTCTGGTAATCGGCGAAATCAGCAAGCACCATAAAGGGGTCGTGATGAATGATTGTACCGGAAATATCCGAGAAATCTTTTCCGTCGATACCGCCGCGTGAAATAAAGTCAAGAACCTTGCGGAGTTCGGGATTATTATTGTAATAATTCTGAGGATTATAACCGTTCTTTTTAAGGTCTGCCACTTCATCAGCGTGCATACCGAAAAGGAACATATTGTCGTCCCCTACAGCTTCATGAATCTCAACGTTTGCACCGTCAAGTGTACCGATAGTAAGCGCACCGTTCATCATAAGCTTCATATTACCTGTACCGCTTGCCTCTTTACCCGCGAGAGAAATCTGCTCTGAAACATCGGCAGCGGGCATCAATCTTTCGGCATTAGTTACATTATAATCTTCAACATAAAGAACCTTGAGTCTGCCTTTTACATCGGGGTCCTTGTCAATCATCTCGCCAAGAGCAAGAATCATACTTATAATACGCTGAGCCACGTAGTAACCGGGAGCAGCCTTGGCACCGAAAATATATGTTTTAGGAACAAAATCACCATCGGGATTTTCTTTAATGGCAAGATACTCTGAAACAATGTTCAATGCGTTGAGATGCTGACGTATGTACTCATGAAGACGTTTAACCTGAACATCAAATATTGAATCGGTATCAAGCTTAACACCTGTTGTCTTATAAATATGTTTAGCAAACTCGACCTTATTAGCGTGCTTGATTTCGGCAATTTTATTAAGAACAGCCTCATCATCCTTAAATTCAGCAAGCTTTGAAAGGTGCTCGGCATCATAAACGAACTTATCGTCTCCGAGAAGCTCCTCTATATACTTTGTAAGATTGGGGTTTGCCTGGCAAAGCCAACGTCTGTGTGCGATACCATTGGTTACGTTTGTAAACTTGTCGGGTGTAAGTCTATAAAAATCGTTGAAAAGTGAATCTTTAAGAATCTGGCTATGAAGAGCAGAAACGCCGTTTACGCTATGACAAGCCGCAACACAAAGATTCGCCATACGCACTGCACCGTTTGAAATTATAGCGGTACGCTCAACATAATCTGCATCGTGTGTATTCTCCCACACATATGCGCGGAAGCGATTGTCAATTTCCTTAATGATGTCATAAACACGAGGAATAAGACGTTTTACGAGCTCCTCGCTCCAGCACTCAAGAGCTTCGCTCATAACGGTATGGTTAGTATAAGCAACCGTATTGGTAACAAGACGCCAAGCGTCATCCCAACCGTATCCGCATTCATCAAGAAGAATACGCATAAGCTCGGGAATTGCCATTGTAGGATGAGTGTCATTAATATGGATAGCAAGCTTCTCGGGAAGATTGTCAACAGTGCCGTACTCGCGAAGATGATGGCGCACAATATCCTGAACAGATGCAGAAACAAGGAAATACTGCTGACGAAGTCTTAATGACTTACCTTCAGGATGATTATCCATAGGATAAAGAACCTTGCTTATAACCTCCGCCATAGCCTGACGCTCCATAGAACGCATAAAGTCACCCTGGTTAAATGACTTCATATCAAATTCGGGAGCTCTTGCGCTCCAGAGACGAAGTACGCTTATACCCTTACCGTCTTTGCCCGCAACAAACATATCGTAGGGCACTGCCTGGATAACGTTGCCGTCTTCGATTTCGACATGGTGATACTGATTATCCCAAATCTCCTTCACCCTACCCTCAAAGCAGACATTAACCGCACTGCTTTCACGAGGGGCAAGCCACACTTCACCGCCGGGAAGCCAGTTATCGGGAAGCTCGGTCTGTCTGCCTTCAACGAGCTTCTGACGGAAAATGCCGTATTCGTAAAGTATAGAATAACCTCTTGCAGGGTAACCCTGAGTTGCAAGACCGTCAAGGTAACAAGCCGCAAGTCTTCCGAGACCGCCGTTACCGAGACCCGCATCGGGTTCACATTCATAAAGACTATCTAATTTAATACCGTAATCCTTCAGAACGCCCTTGAATGTATCTGTAAGATTGAGGTTATAAAGAGTATTTTTAAGGGAACGACCCATAAGAAATTCCATAGAAAGGTAGCAAACGCGCTTTTTACCCCCATCATCAACTTTTCTTGAAAACTCGGCTCTGCCCTGTGCCATCATATCACGAACAATCATAGCAATCGCTTTATAATACTGTTCGTATGTTGCATTTTCGGTAGAGATGCCGAAATAATGAAGGAGTTTATTCTCAAGCATTTCTTTTGCTTGTTTCTTTGTAAGCTTATAATTCATACAAAACCTCCAAAAACTTTTGTAAAAATATAGTTTTTTCACTATTCAATTATACATATTACACTAAAATAACACCAAAATCAACTACAACAGCAAAGAAAATATGAATAATATATTATTACCATTTTTGGAGGTTTTTACATAAATGCAAAATGCAGAATGTAAAACGCAAAATTATCGGGGCTAACGCCAATTATAATGCGTAATTCATAATTCGAATTAAAGGAGCACTTCGTGGCGATGTATTCTCGTTTCGCTCTGCGAAACATATCGCATACGGAGTATATATCGCACCGAAGGGTATAATAAGTAGTTCACTTTTGGTTAGTCTTCAGCTTGTCAGAACAACAAACTATTGTAGTGGTCAGGCTCGCCTGACCCGTTTTGGTTTTTGTTATACTTTTCGGGCTAGGCAAGCCTAGCCCCTACGGAACTATAATCATATAAAAGAAAAAGGACATCCCGAAGGATATCCTTTTTTCTTGGCGCAGAAGGAGAGACTCGAAGTTGCCTGCAACCCCTCTTGCGGTACCCAAAATCGTTGGTCGCTCCTGTTCGTCGCTAACGATTTTGACCGCTGCGCCAACTCGCACTCCCTTCTCCCGCCACCGGCGGCGGTTGTGCTCCTTGCCCGCGCCTTCGGCGCTCGAGTTCGAGTTCTTTTTTCATACAAAAGAAAACCTACCATACCAAAAGGTATGGTGGGTTTTCTGGCGCAGAAGGAGAGACTCGAAGTTGCCTGCAACCCCTCTTGCGGTACCCAAAAT
>JAZULQ010000059.1:0-78518 GCA_045603185.1 Acutalibacteraceae bacterium
AGTTGACCATCTCGCCGTCACCGGTATATGCCTCAACATTGATATCGCCGCCCTTTATAACTTCGATAATATCAATTCCGAATTTCTTAGCGAACTCATAGTCACGCTGGTCATGTGCAGGAACCGCCATAATAGCACCGGTACCGTAGCCCATCATTACATAGTCAGATATGTAAATAGGAATCTTTTTGCCGTTTACCGGATTTATTGCTTCAAAGCCGTCAATTCTGACACCTGTTTTATCTTTTACAAGCTGAGTTCTTTCGAACTCGGTCTTCTTAGCGCACTCTGCTCTGTATGCTTCGATTTCATCCATGTTGCCAATCTTTTCAGCATACTTATCAATAAGAGGATGCTCCGGTGCCATAACCATAAATGTTACACCGAAAAGAGTGTCGGGACGTGTTGTATATATTTTCATTTTTTCGCCGGTACCGGCAATTTCAAAATTAACGAAAGCACCGGTAGATTTACCTATCCAGTTCACCTGCTGAAGCTTGATGTTGGGAAGGTAATCAACCTTATCAAGGCCCTGAAGAAGCTTATCGGCGTATTCGGTTATACGAAGATACCAAACATCCTTTGATTTCTGCACAATATCGCTATGGCAAATGTCACATTTACCGCCCTGGGAATCTTCATTTGAAAGAACAACCTTACATGAAGGACAGTAGTTTACAAGAGTTTTGTCACGGAAAACAAGTCCGTTCTCAAACATTTTAAGGAATATCCACTGTGTCCACTTGTAGTAGCTTTCTTCTGTTGTATCAACAACTCTTGTCCAGTCAAAGGAGAAACCAACCTTCTTGAGCTGTGAAGAGAATTTTTCGATATTCATATCCGTAACCTTACGAGGATGAATACCTGTTTTTATAGCGTAGTTTTCTGTGGGAAGTCCGTAAGCGTCAAAGCCGATGGGGAAAAGAACGTTATAACCCTGCATTCTTCTTTTGCGGGAAATAACCTCAAGACCCGAATAAGCTTTAATATGTCCTACGTGCATACCTGCACCGCTAGGATAAGGAAACTCTACAAGACCGTAGAATTTCGGTTTATCGGAATTATCCTGTGCATGGAAAACCCCTTCGTCCTCCCATTTTTTCTGCCATTTTTGTTCAACGGCTGAAAAATCGTATTTCATTCTATCATACCCTTTCTGGTAATGCAAAATGCAAAATGCAAAATGCAAAATTATTCAACCAATAAATCCTGAAAATCAATTTTCTTCGCATCTTCCCAAAGTCTTTCAAGATTATAATAATCTCTTGCTTCCTCTGTAAAAATGTGTGCTACAACACCGGAATAATTTATTACAACCCAACCGGTTGCTCTGCCTTCTACGTGGTCAGGTTTAAAACCAGCTTCTTCAAGCTGATATTCGACCTCATCAGCGAGAGCTCTGATGTGGGTATTTGAGTTACCTGTTACAATAATAAAGTAATCGGCAACAACAGTTAATTCATCAATCTTAATAACCTTTATATCGTTACCCTTTTTATCATCAAGTGCTTTAACTACTTTTTTTACAATTTCCAAACTCATTTTAACTCTCCTGTTTCATTATACTGAACATCGCATCATTATAAGCCGCTACCGTATCGGGATGAATTATGCGTTCGCGCTCAATCAAATCCTTTATAGTAAATCCAAGCCCCTCAACAATAGCTTCTTCGAGGGAGCGTTTTGCTTTTTCGCGCATTATTTCAACGCCGTCATAATCACGTTCGGCACTAATAAAATCAGCAATGAATACCACTTTTTCCAAAACCGACATACCGCTTCTTCCGGTTGTGTGGTAACGTATAGCATTAAGCATATCCGGGTCAACAACACCGAACTCTTTGTTTGCATAAACCATACCGCACATAGCGTGATAAAGCTTAGGTACATCTATTTCAAACGCGGAAAGCTCCAATCCGTTTTCAATCATATAGGATAGCTGCAGACCTGAGGGCATATCCTTACAACAGTCGTGAATAAGACCTACCGTATATGCTTTTTCCGGGTCACAACCGTAAATAACCGCAAGCTCTTTTGCCGATTCGGCAACATTCAACGAATGAATAAATCTGTTTTTCGTCAAACGACCCTCTAAAACTTCGATATATTCTGCATCTCTGTTCACAGGTACAGCCCCCTATCCTTAATATATCGGTACACCTCGTCCTCAAGATACTCACCATTACCTTTTTTTATATTATTCCTGATTTGGGTCGAGCTGACTTCAATAGGAATACTCTTACAGATAATTGCGCGGTCTTCTCCGAGTTTCAGAACGTTCTCTCTGAATTGCCTCATTTCCCTGAGCTTCCCGAGATTCTCAGTTCTGCAAGCCGCAACGAGTGTGCACATATCAGATATTTCCTGATATTTATACCATCTATTAAAAGAAAGGAACATATCATCGCCCATAAAAAGATAGAGCTCCGTATTTGGGTAAAGCCTCTTCACTTCGTTCAGAGTATCTACCGTATAGCTTTTACCACCACGGTTTATTTCTATATCACTGATTTCGAAAAAAGACTCCGGAAAGGCAAGCTTACACATATTGTATCTGTCTTGCGCAGTGGCTCCGGAACTTTCCTTGAACGGTGAAAGTGCCGTCGGTATTATTATTACCTTATGCGCTCCGCATATTTTAGCAAGATTACGGGCAAGAAGTTTATGTCCTTTATGAGGCGGGTCAAAGGAACCGCCATATACTGCAATTTTATCCATCTTAATATAATGTTACCGACTGCATTTCAAGATTACCTCTGTATGAGGTGATTTTTATTTTAACTCTTTTTACTTCAACCGGGTTTATCTTATGTATTCTCTTATAACCGATTACTCCGCCGGTACCGACCTTTTTGAATTTGCCGCTGCCGTCGTCAATATAAACCTCGTAGCCTTCAACATGCTGACCGTTTACAATATGCTCCATCATAACGAACTTATCAAACATATCCTTCTGTGAAAGAGTAATTGTAAGCTCGGGCTCCGCATCATCCGCAGCGGGACGCCATGTCTTTGTTTCATCATCATCAAAAAGATTGGAGACACTGTATTGCGCAGAAAGTGTACTGCTTGCTTCAATTTCGCCTATTTGCGAAACCTTATATGAATATGACCTTCTTAAATCAATACCGAATGCTTTAAGAATCTGGTAATCCATTTCCGCAAACTTACCGTTTTTCATAGGCGGAACACCTAACATCAGAGCGCAGTTCTTACCGACAGTGTCAAGGTAAAGCTTCTGAAGCTTATCCTTGGTTTTTGCGGTATATTCATCATCCTTGTGATAATACCATCTATCGCGTATGGATACGCTTACTTCGCAGGGATACCAGATAAAGTCCGTGTCTTTTTTAATTGCTTTTCTGGAGCCTAAATCAAGTTCAAATTTTTCTTCTTTTTTGAAGAATCTTTTGGGCTTTTCCTTATTGCGTTTGAAGGCGTTATATATACTGTACCTGTCAGGCACAACACTCCACTCATTTTCACGAAGAACGCCCCATTCATTACCATACCAACGCACGTCAGGCCCTACGAGCGCAATTACCGCACCCGGCTGACATTCTCTGACAACGTCGTAGTATCCGTTCCAATCATATTCCTGAACCTTATCATCCTTATTAGGCTCCACGGCACCGTCAAAACGGACGTAGAATATATCGCCGTATTTTGTAAGAACCTCGCGAAGCAATGATTTGAAATATTCGTTATACTCCTCACCGCTTCCGTATGACATTTCGTGACGGTCAAGGGGTGAAATCGCGATACCGAATTTAATTCCTTGCTTTCTGCATTCTTCACTTAACAAAGCTACAATATCTCTGTTTTCTACATCCCAATTCTCTGCGCTTTCTACTGAATAATCCGTGTATTCGGAACACCATAAGCAGAAACCGTCATGATGCTTAACGTTGAGCACCATTCCTTTAAAACCTGCGTCTTTAAAGAACTTTACCCACTCTTCAGCGTTAAATTCATCGGGACAGAAGTTAGCAGGTTTAACGTTACCGTCCGTCCACTCTCTGTTCACAACGGTAGCAAGTCCAAAGTTTATAAAACCATAAAATTCGGTTTTTTGCCATTCCAGTTGTCTTTCGCAGGGTTTTACTTCTGCTGCAATTTCATAAGGCTTCATACAAATTCCTTTCGGGTTTTATGTGTCTTATTTACCGCTGTCACAGTTAGTTGCAACGATATCGACACCTAAACCGAGAATATTTTTTATAACAATATCACCGATATTAACGGGAGCTTTGACAGTTACCGCGTTAATTTCTTTCATACAATCAAACATTTTGTCTTTGGGCACCGGACCTGAAGATTTAACAGGAACCACCGGATGCAAACCGTTTTCTACCTTCACACTTGAAGTGAGACTTCTTACCGGGTTTGTTATTTCAGCACGTGCATAAGCATCTCCGCGCTTGCAGGTATTACCTGTTACAGCAACAACTTCCCCGTTTTCTATTTCAACTTCAATAGGACAACCCAAAGGGCAGGATACACAAATAAGACTTTTTTTCATTTCTCCCACTCCTTATTCTTCAACGCGAACAATAATTTCGCTGTTCTCGTTCATATTTTTAAGCATTTCAGGTGTAATTACTACATTTTCCATTTCGCCGGGAGCGAGCTTGACTTTCTTTCTGGAGGAAAGAATTACGCCGTCACATTCAACAACTACTTTTGCTCCTTTATAAACCTGGCCAACACGGAAATACAACTTGACTTTTTCTTCGCCCTCTATATTAACACGCTGTGGAACAACATAACGCACACCGTTTATACCTTTGGTTTTAACGAATATACCGCCCTTTTTCTTTCCGAAAATATAGTCTGCGGCACCTTTACCGGCAATCTGGCTTTCCTCTGTAACGTAGTCCACAAGGTCATGCACCTGCAAAACATTACCGCAAGCGAATATTCCCGGCTGGAGAGTTTCTCTGTATTCGTCAACAATGGGGCCGCTTGTTATTCTGTCTAATTCTACGCCAACATCTTTAGAAAGCTCATTTTCGGGAATAAGGCCCACGGAAAGAAGCAATGTATCACATTCAATGTATTCTTCTGTTCCCGGAACAGGCTGTAATTTATCGTCAACCTGAGCAATGGTTACACCCTCAAGTCTTTCTTTACCGTGTGTTTTGATAACTGTACAACTGAGTCTTAAAGGAATACCAAAATCATCAAGGCATTGAACTATATTTCTTGTAAGACCGCCTGAATAAGGCATAAGCTCGCAAACAACTTTAACCTCAGCGCCCTCAAGGGTCATACGACGTGCCATAATAAGACCGATGTCACCCGAGCCGAGTATAACAACCTTTTTGCCGGGCATATAACCGTCGATATTAACATATTTCTGGGCAGTACCGGCAGTCATAATACCCGCCGGTCTTGAACCTGCAATGGAAAGTGCACCTCTGGGTCTTTCGCGGCAACCCATAGCAAGTACTACCGCAATGGCCTGAAACTGCATAAGACCTTCATTATTATTTACAGCTGTAACAACATTACTATCGGAAATATTAAGTACCATTGTGTCCGTAAAGACATCAATATCGGTTTTTTCAACCTGTTCAATAAATCTTCCTGCGTACTCAGGGCCCGAGAGCTCCTCACCGAAATAATGAAGTCCGAAACCCGTGTGTATACACTGTTCAAGAATACCGCCGAGAGTTTCCGCTCTCTCAAGAATAACTATCTTTTCAACGCCCTCTTCTTTCGCTTTAAGGGCTGCAGCCATACCGGCAGGACCGCCGCCGACTACTACTAAATCATAATTCAACATCTGTCCCGCCTCCTTATTTAGTTCTGTCATACATAATTTTCGACTCGCCGCCGAATTTTGTTATTTCGTTCATCGGTACGCCTAATTCTCTCGCAAGAATTTCTACTACCTTACTACCACAGAAGCCGCCCTGGCATCTGCCCATTCCGGCTCTGGTTCTTCTTTTGGCACCGTCCACATCTCTTGCACCTGCAGGAGCGTGAATAGCGTCGAGGATTTCGCCCTCTGTTATTGTTTCGCAACGGCAAACGATTCTGCCGTACGCTTTGTTTTTCTCTATAAGCTTTGCGCGCTCTTCCGTGCTCATATGGCGGAAGCGTACAGGCTCGGGACGAATGGGGTCAAAGTTATCCTTCTTATCCATTCCGCCTGTAAGCTCAATCATAATACCCTCAACCATTTCGGCAATAGCAGGTGCAGACGAAAGACCGGGAGATTCGATACCGGCAACGTTGATGAAATTTTTATTCTTAGCCGAAGAGCCTATTACGAAATCATCTGTTGTAGGATGTGCACGGTTACCGCTGAAGGATGTTATTGCATTTCTTAAGGAAACCGCAGGAACGCTCTTTATTGCAGCGTTATATATTCCGCTGAGTCCTGTTGCAGTAGTTGCGACATCGTTCCCGTCATCTATATCGGAAGCAGAAGGACCTACTATAAGATTACCGTCAACAGTAGGTGAAACGAGGACACCCTTACCCATTTTTGTGGGGCACTGGAAAATAGTGTGATTAGCAAGATTTCCCTGTGATTTATCGAGAAGATAATAATCACCGTGACGAACTATAATTTCAATAGAATCATCACCGATAAGCTTCGCTACTTCGCCTGAATGAACACCTGCAGCGTTTATTACATACTTTGCAGTAATTTCTCCGGCAGTTGTATCCAGCGCGAAACCATCGTTTTCGCTTCTTATTCCTGTTACTTCGCAATTTCTTATAAATTCAGCACCGTTTGTAACAGCGTTTTCAACACCCGCTATTGTAAGCTCGTACGGACACACAATAGAAGATGTGGGAGCTACAAGTGCGCCGACCGCGGTATCACCTATATTGGGTTCAAGCTGTTTAAGCTCTTCCCTGTTAACTATATGAAGACCGGGAACACCATTTTCCTCACCGCGTTTGAGGAGCTCTTCGAGATGAGGCATTTCATCATCGGAAAAAGCTACAACAAGTGCACCGTTATTCTTCAAGGGTACATTCAATTCCTTGCAAAACTTTTTCATAAGCTCTACACCGCGTACATTGAGCTTCGCCTTAAGTGTTCCGGGCTTTGCATCGAAACCCGCGTGAACAATAGCACTGTTTGCCTTTGTAGCACCCATTGCACAATCGTTGCATCTTTCGAGAAGTGCAACCTTGATATTATACTTGGAAAGTTCTCGTGTGATAAGGGAACCTACGACGCCTGCGCCAATTACAGCAACATCGTATTTCATTTAAAACATCTCCTTAATAATTGCCGCATACATTAATGCGAGTGTTTTAGTTAAAAATAAATCAGTTTATTATAACACAGTATATGGTAAAAAATCAAGACACTGTTAGTGTATATTATGCCTTGTTTTTTATTGTTGTTTAGTGTATTATAATTATTTGAAGATTTCTGAAATAAATTCGAGAGGTATATGCAATGAACAAACCCGAGTTACTCGCCCCTGCCGGGGATATAAACTGCCTTAAAGCCGCCGCAAGATTCGGCGCAGATGCAGTATATATAGGCGGACCGCTCCTCCAATTACGCGCTGAAAAATCAGCCTTTTCCGAAGAAGAAATTGACAATGCTTCAAAGTATCTTCATTCTTTGAACAAAAAGCTGTATGTCACTGTAAACAGTTTCACAAAAAACAGTGAAATTGAACCCTTAAAGGATTACGCCAGAACTCTCTATTCATTAGGCGTAGACGCTGTTATCGTGGCGGATTTAGGTGCCCTCAGAACCATAAAACAAGCTGAGCCGCGCCTTGAAGTACATATAAGCACACAAGCAAACTGCTGCAACTATTCTGCCGCTATGGCATACTACGAAATGGGCGCTTCAAGAATTGTTGTAGCTCGCGAAATGACTATCGACGAAATTGCCGAGATGCACGCAAAAATCCCCGACGAGCTTGAAATCGAAGCTTTTGTACACGGAGCTATGTGTATGGCATATTCCGGAAGATGTCTTATTTCATCATATATGAACGGCAGAAGCGGTAACAGAGGCGAATGTACTCAGCCCTGCCGTTGGGAATACTATTTAGTTGAGAGAAACCGCCCCAACGAATATCTTAAGCTCGAAGAATATCAGGACCATTCCGCTCTGCTTTCGTCACACGATATGAAAGCCATCAGTTTTCTTGATAAATTGCAGGATGCCGGTGTAGATTCTTTTAAAATCGAAGGCAGAATGAAAACGGAATATTACGTTTCCCACGTTGTAAATGCATACAGACGCGCCATTGATAAAAGTGCACCCTTAGAGCTTCTTGAAGACGAGCTCAATGCAATAAGTCACCGTCCGTATAACAGCGGTTTTTATTTTGGAAACCTTGTACACGACCACAAAAACGACGGTCTTTATCATTGGGATTGCACCTTTGCGGGAGTTGCTCTGGAGGACTGCGAAAACGGCAAATTAAAAATACAGCAAAGAAACTTCTTCAAGCTCGGCGACACCATCGAAGTGCTTTCTCCCGACAGCTTCGGTATGTCCTTCCCTTGCACAAGAATCACCAATGAAAAAGGTGAAGACTGCGAGACCGCTTGTCATCCCCAGGAATTTTTAACACTTGATTGCACGGCGGACGTTAAAGCCGGCGACATTCTCAGAGTACGAACAGAAAAACAAGAAATAATTACCGATATTTAACAGATGAAGAATTTTGAAATACTTGCTCCGGCAGGTGCATTAGAACAGTTGAAAGCCGCTGTAATCTGCGGAGCAAATGCAGTATATTTAGGCGCAGGGAATTTTAACGCCCGACGTAACGCTGACAATTTTTCGGGTGATGATTTAATCAACGTGATAAAATACGCTCATTTGCGAAATGTCAAAGTCTACGTAACGCTTAACACCCTTATTTTTGACAAAGAAAAGGAAGAGTTATACGAAACGGTAAAGCTCATTGCAAAAAGCGGTGCAGATGCTGTAATCGTACAGGATTTCGCTGTTTTTGAAGCGGTAAAAAGTATTTGTCCCCATATGCCGTTACACGCTTCTACTCAAATGGCGGTTCACAACGTTTCGGGGGCTTTAATGCTTCAGAATCTCGGCTTTTCCAGAATTGTTCTCGCCCGTGAATTATCCTTTGACGAAATAAAAGAAATCCGAAAAAACGTATCCGCCGAATTGGAGGTTTTCGTTCACGGTGCTCATTGTATGAGCGCTTCGGGTAACTGTTATCTTTCCGCAATGCTCGGCGAACGCAGCGGAAACAGAGGTCTGTGCGCCCAAGGCTGTCGCCTTAACTGGAAATCACAGCACGAAAGAGAGTACGCCCTTTCACTTAAGGATATGTCTTATCTTGACAGTATCTGCGACTTATGTGACATTGGCATTGAATCCTTCAAAATTGAGGGACGAATGAAACGGCCCGAATATGTCGCCGCCGCAGTTACAAGTTTAAAAAATGCATTAAATGGCGAAAAATATGATAGGGACACTTTGCGTTCTGTTTTTTCCAGAAACGGTTTTACAGACGGTTACTTAAAAAACAAACGTGATTTATCCATGTTTGGTTACAGAGGCAAAGAGGATGTTGTGTCAGCAGCGAATGTACTTAAATCATTACAGAATCTGTATCATGATGACATTCATCCGATTTCCGTTGATATGTGCCTGACATTAAAAAAAGACACCGCCGCCATCCTTACAATCAGTACGGAAAACGAGTCCGTAACTGTCGAAGGTGCGATACCGGAAATCCCGAGAAATTCACACCTGATTAAAGAAATAGCCCAAAGAAATCTCGGAAAACTTGGTGACACATCACTGCGTATGGGAGAACTCAAGTTCAACAACGATGATAAACTGACACTATCGGCATCTTCTATAAACGCAATGCGCCGTGACGGTGTAGAAAAATTAGAGAACATTATAACAAGAAATACTTACGAAATCAGTGATTCTACGCCAAAGAATCACTTGCCTTACAAGCCATCCCAAGAACTTAAAACGAGAGTGCGACTTGAAAAATTCAGTCAATTTTCTGATATTTTCGGCAACTGCCAATTCATAATATTACCTATTGATGAAATACTAAAAAACAAGAATCCATTAAAAGATTTATCCGATAAAATAATTGCCGAAACACCTCAGCTTATTTACCCCGACAGCGAGGCTGAAATCGCACAAAAGCTTCGCGAGCTCAAAGCTATGGGAGTAAATCGCGCTTTTACCGGAAACATCGGTGGTATAAAGCTCTTAAAAGACGCCGGCTTCATCATTCATGGGTCACACGGCTTAAACATCACAAATACAGATGCTCTGACTTTTTACAAAAATCTTGGTTTATGTGACATAACCTTGTCCTTTGAGCTTTCCGAAAAGGCAATGAAAAATCTCGGAGGCGAGCTTTCAAGAGGTGCGTATATCTACGGTTATTTACCGCTGATGCTGATGCGTGCCTGTCCTCAAAAGGATTTCTCCGGTTGCGGAAAATGCAGCGGTTCAACTGTTCTCACTGACAGAAAAGGAATCGATTTCCCTGTACTATGCTACAAAAAATCTTTTTCTGTTCTTCATAACAGTGTACCCATGTATATAGGCGATAAAAATCTTTCAATGTTAGATTTTGCAACACTATATTTCACAGTAGAAAACGCCGAAGAATGCCGATGTATTTACGAAGCATTTACACTCAGAAAAAATATACCCGGCAGTAAAACCAACGGTCTGTTTTCACGAGAACTTCTCTGAATATTAAAAGGAGTTGACAGTATGGCTGATAAAACAGCAATAATCATAGGCGCAGGTCCCGCAGGACTTACCGCAGCATACGAGCTTTTAAAAAACACCGATATTATCCCACTCATTCTTGAAGAAAGTGAATTTATCGGCGGTATTTCACGTACTGCGCAGCATAACGGTAATCGTATAGATATCGGCGGTCATCGTTTTTTCTCGAAAAACGAGAAAGTCAACGAGCTCTGGCAGGAGCTTATGCCACTGCAGGGCGCACCTTCCTTTGATGATATAAAAACCGGTACGACAAAGGACCTGAGCCCCTCCGGTCCTGACCCTGAAACGGAAGACAAGGTTTTCCTTATAAGAAACCGCGTTTCCAGAATATATTACTTAAGAAAATTTTTCGATTATCCCATAACATTAAAACCTGAAACTTTCATAAATATGGGCTTTTCCCGAACAATGAAAGCCGGTTTCGGCTATCTTCATTCCTGCTTTTCAAAGCGCGAAGAAACCTCCCTTGAGAACTTTTATATAAACCGATTCGGAAAACCTCTGTACGAAATGTTTTTCGAGGATTACACCGAAAAGCTCTGGGGTATAAATCCTTCGCACATAGCCGCCGATTGGGGCGCACAGCGTGTAAAAGGGCTCTCTCTCACAAAAGCTGTTCTCAACGTTATAACAAAGCCCTTCAAAAAGAAAGAAGACAGAGAAACTTCCCTTATAGAACAGTTTTACTACCCTAAAAAGGGACCGGGTCAGCTTTGGGAAGCCCTTGCAGACGAAGTTGAAAAAATGGGTGGCAAGATTCTTAAGAACAACTGCGTCAAAACAATTCACATCAAGGACAAGAAAATTGAGTATGTAGGTGTTGAAACTCCTGATGGCGTAGTTGAATATAAGGCTGATTACTTTATCTCAACCATGCCGGTTAAAGACCTTGTGAACGGTATGGGTGAAGAAGTGCCGAGCCTCGTCAGAGAAATTGCCGGCGATTTACCTTATCGCGACTTTATTACAGTGGGTCTTCTTGTAGACAAGCTGTTATTAGAAAATAAAACCAAGCACAAAACCCTCGGAAATATCGTACCCGATTGTTGGATATACATCCAGGAACGCGACGTTAAATTAGGCAGACTTCAGATATTCAATAACTGGTCGCCCTATATGGTCAAGGACCCCGAAAATACCGTATGGATAGGTCTTGAATACTTCTGTAATGAAGGCGACGAATACTGGAATATGAGCGACAGCGATTTTATAGACTTCGCCATAGATGAACTCAAAAAAATAGGAATAATTGACAATAGTGCGGTAAAAGATTCTGTGCGCATTAAAATAAAGAAAGCCTATCCCGCCTATTTCGGTTCTTATAAAGATTTTGATAAAGTCAGAGAGTACCTGGATTCAATAGACAACCTCTACTGCATCGGCAGAAACGGTATGCACCGCTACAACAATATGGACCACTCCATGCTTACCGCAATACAGGCTGTTGATTGTATCAAGAATCCCTCACTCAGTAAATCATTTATCTGGGATGTCAACACCGAACAAGAATATCACGAAGAAAAATAACCAATCGCCCCGAATTTCTTATAAATTCGGGGCGATTTTTTCTAAAAACATTCACAAACTTTTTGAAACAAAAATGTCAGCATCTTCCTTTTTTCGTCATTTTGTTACAAACTGTACATATTTGTTTGTGCAACTACAACAAAACATTTTTCTTAAACCTTGATGATTTGTATAACTCTCAAACAAAAACTAAACACCATTCTATTGTGCATTTTGCACAACGCAAAGACTTGTCGTTTGTGCAATTTCACTTGACTTTTTTTGAAAAATCAGTATAATGAAACCATAAATTAAAGGAAAGGAGTCCACGATAATGGTAGACTACAAAGCAATCGAGCAGAAATTGCTCAAAGAGATTGAAGAAGAAAAGGGCTTCTCCTTCAAGAAGCTCATGAGAATCATTGAACTCAACGGAATTCTCAGAGAGATGCAGTAATCCTGCTGCTTCTTCAAACGTTAAAATCCTTGAACATCGGTTTCACCCTATATTTACGCTGAAACCGACTTCAAGGTTCTATAAATTTGTTTCATAAAGCCAGAACAACAAGCCGCCTATTATGGCGGCTTGTTGTTCTTTTCCACATAAAACCAAGAGAAAAATTATCGCATTTCAACAATCGAACTTTCTTGACTATGATAGCCATTTAGTTTATATTTATTTTATATAATTACTCAAAAGGAGTCAGTTCCATGACAAAAGCACAGGCGCGCGAAAAAGCGAAAAAAATAGTTTCACAAATGACCGCTGAAGAAAAAATCTCTCAGCTTTTATACAATTCACCTGCCATCGAACGTTTAGGAATCAAAGCCTACAACTGGTGGAACGAGGGTGCCCACGGCGTTGCACGCTCCGGTACAGCGACCGTTTTCCCTCATACTATTGCTATGGCGGCAACCTTTGACCCTGAACTTATTAATAAAATCGGTGACGTGATCTCTACCGAAGGCAGAATCAAATACAACAAGCACGTTCAATACAATGATTTTGATATATTCAAAGGTATCACTTACTGGGCACCGAACATCAACATTTTCCGTGACCCGCGTTGGGGTCGCGGCCAGGAAACATTCGGTGAAGACCCTTATCTCACATCAGTTCTCGGTACATCCTTTGTAAAAGGCATACAGGGTGACGGCGAATTTTTAAAAGGCGGTGCTTGTTCAAAGCATTATGCGGTTCATTCAGGTCCTGAAAAAACACGTCACAGCTTTAATGCAATTACCAACGAACACGACCTTTTTGAAACATATCTCCCTGCATTCGAAAAAACCGTCAAGGAAGGCGGAGTTATCGGTGTTATGGGTGCATACAATCGCACAAATGGTGAACCCTGCTGTGCTCACTCATACCTTGTTTCCGATATTCTTAGAAAACGCTGGGGTTTTGACGGCTATTTCGTTTCCGACTGCGGCGCATTAAAGAATATTTATACATTCCACGAATTCACTGAAACCAAAGCGGAAGCCGCGGCAGTTTCACTCAAAAACACATGTGACTTAAACTGCGGTGAAACTTACGAAGCACTTATTGACGCTTACGAAGAAGACCTCGTTACTGATGAGGATATTACCGCCGCTGCTGAAAGACTTTATACTATCCGTTGTCTTTTAGGCGAATTTGAGGAAGTACGCCCCTATTCGGATATTCCTTACAGTAAACTTGACTGCAAAGAGCACCAGGCGCTCAATATGACCGCGGCTGAGCAATGTCTTGTTCTTCTTGAAAATAAAGAAAACTTCCTTCCTCTTGATAAAAACACCGATAAACGCATTGCAATCGTAGGTCCTAACGCACTTTCGCTTACTGCACTTGAAGGCAACTACAACGCATACGCGTCAAAGTATTATCCGGTAGCGGACGGCGTCAGAGAAGTATTTAAAACCGCAGAGATAAGTGTTGAAAAGGGCTGTAACTATTGCTTCGAGCAGCTCAATCATTGGAGCGGCTTCAATAATATGCTCAGCGACGGTATTGCCGCCGCATCAGAAGCTGATATTACAATTCTTGCCCTTGGTCTTGACTGCTCCATTGAAGGCGAAGATACAGGTTTTGATGATGATTACACTGCCTGTGGCGATAAGCGAAGCCTCTTCCTTCCCAAAACTCAGCAGAAATTGGCAGACGCTGTTTGCGATGTTTGTGACAACGTCATAGTTGTTCTTATGTGCGGAAGCTCCATTGACGTGGGTGAAAAGGTGCGCAACCACGCAAAAGCAATTATTCACGCCTGGTATCCCGGTTCATTGGGCGGTCTCGCCGTTGCAAGACTTATTGCAGGTGAATTTTCACCAAGCGGTAAATTACCGGTTACAATTTATGAGGGCAACCACGATATTCCCGATTTCAACGATTACAGTATGAAAGGCAGAACCTACCGTTATATTGACGGCGATGCGCTTTATCCCTTCGGATTCGGTCTTTCTTACACATCATTCCGATATTCCGACTTTAAAATTACCGCGCAAAATGATGACGCCGTCACTGTCAGCGTAAAGCTTAAAAATACCGGTGCAGTAAAAGCAAAGGAAATTTCTCAGATTTACGCATCATTTAAAGACAGCAGAACTTATACTCCCCATTACCAGCTTTGCGCAGTTAAAACAACTGAACTTGCACCCGAAGAAGAAGCAATACTCACTTTCGACATTGATACATATTGGATTAAAGCTGTTCTCGATGACGGTAGCCGCGTTGCTCCCGATGGTGATATTGTTCTTTACGCAGGCGGGCATCAGCCAGATAACGTCAGCAACACTCTCGCAGCATCAGTTTGCGAAAAAATAAAACTTCAGTAATAAGGTGACATATATGATAAATGTAGCATTAGTCGGTACATGGCACGTTCATTTCGGCGGTTACGCAAGAACTATTGAAAGCAATCCCCTTTGCAGAATAACCGCCCTTTGGGATAACGATATTGAAAACGGAAAGAAGCAGGCGGAAAACTTCAACTGCGATTTCGTTGAGGATTATGACGAGCTTTTAAAAAGAAGCGATGTTGATGCGGTAATGGTATGCACATCAACAGACCTTCATCACGATGTAATAAAAAAAGCGGCGCTTGCAGGAAAACACATTTTCACCGAAAAGGTTTTGTGTTTTACAGAGTCAGAGGCTCTTGATGTAGCTAATGCCGTTAAAGAAAGCGGTGTTAAATTCTGTATCTCTTTCCCCTGGCGCAGTAAAGGTGAATTTTTGTGGATAAAGGATGCAGTTGATAGCGGTCTTGTCGGTGAATTAAACTATTGCCGAATGAGAAACGCTCATAACGGCACTCTGGCGGGCTGGCTTCCCGAAACATTCTATGACCCAAAAACCTGCGGTGGCGGTGCTATGATGGATTTGGGCGCTCACTCAATGTATTTCCTTAACTGGATTATGGGCGAACCCGAAAAAGCAGCTTCGGCATTCACCAATGTACGCGTAAAAACCGTTGAAGACAACGCCGTAACAGTGCTCACCTATAAAAACGGCGCTATCGGTGTCAGCGAAACAGCGTTTATTGCTCCCAACAATCCCTTTGAGCTTGAAATTGTCGGCGACAAAGGCACTATCCTTGCTGGTGGTTTTATGAATAAATTATGTTATAACATCGGTGACGGTTGGATTTTCCCTAACGTACCTCGCAACGCAGAATCACCTATGGAAATGTGGATAAACGGTATTGAAAACGGTACTCCTATCCCCTATGGCATAGACGACGCCGTAGCACTTTCAAAAACAATGGAAATGGCATACAAAAATCCTCTCGTTTAAAACGAAAGGATTTTTGTAACTAAATTAATGGGCACGAAGTGCCCATTCAATTACGCATTATGAATTACGAATTATAACGCTTTTTGTTCTATAGCTTCACCATCAAGTGTCTTATGTGTTATAGCAACATCATCCACAATCATATATCCCCTGGGTGTATTTTCTTTTGGGATTGAAACAGAGCCGGGGTTCGCGTAAATTACGCCATTGGACAACTCTTCAATTTTACTTACGTGGGTGTGACCGTTAAAAAGAACATCTCCCTTTTTAAGCTTCGGCATATTCTGAGGATTGAACTTGTGACCGTGAGTTAAAAACATCATTCTTGACCCATGGTAAAAGAAAGCGTACTCCGCAAGAACATTGAAGTCAAGCACCATATCGTCAACCTCTGCTTCACAGTTACCTCTGACGCAGAGTATTTCCTGAGCCATACCGTTAAGAAGGGCTATGACACCCTTGGGATTGTACTCCTCCGGCAAATCGTTGCGAGGTCCGTGGTAAAGCACATCACCTAAAAGAATGAGTTTATCACATTTTTCTTCATTATATTTTCCGACTAATTCACGGCAGTATTTTAAAGAACCGTGGATGTCGGATGCTATCATTAATTTCATAAAAAGTTCCTTTCAGAGTGTTTTTCTGATTATAGCACAGCAGTTTTAAAATGTAAACCGTGCTGAAAATGCCTGAAAGTTTTTGTGTTGTATGTAATTGTAAAATATTTTTTACTATGATATAATTATCCCATTAATTTTAAGGAGGATACTCATGTCTGACAAACCAATGAAAAAGTATATGAAAAAGTCAGAAATTGCCACCTTCGGTATCGGTCTTTTCGGTGTTGCTCTTCTGACCGGTTGGATGCCCGACTACACGGCAACCTATTTCGCCGACTTCGCATTCAAGGGCAAAGGCTTTGACAGCGCCGATATGTCCAATGCTATTTCAGCAGTATTTCTTGTTGCCGGTATTGTTGGTGCGGTTTGTGAACTTGTTATAGGTTATCTTGTTGATAACACACGCACCAAAATAGGTAAGGTTAAACCCTGGGTAGGCTTCGGCGCAATTCCCTTGGCGCTCATTTCTCTGCTCGTTTTCGTAGCCCCCGACACAAACAACCAGACTGTTGCTATAATCTGGATGTTCGTTATTTACTCTCTTTATACCGCCGTTTGTTGCGCGGTAGAAAGTCCCGCAAACTGCTTCGGCTCACTCTCATCCCCTAACCCATCGGAGCGTTCAACGGCTATTTCAATAGCATCATTCCTTCGCTCGGTCGGTCAATCAGGCGGTATGGTTGTCATAATAGTTGTTGGTGCTATTATGAAAGCTTTGTTAGGCTCACAGCAGTTCAAAAATGCTGAGGCTCAAGGTCTTGACCTTTTATTCTCGACCGCTGTATGTGCTTTGGGTCTTATACTCTTTGTTATGATATTCTTCTCAAACAACAAAGAACGCGTACCCTTCACACAGGAAAAGGTTTCTCTCAAAGATGCGGTTAAGGTCGTTTTCACACATAAGAACCTTCTTATGGTTTCCCTCACCAAGCTCTTTGGTTTCGGTCGTGGTGTTTACGGCACCGTTTCCCTTTACATAGCTATTTATCTTTTGGGTTCTAAAGACTTGAAGCTCGGTCTTTTGCTCCCGATGGGTATTGGTACCGCAGTTGGTACGCTCCTTGTAAACTTCGTTCTCAAGAAGTTCTCAACTAAAAAGACCTTTATACTTTTCTGTATTTACGGTGCTTCATCACTCACAATTCTTTTCATCGTTTCAAAATCCATAGAATTCGGTGATGCGCTTATTATCCCATTCCTTATTCTCAACTTCTTCTGCGGTCTCCAGCACGGTAACACCAACGTTACTCCCAACATTATGATTGCTGACTGCGTTGATGAAATCGAGTATAAGACAGGTAAACGTCAGGAGGGTCTTGCCTATGCAGGCTATGGTCTTTTCTCAAAGGTTGCATCAGCTTTCACAAAGGCTCTCGGTCCCTGGCTCCTCTACACATGGTCACAGTATGCAGTTTCAACAGACGCAAACGTTGCGTACGCAACCCAGACCGATGAAACTCTCAGCAGAATCCTTATGATATACACCATTATCCCCGCTATATTTGTTGTATTACAGGCAGTACCGATTTTCTTCTACGATATGGTCGGTGAAAAGAAAGCACATATTACAAAAACATTGGCAGAACGCCGCGCCGCAAACGTAGCAACTGCCGAAATTGAAAATTAAGGAGGCGATATTATGGCAAAAATCAAAAAAGAACTTAACACAAAATTATACGCCGTTATCGCATTCTTCCTGGTGCTCGCTTTCCTCGTATCAGTTTCCGCCGTCACATTCAAAAGTAAATATAACGCTTTCCATCCCGATAAGGTTGCCGTAGCTTTCACCGAAAGTATAGTAAACCGCGGTGACGGTTACAACTCTTACAAAAACACACTTATCAGCAAAAATTATAAATACGGTGATTATATCCGCGAGTACTATATGTATCCCGTAATTTATCTTGAAGACAATTACCAGCCCGGTATGGATATCGACAGTCTTGAAAACGGCTTAAACTCCGAGTCTAAAATGGGCGAAAAAACAAAAAATGACGACGGCTCTCTCGCAGGTCAGGTTATTGACGAAATGTATCCGTACTATGAGCAGCTTATGACTGAGCTTAACGGTTGGGATAATTACAACACCTTCTTCACAAAATATTTTGCAAAGCTTGTTGAAGTACGTAAAGATGTTTTCGGCGATGATTATATGACCGATGAAATAATGTTCACGGCGCTGGAGTCAAATGTATCGACCTACGGTGATAAGCTCGTAGGTACAGAAGACGTTATAGATGAAAAAACCTCTGTACAGACAAGCGTAAAAACAATAGGTATCTATGAGAAAAAATACGGAGAAAACTGCGTATTTACCTATGAAGCAATTAACACAAAAGACATAGAGGATATCGAGGAGTATAAAGAATCGCTCGATGCCGCAACTCTCAAAACATACAAGGTTTCCGTTGATGACATCAAAGAAGCAAAAACAGTTACCGTTCAGGTAAAAGCCAACGGAACAACCGTCATTGAAGCCTTTGAAGTGAATGTTGTTAAAATAGGCTCGCTATGGTACGTTGACAACACAAACACCAACACTACTCAGCTTTATAGCTTCTATAAATAAAAACATTCCCCTGTTGCATAACAGGGGAACTTTTTTATAAATCATTGTAATCTATTTCTGAATTTTTGTAATAATATTTTTTGTCATGCTCGCTGATTTCGCGTAAAACCTTACAAGGATTTCCAACCGCAACAACATTTGACGGTATATCCTTTGTAACGACACTGCCTGCACCGATAACGGTATTGTCGCCTATGGTAACTCCCGGAAGAACGATAACACCGGCGCCCAGCCAGCAATTTCTGCCAATGTGCACAGGCATATTGTATTGATACGCCTTTCCGCGAAGCTCCGGGTCTATCGGATGACCGGCGGTAGCGACAGTAACATTAGGCCCAAACATAGTGCAGTCACCCACGTAAATATGAGTGTCATCAACCATTGTCAGATTGAAATTGGCATAAACATTGTTGCCGAAATGCACGTGATGACCGCCCCAATTCGCCCGGAACGGCGGTTCTATGTAGCAGTTGTCCCCTATTTCGGCGAACATTTCCTTCAATAGCTCTTCGCGTTTTTTCAGCTCCGTAGGGCGGGTATTATTAAAATCGTACAGTTTATCAAGATATCCAAGCTGCTCTGTCATTATATCGTCACCGCTGGGATAATAAATTTTACCTGAATGTATTTTCTCTCTATTTGTCATAGCCTTTAACCCTTTCAAGCGTTTTTTTGATTTTATCATTTAACTGGAAAAATATCAACAGTATTTCCGATTGAAAAAGAGTCCGATATATGTTATAATTCTCAAGTGTATATTAAAAATTTGGAGTGATTACCTTATGAATATAACAGATACAGTAATTTACATTGGTGTTAATGACCACGAAATTGATTTGTTTGAAGGTCAGTATATTGTGCCAAATGGCATGGCTTATAATTCCTACGCCATCATTGATGAAAAAATCGCAATTATGGATAGTGTTGATGCAAACTTTACCGGTGAATGGCTCAACAATATAAAGTCTGCTCTCGGCGATAAAAAGCCCGATTATCTTGTAGTTCAGCATATGGAACCCGACCACTCGGCTAATATTGATAATTTCCTTAAAGCATATCCTGAAGCTCAGGTCATTTCATCGAAAATTGCGTTCCAGATGATGAACCAGTTTTTCGGCACTGATTATGCCGAGAGACGAATTATAGTAAACGAAGGCGACACCCTTGACTTAGGTAGCAGAAAGCTCACCTTCTACACCGCACCCATGGTGCACTGGCCCGAAGTAATCGTCACCTATGACAGCAAGGATAAAATTCTTTTTTCTGCGGACGGTTTCGGCAAATTCGGCGCACTTGATGTCGAAGATGACTGGGCTTGCGAAGCACGACGTTATTATGTAGGCATAGTAGGAAAATACGGTGTTCAGACGCAAGCACTTCTCAAAAAAGCGGCAACACTTGACATCGAAAAAATCTGTCCCCTTCACGGACCTGTTCTTACAGAGAACTTAGGCTATTACATCGACCTTTATAATACATGGTCGTCATACGGCGTTGAAAGTGAAGGCGTGGTTATTGCCTACACTTCAGTTTACGGCAATACTAAAAAGGCTGTTGAATTTTTGGAGGAAAAACTCAAAGAAAACGGTTGCCCCAAGGTTGCGGTAAACGACCTCGCAAGATGCGATATGGCAGAAGCCGTTGAAGATGCCTTCCGTTACGGAAAAATCGTTCTTGCTACCACCACATATAATTCAGATGTTTTCCCCTTTATGAGAACATTTATAGATGAGCTTACCGAGCGCGGCTATAAGAACAGAACAATTGCTTTTATGGAAAACGGAAGCTGGGCTCCTACCGCAAAAAACGTTATGAAGCGTATGCTTGAAAATTCAAAGAACATCACATACACAGAGAACAACGTTACAATCAAATCAACATTGAACGATGCAAGCCGTCAGCAAATCGAAGCCCTTGCAAAAGAACTTTGCGAATAAGAAACACAAAGACAGTCGTCACTTTCTGAACGACTGTCTTTTACTTTATTTATATAACATTGTTTTTTGCTAAAATTGAAGATTTACCTTCAAATGAAAGCGGTGCCCCATCAAGCGTTGTAACAACACCGCCGGCTTCTTCAACAATTAATTTACCCGCAGCAAAATCCCATGGCGAAGTCTGCAACTCAAAATAAAGTTCTGCTCTGCCGCAAGCTACACAGCACAAATCCAATGCAGCAGAACCACATCGCCTTATATCCAAAGCCTTATAGAAATATTCGGTAAGTATCTCAATAGTTTTCGGAAAAAGCTCCTTATCATATGGCGATGAACCAAACAGAACAAGTCCATTACTCAAGGGTTGGGAAGAAACGCTTATTTTTTTACCGTTACAAAATGCACCCTGCCCCTTTATTGCGCAAAACACCTCATCAAGATAAGGGTTGTAAACAACACCGGCAACAACTTCCTTTCCATTTAATAAAGCAACCGATATTGCACTTATATGATAATCTTTAATAAAATTAGTTGTGCCGTCAATAGGGTCAACAACAAAAGCATAACCGCTTTCGGTTAACTCATCATTTGAACCTTCCTCGCCTATAAACTTTGCTTCCGGCAAAATCTTTTTAAGACCAACAGCTAATTGTTCCTGAATATTTTTGTCATATTCAGTAACCAGGTCCGCAACACCTGATTTTATGTCAATAGCCATTTTTTCTCTGTCGGCGTTAAGAATCACCTTTCCGCAATCTTTTACCAACAAACAAATCTCATCTACTATATTTTTCAAAATAATCACCAGCATTTTCTTTGTTATGCAATCATTATACCAACTTATATCTTACTTTTCAACAAAAATACTTTGTTAATTGACAGGATGTAAACTTACTGAGCAATTCGGATACCGCACAATAGATAAAAGGCAATTAAGTTTGTTGACATCAAAGGATTTGTGTGGTAAAATTCCTAATGCGTGTTTTCTTTAACTAAAGAGGAACCGAAAGAGAACTCACCACCGAACAAGCTATGCTTGTTATACAGTCCAAACCATTTACAATAGGCACAACGTGCACCAAATTTATTCATTAATTAAATATGCGGGTGTGGTGGAACTGGCAAACACGATAGATTTAGGTTCTATTGGAGAGATCCTTGCAGGTTCAAGTCCTGTCACCCGTACCAAATAGCAGAAATCCGATTTTTTTCGGGTTTCTGTTATTTTTATGTATGGAATAAATAGGACTTGAACCTGCCCTCGGCGAAGCCGAACATAATCGGGCGTTCGCGTAGCGAATGATGGGCAGAGCCCATCAAGTCCTGTCACCCGTACCATCGCTCAAAGCCTTATATAGCAAGGCTTTGGGCATTTTTTATTAGTAAAGAAAAAGTAATCACAACAAAATAGCAGGTGCATAACATTAAGTTATGCATCTGCCATTTTTCTTTTACTTGGATTCTATCTCAATACCGTAATGATAATAAACATCATTCCATATATCTGCTTCGAGCCTTATCATAGTTTCTTCGTCATCATAATCAGTGCCTTTTAAAATATAGTCTTCAATATTTTCTTCTTTAGGAAGAATACGATAATTCTTCAATGTATACTTAAAATCATCCTTTGTACTGAATACTATTTCTACAGGTGCTGCCCCTGAACCGACTGACACTACCTTACCGTTTTCAAGGTTGAATTCTTCGTATAAAGTAACTGCATAAACAGTAAGTGTATCTTTCTCATCATCTTTTATTCTATGCAAAATTTCGTGAGCTTCAAAGGCTTTGGCAGATGGGTTCTTAGCGTTAGTTCTGTTGTTAATAAAATACTTGCCGTTATTTTCTCTCAAAACAACTTCACCAACAGCCTCTTCTAAAGCATACTGTTTTCTTAGAAACTCTGATGGCTCTACTCCTTGCTCACCCCAATATGGAATATTTTCATCACCATCTTTGAGAACTATGTTGCCGTTTTCGATTTCAATATCAAGGAATTTCTTCTTAGGGTTATCGGTTGAACCATTTTCATAATCATAGTAAATACACTTTATCTTTACTTTACCATTTTTTGTCTTGTAAAATTCAGCAGACTGACCGAGATAATTAAAGGTATTTATGTATTCAGGTTCCTCCTCACCAAGCTCTATTGCTGTAAAAACAATTGTGAAAATACCTGATGTCGGACCGTAAGTGAGAACGCAATGCTCATCTTTTCCGTCGTTATCAATATCAAATGTTGAAGAGTCTATTATTACTCCAAACGCGGTTGGTTCTAAAAGTGGAAGAGTAGACCAAAACAAATCATTTATATATTTACAATAAATATCGTCAATTTCATAAAAATAGCTTGAAAGAGGATTTATTACAGGTTGAACAGTTACATCTTCATTGTTAATATCGTAAGTGGAAAGAATTGCTCTCATTTCTGAAATAGTTGCACCACCGGCGTAAGCAAAGCTATTATCCGAAATAGCTTCCTGAGCAGTATTCACCAAATAGCATTTATAATTGTCCTCAGCCATTTGCCATACATATACGGTTAATCCACCATCTGTTGAAACATCAAAGAATTGGGGATATATGTTTTCCATTTTTCCCATTGAACCATAATCAGCTTCAGAATCAAAATATTCTTTTGCGGCATTTTCACAAAACTCAAGCTGTTCACCAATATATCTTTGAGAATCAAGTGCTTTCTCCTGAAGATGTAAAGGGAATTTTCCTTTTATATCATCAACATAAAGTGAACCATCGTGAGGTTCCCAATATTCAAGCAATCTATAATGTCCGTGCACCCCTGTTCTTTCAGCAGTAATTACTGTCGGAATATATGTTCCTGTTTCTAATTTAATCTCACCATTTTCGCAACTGTATTCGTGATATAACACCCACATATAAACTGTAGTTTTATTCACGGATTTTTCAACACCCAACACCTTGTGGTGAATAGCAATAAAGTTATTATCGGTATAACCTTCGCTATAATGATGGTCTGCTATCTGCGTATCAAGGAATACAGACAGTTCATCATCCAAGGAAGTTTGAGGATTTGTTAAGAAACAAACCGCAACGACTATGCTTATAACAATCGCAACAATGATAAGCCAAAAAGCAGGTTTCTTGTAGTTCAATACGGATTTAACTCTGTTCTTCACACCAACCTCACCGAACGCAACAGGACAAGCAGTAATCATTCGTCTGTTTACGCTACAAGTAAGCAACGCCTGTGAATAGTCTGCTCGTTGTTCATTGGTAAGTCCTTTAACAACTTTTTCGTCACAAGCAAGCTCAATATCACGGCAGAGAAGAATATAACCTAACCAGACCATTGGATTAAACCAATGAAGTGTTAGAATCAGGAAACCAAGAGGTTTCCATAAATGGTCTTTTCTGCGAAGATGTGCCTGTTCGTGAGCAATAACATGCTCCATATCCTGCTCGCTCATATTAAAAGGCAAAAAGATTTTAGGTTTGATTATACCGAGAACGAAAGGTGATACAACGGTCTCACTCTGATAAATATTATCACGAAGTAAAACTGCTGTTCCGATTTTACTCTTTAATCTTAAGAGACTTACAAGAGTATAAATTAAGAGAGCAATAATGCCAATAACCCAAACAATGGATACTATGTATGTAATAATCAGCAAAGGATTAACATAATCACAGTCAGGTGCAGTTATTTCATTAAAAACCAAACTGCCATCGCTTATACCTAATTCATACCATATAGGATTATTACCTACATAACTTAAAACTTCAGCTCCGTTTACATCAACTGATGAATGTGAATGAACAAGTTCCTGCGGTACAAATTCAGCACTTGGAATAAGACTGAATATGCTTTCTAATGAAAAAGGCATAACGAGACGCAAACCGGCAATTCCCCAAAGAATACAGTTAATCCATTTAGGTGATTTTTTCAATATAATTCTTAACAACAATATAGCTAAAACAATCCAACAAGCAGAAATGCTCATGTTAAAGATTTTTAGAAATATATCAGCCATTACAATTCTCCTTTCCTGTATCGGTCAATCATCTTCTGAACTTCATCGATTTCCTTTTCAGAGATTTTCTGGTGCTTTGTAAAAGCTGCAATAAAAGCAGGTAAAGAACCTTCAAATGTTTTTTCTACCATTTCATTGATTTCAGATGCCTGAACTTCATCTTTTGAAACTAAAGAAGAAACAATGGTGTTTTCATTTTTTAATACACCCCTTTCAGACAAACGCTTGATAACGGTGTATGTAGTAGTAGGTTTCCAGCCTAACTGTTCTTTACAGAGATTAACCAGCTCACTGCTTTTGACTGGTTCGTTTTCCCACAAAATCAAACAAAAACGATATTCACTTTCAAATACTTTTGGTGTTTCCATTATAATCGCTCCTTTGCTCTAATTCATTAGAGTTCATCTACACTCTAACATATTAGAGTACAGATGTCAAGTGGATTGTTTTTTGAGTGTGATTATGTTATGATATAATTATCAATATTAAGGATGTGATTTTATTGAAAAAATTTCTGAAAATTATCATCCCCATTATAATTGTTGTTATTGTTATTGCTATTGGCGTTTATGCTATTCATTGGGCTTTCTTTGACATTCAAAGAATAGATGGACAAGAATTGTTAAATGAAGTAGTTTCACCTGATGGCAAATATACAGTTTGTGCATACTTGAACAATGGCGGTGCAACAACAGATTATGCCGTACTGTGTTCGGTCAGAAACAATGAGACCGAAAAGGAAAAGAATATATACTGGAATTATCACTGTGCCGAAGCTGAAATCAAATGGAAAGATGAGAAAACCGTAACAATAAATGGCATTGAATTAAACGTAACCAAAGATACATTTGATTACAGAAATGACTAATCATCACCTAATAAAGGAATGAATATAATATGATAGGAATTATTGACATAGGCGGAGGCCTCAGAGGAATTTACACAAGCGGAATTTATGATTATCTTTTAGATAATGACATTAAGATTGATTATTGCCTTGGTGTTTCTTCCGGAGCTGCGAATCTTATTAATTATGTTGCAGGGCAAAGGGGCAGAACCAAAAGGTTTTATCAGGAATATTCTTTTGAAAAAGAATATATGGGAATCGGCTCTTATTTCAGGCACGGAATGCTGATTAATCTTGATTATCTTTATTCGGGAATAAGCAGCAGCACAGGTAAAGACCCTCTTGATTATGAAGCAATAAAAAACTCAACAATCAGCTATAACGCGGTTACAACAGAGGCTTCAACCTGCACTCCGAGATATTTCACCAAAGATGATTTATCAAAGGACGATTACACTCTTTTAAAAGCTTGCTGTGCAATACCTGTAGCTTGCCGAAAACCCGTTAATTTTAATGGAAACCAATTCTTTGACGGCGGATTATCAGACCCCATACCTTATAAAAAGGCATTCGCAGACGGTTGTGATAAACTGATTATCTGCATAACACTTCCCAAAGATTTTAGGAAACCCCCTATATCCGAATGGATTGTTAATATTCTTCTCCGCAAATACCCGAAAATGAGAGACAGCATTTTAACAATGCACAATTCATACAACAACGGTATTGAAGAAATTTTTGAGCTTGAAAGACAAGGCAAAGCACTTATTATTTATCCCGAAGAATGCTTTGGAATAGATACTCTTACGCGAGAAAAAGAAGGCATGGAAAAGCTTTATCAGCTGGGATATAATGACGGAAAGAAAATTGAAAAATACCTGAAAACGGTTAAAGAGCTTGTTTAATTTAAAAGAGAAAGCTTCAGATTTTATGCTTATGCAATATTATTAAAAACGACGAATTGTTTTAAATAACGTAATCAAAGCCATCGCTCAAAGCCTTATATATCAAGGCTTTGAGCATTTTTTATTAGCAATAGAAAAGCAATCACAACAAAAAAGCAGGTGCACAACATCAAGTTATGCACCTGCTAAAAGTCTATTCACTATATTTACATTTAACTATACTTCAGTAATATATGTCAGCACAAGCTCACCATTCTGATTAAATACCTTAATGGTGATTTCCACAAGTCCGTTTTTCACATTGCGTTTCACAAGATTTGTAACAGTGGCTTTACCTGTCAAAACATCTTCGGCAAACACGGTTTCAACCTTTACACAAAAACCAAGCCCATAAGCAAGCCACCTGCAAAACCTGATACATGTTCCCAGAAAGTTGCTTTGCCCATAAACATTCCGCCAATGGTGTAAATTGCTAAAACAATCAAAGCTATCGGCGACACCGGTGAAAAGAACACTGTTCTGTTTTTTACTGCCAGCATCACAAAAACCGCTATAAGTCCATAAATACCTGTTGAGGCGCCCTCGCCTTCATGAAGTTTATAAATAAAAGCCATAAAGAGCCCCGAAACAAGTGCGGAACCAACATAACAAACAATAGTCTTTATTGTGCCCAGTCGGGATTCAACCGCGTACCCAACAATAAGCGTTGCTGTTATATTGGAAACAATGTGTAACGTTCCCACGTGAAGAAGCGTGGATGAGACAAGTCGCCAGAGCTGGCCTTTTTTAATTTTCTTTTCAGAAAGATGGAGAGCGTGATTGATGTAGCCTTTATTATGCCCTGTAACAAGCTTTTCTTTAAGCGTGACGGTTTCTTGTTTTGGAATTATTATAAAATTATCAAGTATGTAAATTATTAATATAATCCCACAAAAAGTTATTGTGAATATTGGCATATCAGCCCTCCTCTTTAATCTATAAAAACTATGATATTACTATTTTTTATCAGTAAAAATAATCTTTTAATACTTTAATTACGTCAAGCTTCTGCATTTTTTTGTCAGTCATAGCAGTAGTTATAATAGCGCTGACAAAGAATACCAACAAAGAAACAGCCGTAGTAATACCCGCGCTTTCAATATTCCCGAAATTCATTGCATCATCATTACTGTAAATTTCCATAATAAACGAAAGAGAATACAAAAAACTTATGACGCTCACTATAACACCTGACAAGCTACAAATGACGCCTTCAATTCTTACTGTTTTAAGAACAGATTTTATAGAAGAACCCGAAGCCACCATAACCGCATATTCACTGACATTTGAATTTATATTTGTAAAAATCGCAATAAAAGTGCTTACAACACATATAACGCAAAGGCAGACACCGATTAAGCTGAAGTAATATTGAAATGCGAATGTAAAGGAAAGAAGGTCTTTGCCGTATATAAGTATTTCCTGATTATTATAATTTCTTATGACATTAAAAATAACAACTGTAAAACCGACAATTCCGGTATAAAAAACCGTCATAGTTATAATTTTGAAATACTTGCCAAAATTATTCTGAAAATTTCTTATTGCAACGTAATACTCGATACCCTTTCTACGGTAAGCTTTCGGATTCGCCGTAAATGTACATAGACCAATATCTGTACCTGCATTTTGCCGTATCTGAGTTGCAGTATTCTTAATAGAAAGTTTCCTGCACGCTTTACCTGAAAATATACACACGGACAAAAATACGAATACGGCTACGCCAAGCAATGCCATCAAAGAAAAGCTGAAATCCACAGACAATGCCAGACCGTCATAAGACTTATTCAGATTTCTGAATAAAATTCTCACCAATCCTTCCACACTGTATATTCCGACAACTCCTAAAACTGCACCGATAGGAATTGCTGCCAAACAATAATACACACTTTCATAGAAAGCACATTTTTTGATTTGTTTTTCACCGGCTCCCGATGCAAGAAGGATTGAGAAAAATCCTGACCTTTCCCTCTTACAAGCAGAAAAGATAATTGAGAGTGCTACAAGAGACATACACGCCACAACGGCCAGCATAGCAATAATTGTAAACGGTAAGTTTTCAACCAAAGAAATCGGCGCAAAAAGAGAATCCGAATTATCTGCAGACGGAGGAGCTACAACATCCTCGAAAGTTGTTGGCACAGAATAACTTCTGAAAAACAAAGTAAATTCAACGATATACTCACCAATTTCACGCATATTTGAAAAACCGTTTTTAACAATACTGTCCATGGGAATCCCTATAAGCTCTTCAGCTTTTAAAAGATAAAACTCAAAATAATTAATGCTGACGGAAAGTGATATCAGCAAAGCTGCAACCACTATGGAAATAACCGCGATAACAAAAGCAGTTTCTGTTTTGTTAATCAAAAGCCTTTTACGAGCAATATCCTTTAATGCTTTCATTCTTCTGCATCTCCGCTCTGTAAAACATCAGAAATGATTTCCCCATCCTCTATTCTTAAAACACGGTCTGCTTTTTGGGCAATTTTTTCATCGTGAGTTATTATAACAAGTGTTTTATTAAACTCACGACATAGCTCTGTAAGCAAAGCGATTACTTCTTCGCTGTTTTTCGAGTCAAGGTTTCCTGTAGGTTCATCAGCAAGAATAATCTGAGGTTTTCCTATAATTGCTCTGCCTATTGCTACCCTTTGCTGCTGACCTCCCGACAACTGATTAGGGAAACTGTAACCTTTATTGGCTAAACCCAATCGTTTCAGTAATTTTTCAACCTCTTTAAAATCAGGTGTTTCACCGGATACAATTTGTGTAAAAGCAATATTTTCTTCCACGTTAAGAACCGGAACCAGGTTAAAAAACTGGTATACCATACCTATATTTTTACATCTGAACACCGACAGTTCTGAATCCTTCATCGAGTACAAGTCCTCACCGTACACAAAAACTTTGCCTGATGTAGGTTTTTCAATGCCACACATCATATGCATAAGTGTTGATTTACCTGAACCACTAGTACCGACGATTGCGACGAACTCACCTTCATTTATAGTTAAAGATACATTATTAACCGCAATCGTATTCAAATTCCCTATGCCGTATTTTTTTGTTGCGTTTTGAATTCTTATAGCTTCTTTAGTTTCAATAATATTTCTCATATATTCATTTATTTTCTAAAAATCAGCAATTTAATGCTGTGTTCACAACATTCTGATATGCAGATGCATCTATGCTGTCTGCCACACAACCATTGGCGGCATAGCACTGAAGTGTAACAGAATTTTTATGTCCGTTGGCAATGAGTTCCGTTTCACTTACATCGAGAACATCGCATACGCCGTCTCTGTTGGTGTCACCCTCGACTACAATAATATATTCATCTATAGGTACACCGCTGATTGCGATAACAACCTCGGAGCCTGTGCCATAGCACTTAATATCGCCTTCTGTAAGACTTGCATTTGCACTTAAATCACAGCCCTGGGATGTTGAAACAAGCTCTGCAACATCTGTACAGCCATTTACTGAAGAAAAAATAATTCTGTTGTTAAAATCCACACTAACTTCGTTTCTCTCGGAGGAAAGCTGAATAGGTACGTAGCTGATACCGTTCTCAACTGCATAGCTATGTGCCGTGGTGTTCTCATAACAATAAATGACTTTAGGAGAAGTAACCGCTTCCACACCTATCTCTGTTAAGTTGTCATACATAACAACTTTTTTAAGGCCGCTACAACCCTGGAAAACATAATCACCCAAAGTTGTTACGTTTTTGGGGATTACAACAAATCTAAGATCACAATAGCGGAAAGCATAATCGCCTATGGTCTGCACACTGTCAGGAATTGAGACACTACTGAGTCTGACACAACTGTGGAAGGCCTTATCACCTATGCTTACCACACCATCGGGAATTGTAACCGTGGATAAATAGGTACACATCGCAAAAGCACAATACTCTATACTTGTTACACTATCCGGTATTGTTATGGAGCTGAGATTATAGCATTGATAAAATGCATAGATATCTATCGTTGTTATACCGTCCGGAATAATGACTGAGGTAAGATTCTTGCAATTATAAAAACAACCTATAGGAATACTCGGCAAACCATCTGGTAAAGTAACGGAGGTAAGACTTGTGCAACCACGCAAAGCATATGAACCTAAGCTTGACAACTTATCCGGAAAAGTGACTGAGGCAAGATTCACACAATCGCGGAAAACACTGCTCCCCAATTTTGTTACACTATCAGGAATAGTTACTGAGGTGAAGCCTGTACAACCATTGAAAGCATAGTCACCTATAGTTGTAACACCATCAGGAATCGTAATTTCGGTAAGGCTACTGCAGTTACAGAAGGTGTAAGAATTTATAGTTGTCATATTTTCCGGTAGTTTTATGCAGGCAAGATTTGTGCAATCACGAAAAGCATAACTGCCTATATCTATTACGCTGTCCGGAATTACCACGGAAGTAAGGTTTGTGCAACCACGAAAAGCACTACTATCTATTTTTGTTACATTTTGGGGTATTGTTATTGAAGTAAGACCTGTACAACCACGAAATGCAGAATCACCTATTCTTGTTACGCTCGTGGGTATTGTTATGGAAGTAAGGCTGGTGCAATCCTGAAAAATAGAAGAACCTATAAACGATATGTTTTTAGGAAGAGTGACAGAGGTAAGATTTACACAACCCTCAAAAACGCTGTTTCTGACTTCTGTTACGCTATCCGGTATTGTAATAGATGTAAGGCTTGTGCAACCGGAGAACACAGTATTTTCAATATTTGTCAGATTATCAGGGAATGTTACAGATGTGAGGCTTGTGCAGTTACGGAAAGCTCTATATTTTATTTCTAATAAGCTATCGGGCATTTTTACGGTGGTAACGGTACTGCAACCGTCAAAAGCTGCACCATTTATTGTTTTCACCGCAATACCTTCCAAAGAACCTATGATATCAATAACCGTAGAATCAAAATCATCTGCAACGCCCGTCGCACAAACTTTCCACTCATCCAAATTTGCCCAATCGGCTACAGTTTCGGGTGTTTCGAGCTTATATTCTATATCATTAACAACAATTCCGCTTATGTCATATACCTCATGATTGTCTAAAGATGCAAGCGTTTCTAAAGACATATCGAAACGCGATGGGCGATATGAACCCGACTTAAACTGCTCGTAACTATATGTATTGCCGCTGCACCATGTTGAATCAAGATAAATCCATCTGTCATTATCGGCATCGTAAGCACCGTTATAAGCATGGTTATCGGCATATATACACATACAAGGAATATTCAATAAATTAAAGAGCTCCTTTGTTAACCTTGCGTAGCCCTCGCAAACAGTCCTTTTGTTTGTCCATACCTCGTAGGGCTTGTAATACAAGGTTGTGGTACGACCATAATAATAATCGTAATCGTAATATATCTCTTCAGCAACAAATTTAGTTATTGCAGATATTTTTTCATAATCTGTTGTGCAATCAGCCGTTGCTCCTTCGGCTACTGCCAGCAATTCTGCCTCTTCACTTTCCGTAAGGTCATATTTATCCAAATGAAAATCAGGCTCAACATAATCCTGAATAATTTTATTTGTTATCTGATGTGCCGCTAAATTCGCGGCATTGTCCGCATAAACGTCAACGCCGACACTTGATGATGCGCAAAGAAAAATTATAAATGCTAACAAAAAACTTAAACTACGTTTCATAACGATATCCCCTTTATTACTTTATTTCTATCATTACATTTTATAAGCGTCTTATGGATTGTCGAAATTATAATATAAGGTAGCTTTCAAATTTAATGTTTTGTTACATAAAACCTTCTTGATTTTTTCTGTTTTGTATGGATTCTTTTCTGTAAACTGCCGGCGTTTCCCCGGTAACCTCTTTAAAAACCCTGCTGAAATGATGAACCCTTTTAAAGCCTGTACGGTGTGCAACCTCTTTTATAGGAATATCCGTAAAGGTTAATTGTTTTTTTGAAACCATTATTCTATACTCTGTAAGATATTCTATAATTGTTGAACCAAGCTCTTGCTTTGCTAAAGCCGTCAATGTAGTGTGATTAACTCCCGATGCGTTGCATATATCCTTAAGATTCAAATCATCCATATAATGTGACTCTATGTAAAGCAAGGCGTCCATTAATCGCTTATCCTGAACAGTGATTTGTGTATCCTCTGTTATTTGCGGTTTTTCATAACCAAACAAATCATACATACGCTCCAAAGCCATAATAACTACCATAAAATACGAACGCCCTCTGCAAGACCAGTACCAATCTCTCTGCTGAGTTAATTCTTTTTCCATCTGAATACAGGCATCCTCAATGGAGTTTATATAGCTTTCACAAATAGGAACATTTAAGCACCTGTCAATAAACGGTTTCAACAAAAACATATCATGTACATTTGCTATTTCTTCGTATTCCGCTGAACGCAAAAGCTCGAAGCTCATATTGATGTTAAGATAATTCGGATGAAAATATATGCAATAATATTCTGCATTCTGATTAGCAATACAAGTTGGATTTTCGGATTCATCAAAGCAAATGAATGACGGCGCAGATAAACAACTCATACCTTCATTCAAGCTGAATGTAAGCGAACCGCTTTTCAGAAAAATCAGCAAGAAGCACTCACCTTTAATATCTATGTTTTTCAAAGAACCGTTTTTCTTACATTCAACATTAGCAATTTTAGATGTATTGTATTTTTTGCCGGTTGTTACATGTGTCATTTTCATTGGCCTCCTTACAAGAATATTTTACCATCACATATATTCCATAACAAGCTTTTCGTTTTGCATAAATTTAAATGTCTTTTATCTGAAATTAAATCTCAGATAAAATACGGTTTACTTTGAGTGTCTTCAGGCAAGCGATATCTTAACTCTGTTTTTTATACTCGCCGAACACTACATCATTCTCATCTATACGCTTTACACAATACGCGAGAATATATAAGTCCTCTGTCGTAATAAAAACTGATATAATCAACATAACCAAAGCCCCAAAACGCCAAATGCCTTGCGTGAATATTGCCGTCAGGCTGAAAATTGAAGAAAAAACCACAAGCGGCATTATAAGGCTGATTACAATTCTTTTTAATGAGACGAAATCATTGTAGACGCTACCCGGGAATTTATAACAGGACAACAAGCAGTTTTCATTGAATTTGCCGCTTGAAACCACTCCTAATTTAATAACGTCACGCAATGGCATTATTACAAAAACACTTATAACAAACACCGCCACAAGAAGCACTGCAATTCTCAGGTCGGCAACCTTAAAAACACCGTCATTGAACTTCGCACAAAGAACGAAAGATAAAAACATAATTAATCTCATCCAAATCATAAATGTGTTTCTTTTTCTTTTCATCTTTTCTCTGTCGTACCATTTTATATAGCCGTTCTTTTCTGTTATATTGTTTTTTTCATACTCAAATGCAGCATTTTTTATAATCCTCATTACAATAACGCTCCCCTCTCTCAAAAACACTCTTTATATTTTTTGTTTTTCTTAATTTCATCACGCAAAATCTGAGGTGCATTTTTAAGATAATCCTTTAACCCGTCGCGTAAAGCTTTCGGGAAACAATTACGATTGTGCACAACCTTTGAAACAAGAGGTGCTGAGTATTTATATTCCTCACTATTATCTATCTCAAGTAACTTGATGTGGTGATTGTAAGCAGTGTCAAAATATTCCATAGCTTTTTCGATATCACCGTTTGCCGCTTCAATCATTGAAATCTGCAAATATATATCTCTCATATTACTATGAATTTTGCCGAATCTGCCATCCGCAAAAACATCTTCATAAAATCTCGCTAAGGAAAGTAATATTTTTTGACTTTCACCGGATTTCATAAGTGATTTTTTAGTAGTCGCTGCTGTTTCAATATTCTTTTTCATTTCATCAAGAAGCGCAATTACTGCCTCACCTAAATATTGCTCGCGTTCCTCATTCTCAGCGGCATGCACCAACAGGCTTTCACGGCTTGCATAGACGTGCGGCTGACTTTCCGCAAGTTCTTTTGCTTTTGCAAATTCACCCATTTTCGAGTAATCTGCAACCATAATAAGAATTACCACTTCTCTGTCCGGCACATCCTCCATAGTGAGTAATTTTTCAAAAACGCTCATAGCCTCTTTCCAGAAAATATTTTTAGAAGCGTATTCGGTATCCACGGTGCCATAATCCGATTCATCGTTTGTTTTACCCTTCAGTCCATATACTTTCCATCCATGAACATGAAGTGCATAACCTAAATTCAAAAGAAGATGCGGTTCAGACGGAAATCTATAAACCGCTTCGCGAAGCATTACAATACATTCCGTCAAATCCTCGCCCGAAGTAAGCATTTTTCCGCTTTTCACGAGAATTTCATCAATTCTTTCCTGTCTGTTTGAATCGTAACCAAAAAGCTCATCTATTGATACATTAAAAAAATTCGCTATCGGCGGGATCATTTCCATATCAGGATAACAGCCATTTGATTCCCAACGTGAAACCGCCTGGCAAGTAACGCCGAGAACGTTCGCCAAGTCTTCCTGTCTTCTGCCGTCACGACGGCGAAGCTCGCGTATTTTATTACCTATTTTAATCTGCATAACATTACCTCCGTTTTCATATCACCGGTGTAACTATATGGTAACTTATATCCACCCATTTTTCAATAATCAATAAGTTGTTAAAAATTCAACTGTTGGTTTAATGATTTTTAATGCTACATTACACATTTTGTCTGCGGTTGAAATTTCTACCAACGGTTGAATTACGTTCAAATAATACGTTATTGTTTTTACGAAAAACAAAAGGTAATATATAGTCAAGCTACGTAGTTAAATATTATTTGAGGTGAAAAAAATGTTGAATATCGGAGAAAACATCAAAACATTGAGACTTGAACAAGAGTTGACCCAAGACAAACTCGCAGAGTTTTTAGGTGTAACCTTCCAGAGTATAAGTAAATGGGAACGAGGCGAAAGCTACCCGGACATTACCTTAATTCCGTCTATTGCCTCGTTCTTTGGCGTAACATGCGACGAGCTTCTTGGAGTTAATCAGTATGAACAAGAAGAAAAAATCAAACAATACATTGATATATATAATGATATGCGTTTAAAGGACAGCCCATTTGTTTTTGAACAAATGAAAAAAGCAATCAAAGAATTTCCGGGTGATTTCCGTCTGCTTGGGCGTTATCTTGATATGTTGATTTTTGTAAACTCCGGTAAAGATTGTAACGGAGAAGAAATCCTTGAAGAAGTAGAAAAAAACTACGGCAAAATACTGAGAAGCTGCACTGATGACACTATAAGAATATGGGTAAAACGCGTGGTATGTATGTATTACAACTCCCTCAGTCACAAAACCGGCAAAGAAAAATACACTCAAAAGATGCTTGAAATTGCTAAGGAAATGCCTTGTATGATTGATAGCAGAGAATATCTTGAAACCATTATAAAACTCCCTGACAATGAGCATTATTCAGCCTGCAAAACTGCAATAGACAACGAAATGCTCCTTTATATAAGCACCGTAAGCAACTTGTTATTTTACAAAAAGAACTTTTCTGTAGATTATCAGATTGAAGCGATTGAAAAATGCATTTCCGTTCTCGAAACTGTTTATGATGATGGAAATTACGGTTCCTGCTACCGCTCAATGATTTATATTCTGGGTAATTTAGGACATCTGTATTTCGAAAAGGGCGACACCGAAAACGCAATTAAACACTTAACGAAATGTGCCCAACTCGCAAAAAAACACGATAATTTACCAATGGAAAATACACATCACTCGTTACTGCTTGACGGTTCGGTTTATACCAAAACCAAATACGGTAAAACAATGTGTGAAAGAATGAAGGATAATTTTTTAAACCGCTATCCTCTTTCAGACGATTTCAAAAATAGTGAGATTTTCCAAAAAATAATAGAAATCCTTGAAAATTAATTAATGAATAAACAAACTTAGCCATCTGAATTATCAGGAAAATTCAGATGGCTATAACTATTTATACGCTAACCGAAAAACCTGAATAAGCGAATCCAGGAATACATTTTTATTTAAATCTTACCGTAACTTTATGGTTACCGATACCTGTTGTTATTTCAATTCTGCTTTCGCCGTTTTTACCCAAAGGAATAATTTTATACTCTCCGTCTGTTTCAATACTTTCGATTTCCTTATGGGCGTAGATAACCGTAGGAACATCAAACTCCCTTTCCTGCGTATACTCCAGAGTAAATTCATTTTTCTCTCTGTCGTGGCGGTAACTACCGATGGTACCGCAAACAGCCTGCGGAACAGGTCTTTTCAGTATTCTCTCAACTTTATCTAAACCACCGTAAACAAAACCGCCAAGGCTATAAGCATAGTACGCCTGACTCCATTGGTTTTCATCGAATTTACTAAGAAGGTATTTAAGATGTTCAAGCCATCTGTCGCCTTCACAGTATCCGCCCCATTCACCCACAAGAATAGGTGTATTCCATTTATCCTGTGTTCTTTTTTTCTCTTCAAAAATTGACCATACGCGGGAATTACTTGCATAGTCATAAGTAGGAGTATCGACCGTTAAATCATACCCATGGGGTGAATAGCAAAGCTGTTCTTCGCGCTCACCGTCATAATTAACCGGTGGCATACAAAAAGGAATACCGAGATTTGTATAATAACAGCTTTCAACAATTATGATTCCGTTGTCTGTGACATTTCTGATAGCCTTTGAAAGTCGATTTATAAAACCGGAATATATTTCCTCATCAAACTTTCTTTGCAGCTCATTCCCGGCTTTTGTTACCTTGCGGAACAAATCGGGGTCTTCAAAGGGCTCAAGAACTCTGTGAGAATTACCGGTCAAAAGCTGTTTAATAAGCCACGTCTTTTTACAACGTTTATCGGTAATCACTGTTTTAGAGAGGTTGAGAATGAGTTTTCTGAATATTTTACCGCCATCACTACCGGGGTACGGCTCGTTAAACAAATCAAAACCTAATAATGCCGGATGGTCTTTGACTTTTTCGGCAAGGTGACACCACATATTTATAAAATATGTCTGCAAGCCAACGCCGTTTACCTTGGCATCCGCCCAGAAATTATCGAAGCAATTATGTACGCCTTTATCCCAGAAATAACCTGTTGCCCACACGAGTTTTGATTTTCTTTTTTTCTTTTTACCTCTCAGGCAAGCCCATTCGGGCGCACCATCACCCCACTGATCTACAGAGCCACCGAACAAATCCTGATGCATATCAATAAAAATATGAACTCCGTATTTTTCGCACAAATCCATAAAAGTTATAACTTTACTGATATATTCTTCATTATACTCGTTGGGGTTGGGTTCAATAGCCGCCCACGGAATACCGAGCCTTATGATATTCCAACCATTCTGACTGACTTTGCGTATTGTAATTTCCATTAAATCCTTGTTATGTATATTACAATATCTTTCACCGCATTTGTCATCAAAATTAACACCGTTAAAAACCCGGTGTCTGCCGTATTCATCAACAAAGCGTTTTCCGTCAACGATTATTCTTTCCATACCCATTCTCCTATAAATTATACTGATTTTACACCGTAAAAGCAGAGGTTACATTTTTCTTCAGGTACTGTAAGATAGCCGATTTTCACAAGCTCCTCCATAAGGATTCCCACAACATCGGTTCTGTGTCGTATATTGCATAATATCCCACATTGGTTTGACAAACTGCGCGGGACGTGTTTTCTTAAAATAACTTCGACACCCTTACAAAGCTCTTCAGCGTAATTTTCAATAGAATTAATTGTATCGCTGAAATCCGCATCCATCTGCTCTTTCTCTTTTTTTGTAATAACCGGGAATTCTGCCTTCATTTTTCCCTCAGCGATTGAGACCACACCTTTTTCTATTAAAAAAGCAAGGTTTTCTTCATCTGATGAAACATCTTTGCCGAGAATTGCATCACACAAGATGTTATTACATTCACTGTTTTTTGTCCGCCACAGCTGACAATCCTCAATTATTTTGTAATTTACAGTTCTGTAACGAGCATCAGATTTCGGACTATTCCAATCGCATATTCCGTTAAAATATCCATATTTGTAGTTGTTATCGTGTCCGTAAACATATCCCCTCGCACCATCAATGAGTTCAGGATATGAGCCTTCCTTCCATAACACACCGTCTTCTGTTTTATCCAAAAACGAATAGAGTATGTAATTTGCGATAAACCATTTAAGCTTATTATCATCAAGCTCTACACCAAAGCTTTTGCTTCTGTATTTTTCAAAAACAGCCTCAATCGCTTCAATGATGCTTTTAACTGCCAAAACATTTGAAACTTTCGACAAGACTTTCTCGCGGAATTCATTTTCGTAAGCCTCATTAAAGATTATAAAATTCGTCTGATATTTTTCGCCGATTTCATTTATCAGATTATTACCGAGAAGTATATCAAGCTCATCTTCAAGATAAACTGCCGAAACACCTAACTCCAAAGACAACTCCCATAAAGTCATTGGTTTTTCATATGCCGCTAACACAATGTTTCCCGGAAGTTTTCTTTCAAATGTATTCCAAAGATAGCTATTATTACCATAACCCCAGAAATCAATGCCGAACGTTCCCGGGTTATAACTTTTTTCGCCCAAATTCCTTTGCATCTGTATGCCTTCTTTCAAAATCTTTCTTGTTTTGAAAAGATAGTACTTGACCATCTCCTCACTTATATTAAGATTTCCGGAAATTTCACGTACGGATTTATTTTTTATGTAATACTCTACAGTCACTTCACGATATTGCTTTGACAAGAGGGAAAGCTCCCTGCGAAGTGTCATTACATCTTCATTCTGGATTATGCTGTCCTCGGGCGTTCCCCAATTCACACCATAAAAATCACTGTTACACTTTTCGCTCGGTCTGTTCTTTTTCCTTATGCGTTTTTTCAATGTATTTTCTGCTATTTTCCACATAAAGCCGTAGAACGCATCATCGGATTCAAGCCTGTCCACAGAGGAAAGCACCGCAACTATAATATCGTTGGTTAAATCCTCAGCATCCTGCTTATCATACAAATTCGATACACTGAAAGCGAAAATATTTTTCAAATTTTCGTTAAGCAACTGAGCTGCCGTTTCCCTATTCATATTTTTACCGTACCTTTTTTGAAAGCTCTCATACATATAGTACCATTAACTTTACATTGGTTAATCTTATTTTTAAAAAAATTAAAATTTTTTATTTTGAAACACTCAACCAACAGCCTTCCGCCCCTATTCCGTCCTCGGGTGGAATAAGTGTACCTTTTTCAATAAGAACTTCAACAACCGAATCAAGCACGGGAAGACTCGCAAGATGATTTACAAAACGCCATTCGTCGAGCAAGTAATAAGGTACGTTCTTTTTTATCAGCTTTGCAAGCTTTTCTGCAATAATCTGTGCTTCATCTGCAAAGTCTTCAGCATTCAATCCCTTGCTGATATCAAAAAGATTTTTATTGTCTTCCGTTGACGTTACAAGAACCTTCGTATAAAGAGTATCGTCCTCCTTGTACAGATAACCGCTTTCAATTGCTTTTGCGGCATGCTCTTTTTCCCGTTCCGAAAGAGTGCTTATTTTCAATCCGTCGATTGCTCTCAGAGCAAGCTGAATCGGCGATGCCTTTGAAATATTAAGACCACAATCAAAATGTTGTTTAATTCTGCTTATATAAATATTGTCCAGTCGTACCTTTGAAAAGCCGCAGACATTTTCCGCGGTTACCAAATCCCATCCGCCGCCGTAATTTTTCTTATTATCAACAAAACCATATACACTGAAAGGACGCTCAATTTTCTCTGTTTTTTCAAAATACTTTTCATATAAAACCTTTTCTACATTTTCGGTAAATGTCTTGGTTATAAAGTATATCTGTTGCCACAAAATTAAATTAATATCCGTCTTTTTATTAAGATACGGCAAAGCCGAATAAGCCTGTTTATGTTCTTCAATAAACTGTGAAATTATATTGCATATCCGGGGTAATTGTTCAAGATACAAATCCTGCGCCTTATTCACAGCGTGCTCATCCAACAAAATAAAGTTGATTGCGTATCTTCCGTTATCGGTTCTGCGAAGAAGGCCGTATTCTTCGTTTGCGCCTTTGGTTAATATTTCAAGCTCTTCTTCAACATAAACCGTGGGAACATTCAATTTTTCTGCAATTTCTCCGGCACTCATAGCTTTTTTATGACAAAGCCATAAAACATGTTTTGAAAACATACGTGTACATACGCTGCGTGGGTCTCCGCCATTTAAATCACCCATTCCCCATATAACATACTCTATCTCATCCAGGGCAAGCGGTCTGTTGTTTATATCTGACATTTCATTTACCTCATTTCTTAATTTTTCTCTGGCTGAAAATAATCTTTGACGAACTGCACTTTCACTCGTATTTTGTTTTTTTGCGATTTCAGCCACAGATAAACCATCAAGGTAAAACATAATCATCACTTCACGATAGGCCTTGGTAAGAAAAGCAATGCGCCTGTACACCTTCTCCAGCAATTCATCGCTGTCTTCTTCGCTGTATTTATCGGCTATAAAATGAAATACATCTTCCGGGTCTCCTTCAAAAAAATTGTCTGTACGTTGTCTTCTGCTCTTTGAAAAATCCGCATAGACATTATGTGCAACCCGCCATACATACGAATATAAGTCAATAATTTCACCATCGCTATTGGCAGCTTTAACTAACGCAAATATGATATCCGAACAAAGCTCCTGCGCTTCATAGCTGTCGCCGGTTCTCCCGTAACAGAAGCCATACAGCTTTTCCATCAATGTTTCGTCAAAATATTTCAGCAAATCCTGTTTTTTCATAAAGTCCTCCAAGCGATTACGTAATGCTTTCACCTGTATAGTCTGCGAGAAAAGGGAAATGTTAGGTAAAAAGTAAAAATTTTTATTTTTTTAAAAAACTTTCTCAGAGATTAATTATAAGAATCCGACCTGTCTTTTAAAGCCTTATTTATTTTTGCCGCTTCTCTTTTCATTGACACGAAAAACATTGCAACAGAAAATGCATACACAAAAGCTACGCAAACAAGCATTAAAACAATTTCTCCGGGCACAGGTCTTACCCATTCAAAAAGAATTCCTAAACCAACCATTGAAATGCTCACAAAAATATAATGAGCAATAAACGCCAGAAGCTGGCCCTTGCCTGTTGAATATTCGCGCTGAATTGTGGCGGTTGTAACAAGTGACATTATTATTCCTACAAGGGGAATTTCAGCGACTGTGTAGACGGCTACCGTATCGTACCCTACTACTAATGTATATATGGCAAAAGCAATAGCAGTGCCTGTCGTAATATATGTAAACATTTTAAGAACTTCAGTAAAAAATCTCATTGCTTTAACCCCCTTATATTCCTAACGCTTTTTTCAAATCCGGTACATATTGCCGTGAAATTATAACTTTTTCGTTATTCTGAAGCTTTGCTTCGAATCTTCCGTTGAACATAGGCGAAACGGATTTTATTCTATTCAAATTCACGACTACGGATTTTGATATTCTTATAAAATCTCTATCCGACAAGCTTTCTTCTATTTCATATAATTTCAATTTAACCTCATAAACCTGTTTTTCACAGCAAGCAAACACTTTATTATCTACGGATTCAAAATAATATATATCTTTTGACGACAGCTTTACAATATCCCGGTCCTGATAAGCGGTAAGACTGCTTTTCTCACCCTTTAATCTGCAAATCAGACGCATCACATCTTCATCCAATGTATGACATCGTACAATTATCTCGTCCTCTTCGTAGGGTTTTGGTGTTTCAATAGTAATTTTCATTTTTCACTTTTCCTTCTTTTTATTCTTAAAACCAACATACCTAATGCAAGGCACACGCAACCGGACGCAACAGAAATAACACAACAAATAATCGGTGATACATTGTGTTCGAACAATGTTATATTTATTCCCATTGTGTTGCTGTAAACCTCAGATATTTCAGAAGGTACACCACTGAACAATACCTCAAACATATCTTCACAAATAACATTTCTGAACATTACTGTACTGTATATTACCGGGGTGCATTTTACAATTTTTTGTAGCAGCTCTGAAAGTTGACCTACCGGCATATAAATTCCGCCAAAAAAACCCACCAATGCACCTATTACAGTACCGAAACCGCTCCAGGCACTCTGTGTTTTCACAAGTGTGGCAAACAAATACATTATAGCAGAATATGAAAAGGAATTTATAATAATCATTAAAATAACTTTATAATGTGATAAAACGGATAACACGCTACCGCCCTTAATAACAAAAAACACTTCGGCGAAAGCAAAGGTAAGAACACAGATTATAATTGATGCGAGACAGGTCGCCGTTATGTATGATAACGCTATTACGGTTCTGTTTACGGGCGACGTATAAATTGCATCACTACGTTTACTGTTTTTATCCCTTATCATTCCGGAATACGATGAAAGCGTAACCATAACCGAATTAACGGGAATTATACCGCCTACTGTCCAAGCTAAAATCAGAAGATATGCATCAATTTCATCCTTTGCCAAATCTCTTCCCGGAATAAGAGAAAGCTTATCTGTCAACATATCAATATTTATGTCACCTAAAAAGAAAATCATAAGACATAAAGATACAAGCATAGAAAGCAGTGAGAAAAAAACGACACCTTTGTCCCTGAGATACATCAATAAATTTCTTTTTACTAATTGTGTATACTGTATCATAATAATCCTCCCGTAGCATTTATAAAAACATCGTCAAGAGTTCCTTGTATTACCTCAAAACTATCAAACCTATTATTCAATTTATTCAGATAATTAATTGCCATATTGGTGTTTTCCAACTTAATCGTCACTTGTCTTCCGACCTTTTGGTATTCCACGCCCATTAAAACATCCGTTAAATCTTCGTCGGTATAAATTTTAAGACAATCATAGGCGTATTTTTCTTTAAGACTTGACGGTGTACCCTGCGCAATGATTTTTCCTTTGTTTATAATTATTATTTTGTCCGCCCGGGCTGCCTCTTCCATGTAATGTGTTGTAAGAAAAACCGTCATATTCGTCTTTTCTCTCATTAATTTAACTGTATTCCAAACCTCAATACGTGCCGCAGGGTCAAGACCTGTTGTAGGCTCATCAAGAAAAAGTATCTTCGGCGTGTGCATAAGGGCAGCAACAATTTCACATCGTCTTTTTTGCCCGCCCGAAAGATATTTGTATTTTTTCTTCATAATTTCATTGATTCCGAAGGTTCTGCCTAATTCTTCAGCTTTATCCTGAGCCTGCCTCTTTGTCAATCCGTGAAGAACACCTCTACACACAAGATTTTCGCTGACGCTCAGCAAATCATCAAGTACATTTTCCTGATATACAACACCTATATTTTTTCTTATCTGCGCATCCTGCGTCAAATCATATCCGCAAATTTTTACTTCTCCGTCGGTGGGTGCCAACAAAGTTGACATAATATTTATTGTAGTGGATTTGCCGGCACCGTTAACACCCAAAAAGCCAACAAACTCTCCCTGAGACGCAGTAAAAGAAATATTATCTACCGCAGTAAAGTCACCATATTTTTTAGTCAGGTTGTTAATTTCAACTATTTTCATTTAATCGCCTCCTGCACCTCAAATTTAGCAAACAAACAAAATAATTACAATACCATTACGGGTAAGTTGCATTTTTGAGGCACTAAGTTGCATAAAATCACATAGAAAAAGAGGTTGCAAGAAATGCAACCTCTCAGTTATTTATACAGTAATTGTGTTATCCATAATTATATATGCTTTTTCAACATTCTGACCAAACGCCTTAAAATTATTCATACTTATCTTAACCGTATAACTCCAAGTTCCGCTGATGATTTCGCCATTATCATTAATAACAACCTTAACAATCGGATTGGTGTAATATATTTTGGTATCCTCTTGGGAAAGCTCTAAGGGGAGCCCTCTTTCTTCTAAATCCTTAACGACTTTGCCGATATCTCCCACTGCGGTAATAGCGTGACCGACGCTTCCGCTGAGGGCGTCCTCGTCCGGTCCCGAAGTCTGTTCCACCATAATCATTTCGATTACCGTATCGTTGCCGCTTTTATATGCCTTAGCTGAGCTGACATCCTGTGGCACTAAATTCCGGAACCCGCCCGTAATACCATCGCTTTCGGTGGAATTACTTTCAATAAATTTTGCAATTATCGGTTTAACAAAAGAAATGGCTTTATCGTGCTCTCCGTTATTAACACTTATATCTTTAAGAGTAATACTCGTAGTTGATTTTGCTGTCGGATTAGATTTAATTGCCGCATTTTTGTATTCTTCAACAATTCTTTCCTTTGACCAGCTGCCCGGATCATCGTATGCCTCGGTAGTTGCCAGCTCAGATTGCGTCGGAATGCTTGTTGTTTCGGAAGTTGTAAGTGTAGATGATTCCTCCACATAGTATTCAGAAGTAGTATTTAATATTATATTTTCAGTATAATAAACAGTCTCGACAGCACTTTCTGTTATCACGTCATCAAAAGCAGTTGTCTGCTCCTGCCTATCAGGAAAATCTATTTTTAATTTACAAGCACCTAAAGAAGAAAGCAATAACAAAGAAAACACAAGCGCCAAAATTCTTTTGCAATTCATAAAAACCACTCCGAAAGCTCATTTTCCACAACAATAATTATATGCTACTCCCACCTTATATGTCAACGATTAAAACATCCTCTGTGCTGAAAATAACAGACATAAATGCCCTACAAAAACGAGCCTCCGAATATGGAGGCTCGTCTTTCAATTTACGTAACGTCTATATAAAATTAATTCTGATTGATAGTCTTAAGTGTAAATAAATCTATTGTAGTTTCTTTCTCTGTGCCGCAATCCCACATTGAAATTTTATTATCATTTAATATTGCTATATAGCTGCCTCTTGGAAGAGTTACTGAGTAATGTTCCTTTTTCTCTGTTCCGTCGAGTTTCATTTTATAGACCTTAAAATCAGTGTGCGTTTCTCCTTCATTCATTTCTATAAAGTACAAGAAATCTTCCAAAACGCAGCTTGAAGCAAGTACCTTATCTTCAGAATACAGCAACTCGCCACTCCAGTTATAAGCAAGAAGATCAACCCTTTGGTCAACTGCCACGGCAATAGATTTTCCGATTAGTATATTATCATCAATATACCATTCACCGTCCGGTTTCAATTCAATTAATTCATTTGTTTCGGCATTGTATATAAATGAATAGGAATTCAGACTTGCGACGTAAACCTGAATCAGCACGGAATCTTTTTGTGTTCCGATAACCCTTGCTTCAACAACATTTCCAGTATACCATTCTTCAGAATAATTCACATTCACAATAGCAATGGTCTGAGATTCATTATTCCAGGTATCCGTAAGAGTAATTCCGAAAGACTCTTCTTTAGTTTCCGCGGACGGATCCCAAGACTTCGTATCTTCTATGTAAAATATTGAATCACATGCCTCGGGTTTTTCGGTAATACCAAAGGTAATTCTTTCGGTGAAAACTTCAATTACCTGTTCCGCTTCCTGTGTATCACCGTAGAACTCTTCTGCATAACAAGCTTTCAGTAAAGCGGATTTTATATCCCCATCGGCAATAAAACTTTCAATGTCGTAAGTATAAGTATCCTGCGTATACTTATCGACGTATATTCCGTTTTTATGGAAATACAAATCGTAATCATCGTCAATATTTTGTCCCATAGAATCTGCTGTTATGTAAAAGTGTTGATTCGGGTCCGATGAAGATACGATTTTTACACAATACTCCATATTTTTAAAATCATAGACGACCTTTTCTATAATGAAATCAGAGTCGGAATAATTATTTTCCAAATGTTCAGAAACAGACCTTTTAACAAGGAACTTGGAAACAGGATTCCCGAAAACCTCATTTAACAGAAGACCTACTACCATAGAAATACATACTACCAGAACAACAGCAATGCTGATAATTATCTTTTTCTTTTTCATAAAAACACCCTTCCTCTTTGTATTAATTACTTATTTCAAACAGCCATTTTGTCCACTCACTGTGCTTAAAAAAATCAGACGCTATTGTATGACCGCCTGTTTCATATATTTTTACTTTAACGTTCCCTTCATTAGCCTTGAGATTTTCCGATAAAAGCTCATTGCTGTCTGTTATATAATGATTGTCATCCTTTGCCCACGCAAGAAAAAAAGGTTTTCCGGCAAGGGTTTTATAATCGCTTTCTGTAAGATTACGCATAAACTCATTCGTTTTGAATTCGTCGGGAAGCTTAAACAACTCGTTATATGTATATCCCATAGCAATTACTGCGGCGGCGTATTTTTCGGGTTTTCGCAGAATCTCATAAACACAAGCATAACCGCCGTGAGAAGTTCCCGTAAGATATATTCTGCTAAAATCCACGTTCTTATAAATCTTCTCAATATAATCTATGATACCATCAAGCGCACGACTATGGTCATCCGTATTGTATTCACCTACGCAATCGTTGTGCAAAGCGACCTGATGACACTTTTGCTTGTTAAGATTTCTTTTGAGCCACGAAAACTCACTCATTTGAATATCATTTTTCCCGGCACGATTCAAACCGTTACCGTGATGATAGATAACGACAGGATATTTTCCATCATCTTTTATGGGTTTAAATCTGAAGAACCAACCTTCACCGGATTTCTTGTCACAAAAGAAATATTTTTTATATGACGGAAAAAGCACCGTGTGACCTTGCCTTATCACACCCGATTCATTTACACCGGCAGTTAATTTTTGCTTGTATTTTTTTATTTTTGGTGACTGTTTTGTCGCCATAATACATAAGCGATTTAAAATTTTGTTAAAAAAATTCATAAGATTTTCCTCTTAAATAATGCTGACACTACAGCTCAGGATAGAATTTCCGCAACATATCCGACGCGCTCGCTCATGCCATCCTCATATATTTCACTATATGGAAAATCGGTAACAGCGATGTAGTCACTTTTCACGAATTCTCCGTTTTCGTCTTTAGGATATTTCAGCATACAATCTATTGCACGAAAACCTATACCCTCCTCATCAAGAAGCTTTTTAATCTGAAGAAGTACCTCAGCCATTCTCTCGGGAGTCAAATTTTCATCGTAAATGTACACGCTTATACGCCCTGCTCTTTTTCCTAACTCATTAATATCATACGAACCGTCCACTTCAAGCTCATCATCAGGAATTGCATAACCCGGAGTGTATATGGAGTTTGCCTGTTCCTCTGAGGTAGTTTCAATTTTCGCAACAGCAAAGTCTAAATCATATGTACTCTTGTCGCCTTCAATTACTTTCGCTACAACACCGTCGTACTCATTATCAAGACGTAATCTTGTATTCCATCCACTTAACACATGCTCATCATATTCATCACCGTAAATATTACCAAAGGAATCTAAAGTAATATGGAAATGGCTATCTATACTGGTGTCAGACTTGACGGTGGCTATATATGCTTCCTCTTTAAAATCGTAATAAACGCCATCAACCATAAAATCCGAATCACCGAAATTTTCCTCCAGATATTTTTCAGCTGATTGCGTAGCAAGCAACTTCGACACAGGGTTTCCGAAAATCATATTAAGTATCACTGTAACGCTTATTACAATTACAACGGCAACTGCAATTCCCGTAGCTTTTAAAACTTTTTTATACATAATTTTTTCCTCCTTGTGCACATAAAGTAAAACTTTCCGTTTTTTCGGATGTTTGGAAGATATTGAACTCTCCTTACAACAACATTTTATCACCATAACAAATCGGGCGCAACATTCAATTTTTACATAAAATTAAATCTCTTTTATCTAAAATTAAATTACAGATAAAACTGCTTTATTATACCGACTGCTACAGCCTTTTATTTAATAAAAAACTGTAAGTTTTATTATCTGCAGCATCCTGTTAATAAAGAGTATTAAACTTTTCTTTCGTTGACGAAACCTATGCCATATGATATAATTCTACACAAACAAACACACTTGAATACCGTAGCAAAAATATAGACGGTAAACTTTAAGTAAGGGAGTATATTCGTGAAAGATAAATCGTCCTTAGTTTTCACCGGTGACATTGGATTTGACCGATATATGTACGGTAAATGGGATGACGAAGAGCTTTTATCCTCTGAAATCCTTGATTTTCTACATTCTGCCGACCACGTGATACCGAACGTTGAAGGTCCCGTCGCCGAGGCAGAGCAAAACACCACCCAAAGCGGTGTTGCACAGCTTCTACACACCATTGACCCTGCCGCCGTTAAGGTCTTAAAGAATATGAAATCGGATATCTGGAACATCTGCAACAACCATATTATGGATGCGGGGCCTTACGGTATTGAAAGCACTCTGAAAATCGCCGAGGAAAATGGTGTGAAAACCATCGGCGCAGGTATGAATATCGACGAAGCGAGAAAGCCCGTCATCTTAAATGAAGCCGGCGGAATAGGTATGTTCGGCGTAGGTTATCAACGCGCTTGCCGAAAAGCAGATGTCGATAAACCCGGTTGCTACAGCTGGAGTGACCTGGACGCAATACAAGATACAATCAACTATATAAAATCAAAATGCCGTTGGTGTATAGTAGTTGCGCACGCAGGTGAAGAATTCACGCCTCTTCCGTCACCCTACACAAGAGAACGTTATCACAAATATCTTGAAATGGGCGCTGATATAGTTATAGGACATCACCCTCACGTACCTATGAACTATGAAACAGTCGGTGATAAAATAATCTTTTATTCGCTGGGCAATTTCATTTTTGATACAGATTATCAACGTTCACAGTATAATACAGAATTCGGTATAATTGTTAAATTGAATTTCACCGAAACTGACTTCACTTATGAGCCCATGGGTCTGAAAATTGAGCGCGGCACTGAACACATAAAAAAATATGATCTGCCACCCATTTTTGTTGATGTCCAAGAGGAAGACTTCAACTTACTCTCTCCACTTTCTGCAAAAATGCACATCGCCGCCACAAAGCGACAAATGGCATATTTAAAACCCGAAGAATTCAAAGACGCCACGGAAGAAAAGTGGAAAGAACACTTCGCCGAACCGTTACGCACAGGGCGCGTACCCGGTGAAACTCTCGACTTTTTTATACTTTGCCCCTTAGCTCAAAAGGCAGATGAAGGCAAATGGAAGCAGAGCAAGTTAGATGATGTTAAAAAGTATATTTTAGAACAGATGTAAAAAAGCAACCCTCAGCGGTTGCTTTTTGCATCATTTTTGCGGCCAAACGATTTTTCCGTCTATAATAGTAGCGTAAACAGATGAAAAAATATCTAAAGGATTGCCTTGGTAAATTACAATATCCGCATCTTTTCCGACTTTAAGACTTCCGAGACGGTTATCTACCCGACAAATTTTAGCGGCATTTATTGTTATTGCTCGAAGGGCATCTTTTTCACCTAAGCCCTCTTTGGCAGCAAGCGCCGCACAAACAGGCAAATATTGAATTCTGGATACAGGGTGGTCCGTGGTTAAAGCCACTGTGACGCCCATCTTTTTCAGCACTCCCGGGGTTTTAAAATCTGACTGACTCACTTCTTTTTTGTTTCGGGATGCCAAAGATGGTCCAACAATAGCAGGAAAACCGCTCTCTGCTATTTTTTCTGCTATAAAATGTCCTTCTGTACAATGGTCAAGGGTCAAATCCAGACCAAATTCTTTTGCAATTCGTATTGCGGTTAATATATCGTCAGCCCTGTGTACATGTGCTTTCAGCGGGATTTTCCCTTCAAACAAATCACGGTAACATTCCAAGCAAAAATCTTTTTCTTTGCTTTCATCAATATATTTACGCGCATTAAAAAGCTCTTCGCGTATAAAAGAAGCTATACTCATCCGTGTAGAAGGTGCATTTCCGCAGTTGCCGTAATTTGTCATTGGATTTTCTCCAAACGCAATTTTTATCGCCGCAGGCGCTAACACAATCATGTCATCAATACAGCGGCCATACGTTTTAATAAACGCAAACTGACCGCCTATGGGATTGGCACTTCCGGGACCTACCATCACACCTGTTATTCCCACTGCCAAAGCATTGTGAAAAGCGCTGTCCATTGGATTAACCGCATCTATTGCGCGAATATATGGTGTTACGGGATTTGTCCCCTCATTACTTACGTCCCCGGGCACCGTCGCCTTTTCTTCACAAATACCAATATGACTGTGGGCATCAATAAAACCCGGAAAAACATTCATTCCGTCAGCATCAATACATTCCATACATTCCTGATGTTTAATATTTTCCGAAATTTCAACGATTTTCCCATTTTTTATAAGGATATCACCACGAAATGGTGCCGCGTCCTCCATTGTATTAAGTGTTCCGTTTTTAATTAAAAGCATAAGTAACCACCTTATTCAGATTTTTTCCTTTGTCTTATAGGAATAGTTTTTGACAAACTACAAAAACTATTCCTGTAGAGTAAGACTATTCGGACCATATATGGTTCAACCCAGTCACTCTATACTGAAGCGGAGGTGAAAAATATGGATAACAAACAGAACAAAAACAACCAGAACAATCAGAACAACAAAAACAACCAGAACAGAAATGATCAGAATAGAAATGATCAGAACAGAAACAATCAAAAAAATAAATAATTAACAGAAGCCAAAAAAATATAGCTGACACACTCCCCGTGTCAGCTATATTTTTTATTTATTACCTACGACAACGCGAAATCTTCCCGCATTGTTTTGTTAATACTCGACCATATTTTTGAGGAAATAAACAAATCATTAATATCCATAAAAGCTAATCGCTTTTTCAACTGAGAATAATTTTTCATTTATTCTGTCTGTTTTTAAACAAAATCAAAACTCATCTTGTGTGAATAGCAGTCATTGTGCGTGGGTAGTCACTACCTCATATTAGTTTTCTCAAACCCTCATCATTCTGAAAATATATTCCATAAGAAAAATTAAACCGCATATAACTTGATTCATATCAAAGTTTAATAAGATGTTGCCTTTTTTATGCTCTTGGTGTTATAATGTTAAGAAGCAAAAAATCCCAATTAAAGGAGTATGTTATGAAAAAAACCTCACTTCATTTCGGAGAATTCATCCAATACGACAGAAAATTCCTTACCGCTGAAAACGGCATTGACGTCGACAATGTTAAATCTGTCGCTTTCGAAGGCGAAACTCTTTACATTGCAATGGGCGACAGCCTTATTGAATACAATGACGGCAAAATTAAAAAGACTTCTATAAAAGCATCCAAGCTTTTCACAAGAAACGGCACTCTTTATGCCGCTATCGGCAACTCTCTCGCCGAAATCAAAAAGGGTAAAGCAAAGAAAATTGCTGATTTTAATGCTCCCGTAGTAGATATTTCCATTGCGCTTGACGGTTCCTTCTGGCTTATTACAGAAAATGCACTTTATCTTCTTAAAGACGGCGAATTTGAAGAAGTCGTCGACCTTCCCGAGGAAACAGTTTGTCTCGCTGCACACGATAACAAAGCCAAATATGCCGAAACTGTTTACGTTGGCTCAACTGTTGAAGGTCTTATGTCTCTTAAGGGCAAGCGCCGTCATTGGGCTGAGCTTCTCCCCAATGTTACGGGCGTGTCAAGTAAAAAAATCAACTGTCTTGCAGTTGACGGTCTTGGTCACTTATGGGTAGGTACTGACAATGGACTTAATATTTATGACGGTAAAAACTATTGGTTTAACGGCAATGATTTTTATTCAGTACCCGACGGTTCCTTTAACGATATGTTCTTTACTGCCGACGGTAAAAAATACTTTGCCACAAACACAGGTATCATAACTCTTATTGAGGGTAAAATTTCTTACTACTCATACGGTGCATGGCTTATGCATCCCACTGTTACAAAAATTACTGTTTCTGATAACGGTGCTATTGCCGCCGTTACACCCAGAGGTATCAGTGTTATTATTCCCCTTTGCATGACACTTGAGAAGAAGGCAAACCACTACGACGAATATGCGGTAAAATATTTCACAAGAAACGAAGGCTATCAGGTTGACCGTTGTCTGAAAAAATACGGCGATATGGAGTCGGGCGTGCTTTACAACTCCGACAATGACGGTCTTTTTACAGGTCTTTATTGCGCAAGCCAGTGCTTCCGTTACAAGGTAACCGGTGACAAAAAGGCTAAGGAAAATGCCAAACGTGCGGTAGAAGCTATGATTAAGCTCACCGAGGTTACAGGCAAGCCCGGCTTTACAGCCCGTGCAACCCGTTACACAGATGATGAGTTTTTCGGAATGGGAAACCGTGAGGAATGGCACGTTTGCGAGGATAACCCCGAGTGCGAATGGCTTGGCGAAACTTCAAGTGACGAAATGACCGGTCACTACTTCGCATATGGTGTTTACTATGACCTTGTTGCTGACGAGAAGGAAAAAGAAAAAATCGCTAAGGTTGTAAAAACTATTACCGACCATATCATCGAAAATAATTTCCACCTTTGCGACGTTGATGGTATTCCTACCACATGGGCAAATTGGGAACCCGACCTTCTTAACAACGATGACCGTTGGTACTATGAGCGTGGTACAAACTCACTTGAAATTCTTTCATTCCTTAAAACCACATACCACGTAACAGGTGACGAAAAGTACAACAAGGTTTTTGATATGCTTATTAAAGACCATCACTACGCCATGAACTGTATTCAGTACAAGTGCGAGGACGGTCACGTGGCACATATTGACGACCAGCTCGATTTCACAAACATCTACAACCTCATTACATATACAGAAAACAACGCTCACAAAGAGATTTTCAAAATGGGTCTTACCCACCATTGGGCATACGAAAGAGTTGAGCGCTCACCCTTCTTTAACGTTGTTTACGGCTCACTTACCAACAACAAATGCGATATTGAGGAAGCTGCAAAATCACTCTCTGAAATGAATCTTGACTTTATCCGTTGGCCCGTATACAACAGCTACAGAAAGGATATTGTATGGGACACCGAGCAGGAAGCAGAGGGTATTCCTCCCCAGTTAAAATACCCTGTTGAATACTCATCACGTGCACTTGTTAACTATGACGGCAACCAGTTCATTTGTGACTCAGGCTCCGAGGAGTTTGTTAACATCAATAACAAAGAGGTTAACCGTACCTCCACCCTTCCCGGCACAGGTGCCGACGGCAAGGGTACAATTATGCCTTACGTATATCTTCTTCCCTATTGGATGGGCAGATATCACGGTCTTTTAGGTGATTAATTTCACAAAAATTAACTGTCAACTCCTTTTGGGAGTTGACAGTTTTTTATTGGTAATTTTGCGTGTCAAACAAGACTTACTTATCAACCGAATCCAAATACCTTACAACATACTCTTGCAATAATTGTTCAGCATATGCCATATTCTCCGCATCCGCATCAAGACCGTGACCCGAATTGGGATAGGGGTTAAGCACGTGTTCAACACCGTATTCAGTCAGCTTTGCATCTAAATCAACAGCGTTCCTGTATGGCACTATATCGTCAATCATACCGTGATTTATTACTGTAGGAACAGTATTTTCATTAACGTAATATATTGGTGAAACGAATTTTAAAGCATCCTTTGCCTCGGTTCTTGTTGCATAAGTATGCTTGTATCCGCAAGCCCAACCGAGAATCTGCGCAACATATTCTTCGTCACCAATAGCGTTATTTTTCTGCAAATCTTCGTTATAGTAATAATATTCATCGGATAAATCCGTAGGACCGCAATCGCTTACTACTGCCTTAGGCGGTATCGCCGAGGAATCCGCTCTGGAATATGCATAATGAAGTGCCAGATGTCCACCGGCTGAACCACCTGTGGAAAGGAAGCCTGAAATTTCAATGCCGTGAGAATCTGCAATTTCTTTCATAAATGCCACCGCTTGTTCAATATCATCCATAATATCGTCAAGATCAACAGTATCGCATATATAACGGTAGTTAACTGCTGCTGCCGCATAACCTTTGGCAGCAAACTCTTCAAGCCGTGGTCTGTATCCTTCTTTACTTCCGCCTATCCACGCTCCGCCGTGAATCATAAGAACCATACCCACAACCTTTTTATCCTTGGGTATGTATAAATCAAAAGTATGCCTTTCGTGGCTACCGTACTTTGTATTGAAGTAGACATAGTTATCCTCAGCGGAAACATCGTAAGCGTATTCTAAATCCCAATCATCCATATATCCGTCACCATTAAAATCGCATGAGTAAAGAGGGCCTTTACCAACGAGATATTTATTGGTTACAGTTTCCTTAATTTTTTCGGTATCCGAATCGGTACATATACCGTCACCATCAAAATCGCCGGGTAAATATATAGGAACAGAGTATTGGTCAAAATACATTCTGTAAACGAGCGATACGTCAAGTACGTCCACAATCCAGTCTCCGTTAATATCTCCACGCATAAAAGCTATTCTGTCAGGAATATCATCAACGGTGTTTTCGTCACTTAAAGCAACGTTAACAAAAATCTGATAATCATTTTCATCAACTAAAGTATCATCATTCACGTCACCAAGACTTGCTATTGAATATCCTGTATCAGAAGTATATTTTGCGACCGCATACAATTCTCTTCCCGAAACACAAGGCAGTGTGTTAACAACATTACCCTTCTGACCCCAGGTCTGAACTGTATTGGCAGCTTGTAATAAATATGCAACCTCTCCGCTATAAAACTGACTTGCTTCTTTAACTGTCGTAACGTTAGCACCATCAGCGGTAGTGGAGTTTCTTCCTGCACCGATACCGTTTTGAGAAGAACTACCAGCCGTAGCGCAACCATTTAAGTAAAAGCAATTCGCAACAGTTCCTGTGTTCCATCCGCTTATTGCACCTATATAATACGCACTACTCCATGAACTACTCGACGTGCCCGTTGTTTTTCCTACATTATAACAATTTGAAATTGTACCGCTATTATTACCTGCAATACCACCGATATAACGCGCACCGTTTGCTACACTGTTCGAATAACAATTTGTAATTGTGCCTTCATTCTGACCTGCTATACCGCCCGTATATCTATCACCTGAAAAATAAGAGTTGATAATACCGACATTTTTAATAGTACCACTGCTGTTATATCCGAATAAACCTATATACCTATCCGAGGTACTTGAATATAAGCCGTTTATTGTATAGCCCTTACCGTCAAATGAACCTGTGAATTTTTCTCCGTTATAAGTGCCAATAAAGTTTGTTTCGCCGCTTGCAATAGGTGTCCAGGAACGGAATGAACCACTCTGCAGATTACCCGCAGCATCAACAACACCGGTATTATCAATAATATCTGCGGCAAGCTCTGCCTTTGCATTGGTCGTTCCGTTGTTTACAAGAGCCGCAAACCAATAAAGCTGACCCGCATTTGTTATTTTGTAAACACCGTTTTCGTTCAGCAGTGCCGCCTCATAATGAGCACTGTTCACTGTACAAAAACCGTTCGAATAAGTACCCGCGCAATCGCTCTCCTTGCAGTTATCCTTTGCGGCAACAAGGCTTGGGCGATTGCTCCAGTAATAATCCGCACCTATTTCACGTGCAAGCCACGACCTCGTCACCTTGACAAAATAGAAATCCTGTGATTTCTGATAACCGTAAGTACCTGTTGCTTGGTCATAACCAAAAACAGTTATCAGCTTTGCATTACCGCACAAACTCTCTTCAAAATATGCAGTACAAGTTGCAACATCATCATAATGGGCATAACCTTCAGCATTTACGTATTCATTTCTGCCATTTTCAGCAAGCTGTTTTTCTAATAAATCAAGGTTATAAGGACAAGTTTTGGGACTCATAGTCCAACCGGGAGTGCAATAATCGTTTATACAAACATATGTAGGCGGATAAACCGTTGTGCAATATCCCAGTGTTGAGGATAAAGAAACAATGTGTGAGAATATTTTACTTTTCTCTACACCTGCGTCATAGAACAACTTGCAAGTAAATTCTATATAATCGGCAAGCACTCCGTAAAGCAATTCCCTTTTGAGCTCATCAACGCTCATCATACGCTCATCTGCCTCTTTTTTAAGAGACGCTTCATCATAACCCAAATTATAAAGTGCGTGCATACCATATTGAGCTTTTTCAAAATCCTGCAAGGATGCGTATGTTTCGTTTGTATAGTCAGGAATCTGTGTTTCCCAACCTGTATTTATACCTGCAAGTAAATAACCCTTACCCTCCGCCTTAAGACGGTTGTAGTTTTCCATTAATGGCTTGATAAAGCCTTCAGTTACCTGATTTCTGTACCAATCAAGATATTTAGGAGAATTATAGCAAGGAAAACCACCCGGTGTTGCAAAAGGAACACCACTCCAGTTACAATGCCACCTTGGAAGCATACCGTAACTCTGACCGCCCCACTCTTCGCCTTCAGAGGGGAATGCAATCCATTCACACATTTCGGGATCGTCATAGAATTTACTTCCGTTTTCATCGGTAGTTGCACCATTACCAAAATCCTGAGAGTAGTTGGTGCAGTCATCCATCTGGAAAAATACCGGAACATTGTATTTCTCCGCAAGGGCGAATACAGTATTAACCTCTTCGTTCATCTGCTCTATTGACTGAGTGATACACATAGGACCTACTACGCCAAAGGCATACATTCTATCGGAAGACGAATCAATTTCTCCATGAAGTGTAACCATTTCCGAAACATAGGATTCCAGATTATTATAGTGGATATTAGTAACCATAAACACAACGTACTGAACACCGTCATCTGTTTCGACCGTCAATGTACCGTCTGCGTTATAGGCTACAGCATCACCTGAAAGAACTGCTGATTCCATATCATTTCCCGAGCTTTGCGCATAAACAGGCATAGCTAAACAGGAAAAACATATAATAACAGCCATAATCACTCTTATAAATTTCATAAATCCTCCTATTTTCTGAACCAGTCAAGGTTTACGTTATCGGCAACAATTTTACCGCCTTTTTTATTAGGATGAATATAATCCTTACCTAAATATTCCTTTTTGGTGCAATTCGGTTTTTCAGGATTAACACAAAGGCTTGCCTGATCATAAACACCATAAAAAAGATGCTTGTTTTTTTCCAGAATTTCATTGTATTCTTTTACCATTTCCTCTTTTTCAGGCCTTGAATCTATACATTCACCAAAGTTAAGTATATTGAAAACAATCAGTTTTTTGCCCTCTTTTTTAAGTTTTTCATTAAATTCGAGAACGCTGTCAAAAAATTGTTGTACCGTAGGCTTTTCGGATTTTGGTGCGGCAATGGTATTGTATTGAAGAAAATCATTCGTTCCCAATGCCAGAATTACATATTCACTATCAGGATAATCGAGTATATCTCTTTGCATACGATTCATTCCGCTTGTACCGAAAAGACCTTTGCAAAAAAAACGTTCGCTGTAATCGAAAAGTAGTCTGTTTCCCATTATGGATTTATTGATAACAGAATACTTACCGGGAAATTCGTTATAAATTCTTTCAGAGAACATATTTGTCCAATAGCCCTGCTGGCTTATTGAATCGCCATAAACAATAATGGATGAAGCATCTTCATCATTAAGCAGTTCCACCGATTGAAACAATGGTATCGGCTTATGAAAATACATTCTCAGTACTTTTGATGCAAATTCACGCACCGAATCCCTTATTCTTCTTTGATTTTCTACTGATTTTTCATTTGTGACATCACCTTTTACGGTTATAAGCTCAACATTATCTATAAGATTACCGCTTCTGAGAGCACCTTTTTCCACGTAAATACTTACGCAGAAATACTCACCGGTATTAACAGAAATATCAACAGTATCCGTAGTGACAACTGCGCCTTTTTTAATACAAAATGCGGTTTTACCGTCAACGGTTATCTTTTTATATTCCCCTGTAAAGTTACCTTTTTCATCACATTTGGAAACCGTTACAGAACCGATATAAACATCGTTTCTCGCACATTCATTAGAAAGCTCGAGTCGGATTTTTTTACCCGAAAAAGCTGATTTAATAACCATTCTGTATGTCTTCTTACAAGAAGGATAATAAAAAAATGAAAATGCCGAATGTGCCTGTCCCCAGGCTTGTACCCATTTTTCGCTCATAAAATCTCTCCTCGGATTTATAATAGCATATAATTCCGGTTTCTTCAATAACACATAGCCTACTTTTTACTTTCAATAAATTCACGCAAGCGTAATTACAGATAAAAAAGAGGTCACACTGTTTTAACAGTGTGACCGTTTTCAGTGCAATATAAAACACTTCAGATGAATACGCTGAAGATGCCAATGCCCGCAGAAAATAATGTTATACAAATATCAAGAATTATCTGTAATATAAATGTTACGATAGCTATAACTAAACCGGCAATAGCAATACCCTTGGAGTCATACTTCTTAGATAAGCCGACGGCACCCAAAACAATAGCCACAATACTTACAATATAGCAAGGGTTAAAACAACCTGCAAGTATAGCAAGTATTAAAGAAACTATACCGGGAGTGTTGGTCTTTTTCTGAGGTGCCTGATAGGGCTGCTGATAAGGCTGCTGATAAGGTTGCTGATAAGGTTGCTGATTATAATCCATATTTATTTCCCCCAAATACCTTGATATTTTAATATTAAATCAAGAGAAGACAAAAGTCAACAAAAACCGACAAATAAACCGTAAAGCATCACGTATATTTTCCCGGCAATAATCGTAATAAATAGCAATAATTCTTAAAGGAGAGTTTCCATGAGAGAAATTGCATATGACCGTATCTCAGCAGTAGCATACGCACGTAAATGGGCACTGAAACGAAACCCGGCTTTTTACGATTTCCAGAGCATTGGAGGAGATTGCACAAACTTTGCTTCACAATGTATTTACGCCGGTTCGAAAATCATGAATTACACACCCATATTCGGGTGGTATTATCGCTCGCTGTCAGACCGCACTGCCTCCTGGAGCGGTGTGGAATACCTCTATAATTTCCTCATAACCAACACTTCCGTAGGTCCTTTTGCACACGAAGTAGAGCAAGATGAAGCTGAGCCTGGTGATATAGTACAGTTAGGCGATGAGCATGGGGATTTTTATCACACACCGGTAATTACAGCTACCACGCCCGAAATATTAGTCGCGGCACATACATTTGACGCTTTAGACAGACCCCTTTATTCCTACGGCTTTTATACAGCTCGCTTTTTACATATAGATAACGTAAGAATATGGTGATTTAAAAAGCCTTTTCCATCTGCCATTTTAAAAAACCAATATCCTGTTTGTTTTATTGACTACGCAGTATAAATGGTTTATAATATTAGGGAAACACAATAACTAAGGGGTATCGAAAATATGGCTGTTTTTAAGTGTAAAATGTGCGGTGGTAACCTTGAAATATCCGAAGGCGTTACCGTATGTGAATGTGATTTTTGCGGTGTAAGACAAACTGTCCCTTACGCAGATAATGAAAAGAAAATCAACCTTTTCAACAGAGCTAACAGACTCCGAATGGCGAGCGAATTTGATAAAGCGTCCGTCATCTACGAAACAATTATCGCCGACTTCCCTGAAGAAGCCGAAGCATACTGGGGCTTATGCCTTTGTAATTACGGTATCGAGTATGTCGATGACCCGACAACAGCGAACAAAGTTCCCACATGTCACAGAGCATCCTTTGAAAGCATCCAGAAGGATGAAAACTATCTTCTTGCTCTCGAATATGCCGACGTACTTGCCCAAAAGGTTTATCGTGATGAAGCGCGTGAAATAGACCGTATTATGAACGAAATTCTTGTTATAAGCAAGAACGAAAAACCCTATGACGTTTTCATCTGTTATAAGGAGACTGACGAAAACGGCGAAAGAACTATGGATAGCGTAATTGCTTACGATTTATACGAAGCTCTTACAGCAAAAGGTTTAAAAGTCTTCTTCTCCCGAGTTACACTTGAAGATAAACTGGGAATGCAGTATGAGCCTTACATATTTGCCGCTTTGAACAGTTCAAAGGTTATGCTGTCAATCGGTACTAAGTACGAATATTATCAAGCCGTCTGGGTTAAGAACGAATGGTCACGTTTTTTGAAGCTTATGGCGAAGGACAAATCAAAAGTTCTTATTCCCTGCTTTAAGGATATAGATGCTTATGATATGCCTGACGAATTCAAGGCTTTGCAGGCTCAGGATATGAATAAACTCGGTGCTATACAGGATATCGTCAGAGGCGTTGAGAAGATTCTTGGTAAAAATACAAGCCAGCCATCAGTCCCTGCGGAAGATGCACCGTCCATTATCTCCAACGTAAGCTCTATCAACACCAAAAATTATAATGAATTATGGCCTAAAGGTTCTTACAGCAATTCTATAAACTATAATGAAAACAACGTTATCTGTTTCCATATTTATGTTTTCCAGAACTTATTACAGGAACGCAGTGAAATCTCTTTGCGCTTTTTGATATTCAACTCCGCAGGAAACAAAATCGCTGATGACACTAGTAAAATAAAATGGAACAACTCCGCTACCAGAATAAGTAAGCCCTGGTCAGTTAAAAGGCAGGACGGCTCAGTTGTTCCTGTGGGAACATACAGAGCAATGTTCTCTATCGACAATTCTAAATTTTTCGAATATACTTTCACGGTAACATCTAACGAAGCCGAAAAGCAAAAAAGATTAATGTCAGCCACTCAAGCCAATCCGCGTTTGAGTCTGGTTGCCGCAGAACGCCAGAACGGTCCTGTAATTATAAGCAACGTTTGCTCAATCGGCACACGTAATTATAACGAGCTATGGCCCAAAGGACATTTCACCAATGTAATAAATTATGACCAGTTGTATGTAATGTGCTTTAATCTTTCGGTTATAAAATCCAAGCTCAGCTCAAAAAAATCAGTTACCCTGGGGTTCTGGATATATAACGAAAAAAACGAACTGATACTCGAAGAGGAAACCGTACTCGATTGGCATCATAATTACGACAAAATAAGTAAATCCTGGATTGTACGCGGTGATGACGGCGGCGTCGTACCAACCGGTAGATACCGTGCAGAATTCAGTGTAGAGAACTCAAAAATATATGACTACACTTTCTATGTAACATCAAATCGTCTTGAACAAATGAAAAAAGCGCGAGCACTTGAAATGCAAAAAGCAAAAGAATTACAGCGTTGGAACGAGTCTCAAAAGATTGAGGAAATAATGCGTCAGCGCCGTGCTAAGAATCTCTGCCAGCATTGCGGCGGAACATTCAAAGGATATCTCGGAAAAGTTTGTTCAAATTGCGGTAAGAAGAAGGATTATTAATCTTGCTGTTTCAAAAAACTTATTCCCACTCTGTTTTTCGGAGTGGGAATTCATTTCAGGTAATTATTGATTGATACCCTAAAAAACAATAAAGGTTATGTATGATAAATTAGCAGGTGATATTATGCAATGGAATGGTTTTAATGCAGAGGAATTTATTTTTGAAAATCACGAAGCAATAATTGTTGAGCCTGTAAAAGTTTTCGACAAATGCGCTTTGATTCTCAAAACCGAATATTGGAATGCCTTTCCCGAAACTGAAATCAAGCTTCTTGAAAAAGGGCATTATTTATGCTACATAAAAAACGACAACCGTTGGGGTACTGATGCCGACATAGACCGCAAAGCACGTTTTGTAAAGTTTTGTGAGGAAAAATATGGCATAAACAGTGGCTGTGTACCTGTAGGAATGAGTTGCGGCGGAATATTTGCAATAAAATTTGCCGCAAAATACCCCGAACTCGTCAGCAGCATTTATATTGATTCACCGGTCATAAATTATATGAGCTGCCCTTGCGGTTTCGGTATCGGCGAAAGAATCGACGACGAAAACTTCTCGGAAATTTTAGGAGCACTCAATATGGAAAGTATTTCTGAACTTATCTGCTACAGGGAAACACCTCAGGATAAAATCCCTCAGCTTGTAAAGAATAAAATTCCGGTAATTATGGTTATAGGTGATAGTGACACCATCGTTCCCTACACCGAAAACGGAATACTTATCGAAAAAGCCTACAAAGAGAATTCCCTTCCCTTGGATTTGTTTGTAAAACCAGGTTGTAACCACCATCCCCACGGTCTTGACGACCCGAACCCGGTAGTTGAATGTATCGAAAAGTATTTATAACAACCGGCATTTTCAACCTTTATATATTATTTAACATACGTTTTTATCCGCCCCGGTTTATAAAACCGGGGTTATACTAAAAAAACTTGACTTTAATCGAAAATTGAATATAATATATTTGTATATTTTCAGTGGCTATGACGCAAGATGATTTTTTGATACGGCATCCAGAGAGAAAGCGGTTGGTGTGAGCTTTCTGTCGCCAAAAAGTTTGCTGCTTGCTGAGCCTTGTCGGAAACGGCACGTTTACAGGCGTGAACTGTTACTATGAGTGGTGCGTTTTGCACAATTCGGGTGGTACCGCGGCGTATGCCGTCCCGATTTGTTCAAAAGCGCGCTTTTTTTATGCAAAATTTTATGAACGGAGTGAATAATTAATGGAATGGACAGGACTTAATGATTTAAGAGAAAAGTATCTTAAATTCTTCGAAAGCAAGGACCATCTCAGACTTCCGAGCTTTCCCCTCGTACCTCAGGGCGATAAGAGTATCCTTCTTATCAACGCAGGTATGACACCTATGAAAAAATACTTTACCGGTGAAGAAACTCCACCTAAAAAGAGAGTCACAACCTGCCAGAAGTGTATCCGTACACCTGATATTGAGCGTGTAGGTATCACCGCACGTCACGGCACATATTTTGAAATGCTCGGTAACTTCTCTTTCGGTGATTATTTCAAGAAAGAGGTTATTCCGTGGGCTTGGGAATTCTGTACCGAAGTTATTGGTATGGATGCGGATAAAATCTATTGCAGTGTTTATCTTGATGACGACGAGGCATACGACATCTGGACCAAAGAGGTTGGAGTTAAACCCGACCATATGGTTCGTTTCGGCAAAGAGGATAACTTCTGGGAACACGGTCAGGGCCCCTGCGGACCTTGTTCAGAGCTTTATTATGACCGCGGTGAAAAATACGGTTGCGGAAGCCCCGATTGTAAAGTTGGTTGTGAATGTGACCGTTTTGTTGAATTCTGGAACCTTGTTTTCACACAGTTTGAAAACGACGGAAAAAACAACTACACTCCCCTTGCAAACCCCAACATCGACACCGGTATGGGTCTCGAAAGACTCGCTTGCATCTGCCAGGATGTAAATAACATCTTTGAAGTTGACACCGTGCAGAATATTATGAAGCACATTATGGAAATCGCAGGCGTAAAATACCACGAAAATGAAAAGAGCGATATTTCACTTCGTGTTATTACAGACCATATCCGTTCTACAACCTTTATGATTGGTGATGGTGTTATTCCCTCGAACGTAGGCAGAGGCTATGTTTTAAGACGACTCCTCAGAAGAGCTGCACGTCACGGCAGACTTTTAGGAATCGAAAGACCTTTCCTTGCAGAAGTTTGTGAAACTGTTATTAAGGAAAACGAAAACGCATATCCCGGTCTCCGTGAAAAGCAGGATTATATTATCAAAGTTATTTCAATGGAAGAAAACAGCTTCTACAAAACCATCGACAGCGGTCTTGAGCTTCTTAATGATATGATTAAGAAAACAGAGGGCACCGTTCTTTCCGGTGCAGATGCTTTCAAGCTTCAGGACACATATGGTTTCCCCATCGACTTAACAAGAGAAATCGTTGAAGAAAACGGTATGACCGTCAACAACGAAGAATTTGAAAAATATCTTGCTGAGGCAAAGGCAAAAGCCAAAGCCGCACGTAATGTTGCAGGCACCGAAGGTTGGAAAAGCTCCGACGTTTCCTTCAAAGAATGTGGCTCAACAGTCTTCACAGGCTACAAAGAAACTGAAAGCTGCGGCGAAGTTCTCGCTATTGCCGCCAACGGCGAAAAGGTTGATTTCGTAGGCGTTGATACTGACGCTGTTATCGTTCTTTCCGAATCTTCTTTCTACGCAGAAAGTGGCGGTCAGGTCGGTGACACCGGTGTTATCACTATGGGCGACAATGTTTTCACAGTTACAAACACAACTAAAACAGCCGAGGGTGTTATCCTCCACCACGGTACACTCACCGAAGGTGATGCTATAAATGTTGGCGACAAAGTAACCGCAACAGTTGATGCTGTACGCCGTCAGGCTATTATGAGAAACCATACAGCTGCTCACCTTCTTCAGGCGGCGCTTCGTGAGGCTCTCGGTACACACGTTGAGCAGGCAGGTCAGCTTGTAAACGAAAACGCAGTACGTTTCGACTTTTCACACTTCTCCGCTCTTACTGCAGAAGAAATTGAAAAAATAGAAAACAGAGTAAACGAGGTTATCCTTTCATCTGCTGACGTTATTACTGAAGAAATGAGCATTGACGACGCTAAGAAAAAAGGCGCAATGGCACTTTTCGGTGAAAAATACGGTGATACTGTCCGCGTAGTTTCTGCAGGTGATTTTTCAACAGAGCTTTGCGGTGGTACACACGTTAAGAACACAGGTAACATCGGTCTTTTCCGTATAGTTTCCGAATCTTCTGTTGCCGCAGGTGTAAGAAGAATTGAAGGTGTAACCGGATTCGGCGTTATTAACCACCTTAATAGTAAGGAAAAGCTTATTCACGATACAGCAACCGCTATGAAGCTCGGCAACGTAAACGAGCTCGCCAATAAAGCGGCGGCTCTTACCCAGGAGCTTAAAGCTAAAGAGAAAGAACTCGAAGAGCTTAAAGCTGAAATTGCAAAACAAAAAGCCGGAAACCTCTTTGACAACTGCAAGCAGGTAGGCGCAGTTAAGGTTATAACCGCTTCTATCGGTGAAGCAGACGCAGGCTCATTACGTTCAATGCTCGACTCCTCAAAGGATAAGGGCGAAGATATAGTTGTTATCCTTGCGGCAGAACAGCCTGCAAAGGGCACCTGCTCATTCGCTTGCTATTGCGGAAAAGATGCTATTGCAAACGGCGCACACGCAGGTAACATCGTCCGTGAAATCGCACAGATTGCCGGTGGTTCAGGTGGCGGCAAACCCGACTCTGCTATGGCAGGTGGTAAGGATATCAGCAAAATCCCCGAAGCCCTTGAAAAAGCAGAAGAAATCGTTAAAGCAAAACTTAAATAACCATAAAACCTCTCACGTTCAAATGAATGTGAGAGGTTTCTGATTACAAAATGCAAATTCACTGCCGCATTGTTTCCTATTTTGTCTGCAATAAAATACGGTTGATACCTCATCAACGAGTATCAACCGTATTATTTTATGCTAATATTTTATTTAATGTCTGCTGATAGTCTGCAACGGTAATCTCACTGTCACCGTTAATATCCGCCGCAACGGTACTGTATTTATTTAATTCACAATTACTGTTGATTGATTTTTCGATAAACGAAATGTCAAGAACATCAAGCGCACTATCACCATTTATATCTCCGTTTATAACCAATGTATAATCCGTTCTGCTTTCATCCTCATAAATGGTTATGGTTGAACCTGTACCCCAGATATGGTTTCCGTTACTGTACTGACTACCCAAGGCAAAATGAGTTTTTTGTTGTGTTACAGTTATCAGGTTATAAATATCCGACAAATTATATAAATCTGTGTATATATACTTATTTACATGGTCTATACGGGCAACGCCCTTGGAAACGATATCAAAGGTTTTAAATCTGATGCCTTTATCCGCTGCAAAGGTATGCGCCGCACTACCGTTAAGACAATAAATATGTAAATTATCTGTACAATTATAAAAAGCTCCGTCTTCTATTGTTGTAACAGTTTCAGGAATCGTAATTGTCTTAAGGTTAGCGCAATTACCTAAAAGATATGAGCAAAGAGATGTTGTACCGTATGGGATTTCTATTTCAGTAGGTATATTTCCATCTATTGAAATATAAATATTTTTCAACCGCTGAATTTCAGCAGGATTATTGAAAGCAAGACCCAACCACATATCTAATGACGCAACATCAATCGTTGTAAGAGTTTCAAAAGTACCATCTATAAACCTGAGGGACTCGGGAAGCTTGACGGTTTTTAAATTATAGCTTTCCAATGCACCGTCAGCTATTCCTAATGTGCCAGCTTTAACCACAAGATTTTCAGAATATGTATCAATAAGATATTTGCCTACGTATACATCAGAGGCTTTTGATGTCCTGTAATAATTTGTACCTGCAAAGGCGTGGTAACCTATATCCTCTACGTTATCGTGAAGGGTAATATCATTCAAAGCAGCCGCACTCAGAAAAGCAAGGTCGGCAATTCTGGTTGTTACTTCCGGTAAAACGTAGGTTGTTTCAAAGGAATCACCGAAGAAGACCAGTTCTTTATCGTCTTTCGTGTATAAACCGCCGTCTGTATTCACCTTGAATTTCGTATTATCTTCATCGCAGGTTAATGTCTCAAGCTTTTCAATACCTATGAAAGCCATGGGATTAAATTCTTCAAGGTTTGCAGGGATATTAAGCTTTTTAACGCTGTCAGCTCCGCGGAATGCAAAATCATCAACCTCTTCAAGACTCTTGAACTCAAGAGAGTTAAGCAAAGCACAATCTTCAAACGCATATTCACCTATACTTTTAAGACCCGTACCAAATGTTATCTCTTCAAGATATGCAGAATCCTGAAACGCCTCATCACAGATTTTCACAAGTGAATCGGGTAAAACAAGCTTCTTTATTATCTTATCACCCGAATAATTTGTTCTTGCAAATGCTCTTTGTGCGATATCAACGGTACCATCCCTGACTACAAGTTCATCCGCTTCGCCTAAGAAATTTATAAGATGATTATCTATATAGAAAGCTCCATTTTCCCAATTATTTGCATCATCATATATTGGCGTATTTTCAAAAGCGTGGATGTCAATTTGCACAGGTACGTCAGGGATGTTTACCTCAGTAAGATTGGGGCAACCATAGAATGCGTATTCCCCTATATGCTCAATTTTATCCGAAAAAGTAACGGATTTAATTGACTCGCAGTCATAAAAAGCAGTATCCTTTACTTCTGTTACATACCACGGAAGAACTAAGTCTTCCACAAGTATGCCGTTAAGATATAGGTTTTCACCTTCGCCCAAGGGATTGGCTACACCAATATCCGAAAAATCTATTTCGCACCAGAATTGAATGTCTGAAATATAAACATCAGAAAATTTTTCTTCAGTTCCCCAGAAGGGGTCATCATCAATACTGAGTAGAGAACCCGGAAGTGTCAAAGCCTCAAGGCTGTCACATTGCCAGAAGGCCCTCTTACCGATGGTCTCAACACCTTCGCCTATGATTATAGATTTAACATCTTTACACCCTGCTAAAGCACCATCTGTAATTCCCTTAACAGGTAAGCCCTTATATTCACCGGGGACTAAAAGTGCACCTGAAACTGATGTATCACAATCTGTGACATTGTATGAAACAATCTCCCTGCCGTCTTTGTCATAAACTTCGGTAAAAGTAAGATATTTGTTTGTTTCAGTTTCAGGAAAGGCACACATAACACAGTTACCGTCTTCACCGTAAATATGCTCACCGTAAGCTCCGCCCATAGTACAGATGTTTTCTCCACATTCGGAGCAGCTGTAATAGATTTTTGATTTCTGTAAGCAATTAGCCGCTACTCTTGTTGTATTTGTTAATTTTGGAGCTTCAGCGGTGCAATTAAAATGAACTGTATTGTAATCGAAATGTTGATCGATTTCAATTTCCATTTCAGTTATCATTGTGTTGAACTGTTCTTCAGTACCCCTGAAAAGGATATGGTCCATTTTATATGACCAATCATGGTATGTAGGCACGCTATCAGTAAAATGCACATTTGCAGGCAAGCTAATCACCGCCAGCTCAAGACCATGAAATGCATCCTTGTCTATTGTAGACACCGAATCAGGAATATAAAGCTCCCTTAATACTGAACAGTTATTAAATACACCTGAAGCTATATTTGTGACAGTATTGGGAATTATTACTTTTTCAAGACTTACACACCAACTGAAAGCACTCTGCCCTATTTCGGTCATATTACCCGGCAAAACTACCTCTTTAAGGGAATCACAACTATTTGCAAGCCATTGCGCATTGAAAGGAGTTTTGCCTCCAACATTTTTAACATCTCTATATACAACACTATCGGGAATAACGAGCTTTTCAAGTCCCGATTTACCGAATACAGCCTCACCTATATGTGTAACAGAATTGGGTATATCAATATTTTTTAAATTTACACAACCTCTGAAAACATAATTTGCAATATATTTAAGAGTCGAAGGCAAAACTATTTCAGTTAAGCCGGAATCCATAAATGCACCCGTGCTTAATCTTTCAATACCTTCCGGCAGAGTAACCTTGGTAATTCCGGTACATTCTTTAAAGCCATAAGAATTAACCTGACGAACAGGCAAACCCTCATAGGTGGCAGGAATTGCAACCTCACCTGTAACAGAGGTATCCTTTGCGCCTACCAGATAGTAAGTGCCGTCACTGCTGAGTGTAAAAGTCAGTTTATCTGAATTTTCATCTGCAGCCTCTGCCATACTGAAATTTGCACAAATGGAAAAGCAAATAGCAAAGCTCAGTACCAATGAAACTATTTTTCTGATCTTCATAACATTACCTCCATAAATTTTATTTTACGATGTAAGTATTGATTACATTTCAGGCATTACTGACACTAAAAGATCCTATAAATAAAAATCATTTTCAACGCCCCTTTTTCTGTTTTTTAACTCATTTCAATTCACTCTCTGTTATATAGTGTCAGAACAAGCAGTTTTTGACATAAATTTTTTCAAAAATAAAAAAATTCACTTACCTCGACTTGAGGCAAGTGAATTTTTCTTATACACCAATCGTAATAATCTCAAATGGCTTATATTCAATTATATCTGTTTCGCCCTCAATATCTTCGAGCATATTGAGAAGCTTGACCTTATGGGGTAATTTTATCTGACCGCGTTTGCCGTCCTGCTCCGAAAGCCTTATAACGGTCATTGTGCCGTCTTCACTTCTCTTTGCCGCCTGCATATACAGTGGCTCGAATGTAGGCAGAGACCACTCACAATCCGCCTTTATAATGGGTGTATTGTACTGATGGGCAAGACCGTTAATATCGGCAGTTACCGCATCACCTTCGTGGGGCACAATCATATAACAAAAGCTGTGCTTTCCAATGTCAGAAGTAACGTCGGGGCGTTCCGTGGCACGAAGCAGCGAAAGGCTCATTGAATTATCAAGGAAGCCTGCGCCATATTTACCGTCGTTCACAAGGGCAATACCGCCGCCCGACTCCGACATATCACACCATTTGTGGTGACAGGTTTCAAATCTCGCCTGCTGCCATGTTGTGTTACGGTGGGTTTCGCGCTCAATAAATCCTGCAGAAGTATCACAAAGAGCTTTTCTCGTTAAAATATTGCAATCAAATTCCGCTTTAGCAAGCTTATGCTTTTCATTCCAGTCAACATTATTTTCAACTTCAATTCCGCGACTTCTTCTGAAAAATCTGATTTTCATTTCCCAGTCTGATTTTTCTGTGCCAAGCATTACGCCGAAAGTTACACTTTCACCGTCGCTTTCGCAAATACAAGCAGGAGATTTAACTTCCACTTCTATCTCCTTTTCGCGGTAATTGGGAAGTATATCCCACGCATCGTAGTTACCGGGGCAATCAACGTATATTTTAAGCTTGTTGAAATTACCCTTTACCCACTCTCTGGAAAGCTCTTTATCGTAAAGCGACGCCAAAGAGCCGTCGTCATTTAACTTTGCAATATAGAACGGAGTTTCTATTGTCTTGCCGTTCACGTTAAACCATTCGCCTTTAAAATCGGTTTTACGAAGATTTGACGAGGTCAGTGCTTTCATATTGGGCACAATCCAGTTACCCTTTTCACCGTAGCGTGTAGCAGTACCCTTTTTATTTTTTACGAAGGTCAAAGCATTGCGCTCCATATTAAGGGTGTTAAAGTATTTACTGCCTGTGCCGATAATCGCATCAAGTGCCTTTTCAACCTCTGCATAATCCTTCATAGCATCCTCGTATACCGGATGAATATGAGAGCCGGGCAAAATATCGTGGAACTGCGTTACAAGGAACTTTTTGTAAAGCTCTGTAATAATCTCGGTTTTATCCTCGCCACGCATAAGACAAAGCATTTCTGCAGTTCTGAATTTATTTTCAATTCTGCGGTTTGCGCGCTTCATATAACTTTTAGTGGTAAACGTACCGCGGTGCATTTCAAGGTAGAGCTCGCCGTCCCACACCTGAAGATTTTTATTATCCTTCAGGTTCTTTTCAAGGAATTCTGCACCGCTTGTATGAGTGCATTTAGGCATAATTGAAAGCTTATCAAAACGGCGCATCATTTCAATCATTTCTTCTGTACAGCCTGAACCGCCGTCACCGTAGCCAAACATATTAAGTGTCTGTCCGCCGCTGTCCTTATCAATATACGCCTCCCAGTTCTCCTGAATCTGGCTGGGCATATTCCAGGTTATAAAGTGGGTAGGCGGAACGCAGGCGTAAACATCACTGCCGTCAATACCGCGCCATATGAAGTTATTATGAGGGAATCTGTTTGTATCATTCCACGTTGACATTTTGTTTGAAACGAAGTAATCAACGCCGCTTTTCTTAAGTATCTGGGGTAAAATCCAACTGTTGCCGAAAACATCGGGAAGCCAGGCGTTGTTTACACGTTTTCCGAACATACGCTTATATGTCTGCTGACCGTAAAGGCATTGTCTTATAAGGCTTTCTGCGCTCGGAACATTGCAATCGGGTTCAACATACATTGCGCCCACAGGCTCAAACTGTCCGTTTGCAACCTTTTCTTTCAACTCTTCAAAAACTTCCGGGTAATATTTTTCGAGAGTTTCATAGACATAAGGCTGAGTATGGGCATACTTAAACTCGGGATATTTATCCATAAGGCGAAGCTGTATGAGAACTGTTCTGAGATTCTTCTGAACAGCGTGAATTTTTCGCCAATAATAGGCTATATCAAGGTGAGAATGTGCCACAAGTGCCACATCACCGCTACCTTTATACGTATCGTTAGCATAAATTATATCTTCTATATATTGCGCCGCCTCTTTAACGCCTGTTAGCTCTTCGCCCTCAAAGTCGATAAAATTCATTGCGTTATTAAGTTCTTTATTAAGAAAATTACGGTAATCTTCGTTAAAAAGCTCACTCTTTGCAATGTCGAGAAGAAGCTCAAAATCGTAAACAAGGCTTTGAACGTCATCATTTACCGTGCAGATATACGCACCCTCAAACACCTGACGGCATCCGCGCACGGAAAGGCTCTCGGGGTTGCGCTCGTCATCGGGTTTACTACGGTTATAACCCATCATTTCAAAGTGCAAGGTTTCGTTTTCATTTATATATGGCGAAAGCAACATACGCTCTCTATTGGGGTCAACGCCACCTATATATCTGCCGTTGACCTGAACACATATTTCCGCCGCTGTTTTAAGAGAAAACCAAAGCTGTTTGCCCTTTAATTCATAGGGGATATTTACGTCCGCTTTGATAAAAGCTGTACCGTCGGGAGTGAAATACATGTCGCCCTTTTTAAGAGGTCGGTAATCATCCGAATAATATTCAAACTGCATCTCGTCAACCTGACGTGCATCCCGAATTAAAAGGTTTTCAATCTCCCATTTTTTATCATATATATGACGTTTGAGCCATCCGAAGCGTAAATCCGTCCACTCCTCGGGGCGCATTGAACGCCTTACAACCTTAATATGTGCCATAATTTACACCTCACACATCCTGAAAATATGGTCTCTTACGTATTGCGATAACCTTAACGGTTTTCTTCAAATCGCGCTTTATTTCCTGTTCAATCCAGTCGGTGCAACGGTGCAATATAAGGCACTTTGAACATTCACCGCGGAATAAAAGAGTAAGCTCACCATTTTCAAGGGAGATGAATTCCACCCATCCCCCATCGCCCTGAAGCTTGGGAGCAAGTATTTCTTCAACATATTTTTCCATTAAAAACCGCCTCTTTCGGCATATATAGTTTACCATAAAATGTTACCATATAAAAAAAGCCTTTGTCAACAATGTATTGACTTTATACCGAAGATAGTTTATTATAAATATACCCCCTATGGGTATACTGGAGGTGTTTATTACGGATAATAAAGTTTGTTGTAATCACAAAACAAAACAGCGTTCTGAAGACGAACATAAAGCCCTTATAAACCGCCTTAACAGAATAGAAGGTCAGATAAGAGGCATTAAAAAAATGGTGGAAACCGACACTTATTGCACGGATATATTAATACAAGTCAGCGCGGTAAACGCGGCGCTCAACGCCTTTAACAAAGAGCTGCTTGCAAACCATATAAGAACCTGCGTGGCAGATGATATACGAAACGGTAACGACGACACAATCGATGAACTTGTTGCCACACTTCAAAAACTAATGAAATGATGAGAAACCTATGAAAAAAGCAAAATTCAAAATAACCGGTATGACCTGCGCCGCCTGTCAGGCTAATGTAACAAAAGCCGCATTGAAGCTTGACGGCACAGAAAATGCCGATGTAAATCTACTCAACGGCTACATGGTAGTTGAGTACGACGACCAAAAACTATCCGAGACGGATTTTATAAACGCCGTAACCGACATTGGATACGGAGCCTCCCTTTACGGCGAAAGCGGTAAAAAAAGCACATTAAAATCCGAATGGGCTGAACGAAAAAAAGATGAAGCCGATAAAGAACACGGTATGAAAAAACGACTTATCAGTTCTGTTATTTTTCTTGCTGTTCTTATGTACATTGCTATGGGCGGTATGCTTCATCTGCCTCTGCCATCTATCCTGGAAGGCACAGAAAATGCCCTTATAAACGCACTTACTCAGATGCTTCTTACAATTCCCGTAATGATAATTAACCGAAAATTCTTCATTTCGGGCTTCAAAGGTCTTATAAAACGTGCCGCCAATATGGATACACTCGTTGCATTAGGCTCTTCAGCGTCATTTTTATACGGCGTATTTGCAGTTATGATGATGGCTTATGCGGCTCCGCGCGGTGATATTGATGTTATAAAGCATTATTCACACCAGCTCTATTTTGAGTCAAGTGCAATGATTTTAACATTGGTTACCATAGGCAAATACCTGGAAACACGCTCCAAAGGCAAAACAAGTGACGCCCTGGGCAAGCTAATTGATTTATCACCGAAAACTGCAAACGTTATCAGAAACGGCAAAGAAATAACAATAGAGGCCGAGGATGTTAAAGTCGGTGACGAGCTGATAATCCGTCCCGGCGAACGTATTGCCGTAGACGGAATTGTAACTGATGGTATAGGCTATATTGACCAATCAGCTGTAACCGGCGAAAGCTTACCGGTTGAAAAGACCTCCGGTGATGAAGTTATATCGGCTACTCTTAATAAAAACGGAACTTTCCGTATGACCGCGTCAAAGGTTGGTGAAAACACAACGCTTTCGCAAATTATCCGTCTTGTTGACGAGGCAGGCTCCTCCAAAGCACCCATAGCAAGATTAGCAGATAAAGTCAGCGGTGTATTTGTTCCCATTGTTATGGCAATTTCACTGATAACTTTCGGAATATGGATGATTGCAGGCACGGAATTTGAAAGTGCCTTATCCTTCGGAATTACGGTTCTTGTAATTTCCTGCCCATGCGCCTTAGGTCTGGCAACTCCGGTTGCAATTATGGCGGGTACCGGTAAGGCAGCCGAAAACGGTATACTGATTAAATCAGCCGCCGCTCTGGAAACGCTGGGAAGTGTAGATAAAATAGTTCTTGATAAAACAGGCACTGTAACATCAGGACAAATGAGTGTCAGCGACGTAATTGTTATTGACAAAGCTCTTTCCGAAAAGGAGTTTCTTACTCTCGCCGCGGCACTGGAAAAAGGCAGTGAACATCCGCTTGCTGCCGCTGTACGAAATAAAGCTGATGAATTGAACCTTACGCTTCCGGAGCTCTGTGACTTTAAAGCGTACCAGGGCAAAGGTGTCAGCGGCACAATAAACGGACAAAAATTCAGTTCGGGAAATATACGGTTTTTAAAAGAAAATAATATAGATTTCAGTCCATTTGAAAAGAAATTAAACGAGCTTTCAACCCAAGGTAAAACACCGCTTATTTTTGTAAGAGATTCAGAAATAATCGGCATAATTGCTGTGTCAGATACCGTACGCGATGACAGTATCAATGCAATTTCGGCTTTCAAGGCTTTAGGCAAGAAAACCGTAATGCTCACCGGTGACAACAAGTCTACGGCAGAATTCATCGCAAAAGAAGTCGGCATCGACGAAGTTTTTGCTGAATTATTACCCTCCGACAAAGAAAAAACTATACGTCTGTTGCAGGAAAAAGGTGAAAAAATCGCCTTTATCGGAGACGGCATAAACGATGCCCCTGCCCTTACAAGAGCTGATGTAGGTATAGCAATCGGAGCAGGCACGGATATTGCAATAGAATCCGCGGATATTGTCCTTATTAAAAGTTCAATACTCGATGCAGTAAAAGCCGTTGAACTCAGCAAAGCCGTAATGCGTAACATCAGAATAAACTTATTCTGGGCGTTTTTCTACAACATTCTCGGAATCCCTCTTGCGGCAGGTGCTCTTTATCCGTTACTTGGTTTAAAGCTGAGCCCGATGATAGGCTCAGCGGCTATGAGTATGAGTTCAATTTGTGTTGTAACCAACGCTTTGAGACTAAGATTTTTCAAATCCGGATTAATTAAAGAAGCTAAAGAAACCCATTCACAAAACACTATACAAACAATTAAGAAAGGTGAAGATTTTATGGAAAAAACTATTAAAGTAAACGGTATGATGTGCCCCCGTTGTGAGGCCCACGTAGTAAAAGCACTCACAGCTATCGACGGCGTCACGGAAGCCACCGCAAGCCACCAGGAAAATTTAGCAAAAGTAAAATTGTCAAAGGATATCCCGGACGAGATACTTATTAAAGCTATTGTAGATGAGGGATACGAAGCCGCAATATAATAAAAAAAACAGTCGTCGATACGACGACTGTTTTTTTGTTACTCAGTTACTGTAAGAATAATCGCGGCGAGCTCATCTCCCGAGAATAACAGTAACATTTCTTCATTCGAATCCTGAGATTTGTAGGAACAAACCGTTAAATCAATATCTTGTGTTTCGCCTAAAGGTATACCTGCTTCATTGAGGACGTACCTCAGTACCTCATTCATCTCAAATTCTATTTTTTCCGAGAAGTCAGGACTTCCGTACAACTGCTCTGTCTTTTTGATACTTACACCCGGATGATAACCGCCCTCGTTATAAATATCCTCACCGGTTACTATTGCCATGGATACCCTACCGTATCCATCAACTATGTAAATCGCACCTGATGAGTAATACTTCAAACTACCGTCTAACTCAGCATCCAGGGATGGGTCAATTTCGCCGAGCATCAAGCCTAACTCCTGAGTAAAGGTCTCTATTACAACATTTCCCGCACCATCTTTAATGTCGCTGATAACGCTGTCAATTCCCGCCTCTTCTTCAAATGCTCTGAAGGTTGCTTCAATTTCATCAGTAGTGTAGTAATCACCTACGAATACGTTACCGAAACCGCACTGAGAGTGGTCAAAGGGAATTGTCTCGGGATAGCGGTAAAGGTCCTTGTTGAAAATTACTGTCTCCACGCCAACGTCAAATAAAGTAGTTTCACCAATGAAATTAACCTTTGCTCCTAAATGGAATTTTAACGTTGAGTTTGTTTTTAAAGCAATACTTTCAATATTGTCATCAAGTAATTTTGAGGTTTTATCTGTTGTATCAACCTCCTGACTGCTACTGTGCTCTTCTGAAAATTCAGATACAATATCAAGCTCATAAATGTTGTTTGCGAATTTTACCGGAACCATACCGAAAATACATATACCCACATCCAGACCTATGGCAGCATTCAATTCCAGACTACCTTCAAAAGTCATTTTTGTTTCGGGCAGGCTTGCTTGTTGCTCTTCGGTGTACTCACCTGTATATAACACCGGTGAAGGATAATCATATGATTTTGCTAAGCCGGTAAAGCCGTTTTCCGAGCTTAATTCCGCCATATAGAAGCCCGAGTTATCCAACGAACACTCTATTGAAAGCTCGCCCTTTGCGGTTACGGAAAGCTGGACTACTATACCTGCAGAAAGGTAGCTGATTTTATTGGTATCGTTATCAAAACCCGGAACGTCCGCTTCAAAGCCGAATACGTATGAACCTAAAACTATTTTTCCGCTTTCCGCCGCTGTAACATCGACAACCTCAATTATCGGACTGCTACCGCCACCTATGAACGGCAAATCATCCAAGCCCACTTCTAAAGTATCTTTGTAAGATACTTTTGTTTTTGTATACGCCGCAAAACCTACGTCGTAACGTTCAACATTAACATTGCCGTTAGCATCCTCGTTCCAGGCGATATCCATCTTTACGGCTAAATCTTCCAACTCAACACTACCTGTTATTGCTGAGTTAGTATAGTCATCATTCTTTCTTTCGATACCTAATTCAAGCTTAAGCTTGTCACAAAGCATATTATAACCGGGTAACACCGCACTTTGTGTAGGAGCTACATATTTAAAATCAGGCTTAAAGGTGTAATCACCTATTGTAACCTCATCATTGTAAGCTATTGTACCGTTACCCGAAGCAGAAGCACCGATGAAATTTGCAGAGGCACTTTGGAAAGCGGGCGCGGAAGCCGGGATATATTCTGCAACTCTTACACCCTGCGCGGGAGTAAAATCGGCATAATCCGCTACGTCACCGTCAAGGCACAAACTAAAATCGCTGAAAACTTCTTCCATAGAAGGAACTGTAAATGTAATTGAATCAGCATCCTTTGAAACAACTCTTCCGCAGAAGCCCATTTCAAAGCAAGCAATGCTGTTTCCGGCATCCGACGGGAAACAGAAGATACTACCTTCTTTTAAAGAAGAAAGCTCTTCGGGTAATCCGCTTGTATAACAAACAGTATACTTATCACCGTTTACAACAACATTTTCAAAGCCGTCCTGTGCACTGTCTACATCCGAAACTATGTACACATTGTCTTTAAACTTAACATCTGCGACTGCATGTGCTTCACTTTTAGAAGAAAATGCGCCTTCACTGTCATAATCCGTGGTATCAATTTTGCCGCTGTAAATGCCTATACCTATAGCACCTGCAACAATGGCAATTACCAATATAACTGCTATTATGGGTATTATTATTTTCTTCTTTCCGCCGCCTTTAGGTGTCTTGGGACCTTTACTTTTTTGTTTCTTATCAGTATTGTCCGTATTTATATTTCTGCTGTTATCGGACTGAGCAGGAGTATTAGCAGAATAAATATAATTATCAGAATTCTGCTGTGCCTGCTGAGGCTGTGCATAACCGTTGGGGTTCTGCTGTGGTCTGTACTGAGGCTGTGCATAGCCGTTAGGATTCTGCTGTGGTCTGTACTGGGGCTGTGCGTAGCCGTTGGGATTCTGCTGTGGTCT
>JAZULQ010000060.1:0-84479 GCA_045603185.1 Acutalibacteraceae bacterium
GACCCCTCAAGGACTATGAGGTTGATAGGCTGCGTGTGTAAGCATGGTGACATGTTCAGCTAAGCAGTACTAATAGGTCGAGGGCTTGACCATTTCGTTTGTTTCTTTCGCTTTCACTTTGTTCAGTTTTCAGGGTATATAACCTTGTAAATGGGATCATTCGCACCTTTAGCTCAGTTGGTAGAGCACCTGACTCTTAATCAGGGTGTCCAGGGTTCGAGTCCCTGAAGGTGCACCAATTACCCATACGATTCGCATTTATGTGGCCCGTTGGTCAAGTGGCCTAAGACTCCGGCCTCTCACGCCGGCAACACGAGTTCGAATCTCGTACGGGTCACCATTTTAAAAGCATTAAACGGTTTATGCCGTTTATATATAGTCGGTGTTGATGGCGTTGAGGGTCCACCCGTTCCCATCCCGAACACGGTAGTTAAGCTCAACAGCGCCGAAGATACTTAGTGGGAAGCCGCTTGGGAAAATAGGGCGATGCCGACACAAATGCTGGATGAACTTCATCCAGCTATACCTGCCTTAATAGCTCAGTCGGTAGAGCACTCGGCTGTTAACCGAGTTGTCGTAGGTTCGAGTCCTACTTGAGGCGCCAAAAAAGCAAGTCGAAAGACTTGCTTTTTTCATTTATGTCCGCAGGACATAACTTCATTTTGTGCCGTTTATGGTGCAAACTTCATTTCAAGTTTACTTGAACTTCATTGTAAGGACATAAATGAATGAAGTTATCTTACGTTAATGAAGTGCTACGCAATGAAGTACTGCGTAATGAAGTTGCCTGACGGCAAACAGATTGTAAAAGATAGTTTTTTATGTTATAATGAACTTATGATTGGAGTGAGATTATGAAGAAAGAAGATAAACTTGGCGATTTATCAATGCAATTATCTGTTGATGTTTTGAATATGTGCAAAGATTTAAAGAAACAAGGTGAAACAGTTATTTCAAATCAAATTTGCAGAAGTGCAACGAGTATTTGTGCAAATATTGCAGAGAGTAAATATGCTCACGGAAGAGCTGATTTTATTGCTAAACTTCAGATTTCACTTAAGGAAGCATCCGAAACAGGTAAGTGGCTTGAAATGTTGTATAAAACTGAATCGATTACAGAAGAGCAATATAAACATTTGAATAAGTTGTGCTCTACAATAAGAGTTTTGTTGATAAAATCTATCAACACCGCTAAGGAGAATATGAAATGAGCAGAACATCTGATAAATATAATTTCAATATTCGTGTTACAGGAATTTTAATTGAAGATGATAAAATATTGTTGGTTAAACAAAAAGTAAGCGAGAAGAGAAACTGGTCTTTGCCCGGTGGAAAGTTAGAACAAGGCGAAACTCTTGAACAAGGAATTATCCGAGAAATGAAAGAGGAAACCGGATTAGATATAGAAATTATAAAAATGCTTTATTTATGCGATGTTTCTGCAAGTTCAAATACATTGTTACATATTACATTTTTATTAAAAAGAGTAGGCGGTGAAATTGAGTTGCCGTCCAATAAATATGAGAATAATCCAATTTTTGAAGTGCGTTTCGTTGCTCTTGATGATTTGAAATTATATGGCTTTTCTGAAAAATTTGTTGAGTTAATTATCAATGAATTTCCTGATTCAGGAAAATATGCAAAAGATAAGAAAAATATAGGTTTATAAGATCATTAGGAGTATGTTTTATGTCTTTATTCAAAAAAGAAAAAACAGAACGAAATAATAAATTTTTTGCCGTTTGCGGTATTGTTGAGATTGATAATAAAATTTTACTTGTCAGGCACACTTACGGCACGGCTAAAGACCGAATTTTGTTGCCGGGCGGGTACGTGAAAGAGAATGAAATACCTACAACTGCCATTGAAAGAGAGATTTTTGAAGAAACAAGCGTAGTTTGTAAGGCAAAAGATTTATATTCAATGCAATTCAAAAGTGAGCAATGGTGTGCGGTGTTTACTGCGGAATATGTATCGGGTGAGCCGAAATCCGACGGTTATGAAAACAGTGAAGTATTACTTTTAAGCGTAGATGAAGCACTTTTACGTGATGATTTGACAAATATGAGCAGGGAAATTTTGAAAACATATAAAGATAACAAAATCGGACTCAAAAAAAGTGATTATATTGCAAATACGCGCACAGAAAATGATTATGTGATGTTTGGGAAATAAGGGCTACCGACGGCAGCCCTTATTTTTTGTTATTGTGGCATATATTTGTACTTATTAAACAATCAAATTATTGTTTTTTATTATTTTTTTGTGTATAATCAGTTTGCAGATCAAGATTTAATTTAATGTATATTTTATTAAAAGGAGTGACGCTTGTGTCAAAGGGAAAACGTACAAAATGTAAGAAGGCTTTGCTTTTTTCAGCTTTAATAATTGTTGTGATTGCAGTCCTGATAACAGGAACCAATTATTTGTCGGTTCAACATCTTCTGAAAACCGGCAACTCTTATAATAAAGTAGCGTTTGAAAATCAACTTGTTCCCGAGAAGGATGAAAACGGCAACTGGTATTTTACCACTGACGGTGATTTTAAGGTGATGCAGCTTACCGACATTCATATCGGTGGCGGTTTTATGACAAAGGGTGTGGATGAAAAAGCACTTAACGCAGTTGCAGCCATGGTAACAAGAGAAAAGCCTGACCTTGTTATTGCAACGGGGGATATTGCTTTCCCGGTACCGTATAGAGCCGGCACTTTCAATAATTTCAGTGGTGCAAAGGCTTTCGCTAACCTTATGGAGAGCCTTGGGGTTTATTGGGATGTTACTTTTGGTAATCACGATGCCGAAGCATATTCATATTTTGACAGAGAGTCACTCGCTTCATTTTATGAAAGTGAAGAATACAAATATTGTCTGTTCCAGGCAGGTCCCGAAGATGTGGACGGCTACGGAAATCACACTATTGAAATTAAAAACTCAAAAGGAATTATTACCCAGGCTATAATTTTAATTGACTCTCAGGCTTATACCGAAGATACAATTATTGGAAGCATTAAGGGTGATTATGATAACATTCATCCCAATCAGGTTGAATGGTATGAATCAGAAATATTGCGACTGAACGCCGAAAACAATAAAGCTATAAAAGCAATTCAGGGAGATGTAAACGGCGGTTTGTTTAAGCAATACGGAACGGTTAAATCCCTTGCGTTTTTCCATATACCTTTGGTAGAAATGGACGATGCATGGACTGAGTTCCGCGAAAACGGCTATAAGGATACGGAAGATTTCAAATACATAGAAGGCATAATCGGCGAAGAAGGAAGACAGGTATGCTGCGCTTACGGTGAGGATGACCTTTTTGAAAAAATGGTTGCTCTTGGTTCGACAAAGGCGATGTTTAACGGTCATGACCATGTTAATAATACGACTTTTGAATACAAAGGTATTCAGTTCAGTTACGGCTATAGTGTTGACTATTTTGCATATTCAGGCATCGATAAGCTTGGTTCGCAGAGAGGCTGTACTATTATAACCTGCAAACCTGATACTACGTTCACTATTGATAAATATAATTTTTATTCCGATAGATATAATCTTGAGGGCTTTACCCGCGAAGAAGTAACAATGCAGTTTGAAGATGTTACATATCAGGTTTTGCCCGAATAAATCGCCGTAAATAAAAGGATCTGAAGATATGATTAAAGAAAAACTCAGTATGAAGAATTGGTTTATAATAACCATAGAATTTTTATTTCCGTGGGATATATTCTTTGGGGTATAGTTACAGCGATGTTCGGCTTCATTACAAAAGATAACGTTAAAAATCTTTTTAACCTTTCAGGTGAGGCGGAGATTCTCGGATACACCGTTTGGGTTGTAATACTCATGGATATTGTTATGACGTTTATGGGTTCAGACCATCTGTTATAAAAGAAAATGCAAGGCTCAGAATGACAGTAATGCCGATACTCAGTAAATAATATTCTTCCCGGTAGGTACACTGTGCAGAGTAATATATAAATAAGAGGAACTTTTATGGAAAAATATTGTATTCTGAATAAAGAACACTGTAAAAGCTTATATTCTTTCAGCACAGGGAAAAGAACACCGTATGAAATAGGAATACCTTTGGTAGATATTTCGGATAAAACCATTGAAGAGATATACTATTTCCGTTTTCATACATATTGCAAACACATTAAAGAAACCAAGGCAGGCTATGTTGTAACGGAATTTTTGCCGAAAGTTTTATGGTCGGGAAAGTACAATACTATATGTTGCCCTGCAGGTCATCATTTTTATGAGGGCAGATGGTTTCATGACAGAGCGTTTCTTGATTCTTATGCTGAGTTCTGGTTTTCTCCCGACGGTAGTCCGAGAAAATACAGTTTCTGGGCGGCGGACAGTATCTATGCGGCGGCTTGTGTTTCAGGTGATTTTACTAAAGTCGAGAAGCTTTATGACAAATTAAAGAAGAATTATTCTGCTTGGGAAAAAGAAAAAAGCTCTTTGCACGGTATGTATTATCAGGTTGATGGCCGTGACGGTATGGAATATTCTGCGGGCGGCAGTGGAATTCGCCCTACAATAAATTCATATATGTACGGCGATGCTATGGCATTGAAGAAAATAGCCGAAAGACTTGGAAAGAATGAGGATATTAAGCTCTGGGACGATAAGGCATCAAAGCTTAAAGAGAAAATAAATACTCTTCTTTGGGACGAAAACGCACAGTTTTATAAGACCCGCAATGCAGATACGGATGAATTGGTGAAGGTAAGAGAGCAGATTGGATATGTGCCATGGTATTTTAATATACCCGATTCGGAAAAGTCAGAGGCATGGAAATTCCTCTTTGATGAGAATTATTTTTATGCACCCTACGGTCCTACAACTGCTGAACGGAATTCGCCTGAATTTATGAAAAAATTTAATCACGAATGTTTATGGAACGGACCTTCCTGGCCTTTTGCAACTTCCCAGACCTTAACTGCATTGGGAAATCTTTTGCGTAACTATAAACAGTCGGTGATGACGAAAAGCCATTATTACAGCTTACTCCATTTATATGCAAGCTGTCACTATCTTACAGAGAATGGCGAGACTGTGCCCTTTATAGATGAAAATCTTGACCCTTTTAACGGTGAATGGCTTGCAAGAAAAATTCTGAAAAAAAGCTTTAAGCCGTTTAATCCGAAGGAACGGGGAAAGGACTATAATCATTCCACTTTCTGCGATTTGGTTCTTGGTGGTCTTGGAGGAATATGCCCGAAGGATGACAATACACTGACGGTTAATCCGCTGTTTAATGAAAGCGATTTGGATTATTTCTGTGCGGATGGGATTTTATATCATGGACAGTATATTACTGTTTTATGGGATAAAACCGGCGAGCGTTACGGTAAAGGCAAAGGATATAAAATCTTTATTGACGGCGAAGAAATTTTTTCAGCGGATAATATATGTAAATTTGAAAAAGCAGACGATATTTGTGTCTGGGCTGAGATTAATTCACAATTATAAAAATGAGTCATTTCTCAGGCACAGAATGAGAAATAAGCGTAACACATTGATATATTGTAAATAATTTCTAAAAGAATACAGAAAATACCTTTTGACAATCTCAGAAAATACTCTACTAACGGTTGATTTCTCCCTACTCAACCGTTGGTATGTAGATTGATTGTAAATTTACAGCTATACTAATAGCGAAAGGAGGCAACATATGAATCAAGCGAAAATCGGAAAATTTATTGCCGAGTGCAGAAAAAAAGAAAACTTAACTCAAATGCAGTTGGCGGAAAAACTGAACATCACCGACAGAGCAGTTTCAAAGTGGGAAACAGGTAAATCAATGCCGGATTCTTCGATAATGCTTGAATTGTGTGATGTTCTCAAAATCAGCGTTAACGATTTATTGTGTGGGGAGATAGTCAAAATGGATAATTACAACAAAGAATTAGAAAACAACTTACTTGAAATGGTAAAGCAAAAGGAACAAGCCGATAAAAGACTCTTGTCTTTAGAAATCATAATAGGGGCAATACTCCTGACCGTTATGCTCGTTCTTTCGGCGGTTGCGTCACTGGTACAAATGGAAGAATGGTTAAGGATTTTGCTTATAGTAATCGGAGTGGTTCCGTTTCTCGTTGCTGCTCCGGTTATGCTGAAGATAGAGCAGGTTGCAGGTTATTATGAATGTCAGGAGTGCGGACACAGATATGTTCCCACATTCAAGGCAGTGAATCTTGCACCGCATATGGGCAGAACACGAAAGATGAGATGTCCTGAGTGCGGTAAAAAATCATGGCAGAAAAAAGTCTTAAGTAAAGAATAACCGGATAAGAAATATATATTTAATGTACTTGAATTTATATTGCTTTTGTGGTACTATGTAGAAAAATAATTGTAAAAACTGCTACCGAGTAGTAGAATGTTTTAAACATTCGTTTGCACATCGTTAGGTCTTAGAAGATGTGTATGCGGATGTTTATTTTTTTAGAGGTCATTATGCTTAAATTCAAAAAAATCAAAAATTATTTTTCAATAGGTGAAATCGTGTTGTGGTGTTCGTCGGTAATTGCCATTGTGCTGTCCTTTTGTGCTTTTGACAGAGAGAATTATCTGACACTTGCCGCATCGTTAATAGGTGTAACATCGCTCATTTTTAACGCCAAAGGAAATCCATTCGGACAAATTCTGATGGTTATATTCAGTTTGCTGTACGGTGTCATATCGTATTCCTTTAATTATTACGGAGAAATGATAACATATCTCGGTATGACAATGCCTATGGCGGTATTTGCGCTTATATCCTGGCTGAGAAATCCTTATAAGGGAAATAAAGCGGAAGTTAAAGTGAATACCATCAGTAAAGTTGAAGTTCTGTTGATTGCGGTAATGACGGCAGCAATTACTGTTCTGTTTTATTTTATTCTTGATTATTTCAAAACCGCCAACATTGCACCGAGCACGCTTTCCGTTACAACAAGCTTTCTTGCGGTTTATCTTACGTTCAGAAGAAGTCCGTATTTTGCGTTGGCATATGCGGCTAATGATATTGTGCTGATTGTATTATGGATTTTGGCGAGCTTGTATGATGTGAAATATATTTCAGTAGTCGTATGCTTTGTCGCCTTTTTTGTAAATGATATATATGGGTTTATCAGCTGGCAGAGGATGAAAAAAAGGCAGGAAAAAGGCGAGTAAAGAATAAGGATTAAGAGCGTTTTAATTGACAAAAATTTCTTCGGGCATTATACTTAAATAAAATATAAACAGAGGGAGAAACACTATGAACTATGACGGTTACAAATGGTATGTTGGCGTGCCCCATTGCCATACAGTTGCATCCGACGGAGGCTTAACCCTGGAGCAGGTTATTGAAAAGGCAAAAAAGAGCAAGCTTGATTTTCTTATGATTACCGACCATAACGTTAATTGTAAGGATTTCCCCGAGGTTGACGGATTAACTCTCATATACGGCGCGGAGCTCACAAAGCACGGCGGACATTGTAATATGTGGGGCGTCAAGGACGTTATTGATCAGGAGGATTACGACACCTGCGAAACCTATGAGGATTTCCTGCGGGTAAAAGACGAAGCCAAAAGGCGCGGAGCAGTTATTTGTATGAATCATCCTCATTGCAATCAGTGCCCCTGGCGTTGGGAAAAGAATGCGGCGGACGTGGATGTTCTTGAGGTTTGGAATGCTCCTACTCATTTTGACAACCTCACTTGTACAGAGTGGTGGCATGAGCAGTTAAGAAACGGTCACAAGCTCCCGGTTGTTGGCGGAAGCGATTATCACAAGGACTATGTTGTAACTAATCTTTTAACATGGCCGGTTACATATGTTTACGCGAAATCAAATTCTCCCGAAGATATACTTGACGCCATTGTCAAAGGGCATACAACGATTTGCTTCGACGTGGGAACAACATTTGTTGACATTGTAAGCGGTGACGCCGTTTTAGGCGACACTGTAAAGCTTCATGAGAATACAACAGTTACAATAAATGTTAAAAAACTCCATAAAAATCATAAACTGATAGTTTTCAATTCAGTTGGCGAATGTTTTTCACACACTGCAAAGAAAACAGGTGATTATTCTGTTACTCTCCCTGTTGAAAAAGATGGCTTTATGTGTGCCCATGTGGTTTTTGAGCCCGGATTTTTATACAGTAAAATTCACGATATAGCTATTGCGTCAAGGATTCCCGAGCAAAAGGGTATGGATTTACCGCCCTTGATTTATGCCCAGAGCGGTGCAATTTATTTTGAAAAATAATTCATTTGCGCGGCAAATTTAATAGGGAAACACTTATACGGAGAACATTAATGAAATATAAAAAGATTATTATCGCCATAACGGGTATAAGCATACTTGTTGCGGGAATTTTATACGAACAGGATTTTTTCCTTATGGTACCGCTGTTTATATCCCTTTTTGTTATGGCGTTTCAGTCCGAGGCAAATCGTCTGGGCGCCTTGGCGGGAGCTATAAACTCCCTTATATATACGGCGGCATACATATATATGCAGGTTTACGCCTCGGCGGCATCAGCCCTGTTGTTCAGTTTCCCTGTTCAGCTTATAACATTTTTCCGTTGGCGAAAAAATGCATACAAAAAAACCGTTGTATTTAAAAAAATGTCGAGAAAAATGCGTATTATATCCCTTTCGGCATTTATTGTTGCGTGGGCGGCGTTAGCCGGTGTATTTATTTATATGAAATATGAATACGCCGTATTAGACAGTGCCTCATTTTTATTCGGATTTATAATTCCGGTGTTGACAATGTTTGCGTATATCGAATATACATATCTCTGGATTGTGCAAGCGATTGTGGGCATTTTATTGAATGTTCAGATGGTAGTAAACGATTACCGACAAACAACATATCTGATATACGGTGTATACTCTTTTTATTGTATAATCTGTGCCTTTGTATCCGTTCGCAAATTTTACAAAGAGCAGCAGGAAGCAAAGAGGTTAGATTCAGTATTGTGTAAGGGTGAAAATTATGGATAAAGAAAAAAGAAAAGTCATAATAGAGAGTGTCCTGACAACAGTATTCTTAGGTCTTCTCGTTTATGCGTCATATTCATTATGGTACATATTTTATGGAACAGACAGCGAAACAGAGGTCCATTTATATACGATTCTTACCGGTTCTGCAATAGGTTGGTTCCTTATACTTTTAGTTCAGGAAATATGGGAAAAAGCAAATTGGATAATAAAGCTTGTTGCTTTTATTGCGGGTAACGGGATTTTCCAGGGAGTCATATGGGGAATCAACGCCAGATTAAACGAAAGCTGTAAAGATAATGAGCCGGTTATTATAGCTGCTTATACTGTCGCATTTTGTTTATCGGCGGTTATTCTTCTTGCGGCGTTTATTTTAAGAGCAAAGAACAAATACAGAATATTGAATATTATTCTTGCGGTCGTTTATTTTGTAGTTTCGTGCGGAGGAGCGATTGTATTCAATATCGATAACATTAAATCGCTCGAATATAAAAAGAACATTCAGTTCGAAAGCATTTCTTCGGAAGAAATGAAGCTTACCGACGAGGAAAAGGGTATTTGCCTTGATTGGTATAATGATAATCTGAGTGCGCAGGCTACAAAGCTTCCCTTCAGCTTTAAGCTTGACGGCGAGAGCTTTAATTCTGCCGATTGGGTTAAGAGCACAGATAAATCAGCTGATTCGGGCTCTGCTTACAGAGGCGGACAGACGGAGAATATCATTTTCACCAATGATAATAAGGGGCTTCAGATAAGAGTTGAAGCAACTGTTTTTGAAGAAAATGCAACCTGCCAGTGGATAGTTTACATAAAGAACACAGGCACAGCCAATTCGGGCGTTATCAGCGATTTTTACGGTCTTGATACAAGCTTTACAACAGGTGACGCAGAAATTTATTATTCAATGGGTAGCGACACATCAGCAAGCGACTTTTCTCTTATAAAAAAGAATCTTTCATTTATTGAAAAGAGCTTTTCAGGTGCCGACGGCAAGCCTACGCAATCCTACTTACCGTATTTTAATATCAGCGGCGAAGAATGTGATATGGTTCTGGGCATTGGCTGGACAGGTCAGTGGGCGGCTGCCTTCAAAGAACAGAAAGGCGAAACCGCTGTTACTGTAAAGCAGGAGCACTTCAATGCGTATCTTCTGCCCGGTGAAGAGGTACGTTCACCGCTTGTTTCAGTGAGCTTCTACGATAACGAAAATCCGCTTAAGGGCTTCAACCTCTTCAGAAAGTGGATTATGGACAGCGTATATCCCGAAAACGTTACAAAGAATCATTACACCGTAATGGAAGTTGCAGGTCCCGTGTCAACGAGAACCTCCGATGAAATTATTGATATTCTCGACAATCAGGTTGATGAAAGCGTATATAACGAGATAGATTGTTTCTGGATGGATGCCGGTTGGTATAAATATAACGAGGGCTGGTATGACGGAGTCGGAAACTGGTCTGTTGATACATCAAGATATGATAACGGCATTTCCGAGCTGTCGGGTTACGCCGCCAAAAAGGGTCTTGGCCACGTTCTTTGGTATGAGCCCGAGAGAGTTTCTCCCGGTACGTATTTCCATACCGTCGGCTCGGAGCACGAGCAGTGGCTTATTGAAGGCGACGGAAATCTTATGTGGAATCTGGCAAATGAAGACGCACTTAAGTTTTATTGCGAATATTTGCTTAATTCTATGAAAGAGAATGGTGTTACCGTTTATCGCCAGGACTTCAATTTCGCGCCCCTTGAGTATTGGCAGAAAGCCGATGCAGAGTATTACGGCGGCAGAACAGGTATTTGTGAAAATCACTATGTAACAAATCTTTACAGATTCCTTGATTATCTCTATGAAAATATTGACGGACTCATAATTGATAACTGCGCGTCCGGTGGTAAGCGACTTGACCTTGAAATGACTTACCGCAGTATTTCTTTCTGGAGAAGCGACTATAACTGCGATTATCACAGCGACCTTTTTGAAGCGACTCAGGCTCATACCTACGGTATTTCATTCTGGTTGCCAATAAACGGTTGCGCCCTTTATATGATGGATGAATATTCCTCAAGATCAGATATTATGCCGTTGTTGCTTATGGACTTTTTCTCACATCAGCATCCCGAATTTGAATATTATCACGAGCAAAGAGATATGATGACAGGAAATTATTATCCTCTCGACTTTGGTAGCTTTGATAAGGATAAAATGATGGCGATGCAGTATTCAACGGAAGACGGCAAAGCGGGCACGGCGTTCATTTATAAGAGAATAAATGTAAATGAAACTGAATATACCGTGAAATTAAACGGTCTTATACCTGAACAAATCTACAATGTTTACGATATAGATGCTCCCGAAACGGTGCACACCTTAACCGGCGAGGAGCTTATGACCGAGGGTATGAATATCCCATTACCCGAGGGACAAAAAGCAATAATACTGATGTATAACGCTAAGTAAAAAGAAAAAGGGGATGTAAAAAAACCGCAGACTGTATAAAACCAGATATAGCAAGGGGTTCTGTAGGTTTAATAAGCCTATAGAACCCTTTAAAAATACAGGAAATCTAAAATTGATGAAAGAATTATGTTTTATACTACGAACAAACTTCGCCACTCGACGTACCCTTGTACGCCTTCGGGCAAGCAAAATTAAGTCTGAAGCCTTGATTTTGCTCAGTTTGTCCGTTCTGCATCTTTTTTCCTATCCCCTAAAAAGGAGCTGCAAAAAAACTTACGTTTTTTACAGCCCCTTTTATTATTAAAATTATTTGTGGTTTTTTATGTAGTATTTATAGAATTTTACGCAATGTGCAACTTCCATAACGCCGATACTTTCGTTAGCCGCGTGCATAGCAGCGAGCTGCTCGTTGCTCATTTTGATGGGGCAGAAACGCAGACAGTTGTCGGCGACTTCCTCGTAATGACGGCAATCCGTTCCGCCTGTCATAAGGTAGGGGATAACACCTGCATCGGGATAACATTCGTTAAGGCATTTTTTAAGATAACCGAATTCCTCGCCCTTGTAATCAACGCAGTTGGATGCGCTTCTTGCGTGGATGATTTCAAACTCAAGGTCATATTTATCGGCATATTTCTTAAGCACTTCAAGAGATTGCTCAACGTTTTGGTGAGGAGAGGGTCTCAGGTTGCAAACGATGTATGCTTCCGAAGGAATAACGTTGGGTGTATGGGAGCCTTCAGCCATTGTACAGCAGAAGGTCGTTTTAACAAATGCGTTGCACATAGGTGAAACCATAGGCAAAACCTTTGTAAGTAAGCCTTTGAAAAGCCACATATTGCCGAGAACCATTCTCAGTGGGAAGCCTAAATAAGGGGCTGCCTCGTCAAGCATAGCGTAAACCGGACCGGAAATCTCCGCCTTGAAGGGTTTATCCTTCTCAATATCCGCAACAAATTTTCCGAGTCTTGCGAGAGGAGTGTTGCTTCTGGGAGTTGAGGAGTGACCGCCTTTGCCTTTTGCTATAACCTTAAGGTCGATATATCCTTTTTCCAGGATACCGATTGCGGCACACCAGCCCGCCATAGTGGGAAGCTGGTCTTTGAGGATTGCTCCGCCCTCGTCCATGGCTACATCAAGGTGAACACCTTTTGATTTAAGATAATTAACAAGCTTGGGCGCACCGTCACCGGAAATTTCCTCGTCGATTGCTGTTGCAAGGTAAACATCGCAGGGAGGCTCAAAGCCTTCTGCAAGAAGTTCCTCAATAGCCTGGAATTCTGAAAAAACAGTAGATTTGCAGTCCATAGAGCCTCTGCCGTGAATGTTGCCGTCGGCAATTTCACCGGAGAAGGGAGCACGCTCCCAGTTGGGCTCATCTGCTGTAACTACGTCCTGGTGACCCATAAGGAGAAGACCGTTTCTCTTGGGGTCTTTACCCGGCCAACGAAGTATGAGGTTTCCCTCGATTTCTGTACATTCAAGTTTTGAAAAAACAAGAGGGAAGTTCTTTTTCATAACCTCGTGAAGCTTATAGAATTCAGAGAGGTCGGTGTTTCCTCTTAAGGAAATGGTGGGTACCTTTATCATTTCCGAAAGCTTTTGAGCGTAGTCGTCGGCTTCCTCTTGGGTGGGGTTAATAGCGGGAGTGTTGGTGTTCGGCTTTGCTTTCATTTTCGCGGCTCGTATGGCGGCGACAGCAAGAAGCAATAAAACGATACCAACTATAACAAGTAAGACAATACCAATGATTTCAGGCATTTTTTTCAAGTCCTTTCAAAATTAACTGAACCAATTATACTACTTGTTTTTTAAGAAGTAAATAAGGAAGTGAATTTTTGCTAATTGTAACAAGGGAAATATTTTGACATAAAGATTTTTAGTGATATACTAAATAGGAAGGTTATTTATACCCAATAAATTTTTTGGAGCAGGCGTTATTATGAGTAACAGCGTAACTTTTGAAAGGCAGAATAAAAGAGAGGAAACTTTATGATTATATATATAATTCGTCATGGTGAACCCGACTATTCCATCGGTAAACTGACTGAGAAAGGGTGGCTTCAGGCAGAAGCCGTGGGGAAAAGAATGTTCCGTTTGAAAATAGACAGAGTTTTTTCTTCGCCCCTTGAAAGAGCGCAACAAACCGCTGAGCCAACCTGCAGGATGTTAGGTATCCCTAAGAATATTGAAGAATGGGCACATGAAATAGGAGATGAAAGGTTGACTCCTTTTCCCGACGGAAAAATGAAGTCTGTTTCACTTCTTCAGAATACATATTTCCGTCAGAACGGAAACATTGATTTACCGTATGACAGAGCATACGAATGTGACGGAATAAAGCAGTCGGATATGAAAAAAGCTGTTGAGTATATAGAGAAAAACGGCAACGCATTTCTCGAAAAATTAGGATATAAAGAAGAAAACGGTGTTTATCGTATTCTGAAAGAAAATAATGAACAGGTGGCGTTGTTTTGTCACGCGGCATTTGCAAGAGCGTGGGTTTCCGTACTTCTTCATATTCCGTTACATATTATGTGGTCTTCCTTTGACTATGAATTCACAGGAGTCACAGTGTTGGAATTCAAAAACAATGAAAACGGTGTGACCGCGCCTACGTGCTTACATTATTCGGATATTTCCCATTTATACGCCGAGGGTATAGACGACGTCCCCAACGATGTGTCGCAAATGTAATTTAACCGCATCCTTGAGATGCGGTTTTTTCATTAAATACACCCTTTTTGTTGAAAAGAAAAAACTACTTTGATATAATTAATACATTAATAATATTTTGGAGCGATTGGTAATGGAAAACAATAAAGCGATTATCGCCCTTTCGGGAAAAGGCGGTGTAGGAAAAACATCTATATCTGCCGCCATTGTAAAACTTCTGGTGGAAAATTTCCCCGACAAGAAAATTCTCGCCATTGATGCCGACCCGGCGGTAGGTCTTTCTACTGCTTTGGGTGTAGAGGTCAAAACAACCATCGACGATATACGAAAAGAAATTGTAGAAACAGTCGAGGACGGTCAGACAAAGGCGGCTATTGAACTTCTGGGCGATGCAAGATACAAGATTTTCGATGCTCTTGTTGAAACGGACGGTTTTGCATTTATTGCCGTAGGCAGACCCGAAAGCGCCGGTTGTTACTGCAAAATAAACTCCTATTTAAAAGAAGTAATCAGTATTCTTTCCCGGGATTTTGATTATGTTGTAATAGATGGTGAGGCAGGCATTGAACAGATAAACCGTAGAGTTATGGAAAAGGTAACCCACCTTATTTTAGTAACTGACGCTTCTAAAAAAGGAACTCAGGTTATTTCAACTATTAAAAGTGTTGCTGATGAGCTCGTTATGTACAAAAAAATCGGCGCAATTATAAATAGATTGCCCGATGAAAGTGTGCTTGAGCACGTAAATACAAATGGTATTCCTGTTTTGTCATATATAACAAATGACAGCAATCTGGCTATTTATGATATTGAGGGAAAGAACATAATACATCTTCCCGATGATTCAAAGGTTGTTGAGGGTGCACGAAAAGCACTTGAAGAAATGGAAATTTTAGGGTGATAAGAAATGAAGGATTTAAAACATCTTTACGAGTTTGAAAATCTGCTTCAGGAAGCCAATAATGAGCTTGTAAAAAAAGCCAAAGACGAGGGTGGAATCGCTTTGGGTTATACTTGCTATCATATTCCTGAGGTTTTGCTTAACTGCGGTGACTGCTTTTCCGTAAGGCTTCGTGCGCCAAGAACAGGCTCAATGGATATTGCCACATATTATATGAGCAACTTCCTTTGCGGATATTCAAAAGCGATTCTCGAACGCGGAATTGAGGGCGGTTATAACTTCTTGAATGCGGTTTTAGCATCCGAGACCTGTTCCGAAATGAACAGATCTCTTGAACATTTCGAGCTTCTCAATTTAGTTCCCGGCGATAAATTTTTTGTTACGTTTTTAGATGCACCGTTTAAGATTGAAGAACATACTCTTAAGCATTACGTTAATCAGACAAGATCGAAAATTCTTGATATGCTTCGCGGTGTGTACGGTGTGGATACTTCCGACGAAGCACTCCTGAAAGCGGTTGAGGAACACAACGAGGTTTGCCGTCTGATGACTGAAATCGGCAATTACCGTAAAGAAGAAAATCCCCGTATTACAGGCTATGAATACCATATTCTTAATCTTGTTACATATTGCTGCCCCAAATCGCTTATTCTTCCGAAGCTTCGTGAAACGGCGGAGGAGCTTAAAACAAGAGAGCCTGATGCAAAGAAAAATTACAGAGCGAAAATCGTTGTAGTCGGTTCGGAAATGGATGACCCCGATTTTACTGCACTTATAGAGGACAGCGGTGCGCTTGTTGTTGCTGACAGATACTGTTTCGGCTCAATGCCCGGCAGGGAAGAGATAGTTTTAAATGACAGCGAAGACGTTTTAACCCAGATTTGCCGTCACTATCTTAAAACAAGTCAGTGCCCCCGTTTTATGAGCCACGCTAAGGTTCAGGAACGCAGAGATTTCGTTCAAAAGCTCGTTAAAGAATATAATGCCGACGGTATTATGTACGAGCAGATAAAGTTCTGCGAATATTGGGGCTATGAAAGAGCTCTTGCGTCATATGTTATGACGAACGATTACGGTATTCCCACAGCGGCTGTTGACCGTCAGTATACGGCATCCGCTTCTGGACAGCTTCGTACACGTGTTCAGGCTTTCGTGGAAAGTCTTGAAATAAAGAAAATTGCAAAAGAAAGGGAGGCGAAGAAGAATGGCTGACCTGGGCAAACTTTACAAAGGCCGTGAAGCCGTACTCAAACACAGAGAATGGCGTGGCTTTAAAGATACAATGTACGATTATTACAGATGGCTTGTTACCTGGAAAGATATGATAAAAATGGTTTTGAAAGCCCCTATTTCTACGGTAAAAGGTCTTTGGAAATATCGCTGGATGGCATCATATCTTTCTGCACCGTCTTTTGTTGACAGGCACGTTATGGGTCTTCGCGGACCTCAGCTTCGTATGGCACATCTTCACTACAATATGATAGTGAAGCACTGTACAGGGCTTATAAATACATCTTTTGTTGCCGATGAAAAGATAAATCCCAACAACAAATTATCTAAAAAAATCGTTCTTACAGACGAAATTATACCTAACGAGGTTTTTCAGGGCTTCCCGAATTTAAAGGTAGTTCCCTTGCAGACAATTCCGATTTTCCTCTCTTCAATGGTAGACCAACAGATTACGCCGCCGTATCTTGAGGTTACGGAAAGCTTCGGTGTTCCTGCTGACGTTTGTCCGCTTCCCAGTGCGGAAGCAGGCGTTGCCATTGAGGACGACTATCCCAAAATGGGTTGCTGTATGATAGCAACTAATATGCCCTGCGACGGCTCTGTTATGAACTCCACATTTTTAGACAGACGCTTGCAGCTTCCTGTTCACTGCTTCAACGTGCCCCTTCGTTACAACGGCGAGGATGTGCAGGAATATGCTGTTGATGAAATAAAATCGCTTATTAAATTTATTGAAGAGCAAACAGGCGAAAAGTTTGATTGGGATGCTTTCTTCAGCGCAATGAATACATTTAATCAGCAGACCGAGTTTGAGCTTCAGAAATGGGATGTTAATAAAACTCCGTATCCTCAGATGACAGGTGCGGCATTCTGGCTTTATCGAATTTATTACTTTAACCTTTCGGGTGGTGTTGATAAACGCTTTTTGAAGGTGGATAAAAAAGTCAATAAAATTATGATGAAGGCATACGAAAAGAAAACTCCCGTATCTAAGGAAATGCGTCACCGTACGGTTGTATGGTCATGTCCGGCAAACTACTATACAAGCTTTGCAAACTGGCTAGAAAACTGCTGGGGTATGAACGTTGTTATGGATATGGAGACAATGATTTCTTATCAGAAATTCAACACCGAGGATAAAGAAGAGGCATTAAAAGACCTCGCAAAAACGTATCAGCGTTCCATTATGCGTAAGCACACAAAGGGTGGTTACCGTAATGTTGTAGACGAGCTCTGGAGAATTGTAGAAGAATATAATGCGGATACGGTTATTATGTACGACCAGATTTCCTGCAAGGGTATGGACGGTCTTACAGGTATATTTGATGACCAGGCAAGAGAACGTAATGTGAACTTCATCTGGGTAAAACAAGACCTTATGGACCCGCGCACTATTTCAAGACGTGATATGCGTGAGCAGGTGAACAAATATATGCAAACAGTTCTTCAGGAAGAACCGCTTGACCCATCACTTCTTGATTTTGAAGATGATTTGGCTTGGTAAAGGAGATTAGTTTAGTATGAAATATTTTGGCGGATGCGATGTAGGCTCTACATATACAAAATGCGTTATTCTTGATGAAAACGGCAAGATGGTGGCTGACGTTACCAACAGAAGTAAAATAAACCCCGTAGCAAGTGCAGAAATTGCGTTGAATGATGCAATAGCTCAGGTTGATGGCTTGAATTCAGCGGAAGAGCTCACATACCTTATCGGTACAGGCTACGGCAGAAACAAGGTTCCCTTTGCTGATGAGAATATTTCGGAAATCAGTTGTCACGCAATGGGTGTTCACGTAACAAACCCCGAGGTTAAGGCGATTATTGATATAGGCGGTCAGGACGTTAAGGGTATTTCCATAGATACAGACGGTACTGTTAAAAACTTTGCTATGAACGATAAATGTGCCGCGGGTACAGGCAGATTCTACGAAGCAATGGCAAATGCTTTTGAAATGAGTCTTCCCGAATTTTCAAAGCTTTCCCTTAATGCAAAAAACACAATTCCCATTACTGCCCAGTGTACTGTTTTCGCCGAAAGTGAGGTTATTTCGCTTGTAGGCGAGGGTAAGCCTATGGACGAGATTGCCGCAGGAATTCAGCTTGCAGTGGCAAAGCGTTGCTTTGTTATGGCTAAAAAAGCAGGAGCAACAGACAGCATTACTCTTACGGGCGGTTGTGCAAAAAATGACGGTCTTAAAAAGGCAATAGAAAAAGTCCTTAAAATCAAAGTTGTTGAACTTGATATTGATCCCCAGCTTATGGGTGCGTTGGGTGCAGCGGAATATGCACGTCAGAAGGGTCTTGCGAAAGCAGACTGATAAGGAGAAAGAATATGGATATATTTTTCATAATTTTAGCGGTTATAGCGGCATTTTTCATAATAACCTTTATAATTTATTGGTTTAATCTTGATATGAAGCTTGTCCGTTTTATTTACGATAAACTCCAGAAGCATTACGACAATATGAAAAGGGATAAGAAGTTATAATGGATTTTTTTGATTCATTGATTACAGAAACCCTTGAAGTAACTTCCGGCCTCAGAAAAAATACCATTGATTATAATGAAGATGAGGCGTGGGCTGATGTAGGCTATAATGAAGTTATTTTGCAAAGGGATACTGCCTTTGAGCTTGACGGAGTGGGCTTTAACCTTGTTACATCTTCATCGATAGATAATGAAATAATTGTTGTTGGTGATGATTTGCAGGAAATCAATTCAAGCCGAACTTTCGCAAGGGTTTGTGTGATACAGTTAGAGGATAGCGAAGACCAACAAAAAGTCTATAACACCATAAGAAAAGTGGAGTATACAAAGTACCACGTTTTTCCTGAGGGTTATATGATAAGGACATCGTCACGTTCTCATAAGGAAGCCGTGCGTGTTTCAAAGGCATCTGTTAAAAAGGGGATAAATTTCCAAAAAGTCGGCAGTCTGTTTATAAATAAATACAGAGAAAACTCTTCTGTAAAGGGTGTTAAGGTTGTATTTATAACCGACCGTAGTGCAGACTATAAAAAATTAGAGGAAATTGCCCGAAAAAACAACGATATAACAGAAACGCTTAATCATGTTATGAACAGTGTTAATTTTGATTGCGATACCTGTAAATTAAAACCGATTTGCGATGAAGTTGAAGGTATGAAAGAGCTTCATTTCAAAAATTCCGGCAAGAAAGAAGAATAATAAATGGACAAGCAGGATATTATTTCTTTTTTTAATAATTGTGCGGGCAGTTGGGATGATGAGCTTATCCGCAACGATGGCGTTATAGAAAAGATTTTAGATAACGGCGGAGTAAAAAAAGGCGCGAGCGTTCTTGATGTTGCCTGCGGAACAGGGGTTCTGTTTCCCGATTATATAAAGCGCGGGGTAAATGTTACCGGCATTGATATTTCACCGGAAATGGTGAAAAATGCAAGGGAGAATTTCCCGGGCATCAATGTTATTTGCGGGGATGTTGAGGAAACTGATTTCGCTGAAAAATTCGATGTTATAATGATATATAACGCTTTTCCTCATTTTCCGGACCCCGGAAAATTGATAAAAAAGCTGTCAAAGCTATTGAAAAAAGGCGGGAGGCTTTCTGTTGCCCACGGAATGAGCCGGGAAGCCTTATTGAAGCTTCATAATGAGAGGGCAAGTGCCGTTTCGCTTCCCTTACCCGACGAAAAATATGTTGCAACAATTATGGAGCCGTTTTTTAATGTAGATATAATGATTTCCGATAATGATATGTATCAGGTTTCGGGAGTCAGGAGATAAAAACTGAAACAACAAAAGGAGAATACTTATGTCAGAAAAAGTAATTCTTGTACTCGTTGACGGTATGCGCCCTGACGGTATGATGCAGTGCGGAAATGAGTTTGCGCAAAAGATGGTAGAAAACAGTACATATTCACTTAAAGCGAGAACTGTAATGCCTTCCGTTACACTTCCTTGTCATATGTCTCTTTTCCATAGCGTTGATCCTGAGCGCCACGGCATCTCCATTAACGGTTATGTGCCTCAGGTTCGTCCTATAAAGGGTATGTTTGACAGGTTCGACGATTACGGTAAAAAATGCGCGTTCTTTTATACTTGGGAAGAGCTCCGCGATTTGGTAAGATTTGACCATCTTGACGTTTCTCTTTGCATAAATCAGCACAAGCAGTCGGATACAGATGTAAAAATCACCGATGCGGCGATTAAATACATAAACGAATCAGAGCCCGATTTCCTTTTCCTTTATTTAGGCGAAACGGATGAGGTCGGCGGCCACGATTGCGGCTGGATGAGTGAACAGTATATGAAGAGCGTCAGCAAGGCTCTTTCATGTGTTGAAAAATTACAGGACAGTATCTCCGAAGATTATACAATAATTCTCCTTGCAGACCACGGTGGCCACGACAGAAGCCATGGTACAGATATGCCTGAGGATATGACAATTCCGATTCTTTTCTGCGGTAAACTCTTTGAAAAAGGCAAGGAAATAGAGGGTGACGTGTCAATTAAAGACGTTGCGGTAACAATCGCAAAGCTCCTTGATGTTCCGCCTGCAAAAGAGTGGGAAGGGAAAGCGCATATATAAATATTCGGGGAAACTTCGTTTCCGATTGATTGTAACAACTCAGATTGGGTGCAGGTGATATTATGAAACTATCTACAACAACAGGCAGATTTTATACAAAGTTCGGCTTTCAGAAGGCTATTGATTATTTAGCCGATGCCGGCTATGATGCCTTGGATTTTTCACAGTTCAATAAAGATGTTTATGAAGCGGATTTAGGGAAGGATTTTCTCCTTGAAATAAGAAAATATGCAGAAGATAAAGGTGTTTGCTTTAATCAATCTCACGCACCTTACGGTTCGTCGTTTGAGGATGAGGAAAGAACAGCCAAAAGATTTGACGAAATTGTAATTGCTATGGAAAGAGCGTCATATCTGGGTATAAAAAATATTATCGTTCATCCTTGTCAGCATTTGAGATATGACGTTGAGGGCAATCCCGAAAAGCTTTTCGAGTATAATATGGTATTTTATAAAAAGCTTATTCCTTACTGCGAGGAGTTCGGTATCCGTGTTGCTCTCGAAAATATGTGGCAGAATACAGGTATGATAAATCACTCAACCTGCTCACGTCCCGAGGAATTTATAAGATATCTTGATGAACTCAATAACGATTGCTTTGTTGCTTGTCTTGATATAGGTCACGCGGCATTGGTGCGCGAAGACCCCGATGAATTTATCAGAAAACTCGGAAACAAAAGATTGCAGTGCTTACACGTCCACGACGTTGACGGCACAGAAGATTCTCACACTCTTCCGTTTTTCGGTGTTGTGAATTGGCACAAGGTCGTTAAAGCCTTGGCGGAAATTGACTATAAGGGCGATTTCACTTTTGAGGCGGATTATTTTATGAACGACAAGCCCATAGAATTGTTGCCCGATTGCGCAGTTCTTATGGCGAAAACAGGTAAATATCTTGTTTCTGAATTTGAAAGATACAAAAAGTAAACTGAGGCTGCCGAAAAAACGGCAGCCTTAATCATTATGAAACATTGACAAAACACTCAAAAGTATTATAATATTCACTATAAATAAACCCTGAAAGGTTGCGGTTCAAATGCAAGAAAAAATCAGTAAAATTATCGAACTTATTAAAGAAAAAAACATTAAAATGGTTGATTTCAAGATGGTCGATATTAATGGTCAATACCGCCACGTTACAATTCCCGCAGAGAATTTTTCTGAGGAAACTATGATGAGCGGTATCGGTTTTGACGCTTCTAACTACGGCTATGCTGTTGTTGAAAAGAGCGATATGGTATTTATTCCCGACCCTGATACAGCTATTGTTGACCCCTTCTGTGAAATTCCCACGCTGTCTATGACAGGTAACGCTATGATTATTGATTCACCTGCCAACAGACCACTTGCTCAATACCCCAGAAATATAGTCCTCGCCGCAGAGCAGTATATGAAGGATAGCGGCATTGCAGATACAATGCTCATTCTTCCTGAATTTGAGTTTTATCTTTTTGACCAGGTAGGCTGGAACGTTTCACCTGACAATATCAGCGCGGATGTTGATGCACAGCAATCATATTGGAACAGCTCTGTTGCAGGCAATGGCGTTATTGTTCCCAAACAGAAAAATTACCATATAGCAAAGCCCTTTGACGTTACATATGAATGTCGTAGCGAAATGTGTATGCATATGGCAGATGCAGGTATCGAAATCAACTATCATCACCCCGAGGTTGCTGCATCTGGTCAGTTTGAGATTGAGCCGCAGCTGGGTCAGATGTCAAAGATGGCTGACAATACAATGTGGATTAAATACATTATCCGTAATACTGCGCTTAAATACGGTAAAACTGCTACGTTTATGCCCAAGCCCATCTACGGTGAAGCAGGAAGCGGTATGCACGTTCATATGCTCCTTCTTAAAGATGGTGAGCCCGTATTCTCTGATGATAACGGATATTCAAATCTCAGCGAAACAGCTCATTACTTTATCGGCGGTCTTCTGAAGCATATTTCTTCACTTTGCGCTATTACAAACCCCAGCACAAACTCCTTCAAACGTCTTATCCCCGGTTTCGAAGCACCGGTTACCGTTGGTTACGCAACCTCAAACAGAAGTGCGGTTATCCGTATTCCTGCTTATGCAAAGGCTCCCGAAAAACGCCGCTTCGAGCTTCGTAACCCCGATGCAACCTGCAACCCCTATTTCTGCTATGCAGCAATTCTTATGGCAGGTCTTGACGGTATTAAAAATAAAATTGACCCCCATGTAAATGGTTGGGGCCCCTATGACTTTAACCTTTTCAATCTTCCCGACGAAGAAAAAGCAAAGCTTAAAGGTCTTCCCACGTCTCTTGAGGCAGCTCTTGATGCCCTTGAAGCGGACCACGATTACCTTACAGAAGGTGGCGTATTCCCCGAGGAGCTTATTAAGAACTTCATCAAAACAAAACGCGCGGATTGCAGTGAAATTGCAAAAGTTCCTCACCCGATTGAATTTGAGAAATATTATAATCTGTAATAATTTATTTCCTTACGTGTTGTTGACAAATGAAAATCGATATAGTATTCTTAAAACAAGGTGAGACCTTGTAATGTGATGGAGGTATATATATGGCTAACAGTCCTTATAATCAGTACAATCAGTACAATTACTATCAGCAACCGGCAGAACCGGTGCCCCAGCGTCCTGCAATGCAGTTAGATTCAAGCAGAAGCTTCTGGAAAATCTTTTTCCTTTCCTTATTGACTTTTGGTATCTACGGAATTATTGCTAACGGACAGATGGCAGATGACGTTGACAGAATCGCAAGTAGATATGACGGTCAAAAACAGACCAACTTCTATTTGATGTATTTCGTACTCAGCTGGGTTACCTGCGGAATTTATCCCTTAATCTGGTACCATAAGTTTTCAGCAAGAATCGGCAACGAGCTCGACCGTCGCGGAATTCAGATGAATTTCGGTGCAGGTACTTTCTGGCTCTGGAATACTGTTGGTGTACTCATCCTTGTAGGACCCATTATTTATACAGTAAAACTTATCAAAGCCGTAAACGCTCTTGCAGCTGATTACAATGTAAGAGGTTAATAAAAGCGAAAGTCCTTTTGCCATTTTTGTCAAAAGGACTTTGTTATTTAAAATTTTTCAGATAGATTTTAAAATCGAAAAGTATAGCATATTAATAATACTATCCGATAAAGCGGATTGTATTTTAATGTAAAAACGCCGAAAGGTGAAATAAATCTGTTTGTGTTCAGCAAACAAAGAAAGGTGATTAATATGAAAAATTGTCCCGGATGTAACGCCGTTATGGAGGACGAAACCGTTTTTTGTACTGTATGCGGAGCTAAATTTGATGAAGCTGACGCAGAAGCACCAAAATATGAATCTGCGGAGGTCTTTGATGCCGAATCTGAGGTTCCCGAATTCACAGCAGAGGACATTTCCAATAACAAGCCCATAGCGATGCTTGCATATCTTGGAGGTACTATCGGTCTTATACTTGCGGCTATCTGCAAGAAGGATTCTGCATTTGTTGATTTCCATTTCCGACAGAGTCTTAAGATTTACATAGTAGAGTTACTCGCAACACTTATATGCGCAATAGGAAGCGTTTTAATTATTCCTGCTCTTATTGCACCGGTAGTAATTACAATTCTTTTAGTTGTAAGAATAATCTGTTTCGTAAATGTAGCAAAAGGCGTGTCAAAAGAGCCCGCAATAGTTAAAGGATTCAAATTCCTTAAATAAAAACAGATAAAAATAAACATCGCTTTGCATACGCAAAGCGATGTTTTTGTTTACAAAAATTATTTATAAAGAGGACCGTAGGCTTCGCAAGCACGGAAATCAGCACTTTCAAGCTCTTGAGTACCAAATGCGTTCCATACAGCAGGACGGAAGATTTTATCTTCAGAAACGTTGTGCATTGAAACAGGGATTCTGAGCATAGAGCAAAGAGTGATGATATCAGCACCGATATGACCGTAGGAGATAGCGCCGTGGTTAGCACCCCAGTGGTTCATAACTTCGTAAGCTGAAGTGAAAGGACCTTTACCTGTGAGAATGGGTGTGAACCATGTGCAGGGCCATGTGTAGTCAGTTCTTGCCCAGATTTTGTGTGAAACTTCATCGGGGAGAGCTACTGTATAGCCTTCGCAAATCTGAACTGTTGGGCCAAGGCCTTTAACAAGATTGAGACGAATCATTGTTGCGGGCATTTCAGCACGAGTAAGGAAGCGACTTGAATATCCGCCACCACGGAAGTAACCGTTATCAGCTGCGCACCATTCTGTTGCAGCGTTGATTTTGTTAATATCCTCTTCGGTTACATCGTACCATTCTTTGATGATACCGTTACCGTTTTCGTCTTTAACTTCGCCGCAAGCATCAAGACAGCAAGCACCGGAGTTGATGAGGTGGATAAAGCCTTTGCCTTCTTTTGCTTTGCCTTCAAGCTCATAGCCTGTTGCTTTCTTGAGAGCCTCGGGACTCCAATAGGTACGAACGTCAGCAAACATCTGAGGTCTGTTTGTAAGGAGCTTCATAAACAACATGCTGACACCGTTAAGAGTATCGTTTTCTGTTGCAAGAATGTAGGGCTCACGAGCACCGTTCCAGTCAAAGCTTGTGTTGAGCATTGCTTCTGCAAAGTCAGCGTTGGGATAGAAGTCTGTCCACTGTCTCTGACCCTGGAAGCCGGCAGCAATAGCGTTGTGACCAACCATTTCTTCCTCTCTGCCTTCGGGAAGATTTTTGTTGCCGTTCATAAGGTCTTTGATGATGCACATCATCTTAACGGTGAATTCCCAGTCTTTTTCCTTCTGTTCGTCGCTCTTCTTTACGAAGTCGGGGTTCTTATCGAAGCCTTCCTTGCAGTTTTCTTTAACCCATTTATATGCTTTCTGGTATTCAGCCTCGTCATAAATGCCCTCGGACATTCGACGGATAATTTCGACCTCGTCAACAGATTCAACTCTCAAGCCGAGATATTCTTCAAAGAAGTCTGTGTCAATAGAAGAACCAGCGATACCCATACAGATTGAACCAATCTGAAGGTATGATTTACCCTTCATTGTAGCGGCTGCAACAGCGGCTCTGCCGAAACGAAGGAGTTTTTCTTTAACGTCTTCGGGAATTTCTGTTTCATCGGCATTCTGAACGTCATGTCCGTAAATACCGAATGCGGGGAGACCTTTCTGTGCGTGTGCTGCAAGAACAGCTGCAAGGTAAACAGCACCGGGACGCTCTGTGCCGTTAAAGCCCCATACACCCTTGATAGTTGTGGGGTCCATATCCATTGTTTCTGAGCCGTAGCACCAGCAAGGTGTAACGGAAAGAGTGATGGAAACGCCTTCTTTGCGGAACTTATCTGCACAAGCGGCTGTTTCAGCAACTCTACCGATAGTTGTGTCAGCGATAACAACCTTTACGGGTTCGCCGTTTGAATATTTAAGATTTTCAGTAAAAAGTTTAGCAGCGGATTTAGCCATATTCATAGTCTGCTCTTCAAGAGATTCTCTGACTTTGAGGGGTCCGCGTCTGCCGTCAATAATGGGACGGATACCGATTACCGGATAATCGCCGATAAATCTGTTCTCTGCCATAATTTTATCATCCTTTCATCTGTACTTAGTACAAATTATTTCATTTAATAGTATATCACAAAAATCAGCGTTTTCAATCGGCTACAAGCAAAAAAATTATCAGCAGAATATAGTCAAAATGACAAAGATTTGTGTCACAAAAAACAGTATCACTGACTTTTAGTTTTTTTGTTGTAAAAAAATGAAAAATTTATGTGAAAAATTTATATTGAAAAGTTCTCTTTTGAAATATAAAATGGAATCATAAAGGAGGTCGTAATATGAAAAAGACGTTAAGTATATTTTTATCTGCTCTTATGGTGTTATCCATCTTCTCCTGTCTTAGTGTAACTACGTTTGCCACAGAGCCGGAGCTGGTGTCGTTTTCCTTCGAGCTTGCTGAGGAAAAAAGCGCATACGAATACACCGATGGCTATTGGTCCGTAGAATATGATGCAGATGAAGAGGCATTCAAAAAAACATATTACTATCAGTTATTCAGTATCTGGGACACAGGTAATAAAATAACTCTCGGATATAGTGACGGTACAAGCGTTGAATATATTTGTGACGAGGATGCCTGGTTTTATGACGAGCTCGGCAATCAGTTGAATGAAGATACTCTGGGTTATTGGGACAACCAGAACAAAACTCCATGGGAGCCGGGAACAAACTATGTGTACGTGGAATATGAAGGCTTGGAATGTGAGGTTCCGGTTGTTATTTATGAATCTCCTCTTGATTCCGTAGAGTTTATACCCGCCAAAGAGATAGAGTTGCTTTGTGATATAGACGGTTATGAAGAAGTAATTTTTGATGGTCCCAATGAAGGGGAAACTTATTTTTACTACCCTTGGCTTGGGCTTTTTGCGGATGGAAATAAGTTAGTTCTTAATTATAAAGACGGAACAACCGAGGTCTATGAAAGCGATTCATACGATTTCTATGATGAATACGAAAATTTGCTTGAAACAGATTATTTAAGTGTTTGCAATACTCAGCATACGAATCCCTGGGCAGAGCCGGGCGAATATTCCTTCGAAATGTACTATATGGGTTGCGGATTCCGGATGCCCGTAACAGTTATAGAAAACCCGGTTCAGTCTATTGAATATATACCCGCACAGCCACACACCATGATTGAGAACACAGGCGGTTACTATGTTTGGTGTGAAAGTGATTCGTGTTATGAAAACGGCGAAGAATATTATTATTACGAATACTACAATGCTTTTCCGTTGGATGGAGATAAACTTGTTATAACCTATAAAGACGGCAAGATACTTGAGTATGTAAGTGACGGTTATGAGTTTTATGATGATGAAGGAAATGACCCTGAATACGAGGTATCTTTCAACACAAACCAGATAGATGCGCATTGGCGTTTAGGTGAGAATACCGTTGAAGTAGAATATGCAGGCTTAACAACAGAGATTACTGTGGAAATCCTCGAAAATCCTGTTGAGTCCATTGAGTATGTGCCGGTAAGTCCGTACACCATAATTGAAAACACAAACGGCAACTATGATTGGTGTGACTGTGGCGAATGTATTGAAAACGGGTCGGAATACTTTAATTATGATTTTTATGAGGTTTTTCCTATATCCGGAGATAAATTAATCGTAACACACAAAGACGGCACAACATATGAATACATAAGTGACGGCTACGATTTTTACGATGACTTAGGAATCGAAAGCGAATACGAGGTTTTATATTATACTAATCAGTATGAGAAGCATTGGGCTTTGGGCGAGAACACAGCCGAAATAGAATATATGGGAGTAAGAACAGATTTGGCTGTTGAAATAATAGAAAATCCCATAGCTTCAATAAGCGTTTCTCCTCAGAAGGTTTCGTATTACGAGTTCACAAACGGTAGTTGGTCCTATTACAATGATGAAGACGGTAACGAGGTTGAGTATTTTCACTATGATAACCCCTTAATAGAAGACGGCTCTTCTATTACCGTAACATATGTAGACGGCAGCAGTGAAGTATATTATTATGATGTTTACGAAGATGATTACTTAAATGCTGATGGTAAAGCCTTGGCGGGCAGAGTTAATATCGATTGCGAAGACCAGCCTTGGGTTGTTGGCGAATACACATATACGGTGGAATACTGCAACAGAGAATGTACGTCGACCGTAAAAATAGTTGAAAACCCCATAGAGAGCATAGAATTCACCGCCGCCAAACCCCTTACATTCCAGGCGGAAGTGGACGGCAGATGGGGTTGGTCTTACGATTACGAGCTTGATGAGGAAGTCCAGTTCTTCCATTATGATATTGATAAATATTCTCCCTGTGAAGAAAACAATACTCTTGTTGTTAATTATAAAAACGGCAGAAGTGACAGCTTTGTTTACAACGAAGCCAGAGGTACTTTCGTAAACAAAAAAGGTTCGCCCATTACATCCTTGTATGATGTGAATTATCTGGATGTACAGTATTATCAGCCTTGGAATAAAGACAGCGTAGAGAACTTTATCATAGTTGAGTTTATGGGCAGATACACTTATGTTCCCGTAATTATTGAAGACGGTATTCCCGGTGCACCTGTAATTGAAGGCGTGTATAATGATGCCGGTAAAATCATTTTCGCGTGGGAGCAGCTTCCCGGCGCAACAGAATACAGAGTTTACCGCAGAGGTGCAGGCGAAAAATACTGGACATATCTTGACACAACAGCTGACCTCTATTACGAGGATACTAACGTTAAGGCTGATGCTTATTACAGATATACAGTACGTAGCGTGAACTCTCACGGCTTCGGCGGTTTTGATGCTAACGGTATAGTTATAAGATATATTGCACCTGTAAAAAATATTAAAGCGGTCAACACTGTGGGCGGTATACAGGTAACATGGGCTGCTTATCCCGGCGCTGTATGTCAAGTGTACAGACGTGCCGCAGGGCAGAGCGAGTGGGAATACTTAGGCGAGGCTCCCGGTTCAGGATATTACGTTGAAGACACCGATGTTAATAACACAACATATTACAGATATGCGGTATTGGCACGCAAGGGCAATTATATAAGCGGTGTTGATATGGCGAAAACAGCTCTTGTGAAATGTGTTGAAACACCGTCACTTACAGGCATATCGAACGCAGCGTCCGGTATTTATATTAAGTGGAATGCTGTTGCCGGTGCAACCGGTTACAGAGTATACCGTCGCGGAGCCGGTCAGACAACCTGGACATATCTCGGCACAACCAAGAATCTCTGGTATGTTGACAACGCAGTGAAAAATTCAAACGGAAATTATTACAGATATACTGTAAGAGCAGTTTCATATAATACCTTCAGCGGATTTGATACAAACGGACTTTATATAAAGCGTCTTGCGAATCCTGCTCTGACAAGCGCAAAGAGCTCGAGCGCGGGTATTACAGTTAAATGGAACGCAATTACCGGTTCAACCGGCTATAACGTATATCGTAAAACTGCAACTTCCGGTTGGGTAAGAGTCGGCACAACAAGCGGAGTAAAGAACACAACATTCCTTGACAAGACAGCTCAAAAAGGTGTTACATACACATACACTGTAAGGGCTTGCTCCGGATATACATTGAGTTCGTATAATTCAGGAATCAGTTGTAAAGATTTATATTAAATAAACGGATAAAACCCCCGTTTGACAATCGTCAAACGGGGGTTAAACTATTATAAATTATACATTGTAAAGCGGATATTTGTCGCAGATTTTTGAAACGCGTTCTCTTACGTAATCAGCGCTGTTTTCAAAATCGGTAGCAACAAGCTTGATGAATTCAGCAATATCAATCATATCCTGAGCCTCAAAGCCTCTTGTGGTAACGGCGGCAGTACCGATTCTTACACCACTTGTAACAAAGGGCTTTTCGGGGTCATTGGGAATGGCATTTTTATTTACTGTAATATAAACATCGTCAAGACGTTTTTCCAGCTCTTTGCCGGTGATGTTAAGGCATCTCAGGTCAAGGAGAAGAAGATGGTTATCAGAACCACCGGAAACCATATCAATGCCTTGTGCTGCAAGTCCGTTTTCAAGAGCTTTACAGTTTGAGATAATTCTTTTTCCGTATTCCTTGAATTCGGGTTTCAATGCTTCGCCGAAGCAGATAGCCTTAGCGGCAATTATGTGCATAAGAGGACCACCCTGAATACCGGGGAAAATAGCCTTGTTGACTTTCTTTGCGATTTCTTCGTCATTTGTAAGAATAAGACCGCCGCGAGGACCGCGCAAGGTTTTATGTGTAGTGGAGGTTACGACGTGTGCATAGGGAATGGGTGACGGATGTCTCTCAGCGGCAACAAGACCCGCAATATGAGCCATATCAACCATGAAAAGTGCACCGACGGAATCAGCAATTTCGCGGATTTTCTTGAAATCAATGATTCTTGAATAAGCTGAAGCACCTGCAACGATGAGCTTCGGTTTGCAGTCCTTTGCTTTTTTCTCCAGGGCGTCATAGTCAAGGAAACCGTTATCGTCAACGCCGTAGCTTTCAAAATTAAAATACGAACCGCTGACATTTACGGGTGAACCGTGGGTGAGATGTCCGCCATCTGCAAGGCTCATACCGAGTACGGTGTCACCGGGCTGAAGAAGTGCAAAGTAAACCGCAAAGTTTGCCTGGGAGCCTGAATGGGGCTGAACGTTGGCGTATTCACAACCGAAAAGCTTTTTTGCACGTTCGATAGCAAGGGTCTCCGCGATATCTACGTATTCGCAACCGCCGTAGTATCTGCGTGAGGGATAGCCCTCGGCATATTTGTTTGTGAGGATGCTGCCGCTTGCAGCCATAACTGCGGCAGAAGCATAGTTTTCACTGGCTATGAGCTCTATATTTCTGCTCTGACGAATCTGCTCTTTTTCAAATGCTTCAAAAAGCTCGGTGTCAGCATTTTTGAGAAGTGCAAAATCTTTTTCGAGGTAAAAGTTCATTTTATAAACCTCCATTTATTATGAATATACATCCCCTAAATAATACACTAAAACGGACTCGTTTTCAACCAAAATGCAGGAAGTTATTTTTTTAACACAAAAGTTTGGAATAATAAACATAAATATAGCGATTGTTGCATATTTTTTTGAGATTTTCTTATTGCTTATCGCGAAAATGATGCTATAATTATTATGAGTTATTGTGAAAAGGTGATTTTATGAACGTAGCTGAACTCAAGAAAAAAATAACAGAAGCAAAGGAAAAAACAGGGACTGTTATTCTTGCTCACACATATCAGGACCCGGATATAATAGATGTTGCTGACATTACCGGTGACAGCTTTTATTTGAGCAAAAAAGCGGCTGAAATAAAAGCTGAAAGAGTAATAATGTGCGGTGTGCGTTTTATGGCAGAAAGTGTAAAAATTCTTTCTCCCGAAACTCAAACGGTGCTTCCGGTGCCTTCTGCAACCTGTCCTATGGCAGAGCAGATTTTGCCGGAGAGAGTCCGTGAATTTAAAAAGGCAAATCCCGGGACGGAAGTGGTTGCATATATAAATACCACAGCGGCATTAAAAGCGGAGTGCGATGTTTGTGTAACAAGCTCGTCAGCCATAAAAATTGTCAATAAGCTTGAAGCGGAGAATATACTCTTTATTCCGGACCAGCACCTGGGCTCTTTTGTAAAAGAAAAATTACCTCATAAGAACATTATTTTATGGGACGGTTACTGTCCCGTTCACGCACAGCTGACGGCTGAGGATGTGCTTGAGTGTAAAAAAGCGCATCCCGACGCAGTATTTGCAGTTCATCCCGAATCACCGGCTGAGGTTGTAGCGCTTGCGGATATGGTTGGCGCCACAAGTGAAATAATAAATTACGCAAAAGCGCAACAAGGCGAAGTTATAATCGGAACAGAACGCGGAGTTGTTGATTACCTTGCTATTCACGAAGAAAACGGCGAGAGATTTATTCAACTTGCACCCGAAAAGCTTTGTTGTGAGGATATGAAAAAAATATCTCTTGAGGATGTTTATAAAGCAGTTATGGGTGAGTGCGGCGAAGTAATTGAGCTCCCCGAGGAATTGAGAAAGAAAGCTCTTGTGAGCATTAACCGTATGTTGGAGTTGGGTGATTAAAATGAACCTTTCCGAATTAAAAAAACAGTATACCGTCGTCATAGTCGGTAGCGGACTTGCAGGGCTTTATGCGGCTTTGAATTTCCCTGAGGATGTGGATATATTGATGCTCTCCAAAAAAGAGCGTCATCAATCCAACAGCTCTTTGGCTCAGGGCGGTGTGGCGTGCGTGCTTGATTTAGAGGACGACAGCTACGAGCTGCATATAAACGATACACTCATTGCGGGTGGCAGAGCTAATGACATTGACGCGGTAACTCAGCTTGTTGAAGAGGGTCCGGGAGATGTTTTAAGGACTATCGAATACGGTGTGGAATATGACCGTTATGAAAACGGAGAGCTCGTAAAAACCCTTGAAGGCGGACACTGCCGTCGAAGAATTGTTCATCATAAAGACACTTCGGGAAAAGAAATGGTGGACAAGCTTGTTCTCGCTGTTGAAAAATTACCTAATGTGACTATTGCAGATAATACAATGGTTACATCAATGAGCCGTATTAAAAACGGCTTCAAGGTTGAGGTTATGAGCGGCGATGAGTTTAAAACCGTTTATGCTGATTTTTGCCTGCTTGCTTCCGGCGGAATCGGCAGAGTTTACAAATATACTACAAATCCATCCGTTGCGACAGGTGACGGCATACGTCTTGCGTATGAAATGGGCGCGTCTATAAAGAATCTCAGCTATGTGCAGTTTCACCCGACCGCTTTTAACGGTGCAAACCGTGAGCAGTTTCTTATAAGTGAAGCGGTAAGAGGCGAGGGCGCATATCTTCTCAACTGCAATAAAGAGCGTTTTATGGACAGATACGATGAGCGTCTTGAGCTTGCACCGAGAGATGTTGTTTCACGTTCAATCATAATGGAATCAAGACGTCTCGGAAGTAATAATTTTTATCTGGATATACGTTACAAAGGCGAAGAATTTATAAAAAACAGATTTCCCGGAATCTATGCCGGTTGCTTAAAGCAGGGAGTAGATATTTCTAAGGAGCTGATACCGGTTTTTCCGTGCCAGCATTATCTTATGGGCGGCATTGAGGTTGACCTTAATGCAAGAACAACTCTTCCAAGACTGTATGCCGCAGGTGAATGCTCCTGCACCGGTGTTCACGGTAAAAACAGACTTGCCAGCAACTCGCTTCTTGAGGCGCTTGTTTTCGGAAGAAAAGCCGCCGAGGATATTACTAAGTGCATAAGGGCAGGCTTCTTTAAGGCTACTGTTCCCGCCGAGGAAAAAGAACCTGACAGAAACGGAGCTCCGCTTCCCAAGGGAACCAGAACCGAAATCCGTGATATTTTGCAGCGTGCTTATTTCGTTATACCTGACGAGGGTGCAATTCCTCAGGGTAAGAAACGAATAGAAAATATACTTAACAGACTCAAAAACGGCAAATTTGCCGTTACGGCGGACTATTGTGAGGCGTTGTCCCTTGCGACAGTTGCTTATATAATACTTAAGGAGGTTGACAGATGATTTTACCCCAGTTTTATGTAGATGATTTGATTAAAAATGCTATAAAAGAAGATATTAACTACATTGATGTAGCAACCGATTATTTGCTCGATGAAAATGAGGTAAGCGAGGCAATATTTGTGGCAAAGGCTGATGGTATTCTTTGCGGTATTGATGTTGCAATGCGCGTGTTTCAGCTTCTTGATGACGATTTCCGGTGTGTTCTTCATAAAAAAGACGGCGACGAAATAAAAAAAGGTGAGCTGATTGCAGAATTCAAAGGCAAAACCGTTCGTCTTTTAAAAGGTGAAAGAACGGCACTTAATTTAATCCAGCATATGAGTGGTATAGCGACTCTCACTAAGGAGTGTTGCGTGGAAACCGAGGGTACAAATGCTACCATTGCGGATACAAGAAAGACTCTTCCGGGGCTTCGCTCCTTGCAAAAATATGCAGTTACCTGCGGCGGCGGAAGAAATCATCGTTACAACCTTTCCGATTGTGCAATGCTCAAGGACAACCATATTGACGCAAAAGGCGGTATAACTCCGGCAGTAAAAGCTCTTCGTGAAAAAATAGGGCATACTGTTAAAATAGAGGTTGAAACAAGAACTCTCGATGAAGTAAGAGAGGCTCTCAATGCCGGGGCAGATATTATAATGCTTGATAATATGACAAACGAAACTATGGCAGAGGCAGTGAAAATAGTTGACGGAAAGGCTCTTCTCGAGGCATCCGGCAACCTGACTAAAGAGAGAATACGAAGTGTTGCCCTTCTGGGAATAGATATTCTTTCAATCGGAGCACTTACTCATTCCGTAACAGCGTTTGATATTTCCATGAAAATGAAATAATAAAGATTTCTGTGGATATATGAGATATCAACCGTATGAACGTATTTTGGGAGGAAAGAAATGTTAGAAAAGCTTACCAAGAAGTATAAAAAGACGGATTTTTACACGTGGTATCAGTATACTTGGCCCAAGCTCAGATATACCCATTACTACAAGACGCTTGAAATAGACGAAAAAGCAATCTTATTGGAATCTCAGCACGGCACGGAGTTCAGCGGCAATATGTTCTATTTAATAAAAGAGCTTGCCACTAACGAGGAATATAAATCATATAAAATTTATATCAGCTGCCGTCCGGGTAATAAAGCGAAGATAGAAAGCACTTTTGAAAAATACGGAATCAAAGGTGTTACACCGGTTATACTGTCAACTTCTCTGTATATGAAATTACTGGCATCTGCCAAGTACCTTTTTAATGATAATACTTTCTTGCCGTTTTTCATTAAAAAACCGGGACAGGTTTACCTCAATACATGGCACGGCACACCGCTTAAAACCCTGGGTAAGGGTATACGCAATGCTATGCACGGTATAGGAAATGCCCAGAAAAACTTTGTAGAGGCGGACTATCTTCTTTATCCCAATACATACACGATGGAGCATATGGTTGAAGATTATATGCTTGAAAACATCGCGTTGGGAAAAGCTGTTCTTGCGGGATATCCCAGAAATACAGCCTTCTTTGACAAGAGCAGAGGGCAGAAAATTCTTGAAGAGCTGGGAATTTCCGATAAACGAGTTTACGCGTATATGCCCACATGGCGCGGTTCGGTAGGTAATATTGATGCTAAAGCGAATGCTTATTTCCAATATTATCTTTATGAGCTTGACAAGATTCTTTCGGATGATGAAATCGTTTATCTTAATCTTCATCCTATCGCTAAAAAGGATGTTGATTTTAAAACCTTCAAGCATATTCGTAACTTCCCGGCAGAATACGAGACATACGATTTCCTTAATTGTGCAGAGTGTCTTGTAACGGACTATTCAAGTGTTTTCTATGATTATGCAGTTACAGGCAAAAAAATCATACTCTTTACATTTGATGAGGAAGATTACTTTGCAGACCGCGGTGTGTACAAGCCTCTTTCCGATTTGCCCTTTACAAACGTTAAAACGGTTGAAGACTTACTTGAGGAAATGCGCACACCGAAGAATTATGACGATAAAGCCTTCCTTGAGGAATATTGCGCTTACGATTGTCCGCAAGCTGCAAAAGCAGTCCTTGACTTTGCAATACTCGGAAAGAAATCGGATATTGTAAAGGAAGTTGAAATCCCCAAAAACGGAAAGAAGAACGTTCTTCTTTATCTCGGTAACCTTGATCAGAACGGAATTACCACTTCCGGTATAAACCTTCTTAATAACTTAGATGCAACAGAGAACAACTACTACATTTCGTTCCCTGCCGAGCGCGCCAAAGAGCACCAGGACACTATTGCCGGTTTACCCGAGGGCGTAAATTATTTCCCTGTTCAGGGCGTATTCAATTTAAGCTATATAAAAAAGAAGCTCTGGAAGAGCTTTAACGAGCGTAAATTCCCCTTGAAAATTTTGATGCCGATTATGAAAACTGACTGGCAGTACGAAATTAAGAGAATTTACGGCGGAGCACCCTTTGACAGTGCAATTCAATTTAACGGCTATGAAACCAAGATGATTCTTCTTTTCTCTCAGTTCGACTGCAACACAGGTATCTATGTTCACAGCGATATGGTTAAGGAGATGGAGCTTAAGGGCAATCAGAGAAAATCTGTTCTCGGATATGCGTATAAGCACTATGATCACGTTGCCCTTGTTACGGAGGATATAGAAAAATCAACGGCTTCATTTGTAGATAAAACCGATAATTTCAAGCTTGCCCATAACATTATTGCGTATGACGAAATAGTGAGAAAGGGTAACGGTGAAATTGCGTTCGATGAGGGTGTTACCCAGTGCAACAAGAGTGTTGATGAGGTAAAAGCTATACTCGACAGTGATGCAAAGGTAATAATCAGTGTAGGTCGTTTTTCTCCCGAAAAGGACCATAAACGTATGATTGATGCCTTTGACAAGATATGGAAAGAAAATAATAACACATATTTTATAATCATCGGCGGTATTCAGCGTGACGGTATTTATGATGATTTATGTGAATATGTGAAAAAGCTTCCCAGCGGAAAAAACATTGTTCTTATTCTTTCTATGACGAATCCGTTGCCGATAGTTAAGAAGTGCGATGGCTTTATCCTTGCTTCCCATTACGAGGGCTTCGGGCTCGTTCTTGTTGAAGCCGATATCCTCGGGTTACCGGTAGTTTCAACGGATATAACCGGTCCGAGAACGTTTATGCAGAAAAGTAACGGTACACTCGTTGAAAATACAAAAGAGGGCGTAGAAAAAGGCTTCCGACTTCTTATTAACGGAGAAGTTCCTATGCTTACAACCGACTATCACGAGTACAACAAGCAGGCTATTGCGGAATTTAAAGAAATTATAAAATAAAAATAAAATCTCTCGCTGAAGGCTTTACTTCAGCGAGAGATTGTTTTTATTCTTGTGCTTTTTTCTCTTTATCTTCTGTTGCGTACATAACAGAGGGATTGTTGTGCTTTTCCAGGTCTGTGTTTGACCACATCTCGTCAGCAACGACCGCCCATTTTTCAGCAACATCTCTTGTCTTAGCCGCAAGGTCGCGGGGATCCTCGGGAGCAAGCATTTCTGTTGAATGTGCACCGGAGCGTTCAACCGCACCAATAATAGCATCGGGGTTGTCGAGAATGGGGCAGGGACGAAGATGGTTTTCGTTCCAGGGCTGACCCTTGTAATACTCGAGGAACAAGGGACTGTGAAGAGCATCTATAAGAGATACGTCTTTAATATTAACGTTAGAGTAATGAACAAATGCGCAAGGTTCAACGTCACCGTTTGAGTTGATGTGGAGATAGTGTCTGCCACCGGCTACGCAACCCTGAACGTACTCACCGTCGTTCCAGAAGTCCATAAGGAACATGGGTTTTTCGTTACGTGCTTTACGGATAAGGTGGTAAGCAGTTTTACGCTGTTCTGCATTACAGAGAAGGTCTGTAACTGCATCTTTACCAACGGGCATATATGTAAAGTACCATGTGAAAAGACCGCCGTTTTCAATAAGGAAGTCGATATATTCACTGCTGCAAACCTGCTCAACGTTCTTTGAGTGATAGCAGATAGAGAAGCCGTAAGCTGCACCGCTTGCTTTAAGAAGCTTAATAGCGTTCATAACCTTATCGTATGTACCGGTACCACGGCGCATATCAGTGTTTGCGGCGTCGCCTTCAATAGAGATTGCGGGGAAGAAGTTACCTACTTCGCAGATATCTTTAACGAAAGCTTCATCAATAAGAGTACCGTTTGTGAAAGCAAGGAATGCACATTCGGGGTTAGCACGGCAAAGCTTAATAATATCGTCTTTTCTCATAAGGGGTTCGCCACCGGAGAAAATATAAACGAAAGTACCGAGCTCTTTACCCTGTTTAACAACACTTTCAAGAGTTTCAAAATCTAATGAAAGGTTCTTACCATATTCGGCAGCCCAACAGCCTTTGCAACGAAGGTTACAAGCTGAAGTGGGGTCAATAAGGATAGCCCACGGAATATTGCATTTGTATTTTTCGATGTTTTCCATTCTTATACCAAAGCTGTTGAGAGCGATGTTAAGAATAACGGGAACAATCTTATCGAGAATGTCAGGGTCAACGTTTGTGAGTATGTTTTTAATAAAACGGGTCCAGTTGTTGTTGGGGTCCTGCAAAGATTTACGAAGATTATTATATGTAACTGTGTTTGCTTTTTTAGTGTCAGCTTTTTCAACAAGGTTAAGAACTTTAATAAGATTCTTATCCGGGTCACGCCTTGCGTATCTGAGCGCCTGTTTTACAGCGAAGGAATACGCAGTTGCCTTTAAAGAAGACGTATCCATAACAAAAACTTACCTTTCAAAAAATAGTTTTTTAAATCTGTTAATTAAATATGAACAGTACCATACAGTATACCATAATTTGATTTTCTGTCAAGCATTTAGAGCAAAAGTAACAACAATGTAACCGAAAAATAGACAATTTGACGAAAAATCCAAGAAAAGTGTTGAGCTTTTATGAAAGTTCGAATTGACCGGTATAGAGTTTGTAGTATTTGCCTTTTTCTTGGAGCAATGTGTCATGGTCGCCCTTTTCTATGATTTCACCGTTTTCAAGCACCATAATGGCGTTTGAGTTACGAACGGTGGAAAGTCTGTGGGCAATGACGAATACGGTTTTACCCTCCATGAGCTTATCCATACCTTTTTCGATAAGGCGCTCTGTACGTGTGTCAATAGAGCTTGTTGCTTCGTCGAGAATCAATACAGGCGGGTCTGCAACAGCCGCACGTGCAATGGCAAGAAGCTGACGTTGACCTTGTGAAAGGTTGCTTCCGTCGCCGGTGAGCATAGTGTTATATCCATCGGGCAAACGTGAAATGAAGCTGTGCGCATTAGCGATTTTTGCGGCTTTTACAACGTCTTCATGAGTAGCATCAAGCTTGCCGTAACGGATATTCTCCTCAACTGTACCGGTGAAAAGGTGAGTATCCTGCAAAACCATAGCAAGTGAACGGCGCAAATCATCTTTCTTTATCTTTTTAATGTTTATGCCATCATAAGTGATTTTACCATCCTGAATATCATAAAAACGGTTAATAAGGTTAGTGATAGTTGTTTTACCGGCACCGGTAGAGCCTACGAAGGCTATTTTCTGTCCGGGTTTTGCATATAAGGAAACATTTTTAAGAACGGTTTTCTTACCGTCGTATGAGAATGTAACGTCGTGGAATCGTACATCACCTTTAAGAAGGGTGTAAGTGACACTGCCGTCTGCGGAGTGAGGATGTTTCCATGCCCATACGCCTGTTCTTTTTTCTGACTCTGTAATGTTGCCGTTTTCGTCAACTTCAGCATTAACAAGGGCAACGTATCCGTTGTCTTCTTCGTGCTTTGTGTCGATAACGTCAAAAATTCTTTCTGCGCCGGCAAGAGCCGCAAGAACATTGTTCATTTGCTGCGAAACCTGGGTTATGGGGTTTGAGAACTGACGTGTGTACTGGAGGAATGATGCGAGAGAGCCGATGGAAAGCACACCGTTTACACCGCCCAGCAAGAAACCTGCAAAGCCATGTTGATAATCTGCGAGATTGAGCATTATGAAAGCACCGAGCGCCGCAGAAAGAGCGAAATTGATGTAAGAGATATTACCCATAATGGGCATAAGAATACTTGCAAAGGTGTGGGCGTTTGTAGCCGATTTTCTGAAATTCTCGTTGATTTCAACGAAAGTTTCCTTTGTCCGGTCTTCTCTGCAAAAAACCTTTACAACCTTAAGACCTTCGATGAGTTCTTCTATATATCCGTTAAGACCGCCCACCGCCATTTGCTGTTTGCGGAAATAATGTGAGCTTTTGCCGCCTATGAATTTGATTATCAGAAGCATAATGAAAAGCATCAGTATAATAAGTCCTGTAAGTGCCGGACTGATGTACAACATCATAGCAAAGATGCCCACTGCCATAATAAAGGAGGATATTACCTGAATAAGACCCTGGCTTATGGCTTCGCGTACGGTGTCAACGTCGTTTGTGAAACGGCTCATAAGCTCGCCGTGGGTGTGAGTGTCAAAATACTTAATGGGTAAGTCCTGAAGATGGTCGAACAAATCCTTCCTTAAAAGATTAAGGGTTTTTTGTGAAACGTTAAGCATAAGTCGGGCGTGAAGATACTGTGCGAGAGCACCGGCGATATATAACGCCGCGAGAATTACAAGATACTTTATGACCGTGCTTAAATCCGTTGAGTTGGTTTCAAGAAGAGAACCAATTTCATTAATAATGGGGGTAAGGAAATAAGTTCCCGCAATATTTGCGAAAGAGGCAAATATAACCAAGAAAATAACAACCGCAAGTAAACCCTTGCTTTTTGCGACATACGAAAGAAGTCTGCCTAAGGTTTTAGCGGGATTTCTCGGTTTTTCAAATTTCATTTTGCCACCGGGGCCCTGTTGAGGGGCTTTTTGCTTTTTAGCCATAGTAAAACTCCTTTCTTATTGTTCCATTTTGCTTTCTTGCTGAGAAATGTACACTTCTTTGTAAATTTCGTTGCGCGAAAGCAATTCGTCGTGGGTTCCTATATCGTCAATTTTGCCGTCGTCAAGAACGATGATTTTATCGGCAAACTGTATTGAGTTGATTCGTTGTGCAATTATAATTTTTGTGGTTTCGGGCAAAAGACTTTTCATACCCTCGCGTATTTTGCTGTCGGTTGCTGTATCTACGGCACTCGTGGAGTCGTCGAGAATGAGCACTTTCGGCTTTTTGAGAATTGCACGTGCGATACAAAGGCGCTGCTTCTGACCGCCTGAAACGTTTACACCGCCTTGACCTAAGTCGGTTTTATATCCGTCAGGGAAGCTCATAACGAAGCTGTCCGCCTGGGCAATTTTTGCGGCGGCGCGAATTTCATCGAGAGTAGCATTTTCGTTACCCCAACGAAGATTCTCTTCAATAGTTCCTGAGAAAAGCAAGTTTGTCTGAAGAACCATTGAAACGCTGTCGCGTAACACGTGAAGCTTATAATCCTTTACATTTCTTCCGCCTACGATAACCTCGCCTTCGGTTGTTTCGTAAAGACGTGGAATAAGCTGTACCAAGGATGTTTTAGCACTGCCGGTACCGCCGAGAATACCTACGGTTTCACCGGATTTTATTGTAAGGTTTATGTCTTTAAGAACATTATTCTCTGCTTGTTTACTGTATTTGAAGCAAACATTTCTGAATTCGATGCTGCCGTCTTCGACTAAAGCGCCGTCGTCTGCATCGTCGTCAGTGATGTGCGGAGTTTCGTCGAGCACTTCACTGATACGTGTCATAGAGGTTCTTGCCATAACGGACATAACGAAAATCATAGATACAATCATCAGAGACATAAATATCTGCTGAATGTATGTAACGAAGCTCATAAGGTCACCAAGGAACATATCGCCGCCAAGGATAAGCTTGGAGCCTATCCATAAAACGAGGATAATACAGCTGTAAATAGAAACTGCCATAATCGGGTTGTTAAGAATTATGAGCTTTTCTGCGAAGATTGATGCGTCCTTGAGTTCATCGTTTGAAACGCGGAATTTCTCTTTTTCGTATTTTGCTCTTACAAAGGCTTTGACTACGCGGGCACCAATAAGGTTTTCCTGTATAGAGTTATTAATTTTGTCGTATTTTTTGAACATTTTTGTAAAACGCTTGTGTGCCGCCGCGCCGATAAGGAGAATAAGGGTGAACATTATCGGAGCAATCGCAAGAAATACGAGGGATAATTTTTTGTTTATTGTGAACGCCATAGATATAGCCATTGTGAACATCAAAGGTGAGCGTATGAGCATACGCAAAGCCATCATAAATGCCATCTGCACCATATTTATGTCTGTTGTCATTCGGGTTACGAGAGAGCCGGTTGAAAACTTATCAACATTTGAGAAGGAGAAATCCTGAATTTTGTTGAAAATGGCGCGTCTGAGCTCAGCGCCGAAGCCCATGCCGGCTTTTGATGCAAAATATGCCGCACCTGCACCGCATGCCAGTGATATAAGGGAAATGCAAAACATAAGTGCGCCCAGCGCAACTACGAGATCAGTCCCGTGAAGGGTGCCGAAGCCCAGTTTAATGAGTATATCGGCAATAAAGCTGTCCTTTTCTGACAGTGGCTGACCGCTGACACCGCAGTCAATGATAACTGACATTAAAAGGGGTATGGTAACTTCAATAAGCACCTCAAATACAATGGATACAGGCGAAAGCACAGCATACCATTTATATTTTTTTGCGTATGGTAAGAGCTTTTTTATCATTATTTATGCGCTCCTTTCGGTTTACTTGATTTTTTTAAAAGTTCTTCTATTTCTTCTGCCGAAAAGCTTTCGGAATCCAGGTTGCTATGTAATCTGACCAGAAGACCGTGTAAGGTTTCAAGGTCTTCTTGCGAAAAACCGCGGAACATATCCTCGTCGGTTGTGTCGCATATTTTTCTGAATTCGCTGAGGGCATTTCTTCCTTTATCTGTAACGGACAGATGGTTTTTTCTGGAGTCAGCATCATCAGCCGTCCTTGTAATAAGACCCGCTTTTTCGATTCGCTTTAAAGTGACGGCAGCGCTTGCAGGGGAGATGTGCATTGCCGACGCAACCTCTTTCTGCGTACAGAAATCGTGGTCGATAATGTATTCAAGTATCATTGGCTGACCAAAATACAAGCCCACTTTTGAAGCGGATTTCGTTATACGGCAACGATGTATAACCGATATGGATATCAATTCACGAACAAGTTTTCTGAGTTCCATTTCTTATCCTTTCTAAAATAGTTAAACGTTTAAGTTATTCACTGATATATAATACCACTTTTTTGCGTTTTATATTTCCTAAACAGAAAAATAGCCCAATTTTAAAAAATATTCATAAATAAATAATATGAAAATCTTAAAACATAAAAGACCAAAATATGGGTATTTGGTATCTTTTGTGATATTGTTTTGTGCAAAAATGCCAAAGAGTGAGGTGAAATTTTATCTTGCCTTTGAACAAAATATATTAAAAAAGCTTGAAAAGGAAGATTAATTTTGATATCATTAAAATGATAGATTAGAAATTTTTGAGGGTGGTGTCGGAAGTGAAAAGAAAAATTGAGGAAGCCGATTACAATGATTTTCCGTTGTACGTGTTTCATCAAGGACGCAATTTTAAGGCTCAGGAATTTTTAGGCGCACACAGAGTTGAAGAGGAGAAATATGTTTTCAGGGTATGGGCTCCTCACGCGACGGCAGTATTTGTCGTAGGTGATTTTAACGGCTGGAATGAAGAGTGTTCACCTATGAAGCGGTTAAACGATGCGGGCGTATGGGAAGCATATGTTGATAATGTTCATAATTTTGATGCGTATAAGTTTCTTGTATATTCTGCAGACGGACTCAAGCACTATAAGGCTGACCCCTACGCAACTCACGCCGAGACCCGACCCGGAACAGCCTCAAAAATATTTCAGAGTGAATATAGCTGGCGTGATGCAAGCTGGCTCAAAAAGAGGAAGAAGACTTCCGTATACAATTCTCCGGTTAATATATACGAAGTTCATCTTGGTTCCTGGCGTATGCACGAGGACGGTAACACCTTAAGCTACCGCGACCTTGCAAAAGAGCTTGTAGAATATGTTAAAAATATGGGGTATACCCATATAGAGGTTATGCCGGTTGCCGAGCATCCCTTTGACGGTTCCTGGGGATATCAGGTTACAGGATATTTTGCGGTAACCTCAAGATACGGAACTCCCGACGATTTTAAATACTTTATTGATGAATGTCATAAAGCCGGCATTGGTGTCATCGTTGACTGGGTACCTGCCCATTTCCCGAAGGATGCCCACGGTCTTGCGCTATTTGACGGAGGACCCTGCTACGAATATGCAGATATAAAAAAAGGCGAGCACCTCCAATGGGGCACAAAGGTGTTCGACTTCGGCAGGAACGAGGTTCAGAGCTTCCTTATTTCCAATGCGTGCTTCTGGTTTGACGAGTACCATATAGATGGTCTCAGGGTGGACGCGGTAGCCTCAATGCTGTACCTTGATTACGGCAGAGATAACGGTCAATGGATAGCTAATGAAAAGGGCGGTAACGAAAACCTTGAAGCGGTAGCGTTTATGAAGCTTCTCAACGAAACCGTGTTCAGAGAACACGGCGACGTTATGATGATTGCCGAGGAAAGCACATCATGGCCAATGGTCTCAAAGCCCGTGTTTATGGGCGGTCTCGGCTACAACTTCAAGTGGAATATGGGCTGGATGAACGATATACTACGCTATTTCTCCCTTGACGGCATTTACAGAAAATACAATCACGACCTTATAACCTTCTCATTTTTCTATGCATTCAGTGAAAACTTTGTGTTACCCATTTCCCATGATGAGGTAGTGCACGGAAAATGCTCGCTTATAAATAAAATGCCCGGCAATTACAACGAAAAGTTTGCGGGTGTGAGAGCGTTCCTCGGTTATATGTATGCTCACCCCGGAAAGAAGCTTCTCTTTATGGGTTCGGAGTTCGGTCAGTTTATAGAATGGGACTACAAAAAAGGACTCGACTGGTTGCTTCTTGATTATGAAATGCACGGTCTTCTGCAGGACTACACAAGGGCACTCAATAAATTTTATAAAAAGAATTCCCCTATGTGGCAGATAGATTACAGCTGGGAAGGCTTTAACTGGATAGTCAGCGACGATAACGTAAATTCCGTTATAGCTTTTGTAAGAAGCAACGAAGAAGATGAAAAAATTGTAGCTGTATGTAACTTTACACCGGTTATCAGGGAAGACTATAAAATAGGTGTTCCGTCAGCGGACAGCTACGAAATAGTTTTCAATTCCGATGCAACAAAATTCGGTGGTACAGGCGAACGACTTAAAAAGACTTATAAAGTTAAAGAAGGCGCAATGCACGGCTATGAAAATTATATAGAACTGAAGCTTCCGCCTATGACAACAATATATCTGAAGCAAAATAAAGCGGAAGAAAAGGCTATGGACAACACTAAGAAAACAACAAAAAGCAAAATAAAATAAGTTTATAATTAAAAGTTCATATATCGAAAGGAAAGTGACAATAATGGCAAAAAAGACAGAATGTATTGCAATGCTTCTTGCAGGCGGTCAGGGTTCAAGACTGGGCGTTCTTACAAAAAACATTGCTAAACCGGCTGTTCCCTATGGCGGCAAGTACAGAATCATAGACTTTCCGCTTTCCAACTGTGTAAACTCGGGTATTTACACAGTAGGTGTTCTCACTCAGTATCAGCCTCTTGAGCTCAATGATTATATCGGCAACGGCGGTCCCTGGGATCTTGACCGCGCAAATGGCGGTGTTCATATCCTTTCACCCTATCAGCAGATAGAGGGCACAGAATGGTACAAAGGAACTGCCAATGCGATTTACCAGAATATTCAGTTTATTGACAGATATAATCCCGAATATGTAGCAGTTCTTTCCGGTGACCATATTTACAAAATGGATTACGCAAAAATGCTTCAGTTCCATAAAGAAAAGGATGCAGCTTGTACAATAGCAATGCTTGAGGTTCCGTGGGAAGAGGCATCACGTTTCGGTCTTATGTTTACAGACGATGACGGAAGAATTACAGCTTTTGAAGAAAAACCGAAAAATCCCAAGAGCAACAAGGCATCTATGGGTGTTTATATGTTCACATGGGAGAAGCTCCGTCAGTATCTTATAGATGATGAGAATGACCCTGCTTCTTCAAACGACTTCGGTAAAAACGTTATTCCTGCAATGCACGAAGCAGGGGAAAGACTTTTTGCATACGGCTTTGAGGGTTATTGGAAAGACGTTGGAACTATTGACTCTTTGTGGGAAGCAAACCTTGACCTTCTCAATCCTAAGGCAAATATAGACCTCAGCGATTCTACGTGGAAGATTTACGGAAGAGGTGCTGCAACTGCTCCTCAGTACGTTTCCGATAAAGCGGTTATTGAAAACTCTATTGCCGCGGGCGGATGTGAAATAGAAGGCAAAATCGATTATTCCGTGCTTTTCTCCGATGTTACCGTAGAAGAGGGTGCGTTTGTTGATTACTCGATTGTTATGCCCGGTGCAGTTATTAAAAAAGGTGCAGTAGTTCAGTACGCAATGGTTGCCGAAAATGCAGTTATTGAAGAAGGCGCAGTCGTAGGCGAAAACCCCGAAAAATGCGAGGACCTGGAAAACTGGGGTGTCAGTGTAGTTGGCGCGGGTGTAGTAGTCGGCAAAAATTCTAAAGTAAAAGCTAAATCCATGATTTCTGAAAATGTTAAGGAGGGTGAAACAGTATGATGCCTAAAAATGTACTCGGAATTGTTTATTCCAATTCCTATGATTCAAGTCTCGGTGCGCTCACCGCAAGACGTACAATGGGTTCTGTTCCCTTTGGCGGCAGATATCGTCTTATAGATTTCCCGCTTTCAAATATGGTAAACTGCGGCGTTACTAAAGTCGGCGTTATTGCCAACAGCAACTTCCGTTCCCTTATGGACCACGTAGGCAGCGGCAGACCCTGGGACCTTTCAAGAAAGGTTGACGGTCTTACTATGCTTCCGCCCTTTACACCTACAGCCGTAGATGCAAACAACAGAATCGACTCTTTAAGCAGAATAATGGAATTTATTTCACATGCTAAGCAGGAGTACGTTCTCCTTATGGACTCCAATTTTGTTTGCAATACTGATTTATCCAAGCTTTTCGATTTCCATTCTAAAAAGAATGCAGATATTACTATCGGATATTGCAGAGGCACTCTTCCGAAGCTTCTCAACCAGGCGGTTCTTGATGTAAACGAAGAATCAAAAATCACCAATATCGGTATTGACGTAAAAACTACCGCCGATGTAAATTATTCTGCCAATATAATTCTTATAAGAAAAGCACTTCTTGAGAGACTTATAGGAGATGCCGAAAGCTACGCATATACAAGCTTTGAAAAAGATATTCTTCAAAAGAATGTTTCCACACTTAATATCTACGGTTATAAGATTGAAGAGTGGAATTACACCATTGACAGCATGAACACATATTTTGAAGCAAGTATGGAATTGCTCAAAAAGGAATGCAGAAAAGAACTTTTCAATGAGGACACACCCATTTATACAAAGGTTCGTAATGATATGCCTGTAATTTACGGCATTACATCAGAATGTAAAAACTCACTTATTGCAGACGGTTGCCAGATTGAAGGTACTGTTAAGAACAGTATTATTTTCCGTGGTGCACGAGTTGCAAAAGGTGCAGTTGTAGAAAATTCAATTCTTATGCAGGATGCCTTTGTTGGTGAGAATGCAAAGCTTAACTGTGTGATTATGGATAAGAATACAGTTATCACACCCAAGAAGGTTCTTTCAGGGGATAAGAGCTATCCCTTATTCGTAGGCAAAGAAATTGTTATCTAATCCCAAAAAAGGAGTAATAAAATGAAGGTTTTATATGCTGCAAGTGAAGCATTACCTTTTATAGCCAGTGGCGGTTTAGGTGATGTTGCAGGTTCTTTACCTCAGGCTTTGAGAAAAAGGCTTATAGGTTGCCGTGTTGTTATGCCTCTTTATGACAACATTAAGCAAGAGCTTAAGGATTCTATGAAATTCATAACAAATATTTCCGTACCGGTTGCATGGCGCAGACAGTACTGCGGAATATTTGAAGCAAGATCAGGCGGTGTAATCTATTATCTTCTTGATAACCAGTATTACTTTAAAAGAGATTCTCTTTACGGCTTTTATGACGATGCGGAGCGTTTCGCATTCTTTTCAAGAGCAATTCTTGAAATAATCCCTCATATCGGTTTTAAACCTGATATTATTCACTGTAACGACTGGCAGACAGCGCTTACTCCTGTTTATTACAGCACAATGTACGCTAATCAGCCCGGTTACGAGAACATTAAAACTGTTTTCACTATTCATAATATTCAGTATCAGGGCGTTTACGGCGAGGAGCTTCTTGACAATGTTGTGGGCATTAACCGCGCTGATAAGAATCTTCTCGAATATGATGGCACCGTAAACCTTATGAAGGGTGCTATTGAGTGTGCTAACGCTGTTACAACCGTAAGTCCGTCTTATGCAAAAGAAATTCTTGATCCTTGGTATTCACACGGTCTTGATACTATCCTCAAAGAGCGTAGCTTTAAGCTCAGGGGTATTCTTAACGGTATCGACGTTATTAACTATGACCCCGAAACCGATAAGGATGTTTTCAAGAACTATACTGTTGATAATATTCGCGGTAAGTATCAGAATAAAAGAGAACTCCAGAAGCTTTTAGGGCTTCCGGAGAAGAGTGATACACCTGTTATGGGCATGGTTACAAGACTCGTTTCTCATAAGGGTCTTGACCTTTGTAAAGCGGTTCTTGATGAGCTTCTTGCGACAACGGATATTCAGCTTGTGGTTCTTGGCTCAGGCGACTATCAGTACGAGGAATTCTTCCGCGGTCTTGCCGAGAGGTATCCGGAGCAGGTTGGTTTGTGCTTGGGATTTGTTCCCGACCTTGCAAGAAAAATTTATGCAGGTAGCGATTTGTTCCTTATGCCCTCCAAGAGCGAGCCTTGCGGACTTTCCCAGATGGTGGCATTGCGTTACGGAACTATCCCCATAGTACGTGAAACCGGCGGTCTCAGGGATTCTGTTACCGACAGCGGCGACGGCGAAGGAAACGGCTTCGTTTTCTCAAGCTACAATGCACACGATATGCTCCACGCTATAAGAAGAGCTTGCGCCGGATATCAGGATAAAGACGGCTGGCAGATACTTGTCAAACGCGCTATGGAAAGCGATAACAGCTGGGGAAAATCAGCTAACGAATATATAAGAATGTACAAGGAAGTTTTAAAGGGTTAATTTCTAAATATTACCCGCGTGCTTTCTGAGTATGTTTTCGATACCTTTGATGACGGCCTCGATGCTTTTGGGTTCGGGGCCGCCGTATCGTCTTGCGTTGACCGTCTTTTCAGGGAAATCGTTAAGATAAGTTTCGGTAACGGCGAGGGCAGAAGCCTGAGCGTATTTCGGTTGAATTGAAAACCAGCGCTTAGGAATATATCCTTTCTGAGCCGCCGAAAACAGAACACGATACAAGGTAATGGCATACAGAATATCTGCGTATTCACCTGCTTGAGCAGAACCTGCGTTCATTCTTTCGTGGGTCATAATAGCGGCACGGTAAATTGAACGTGTGTTAAAAAGGATATCTTCATCCCTGTCTTCAAGCTCGGTTGAATTAAGACCTGTTCGGCTTTGAGTTCTCCCTAATACATAGTCGGTAGTTACGCCGTAGTAATCTGATACACGGCATAAAAACTCCATATTGAATTCACGGATGCCTTTCTCGTAATGAGACAAAAGGGCTTGAGAAATGCCTAAATCAAGGGCGGCGGCTTTTTGGCTTATGCCTTTTTCCGTCCTGAGTTCTACGAGTCGTTCAGAATATGTTGCCATAGAATACACCTCATTATACTATCTGTATAATTTTTTGTTTTTATATTACACTATCTTTCAGGAGAATGCAATGAAAACTTATACCGTTCATTTAATACGTCATGCACTGACACAAGGTAACATAGAGGGCAGATATATCGGACAAACCGATGAAGAACTCTGCAAAGAAGGTATAGAGCAGCTTGAAAAAATGAAATCAGATTATGATTTTCCGTATACGGATGTGGTTTTTACAAGCACGCTCAAAAGGTGTGTGCAGACGGCAAAAATACTTTATCCCGACAAAACTCCCATTGAAATGAGGGGCTTTGAGGAATGTGATTTCGGTGAATTTGAGGGGCATACCGCCGATGAACTCCAGCCGTATGAAGAATTCAGCGATTGGTTGGCGGGCGGCGAGGATGCAAGACCCTTAAACGGCGAAAGCAACAGTGAGTTCGCAACAAGAGTTTGTGATTGCTTTGTAAAAACAGTTGACGGACTTATTAAAACCGGAACTTCAAACGCGGCTATCATAACACACGGTGGTGTCATAATGTCCATACTCGCGGCATTCGGTCTTCCCGAAATGCCTATGACCGAGTGGCTCTGTCCCTCAGGTTGTGGTTATACAATCCGTATAACTCCATCTTTGTGGAGCAGAATGAAAAAGTTTGAAGTAATAAACGAAGTTCCCGCTGAGCCATTGACTGCCGAGCAGGAAGAGAGACTCTGGGATTATTACGGCGAGCTTCCCGAAGATGATGATTGGGATATTGAAGGTGATTTAAGTGTCTGATTATAAAATATTTGCAAATCACGTACACATTTTTCCGAAAAACACAAAACCAAATGGGGATATAGACTGCTTAAAAACTCTGCTTGATGAGTGCGGAATTGAAGGCGCGGTCTGCTTTTCTCCCTTTTGGCATCAGATGGATATGTATGCCCACACAACAGGGCAGAATCCTTGTGAATGGGTAGCGGATGCTCTTAAAAACGAACCGAATCTTGTTGGCTTCGGCACAGTTGATTTTGACAAAGAAAACCTTAAAGACCAGGTTAAGAGAATTAAAGATTTAGGTCTTTACGGAATTAAAATACATCCTGCGGCACAGGAAGTAAAAATTGATTCGCCCCGGCTTTTTGAGGTTTACGAGGAAGCGGAAGAGCAAGGTCTTTTCATTTCTTTCCATACAGGACTTCACTGGCACAGAATAGCCGACTATCAGATGCTTCTGTTTGATGAAGTAGCCTATAATTTCCCGAAACTGCGCTTCAGTATGGAGCATATAGGCGGTTACAGTTTCTTTAAAGAAGCACTTTTAATAATGAATAATAACTCCCGCGGTGAAGTTGATAATACCTTTGCAGGTTGGACAAGCATCGCTATGGAAACGGATGCAATGGGTAACGAGCGTGCGGGCGCGTGGTCGCTTACAGATGACCAGCTTTGCACACTTATACACCAGACCGGCTATGAAAGAAGCATTTTCGGACTCGATTTCCCATATAACGGAGTTGAAAAAACACAAAAAGCCATAGACCGCATAAAAAATCTTCCTATACCCGAAGAAGCAAAGAGAGGTATATTGGGAGAAAATCTGAGAAGAATTCTTTTTGGATAAAAAACTAAAGAAACTGTAAAGTAAGGAATCACATAAAATGATTATAGATTTTCATACCCATGCATTCCCTGATAAAATTGCCGCCGTGGCAATGGAAAAGCTGAGCGATGCGTCGGGCGGACTTATACCACAGACCGACGGCACAGTAAACGGGCTTAAAAAAATAATGAAAAATGACGGTGTTGATAAGTGCGTAGCTCTCGCTATTGCTACTAACGAAAGACAACAGACAGCCGTAAATGATTTTATTGTATCACAAAAATGTGATGAGATAATTTCCTTTGGTTCGGTTTATCCACACGCTGAAAATGCTCTTGAAGAGCTTGAGAGAATTCACTCCATGGGATTAAAGGGAATAAAGCTTCATCCTGAGTATCAGCAATTTTTTGTTGACGATGAAAAAATGAAGCCGATTTATAAAAAAATATCGGAATTGGGTCTTATAGTTCTTTTTCACGCAGGTGAAGACTTGGGTTATCCTGCGCCGTACCACGCAACTCCCGAGCGCTTGAGAAAAGCGGCGACATGGATTGATTCACCGATGGTTTGCGCCCATTGGGGCAGTGCCAATATGGCTGAGGATGTTTTAAAATATCTTTGTGATATACCTGTGTATTTTGATACAGCCTTCGGTTACTCTATGATTTCTAAAAACCGCGCTCAGCGGATTCTCGATAAAAAGGGCACGGATTATATGCTTTTCGGCTCCGATTGTCCCTGGCACGCTCCCTCGTGGGATATAAGAATGATAGAAACCCTCGGTCTTACACAAGGAGAAAAAGAGAAAATTTATCACTTGAATGCAGAAAAGCTGCTTGAAATTTAAATTGCAAGCAGCTTTTTTAAAAAATTTTTAATTTCTGATTATTTTATATATCAATGCTTCTTCCTGCGGTTCTGTATCAGAAACAGTTAAAGCGGAGAGGAATTTTTCTTCCGCGGATTTGAAAGTCTCTTCATTATCAGAATAAAGTGTTGCTATAACATCACCCGGGGTCACTTTGTCCCCGGTTTTTTTGTTAAGGATGATACCTGCACTCATATCAATGGTATCGTCCTTTTTTTCGCGTCCTGCACCGAGGATTACAGCGGCAATACCGATTTTTTCAGCATCGGTGTTTACGATATAACCATCAACAGCTGAAATGATTTTGTGTTCATACTTTGCGGTTTTGAAAACAGGAGTATCCTTTGTCGCACCCTGAGAGATTATCCACTCTTTGAATTTGCTCAGTGCCTTTCCTGACTTGAGGGCGTCTTCCGTAAGCTTTCGCGCCTCTTGGGAAGAAATGTTTTTTGAAAGTGCGACAATTTGAGTTGCAAGGGTAAGACAAACGTCTTTTAAATCCTCCGGGCCGTTTCCGCTGAGCACATCGATAGCCTCTTTAACCTCAAGGGCGTTGCCGATGTTGTTGCCTAAGGGTCTGTTCATATTTGTGATAACCGCCGCAGTATTTCTGCCACAGTTGTTGCCGATTTTAACCATCTCTTTTGCAAGGCTTTCGGCATCTTCGGCGGTCTTCATAAAAGCACCGGAGCCGTATTTGACGTCAAGGACTATTGTATGCGCACCTGCGGCAAGCTTTTTTGACATAATGCTTGAAGCAATAAGGGGCATACTGTCAACTGTTGCGGTAACATCCCTGAGAGCATAAAGCTTTTTATCGGCAGGGGTAAGGTTTCCTGTCTGACCTACAACTGCAATTCCTGTTTTTTCAACTTGTTTAAAAAACTCCTGGGGAGAAAGGGCGGTGTTAAAACCGTCAATGGATTCTAATTTATCAATAGTACCACCGGTGTGACCTAAACCGCGACCACTCATTTTTGCCATTATGCAACCTAAAGATGCGGCAATAGGGGCAACGATAAGGGTGGTTTTGTCACCGACGCCACCGGTGCTGTGCTTGTCGGCTGTAAGTGTGCCGAAGCGCGAAAGGTCAACGGTGTCACCGGAGTGAGCCATCGCCATAGTAAGGTTTGCGGTTTCCTCCTCGGTCATACCCTTATAAAAAACAGCCATACAAAAAGCGGATGCCTGATAGTCGGGAATTGAACCGTCAACGTAACCTTTTATGAAAAATTCGATTTCTTCACGTGACAGCTCTGCGCCGTCGCGTTTTTTCTTTATGATGTCGTACATTCTCATGCTGTTACCTCACATTATCGGGAGAAAAAGACAGTGGTAAAAGTTCTTTTAATGTTGTTTTTTCGAACTCGGTTTCATTTTTTCCTAAAATTATTGAAAAGTCATCGTGACAGAATTCTCTCATAACCTGACGGCACACACCGCATGGAGCAAAAATGCCGTTGATTTCGCCATTTTTTCCTCCCACAACCGCGATTTTTGAAAACTCCGTTTCACCTTCTGAGATTGCCTTGAAGAAAGCAACTCTTTCGGCACAAACGGTAGGAGAAAAAGCGGCATTTTCAATATTCGTTCCGGTGTAAACTTTGCCGTTTTCCGTAAGGAGTGCCGCACCTACTTTACATTGCGAGTAGGGAGAGTATGAGTTTTTCATTGCGCCAACTGCCAGGGAAAGCAATTCTTTGTCTGTCATAATATTACATCTCCAAAAGGTTTTTTACACAATCCGAAACATAAGCATAGCCGTCGATTGTGCCTGCGTTTTCGGGAATTATATTGTTATGGTAAAGTATAAAAGGTACATATTCTCTCGTATGGTCGGTGCCCTTGAATCCCGGGTCACAGCCGTGGTCAGCGGTAATGATAAGGGCGTCACTGTCCTCCATAGCGTCAATGAAGGTTTTTAACCATTTGTCGAATTCGGTGAAAGCTTTTGCGTAGCCGTCAATATCGTTCCTGTGGCCGTAAACCATATCAAAATCAACAAGATTTACAAAGCAAAGTCCGTTAAAATCTTTGTTTTGATATTCAAGAGTCTTTTCCATACCGTCGGTATTATTTTTTGTGTAAACGTATTCCGTAATGCCTTGACAAGCGAAAATATCGTTGATTTTTCCTACACCAATAACATCGAAGCCGTGAGCTTTCAGCTCATCAAGCAAGGTTTCCTTTGGTGGTTTCAGAGAAAAATCGTGTCTGCGCGGAGTTCTTTTAAAAGGATATTCACCCTCAAAGGGACGGGCGATAACTCTGCCGATACCCCAATCACCCCGGAGGATTTCCCGGGCGATTTCGCAGTAACGGTAAAGCTCTTCGGGCGGAATAATAGATTCGTGGGCAGCTATCTGGAAAACGCTGTCTGCGGAGGTGTAAACAATGAGAGCGCCGGTTTTAAGATGTTCTTCACCATAATCTTTAATAACCTCAGTTCCCGAATAGGCTTTATTGCAGATAACTTTTCTGCCGGTCTTTTCGGAAAATGTCCGTATTAAATCATCGGGAAAGCCGTCCGGGAAAGTAGGCAAAGGCTTTTCTGAAATAACACCTGCAATTTCCCAATGGCCGATTGTTGTATCTTTCCCTTGGGAGAGCTCTTTAAGCCTTGCGACCTTTGCGCCGAGTTTGCCGTCACCTAAAAAAGAGAGTCCGTCAATCTGTGTGTAGCCTAAATCACGCATAGTGTTTATATTAAAGTATGGCGACTGTGAAATAGTGCGTATGGTACTGCAGCCCTTGTCGCCGAAATTATCAGCATCGGGAGCTTCGCCAATTCCGCAACTGTCCAGAACTATAAGAAAAACTCGTTTGATATCATTCATTATATACTGACCGCCGTTTCAAGAGAAAGTTTCATCATATCCGTAAATGTATTCTGTCTGTCTTCTGTCGAAAGAGTTTCGCCGTTCAACAAATGGTCCGAAACAGTGAGGATGGCGAGAGCGTTTTTACCGCAACGTGCCGCGTTCATATAAAGTGCCGCCGCTTCCATTTCAACACCTAAACCGCCCTTTTTACCCCAGAGTGCAGTTGCTGTATTTTCTTGAGGAACTCCCTCGTTATCATTATAGAAAATATCAGAAGAAAGCACATTTCCAACAGTATAAGAAAGCTCCATTTCATCCGCTTTTGCGACAGCTGTTTTTAAAAGCTTAAAATCCGCAATAGGTGCAAATGTACCGGGGAGATTGAATGTTTGTGCGTAGTTTGAGTCGGTACATGCCCCCTGGGCGATAATAATATCACGAATACGGACATTTTTGCTCATACCGCCCGCTGAGCCAACACGGATAATGTTATCAACATCGAAAAAGTTGAAAAGCTCATAGCTGTAAATACCGATAGACGGCATACCCATACCCGAAGCCATAACGGAAACGGGAGTACCCTTGTAATAGCCTGTATAGCCGTGAATACCTCGAACATTATTTATGAGTTTTGCGTCGTCCAGGAAATTTTCGGCAATAAATTTTGCACGCAAAGGATCACCGGGCATAAGAACTGTTTTTGCAAAATCCGAAGGCGTAGCGTTGATGTGTGGTGTGGGGTAAGTGTTCATATTTGTTTCTCCTGAAGATATATTTGAATTACGCATTCAGCATTATAATCGGCGTTAGCCCCTTTAATTCTGCATTCTGCATTTTGCATTATATTCTGTACATCGTATACATATTAGCGTAAATTCCGTTTTTTTCGGTTAATTCCTGATGTGAACCGCTTTCTGCGATTCCGTCTTTCGTTACAACAAGAATTTTATCCGCATTTTTAATAGTGGTTAATCTATGTGCAACGGTTATTGTTGTTCTGCCCTTTGAAAGGCGTTCAAGGGATTGCTGGACAAGATACTCGCTTTCATTGTCAAGGGCGCTTGTTGCCTCGTCGAGAATAAGTATTTTCGGGTTTTTCAAGAAAACTCGTGCAATACTTATGCGTTGCTTCTGACCGCCGGAAAGCTTAACTCCGCGCTCACCTACATAAGTATCAAAGCCGTCGGGTAAATTATCAATAAACTCTTCGGCTCTTGCAAGTCGGGCGGCTTCGCGTATTTCTTCTTCGGAAGCACCGGGTCTGCCGTATTCGATGTTTTCCCTTACAGTTCCCGAGAAAAGATAAACATCCTGTTGAACTACGCCGATATTTTCTCTCAGACTTTTAAGAGTGACATCACGTATATCTGTGCCGTCTATTTTTATACTGCCGCTTGTAATTTCATAAAATCGGGGAATAAGGTTGCAGATTGTAGTTTTGCCGCCGCCTGAAGGACCAACCAGAGCAAAGCTTTCACCGCTACCGATATGAAGATTAATATGGTTCAGAATTTCCTGGGAATCATCGGAATATTTGAACGTAACATTGTCAAAATCAATTTTACCTTCGGTAACACTGAGAGTAACGGCATTTTCCTTGTTTTTGATAGCAGGCTCGATGTCCATAATTTCCGAGAAGCGTTCAATGCCGGTCATACCGCGCTGGAACTGTTCTACAAAGTCCACTAATTTCCTTATTGCAGTGAGCAGCATAGCCGCGTACATAAGATATGCGACGTAATCCGAAGGCTCGATTTTTTCATAAACTAAAAAGAATGCTCCGATAACCGCTACTACTATATACATTATGCCCTCAAAAACTCTGTTAATGGAGCTGTAAGAACCCATAAATTTGTACATAACGGATTTGATTTTAAGGAATTTTTCGTTACCGCCCTTAAATTTTTTCTGTTCGATGTTCTCGTTGGCGAAAGATTTAACGACTCTGACACCTAAAAGGCTGTCTTCAATCTGTGCGTTTAATTCACCTAAAATTACACGTGATTCGCGCATACTTTCTTTCATACGGTGTTTAAAATATTTGAGGCACAATACCATTAATGGAATAACCGCGAACATAATTATTGTCAGCGGAACATTCATAAAACAGAGGATTATGAACGAAACTACTATTTTTACTCCTGCTATAAAAAACTCTTCGGGACAATGGTGTGCAAATTCCGTCACGTCAAAGAGGTCGCTTGTGAAGCGTGACATAATAGTTCCTACTTTTGTTTCGTCGTAGTAGGAATAAGAGAGCTTATGTAGATGCTCGAACATATCTTTTCTCATATGGGTTTCCATTTTTGTGCCCATTATATGACCCACAGATGCCATGTAGTAGTTCGCAAGAGCGTCAATTATGCGCAATGCGATGTATATACCGCCAATGGTGAGTATAGTTTTAGCGGTAAGAAGAGTTATATCCGTAATTGCCGCATCGGTAATATAGCGCACGAACATAGGTAAAATCAACTCGCATACAGTAGTAAGCGCGGCGCAGAATAAGTCAAAAACAAGCGTTTTTACGTGTGGTTTGTAATAGGGAACGAAACGTTTTATGAGTTTTGCGTTTCCGGTTTTGTTAGTTTTACTCATAATTCCTCCGTAAGTGTGTTTGTAATCAGAAAGTTGAAATGTTGTCGAGAGTCACCGGTCGGTAGGTTAAGTGCACTTCCTTATCCTCCGGGATATATTCGTTAACCAATTCGTAGTAAGCGTCCTCTTCATAATAATATGTATCAAGGTGAACGGGTGAGAAGTGGTAAACTATACCATCGTTGTTGGTGTCAGCTTCAGAAGGGAAGTATTCTCCCATCTGTTCACACAGCTCTTTTTCTAAGTTTCCGCCTGCATATACAGGTTCATAACATTGTGGAGTTGTAGCAAATACATATATTGTGTAAGGCCAAACGACGGTGCCACAGCTGTGGTTGTGCGAAGCATCCTCTCTGACATATCCGTTGGAATAGAAGGTACAAAATGCACCCAATGCACCGGCATTAATAACATAGTCAGAAGCTTTATCATAACGCCATACCTGAGTATACATACCTGCCATGTAAGTGTTATCGAAAGTAACAATAAGCTCCTCAACACCGTCGCCGGTAACATCGGCTATGGCAAAGCTCGGATCTTCACCTGAGGGTGATGATACATAGTCCGTAGGATGAGCAACAATATCTAAAAGAACTTCTTTGTAAGCGGTATACATTTTTGTTTTATAATTCGTGGTGGGAACGGTGGTAGGCGCTTCAGTGGGTCTTTCGGTTTGTGTTTCCACAGTTCCGGCTGATTCAGTGGTAGTGGGATTATTTTTGGTAGTTGTCATATGTGACCAGGTTATATCATCAGGGGTGGCAACCACCTTTTTCTTTGAACAGCAAGCCAATGAAAAGATTACAGAAACCACAAGAAACAGTGATAAAAATCTAAATGTACTTTTCTTCATAATAATACCCCCTGGAAATATTTGAATATACATTATTATGTTATCATAAAAATGGGGTTGATTCAATAAACTCAGCACTTTTTTGTTGAAAAATCGCGTTTTAAGCATCGCCTTGTTTGTTATCTCTGTTTGTGTTATAATATTAATAAACTAAAATTGGTTTTGTGCCGTTTGATACTATGATTTCATGTAGGTGAAGTAATTGAAAGAATTGAGAGAGAAGATTCGTGAAGCGTTAGTTTCAGCATTGCCTATCACGCTTTTAGTGTATTTTGTAGCGCTTCTTCCGAACTTTTCCTTTAAGATATGGGAAATGATAACTTTTACAGTGGGCGCAGTATTGCTGGTTTTGGGCATAGGCTTATTTAACCTGGGCGCGGACATTGCAATGACTCCTATGGGAAACCATGTGGGTTCAGGTCTTTCCCGACAGAAATCGTTAGGCTGGTTGATAGTTGTAAGCTTCGTGTTAGGATTACTGATTACTATCGCGGAGCCTGATTTGCAGGTTCTTGCCAATCAGGTCAGCTCGGTTATGAACGGAAAGCTTTTGATATACACTGTCGGCTTCGGTGTTGCGGCTTTTTTGATAATAGCTATTTTACGAATTATCTTTAAACGTCGCCTTTCTAAAATTCTTATGCTTTTCTATATGCTTCTGTTTGCATTGGCGTTAATAGTGTCAATCAATGATAATATTGACCTTCTGCCTATGGCATTCGATTCGGGTGGTGTGACAACCGGACCTATTACCGTTCCGTTTATTATGGCGTTGGGTGTCGGTATCTCCAAGGTTTTGGGTGACCGCCGCAGTCAGGAAAACAGCTTCGGTCTTGTTTCCCTTTGTTCAATAGGACCTATACTTGCGGTGCTGGTTCTTGGGATATTTGCCCGCAACAATCTTAATTACACAGTGAGTTACAGTGCTGTTGAAAAGGATATTTTAGGCGCATACCTTGAAAACGCAGGACACGTAGCTAAAGAGGTTGGTATTGCTTTAGGTTTGATTGTCGTATTCTTTATGATTTGTCAGTTTGTTTTCCTGAAGCTTCCTAAAAGGCAGTTGTTGAGAATAGGTGTCGGCGCGGTGTTTACCTATATCGGTTTAGTTTTGTTTTTAACCAGCGTCAATGTAGCCTATATGCCTATTGGTTACAAAATGGGTGTTCAGTTGGCATCCTTGCATCCCGCCTTGCTGATAGGTATCGGACTTATTATGGGTATCCTTGTAGTTATGGCTGAGCCTGCCGTCCACGTGCTCAACGCTCAGGTTGAAGAGGTTACAGGTGGTTACGTAAGCAAAAAATCTATGATGCTGGGTTTGTGCGCCGGTGTTGGTATTGCTATTGCGCTGAGTGTGGTACGAATTGTATTTGATTTCTCTTTAATTTACTATATAATCCCCGGTTATTTTATTTCATTGGCTTTGTCGCTGTTTGTTCCGCCGGTGTATACCGCCATTGCATTCGACTCGGGTGGCGTCGCAAGCGGACCGATGACATCCGGTTTTATTCTGCCGTTCGCTATCGGTGTGTGCTCGGTATTGCAGGGTGAGAATGCGGTACTCAGGGATGGATTCGGTGTTGTTGCCATGGTTGCTATGGCACCGCTTATTACTATTCAGATGCTTGGTTTTAAGGCTATTGTTTCCAATAAAATTAAAGAAAAGCGTGCAATGAAACGAATCCTGCAGGCAGATGATGAGCATATCATCAACTTTATGTAAGATTGGCGAGATTTTAACGAAAAATGAGTGGAAAAGACTATCCCAAAATCTGTTTCGGATAACTAAGGAGACGAATTATGGCAAACACAATTAATGAGTCAGCTATAAAGAAACTTAAAATGATTGTCACCGTAGTAGACCACGGCAAAGCAGAGTTCTATCTTGACTTGCTCAGCCAATATGAAGTGAATTTTCAGATGGTCACCGGTGGCAAAGGTACAGCAAATTCCGAACTTGTAGAGATGCTCGGACTTAATATCCAGAAGGCAGTTATTATGAGTATTGTTCGCGAGGATATGGTAGAACCGATTATGAAATGCCTGGAAGAGAAATTTGAGAGCATCCGAAAAGGCAAAGGAATAGCTTTTGCGATACCGCTGACAGGTGTTATCGGTGTAAATATGTATCAGTTCCTGAGCAATAATAAACAGGGCAGGGAGGATTAATTATGACTACAAATAATCATGAAGTTATTTTTGCTATTGTTAATGCGGGTTTTGCTGAAGATGCAATGGACGTGGCTCGTGAACAAGGTGCTCGTGGCGGCACTATTATCAGCGGACGAGGCATTGCACAAGAGAAAGCCGCTGAGTTTTTCGGCATTACCATACATGCCGAGAAAGAAGTTCTTATGACTGTTGTGGAGAAAGATATACGCGACAATGTTCTTCACGCACTGTATAAACAGATGGGTATGCAGCAAAAGGCACAGGGTATTGCTTTTGCCCTCCCTGTAACTGAAACCGCAGGGCTTTTTAAAGCTTCGGAAGAATCAGAAGAATAAAAGACGCTTCGGAAATGAAAAACAGACATCAAATTGATGTCTGTTTTTTGCTTATTGCATTATGTTTAGTGATATAGTAAAATAACATTGGTATACGCAAAAAATAAGAAAAGGCGGATCTGTATGAAAAAACCTTCAAAAAAAATTGCGGTAATAGTAATCAGTGCAATTTTACTTGCAATGAATTTGTTAAATCCTATTGTTTATGCAGCATCGGATGTTTATGAACTTGCGTTCGACAATCTGTTTGTTTTTGAACAATGGGCTAATCACGCAAAATCGGGTATAGTAGGTCCCGGGCTCACAGGTGGCGAAATAACTAAGGATATTTCTGCCGGTAGCTTTACTCTTATAAATAATTCTACTACCGGTGAAATATATACTGCTCATTCTATGGGTTCTAATACAGGCTATTATTCTATGCCGGTTGAACCCGATACAACTTATATCTTTGAGTATAACGCAAACGGAACTGTTACAAACTTCGAATCCTTTGTGTTCTATTTTGATTCTTTGGATACGTATATTTCTCATGAAAGTGCTTTTGCTACTCAGTACGGACACAATATGTGGAGCTTTACAACACCGTCAAATGCGGCATTTATTCAAATCAGATTTGATAATAACTCCACCGGAAGCTACGCTACTGTTTCTGATATAAGAATTTGTAAATCAGAGGTTTATGAATACTCACAAAATAACGTTTTCAGAAAAACGTATACGTATTCTGCTTCGGGTGGCACATACGGCGAACTTCCGCAACCCGAAAGAGAAGGTCTTGTTTTTGCCGGATGGTATACAGGTCCCGACGGCACCGGTGACAGAATTACTGCTGATACCGCTATTAACGCCACCAGTTATTCTCTATATTCAAAATGGGACCCTGTTGTGTTAGGTGATCTGGCAATAGCAACACTTCCCTCTAAACTTGACTACTGTGTAGGTGAAAAACTTAATACAAGCGGTCTTACTATTTCTATTACATACCCCGACGGCACAACGGAAATTCTCGAATCCGGGTTCTATTGTTCACCTCAGGTTCTGGAGGTGACAGGCACTCAGACTATAACTGTAACTTACGGTAACAAATCTGCAGAGTTTACCGTAAACGTCAAAGAAGCCGAGGATGTTCCGGTTACTTTCAACGGCAGCGCAATTACTGTCCCTGTGGCAAACTATAAATATACATTCGGAAAAACCGTTTCCGCCTTTAACCGATATGAAATACATTATTCCTCGGATGCGTATGTAAAGGGAATAATGCTTATGGGTGAAACGGAGGAGGAATTCTTCCTTGAACCGTCTGATGACGGCGTTTTTGAAGGATACATTGACGGATTCCTTGACGGCACAACCCGGACACAGATAACATCAATATCTTTCACAGCCCTTGATGTTGAGTTTATGGATTTCTCTCTGGAATCGGTTACAACAACCAACAATACCGTTCCCGATAATATGGTTTATCTTTCAAGTACGGATTACAAAATCGGTATTGATTTGCATTGGGGTGGTGCCCTTACGTATCTTGAAGATTTAACCAATAACGTTATGTCATCCGTAAGTAAATACGGTACTTCCAAAATAACCGAGGTTGACTTTAAATCAAAGGTCGGCACGTCTTCCTGGCGTTACAACACAAGCAGTAACGTCAACCTTATTAACTGTAACGATACCGGCAGACTTGTTCAGCAGTCGTACTATGGTACAGGTTCATATCCTTACGAGCCCGGTGATTATAACGGCACTCCGTGGAATTACAACCCTGTTCAGGGCGGTAACGTTCACAACGAGGCAAGTAAAATCGTTGACCTGAAAGTAACGGATAACGAAATTTACGTTAAATGCCGTCCTCTTGACTGGGGTAAAACTGCTGAGCACATTACACCTTCTTATATGGAAGCCTGGTACACTCTTGAAGACGGTCTTATGCGGGCAACCTGCAGGTTCGTTGACTATTCAGGCTATCCTTCGGCAACCACCACACAGGAACTTCCTGCTTTCTATTGCGTAGAGCCCCTTAACACATTCGTTTATTATTCGGGCGGTGAGCCCTGGTCGGACAGTAACACAAAGACTACGGAAAGCTCTCTCGTTTTCTGGGGTGATACTGAAGGTGCTGATCAGAACTTCTACTGTAACGAAAACTGGGCGGCATATATCGGTGACGATGCTGACAGTTTCGGCATCGGTCTTTACTGCCCCGGCCAGACAAATATGTTTACGGGTGTTTTCAACAGAGACCTTTCTACAACTGTTTCGCCTGCTACCGAGAGTCCCACGTCTTACATTGCGGCTGTTGATACATTTACATTCAAGAGTTACAGTCCCTATTCTTACGCTTACTATATTACAACGGGTAACGTTGACACCATAAGAAGCAATTTCAAAGCAGTGGCTACAAACCCTGCCGACCCTTGTAATGTAGGTTACACAAACGGCTTTTGTAATAATTGCGGAAAGTATGAGGTTCCGACCCTTACAACGGACAAATACGATCTTAACAGTGACGGCACTAAAGAAAATGTTTATGAGATTTCCAATGCCGGTGAGCTTTATTGGTTCAGTGCCAATGTAAATGCCGGTGACAATAGCGCAAACGCAGTCCTTCTTTGCGATATTACAGATAATAACGCTGTGCTTCCCTCCTACGGAGTATTGAACGCAAACGCATCTGACTTCAGAGTTTGGGAACCCATAGGTAATGCTACATATCAATACAAAGGTATGTTTGACGGTCAGGGTTACACCGTTAACGGTTTGTATATAAATGATTCTACAAAGTCTTATGCCGGTTTGTTCGGATATGTAGGTTCGGGCGCAACTATTAAGAAAACGGGCATTGATAACTCGTATTTCAGCGGAAATCAATATATAGGCGGTCTTTGCGGTCAGAATGCGGGTACTATTGAAAACTGCTACACATATTGTACTGTTTCATCGGGTAATTCGTATATTGGCGGCGCAGTCGGCTATACGAGCGGTAACATTAAGAATTGCTATAACGCAGGTGTTGCGAATGCTGTCAATAATTATTGCGGTGGTTTCGCAGGCGGTGCTTCATCTGCAACAAAGCTCTCTTATTGTTATTACCTTTCTGATTGTGCAAAAGACGGTACAGGAACTTCCCAGAACGGTATAGGTAATTCTGCAAAGGGAAGTATAACGGCAGATGGCACAAGCACGTCAATATGCAAGACTATGGAAGAATTTGCATCGGGCGAAGTTGCATATTTGCTTCAAAGTTCAATGTCAGAACAACTCTGGGGACAGAAAACCAATGTTCAGGGCTCTTGTCCTATATTTGAGACAAGCGGTGAATATAAAGTAATAGCATCCCAAAACACATCTTATTCGTTGGTTGATATCGGTGATATTGTGGAAGATGAGATTATAGATGCCAAAGACTATCAGCAGCTTGTAAATATAGTGCTTTCGAAAGATACATTTGATGATTCGGATTATTTCAATTCCGATATTGACGGCGACGGCGCGTTGGATGTTATTGATTGCTCGCTTCTTGAAAAACTTGTCAACGGTCATCAGATAAATACAGATGTCTATCTTAAAGGTGACTTTGATTTCGATAGCGTGGCGTTCACAGCGGCCGATATAACCGCTATAAAAAAGGCAATTAATAACACGTCGGGTCTTTCAACAATTCAGAAGTATGTGTGCGATCTGAATGGCGATGAAGTTATTGATGATAATGATATGGCGCTTTTAAATCAACAGGAGGTAACGGTTACCGCACCTATTTATTTGAGTATGAAAGAAACAATGTCCTTGAAGAGTAAAACGGCAAACGTAATTATCCTCTGCGGTCAGTCCAATACTTACGGCGCAAGCCCGTTGACTGACGAGGTTAAAGCGGCGGTTGGAGATACAGATTTCTCAAACATAAAAATCAAATACAACAATATAAACAGTGATGATGGTCTCTCTAACTGGAGAACACACTATTCAAATGATTCATTTGAAACCTTCCGTTTGGGTATAGGCGGTCAGGCAGACCGTTGGTTTGGTCCTGAGGTAGGTCTTGCCTATTGCCTTGCAACTAATGAAGCTACAAAAAATGAAGAGTGGTATATAATTAAATATGCCGCGGCAGGTACTTATCTCGGCGGTAACTGGTTATATGAAAGTAATTATAATAATGCCTCTAATGCTGAGAACATTTATAATGATTTAGGCGGTTATCTTGCGGATAATATGCTTTCTTATGTGGATTCTGCGCTTAATGAAATCGCCATAATGCACGGCGCCGATAAGATTAATATAAGGTCATTTATGTGGCATCAGGGCGAAAGCGACTCCTGCGTTGAGGCATGGGCAAACCAATATGGAGACTTGCAGAATATTCTTGTAAACAAGGTGCGTACAGCCTTTGAATCAAGGGATGCGGATGCTCATATAGGTTTTGTTGACGGCGGTATTGCCGCATACAATAGCAATACCTTCTATAATCCATTGTTAAATGCTGACCAGACCTATAACGGCTGGGTGTACTCGGATACCGTAAACACCCACAAGACGAACAATGCATCTCTCTGGTACGTTCCCGAGGCAACCACCAAAAACATAATAGGAATCACATCTGTCGGGTTGTATCAGAACAGCACTTCTTCAACTACTAAGCTTGCCGATTCCATATGGATTGACACATCAACGTGTAAATCCAAGTATGAGAACAACAATGAGAATAGCGAGTTTGACGGAGCTCACTACTGTGGTGATTCTATGTTTAAAATGGGTCAATGGTATGCTTACGGTATGCTCCAGGTTTCGGCTTTCTGACAATAAAAATCCACTTAAAACCCACTTGCTCTATGCAGGTGGGTTTGCTATGTCTCTCGTAGACGAGTATTGAACTTTGTTTAAAACTATTGTATAATTACGAAAAGCACTGATTAAACGAGGAAATATTATGAAAAAGAAAAAAATAATTATATCAATAATTTCAGTTCTATTAACGCTTGTTATTGCGTTCGGAATCAGCTTTGTCTGGTATTATCCCCATTATAAAGAAAATAAAGCTCAGGTTCAGATTGATGTGGAAAACAACGGTGACATAAAAATGATGAGCTACAACCTGAGGTGTATAAGTCCTACGGACTTTGGCAAAAAAAGCTGGTTTTACCGTGCGGATTTAATTGTTGACGATATAGAAAACGAGAAACCCGGTATAATAGGCTTTCAGGAGGCTACCAAGTGGCATTACGCTTACCTTACCGATACTTTACAGGGTTACGATTCGGTTATAACCTATCGCGACGACGCGTTTAATTCGGAGGGCTGCCCCATTTTTTACAATACCGCCCTCTATACACTGGTTGACAAAGGCTCTTTCTGGCTTTCGGAAACTCCCGAGGTTATGAGTAAGTCCTGGGGTGCCCAGTATAACCGTGTGTGCAGTTACGTTATCTTAACCGATAATACTTCCGGCAAGGATTTTGTTGTGTTCAATACACATCTCAGCCACGTAAGCGATGAAGCCCGAATCAACGGTATAAAAGTTGTTCTTGATAAAATCGCGGAATTCGGTTCACTGCCCGCTGTAATTATGGGCGATTTTAATGCTCAGGAGGGTAGCGAAACATATATCAGAGTAACTGAAAATTTTACTGATGCAAAATATGCAACTCAAAATACATCTGATTCTCATACATATCAGGGATGGGGAAATCCCGAAAAATATAAAAGAATAGATTATTTTATGATTTCCAAAAAAGGCATTGAGGTTAATAGCTATAATGTGCTATCAGGTCTTCATAACGGCGTCTATTCCAGCGACCATTGTCCTATTGTCTTAGAAATTTCTCTCAATAAATAAGGGCGTTTAGTGTGGCAAATGAAATTTTAGAAATCTTCTGCTTTGTGTCTGGGTGGTTTCGGCTCGGTTTTCTGGATGTGGCTTATTGCAATTATAGGCAGTGCATCCGCTTTTGTGGAAAGTACACTTGCGCAGATTTACAAAAAGAAAACTCCCGAAGGCTGTTGCGGTGGTCCTGCCTATTATATTCAGGGCACTTAAAGATTATGATGAACAACGAAAGCAGGGTAAAGTTCCTGTGTTTAAGGCGAAAAATATAAATCTTCCACACGATGTGGATTGTTGGAAATAAATAAAACAGGACTTTGGTTCAATATAGCCACATAAGGCAATATTTTTAATCAAAGTCCTGTTTTTTATTTTGTTATCGTTTTACTTTTCTTTTCGCCGTTGCCCCATATAATCTCAATAGTTACAGGGATATTCGATTCAACCGTAATCTCGGGTTCTTCATCGGCGTTTTCGCGGGCTTCACAAATAAGAGTGAGTTCGCCTTCTGTGCCGAATGGGTATTTTTCAATACCGTGTTTTTCGGTAAGATTAACGTGCCAGGTGATTTTGTTGTTTGCCGCATCGGGTTTAATACCGAAGACATATTCAAACATAATTGATATGGGGGAAAGTCCTGTCCAACCTACAAAATTAGGCTGAGAGGAGCTGCCCCTGAGAGCCTTGCCGTCAACGAGCTCGGGCGCGTAGTTTTCAAAGAGTGTATTTGTATCCTTAAAAACATCAACAACCGCATCAAGATGGGAACAAGCAATTTCATAAGAAAGGTCAAATTTCTCGTAAGCGTCAAGACCTTTTAAGACCATATAGTTGGTGGGCGCCCAAACAGAACCACACCAATAACCGCCTCTGGGGTTATATTCTTCGTGGTCTTTTGAGAGTGTGGGTACACGGTGTTCTGTCTTGAATTCCTTTTCGTTATTAAGGTGCGCAATGAAATCTTCGCTTCTGTCTTCGGGTACGCATTTTGCAAGAAGTGACCAGAAGGCGCCGATGTGTTTTACACCGTTAAAGGTGTCGTCATTTTTAAGGTCATAATAAAACTTGGTTTTTTCATCCCAGAGTTTTTCGTTGATGACTTTAAAAAGTCGGTCTCTTTCTTCAACAAGTTCCGGAACGAACTCATCGCGCCCGAGGATTTCGGACATTTTTATAAGTATATTACAAGCGTTGAGCTCCTGCATACAGGCATCAACCCAGATCATATGACCGTGGCTGTAACAAACGTGGTATTTTTCGTCAAGTCGGGGACAGTTATCCATACCGCAACCGTATCCCGAGGAAAAATATGTGCCGTCGCGCCAGGTGAAATGCTCCTGCATCCACTGGTGATAGGCAATAAGGCAAGGATAAACTTTTGCAAGTCTTTCTTTGTCGCCGAAATTGAGGAAATAATCCCACTCGCACCAGGCTAAAACCTCGGGGCCTGTTGATGAGGGGTCATGACGCGGGAAAATATCCTTGCCGTCTTCTTCGTCAATCTGACGGCAGATAAAGCCGTCAACATGCTGATGAGCGTAGAAGTTGTCAAGAGTTTCCTGGAATTTGAAAATTCTGTCGGCATATTTTCCGAACATAAGCATAAAAGCCGAATCCCACATAAAAAGACAAGCGCTGAAAGCCGCATCAATATATCGACTTACAAAACCATTTTCCTTTGTGGGCATACCAAGGTTACCGAAAGCGATTTCCCAAGCCTTCCAGTAACAGTCAAGGTGATCCTTGTGATTATCCCATAAAGGTTGAGGAAGGTCTTTTTTTATATCTTCAAATTTGGGTATGGGTGTCATATCGGGTTCGGCACCGATAAAGGAGTTTTCCTCCATTAAATCTTTATCATCGTATGTGATTTCAGTATTTTGTCTGAATATACCTGCCATAATATTTATACTCCAAAATATTTTACTGCGTTATTAAATGAAATATCCTGAACAACTTTGCTTAAGAATTCGATGTCGTCGGGATACTTGCCTTCTTCAACAAGGTCGCCTAACAGCTCACAGAGAATTCTGCGGAAATACTCGTGACGGGGGTATGAAAGAAAGCTTCTTGAGTCGGTAATCATACCTACGAATTTTGAAATAACACCCAAATTCATAAGGGTCTGCATCTGTGTGCGCATACCGTCATAGTTATCATTGAACCACCAGGCGGAACCGAATTGGATTTTTGATTCTGCCTCATCACTCTGGAAGTTGCCGAGCATTGTGCCGAGAACATAGTTGTCCTTGGGGTTAAGTGTAAAGAGAACTGTTTTGGGAAGACCTTTTTCGCAGAGCATAGCATCAAGAAGTCTTGAAAGATTAACGGCTATTTCGTAATCGGCAACAGAGTCATAGCCTGTGTCGGGGCCGAGTTTTTTGAACATAATACCGTTGTTGTTACGCATTGCACCGATGTGAATTTCCATGCCCCAGCCAAGACGGTTATATTCGCCCGCAAGGAAGAGCATAAGCTCGGTTTTGTATTTATCAATTTCTTCGGTTGTGAGCTCTGCACCTGAAAGACGTTTTGCGTATATGGCGTTGAGCTCATCTTCATCAGCTCTGTTATAGGGAACATAGGTGAAGGCGTGGTCTGATGCACGGCAACCCATTTCCTTGAAGAATTCGATTCTTGAAAGCATTGCGGCTTTAAGCTCTGTGAAGCTTTCAATCTTTTTACCCATTACATTTTCAAGAGCAACTACCCATTCATTGTATCCGGGAAGCTCAATGCCGAGGGCTTTGTCGGGACGGAATGCGGGAAGAACCTTGCATTTGAAGGTCTTATCTTCCGCAAGGAGCTTGTGATATTCGAGAGTGTCAGCTGCGTCGTCCGTTGTGCATACGTATGCGACATTGCTCTTTTCTATAAGCTCGCGGGGAGTGAAACCGCCCGCTTTGATTTTAGCGTTTGCTTTTTCCCATATTTCATCGCAGGTGGCAGGTGAAAGGGGTTCATAAATATCAAAATATCTCTGCAATTCAAGGTGAGTCCAATGATAAAGGGGATTGCCGATAAGATTGGGCATTGCGCTCGCCCAAGCCTTGAATTTTTCGTAGGGAGATTTATTGCCTGTAATATATTCTTCGCTTATGCCACAGGAACGCATACCGCGCCATTTATAATGGTCACCTGCGAGCCATAAATATGCAATGTCCGAAGGCTCTTTATTTTCATAAATTTCCTTGGGCTGAAGATGGCAGTGCCAGTCGAAAATAGGCGTATTTTCACAAGCAGCATAAAGCTTTTTAGCAGTTTCGGTTGAAAGAAGAAAATCTTTATCCATAAATTTTTTCATAAAATTATCCTCCCAAAAAAGTATGGTTTTATTTTATCATAGGTATAATGTATTTTCAACGAATTAATTAAATTTATGAGTTTTCATATTGCAAAGAGACTATAAAAAATCGCCTGAAAGTCGTATTCTTTCAAGCGATTTTATGTATTTTAGAGTTTTACTTTAAATACAAGCTTATGTGCTGTGTCGGCGTTTTCACTTTTTCTGCAGGGTGCGTGAGCATCCTCGGGGAAGAATACTGCAAAGTAACCCTTTCTCAGTGCGAAAAACTGACCGTTGGGGGCATCCAAAAAAGCGATGTCGCAACCTTCTTTGAAATCTTCCGTAACATTACATTCCTTGGTGTTTGCCCAACCGAAGAGCTCTTCGCCATCCACCATTACCTGAACATCGGCATACTCTTTGTGAGCCTCGTATTTCAAGGGATTATCGGGGTCAACGGTGTAAGAAGCAACGTTGCAAAAAAGGTTTTCGCCGTCAATATCAATGCGACCCTCTTTAAAGGGTGAATTGATAAAATCATTATATGCTTTTTCGATTTTTTCAAAACCGGGAAGTCTGTCAAAATACAGACTCATATTTTCAACTTTATCGTATATCATCAGTCAGCTTCTCCCAACATCTTTTTTCTGTGTTTTTTATCTTGTTCCGGAAGTGTTATATTATAGAGAATTGTCCACACGATAATTACCGCGAAAACAATGGGGATTGCCCAGATAGTTGAAGCTAATTCCAATTCTACAATAGAACCTAAAAAAGAAACTAAAAATGAACCGGAAATTGTCTCTAAGGTAATATCACCGTTTATGAAGGGAAGAGCAACCGGTGAGAAGGTTTTTGTAAGCATAAAGCTCAAGCCGATACCTGTGATACAGGAATATATAACTTTTCTGTTGTTTTTTGCTACTATTGCAAGAATTGCGGTTACAATGGCACAAACAATAATAAGTATAAATGTTGCCGCAAATGCGATAGCCGGAGCAATTACGGGCTCTAATGCTTCCATAGCGGTTTCCGACATTTCTTCGCCGGAATTTCTGATGATTTCGGCGATAGAGTTCGCACTGGGTGACCAGATATCACTGATTGATATGCTTTCGTGAATACCTGTCGGGATATTTCCGCCGTGCTCCTGGAGGAAATCAGTGGCTGTTTCATTCTTCAGAAGAACGCCAATGGTAACAAGAGCTGAAGGAACGAGAGATTCCATCTCTATATAAATTAAAGGAGTAAAAATAGCAATAGCTATAATTGCGAGAGCCGCAACCGCCGCAACGATTTTATAAACGTATTTCATCAATATACATCCTTTCAAATATTAATTATTTTTTCCAAGATGAATTAAGCTGAACAGTTCTGTTGAAAATCGGATTTTCGGGAGTAGAATCCTTATCAACACAGAAATAACCGTTTCTCATAAACTGGAATGAGTCAAGGGGCGAGGACTCTTTTATACCTTCTTCAATAAGGCAATCCTTGAGAACTATGAGTGAATCCGGATTGATTGCGTTGACAAATTCATCGTCCGGAACACCAGCGGGGTCTTCAACATTGAAAAGTCTGTCGTAAAGTCTGACTTCTGCTTTGAATGCTTTGGGACCTGCCCAGTGGATTGTTCCTTTGACCTTTCTGCCATCGGGAGCGTTGCCGCCCTTGGTTTCGGGGTCGTATGTGCAGTGGAGAACGGTTACATTACCGTCTTCATCAGTTTCATAGGAGTTGCAGGTGATAAAGTATGCACCTTTAAGACGAACTTCGTTACCGGGGAAAAGTCTGAAGTATTTTTTCACGGGTTCAGCCATAAAGTCGTTGCGTTCAACAAAAATTTCTTTGCCGAATGTAACGGTCTTTTTGCCGAGCTCGGGTTTGTCGGGATGTACCTCAACCTCGATTTCCTCAGTCTGACCTTCGGGATAGTTGTCGATAATAACCTTAAGAGGTTCAAGCACAGCCATTGCTCTGGGAGCATTGGCGTTGAGCTCATCACGGACACAAGCTTCAAGAAGACCGTAGTCAACAACGCTGTATGCCTTTGAAACACCGACTTTTTCAATGAATGTGCGCAGAGCTTTTGCGGGATAACCGCGTCTTCTCATACCGCAGATTGTAGCCATTCTGGGGTCATCCCAGCCACTTACGAGGTTGTCTGTAACAAGGCGGATGTTTCTTCTTTTACTTGTTATGCAGTAGTTGAGGTTAAGTCTTGCGAACTCAATCTGTCTCGGGGGTTCTTCAAAACCAATCTGCTCAATGAACCAGTTGTAAAGGGGTCTGTGGTTTTCAAATTCAAGAGAGCAAAGAGAATAGGTAACACCTTCACGAGCATCGGAAAGAGGATGCGCAAAGTCATATATGGGATAAACGCACCACTTATCGCCTGTCTGGTGGTGAGATGTGTGCATAATTCTGTAAATTGCAGGGTCACGCATATTCATATTAGGTGACGCCATATCAATTTTTGCACGTAAAACCTTTGCACCGTCGGGGAATTCACCGTCTGTCATACGCTTGAAAAGGTCGAGGTTTTCTTCAACACTTCTGTCGCGGTAGGGGCTGTTTTTGCCGGGCTCTGTAAGAGTGCCGCGATATTCGCGCATCTGCTCGGCAGTAAGGTCGTCAACGTAGGCTTTGCCGTCTTTTATAAGCTTTATTGCACACTCATAGAGGAAGTCAAAGTAGCTTGATGCGTAAAGGCATTTATCCCACTTGAAGCCGAGCCACTCAATATCCTCTTTGATTGATTCTACGTACTCAATGTCCTCTTTTGCAGGGTTTGTATCGTCAAGACGAAGATTACATACGCCACCGTATTTCATAGCGGTTGTGAAGTCAATGCAGATAGCCTTGGCGTGACCGATATGAAGATATCCGTTAGGCTCGGGAGGGAAACGTGTCTGAACTTTAGTGTTGACACCTTCTCGCAATTCTTCATCAATAATGTCGTGTATAAAATTTGATGAGTTTTCCAAGATTATTTCATCCATAGTGATTGTCTCCTTAAAGTGAATTGACAATAGCGTCAATTCGTGTTTTAACTGTATCTTTTCCCAAAAGCTTCATAATAGAGCAAAGGTCGGGAGTATTTTTTCTGCCTGTAACGGCAAGGCGTATAACTGTTGAAACGTCGCCAACGTGACCTTTGAAAAGCTCGGGATTCTTTTTATATTCTTTTACGTTGGGAGTAAATCCCAAAGGCTCGCACAAATCTTTGATTTTTGAGAACCATACATCTTTGTCGTTGTTTTCATCATAAACTTCCGCATATTTTTGAAGAATCGCTTTTGCATCGTCTTTAGCGATGTTTTCAGGAAGCTCAAAGTCGGGAGTATAGTATTCATCAAACATATACGCAAAGTATTCTTTAACCTCGCTCCATTTTGCGATATCTTTACGCGGTTTGGGACTTTCTCGGTCTATGTTTACCATATCCCTTGAACGTTGGGGGTCAGCAGTGAATACCTTGAAGAAATCCTCGTCGTATTTTTCTGCCCATTCTGCGATGTATTTATAAACTGTGTCAGCATCCATTACGGAAACAGTGTTTTTGCTGACGTCGTTTAATTTTACAAGGTCAAAAAGACAACCGCTGGGACTCATCTTTTTAAGGTTAAAGGGGAAAGAGAAAACACTTTCTTTCGGATTCGCTCTGCGCCAATCTTCGAAGTTCGAGTTAATAAGAGTGAAAAGGTATTCTAATATACTTTCCCTCGGGAATCCCGCCTCGAAGAAGTAGCTTACAGCTGCTTCGGGGTCTTTTCTCTTTGAAATTTTACGTTTGTTGCCGTCATCCTCGTCAAGCTTCATAACCTGGGAAAGATGTGCGTATTTCGGAACTTTGAATCCGCAGGCTTTAAAGATAGCGATGTGCTTCGGAACAGATGAAAGCCATTCTTCTGCGCGGATAACGTGAGTTGTTCTCATGAAATGGTCGTCACATATATGGGCGAAATGGTATGTGGGAATACCGTCAGATTTTAAGAGAACCTCATCAATAACGTTTTCGGGCATTTCTATTTTGCCGCGAATCATATCGTCAAATGCAATTTTCTTTTCCTCGTCACCTTGTGAGCGGAAACGCAAAACATAGGGCTTGCCCTCTTTGAGATTGTTTTCAATATCTTCTAAAGAAAGGTCGCGGCATTTTGCGTATTTACCGAAATAACCGGTTATAAGTGCACCGTCTTTTTCCTGCTGTGCTCTTAATTCGGTAAGCTCATCAGAAGTGCAGAAACAGGGGTAAGCAAGACCGTCTTTTACAAGCTGTTTTGCGACGATGTGATATATTTCAGCGCGCTTGCTCTGTGTATAAGGGCCATAATCGCCGTTTTCCGAATCGAAGCCTGTAACGCCCTCGGAAAATTCGATACCAAAATCCTTGAATCCGTCTATGATTGCGGAAACGCCGTCGGCGATTTCACGCTTTTTGTCGGTGTCCTCAATTCTGAGATATGCTTTGCCGCCTGAAACATCAGCAGTAAGGATGTTTACAAGAGCAGTATAGAAAGCACCGATATGAAGATACCCGGTGGGACTGGGGGCAAAACGTGTAACACGCGCACCTTCTTTTAAGCCTCTTTCGGGGTATTTTTCCTCAAGTTCGGCAACAGTTCCGCAAACATCGGGGAACAATAAATCGGCAAGTTTATTGCAATCGTAATTCATATTATAAAACTCCAATTTAATAATCAATAATTTGACATCTTATTATCGCAGAAAAACGTGAAAGTATCAATAGTTTTACGTAAAATTTTTTTGTAATAATATACCTTAATATATAAACTTGACTTAATTTTGATTATATTGTAAAATGAATCATTCGGTAAAATGGGCAGTCGCGGATGTGGTTTTTCACATACGAGGAAAGTCCGGGCATCATACGGCAGGGTAACGGCTAACGGCCGCCGAGGGTAACCTTAGGGAAAGTGCAACAGAGAGATACCGCCGATTTTTCGGTAAGGGTGGAAAGGCGAGGTAAGAGCTCACCGGCGTGGTGGAGACATCACGGCCATGTAAACCCTACCCGATGCAACACCGACAGGGGAGTCAGCCGGACAGCGATTTTTCGCAACCCCGAAGGGTGGCTGGAACCTTGCGGCAACGCAAGGTGTAGATAGATGATTGCCTTAAACGACAGAACCCGGCTTACAGTTTTACCGAATATTCTTTAGAATTATGCAAGGGTTGAACACGTAACTCTTGCATTTTTTGGATTAAAGGGGGATATTATGAAAAAAACTGCAATAGTTTTAGTCGTAGCGTTGCTGGCGGCTTTGTTTTGCATACCGTCATCAGCAAATAATATCCCTGTAAGTGCCGAGGTTTCAGAAACGGTTGACGGCGATTTGCGTATTGTCGTTTATGTTCAGAATGTGGAAAAATTAGTTTCATTGACTACGGTTGTTGAATATGATACTACTGCATATAATCTTAAACAGGCGAAAGCCTCTGCATATACTGATTCCGCAGGTGATGAAGCGGAGAATTTAGTTGGCTTATGGGCTTTGGGTAATCTTGCGGACGGTTCCGGATGTGTCGGCGCATTCATTTCTTTTGACGGAGTGACTAAAATTGCCAAAACTGCTGCTTGTGAATTTATAATAGAAGCCCTTGACGGTGAGGCACATAAGAGTGATATAACTGTCAGCGTTAAGGAGCTTGTCACCGAAGACGGTGATGAGGAAAACGATATACGTAAAAAAACACCTATTCTGTTAGAAGCACCAATGGTAGATGTTTCAGGTATGTTTGAGTATGAGATACCGGGAGGGAAAGCAAATATAACTGAAATCAAATTGACGGATAATGTTGTGTTCATACCCGATAGTATCCTTGGCGTACCTGTGCGCTCTCTTGATACGGAAACTGAAGTGGAAAATCCGTTTATAGTTTTCGGAAGAAATGTATTAAGTATCGGGAATAGAACGCTGACTTCCGGGAGTACCGTTATAGCACCAATGAACAGTGCTCCTACTGCCGCGGCAAAAATTGCGGGAGGAAAGTATCTTGGTTATTACGAAAATGTAACTGCCGATTTGACGGAGAATATATTATATACCGACAGTTATGTGATTGATAAAGGTGATAGGATATTCTCAGCCACCGCGGAAGTTAAGGTTCTGCCGTCACACAATATTATGACGGAATATTGGGGAACCGGTACTGTCATCACGTTAAAAAACAGCGACAATTCAGCAGACTTTTTGTTGTGTGTCAAAGGTGATATAAACGGCGACAGCGTTTGTGATGTGCTTGATATAGTGAGTTCGGAAAAACATATAAATGACGAATACGTATTGACCGGTATTGAAGAAAAAAGCGCGGATTTTGACGGCGATAATGATATCACTGTGCAGGATTTCACCCGGATTGTTAATATTGCAATGGGTTCTGAATATAAAATTTTTGAGGGAATCCGTGGCGACTTTAACGGAGATTACACTGTTGATATTCTTGACATATATATTTTCAACAAGACTTTTAACAATAAATCAATGACAGAAAAAGAGAAAGCCTTGTACGATTTGAATAACGACGGTGTCGTGGACAATAGCGACAGAACTGTACTGTTTGATTTAATTGAACTGTTTGAATAAAAAGTGGCTGTAAAAACCAAGTTTTTACAGCCGTTTGATTTATTTAGGTTTGTGTGGTCTGCACTTTTTTCACAGCCCCTTTTAATAATCGTCGCTTATGCCTAAATGGGATACATCATTTAAGTATTTGAGTTTGGTTTTTGTGACACCGTTTTCATTTATGTAGCAAACGAGTGATACACCTGTGTTAAGGTGAGAAAAATTAAAATTCTCTTTAAGAGGAAAGCCTAACGCCGCAAGAACTAAAAAAGAATTAAATGTTCCGTGGGCAACTACCGCTATACGCGCATCGAAAGGGTTTTCTGATTTTATTTTTTCAATAAAGCGGCATGCTCTTTCGTAAGCTGCTTTGTCGGATTCTTTTCCTAATGGAAAAGCCTCATTGACAATAGCATGGGGCAAATATTTCAATAGCTCGCTTTCAGGTAAACCGCAGTAATCCGGAGCTGTGCCTTTTTCTAAAAGAGAGGAATCTATAAAAACCGGCGTGCTTGTGTGAAACTTCTTGATTTCTTTAGCCGTTTTGACTGCTCTGACAAGAGGACTCGTATATATTTTATCAAGTTTCTTGTCTTTGAACCGTTCGCCTAAAAGGCGGGCTTGTTCTTCGCCTTTGGGTGTAAGGTCGGTTTCCGAAAAACCGTCACCGTTTAAATTTCCGTATGTTTCGCCGTGGCGGATAATATAAATATGCATAGAGGAAAAACCACCTTTCATTTTTATTATACTATCATAAACATAATCTTGCAAATATTATTGATTGAAAGATGAGTATTTGTGTAGTATAATATAAAAATAAGAGGTGACACATTTATGAAACTTGAAGAAACTAAATTATCATCAACAGAGATTTTTGACGGCGTTGCGATACATCTTTACAGGGATGAGATTCTCCTCCCTAATGGTAACAAAGGGGTAAGAGAGGTTGTACGTCATCCGGGTGCTGTCTGTGTAATACCTATCACCGAAGATGGTGATGTTATATTCGTAAACCAATTCAGATACGCTTTCAACAAGGTTACCCTCGAAATTCCCGCGGGTAAGCTTGAAAAGGGCGAAGACCATCTTGAAGCGGCTCTCAGAGAGCTTTCGGAGGAAACCGGTTTAAGTGCGAAGAATGTTGTTCCTATGGGTGAGCTTTATACAACACCCGCACTTATAGATGAAATTATTTATATGTATCTTGCTACTGATTTATCTCAAGGAGAGCAACATCTTGACGAGGATGAGTTTATAAACACCGTTAAAATCCCCCTTGAAAAGGCGGTTGAAATGGTGATGAACGGAGAAATAAAAGATTCAAAAACACAGGTAATGATTCTCAAGGCAGATAAATATTTAAAAAGCAAATAAAAAAAGGACTTGTTCACATCTGTGAACAAGTCCTTTTTATTATAAATTATTTTTTAGCTTTTTTGGTTTTCTTTTCGAGGATACCGAGCTTATACATAACAAGTACGCCTGCAACAGCGGCAACGATTGTGATGAACATAAGTGTACCTGCGCCCATAGAGGGTGAGAAGAAAAGAACAACAATACCTGCAATAATGGGAGCGATAAATACCTTCCAGTGTTTTGCAAAATAACCTGCCGCAAGAGCACCGAAAAGAGCCGGGAGAACCTGGTCAAAAGCAGGTTTGAAGGAACCGCCGGTAATGGTGGGAAGGATGGGACCAAAAGCGACAACACCAACAGCGATAATAACAGTGGTGGTTATTGCTGAAACACCGATAGCGATTGTTGCGATAACCTCGCCTTCTTCTGTGTTTGCACGAACCTTTGCGTTTTCCATAGCTTTAAGTCCGCAAGGAAGCTTAAGGTTTGAAATGTTACCTGTTACGAAGCTGAGGTATGCACCGCCAGCACCGAGCATGGGAACGTAAGTTATAACCTCAACTATGGCAGTAAGCCAATAAAGGGCCATAAGCTTGGGCATAATTGAAAGTAAAGCTTCGCCCGAAGGCCATGCACCTACGTAAACGGAAATTGCAACCGGGATACAAAGGAGCATCATAAGAGCACCTATGTTCCACATAATACCCCATTTATGTACTTTATCAAAATAATTCTTTTTCATAGTGGATACTCCTTTCTTATCAGCCGACAGTAGCGCCTATTTCGTACCATGTAAAGTTTACGATTTCCGGAGGAAGTACATTGGTAAGAAGGATTGCCGTGCCCATAGCGATAAACATAGCAATAGGCATTGTGAACGGTTCTAACTTTGAAAGCTTGAACTTTTTGCAAAGAGCATCAAGAATAAGAAGGCTTATAATAGCGGTGATAAGCACTAAAATTGACATAGCACCCGCGGAGCCTGTGATTTTTGTAATTTTTTCAACTGTGCCATCGGCGTTTTTAACAACTTCACCGGCAGCATTAAGGAGTGTTTCCTTAGTTGTTGTTCGTCCGTTGATTTCACGAGCAACGAAAGCGGAGATGATACCTATGAAAGCCGCTGCGGAAATAGCGTCACCGAGAACTTTTGACTTTTCGCTTTTGTTGACAACGTCTCCGACCTTTTTCTGCAACTTTTTGCAGAGGAATGGCAAAAGAATGAGGGGAGCGATACTACCCACAGTCATAGCCCATGCGATAGTTGAGAATTGCTGAGGGTCAGAAACAGCATTTTTAAGTGAAACTCCCCAGAAATCGAGAGCTGTCTGAGCAGCAGTTGTTTCGTAGGCAAGGTTTCCTATAACAGAAAGCCTTATCCAGGGAAGAACGATACCCAGCGCGTTTGCGAGAACGATAACCGTTGCAAGAATGGATATAGCCGGAGCAACAGTAAATACTGCACTGTTAATAACAGTATTTTTAAGTGTTTCTTTGGAAATGTTTAATTCCTTCGCCTTGCCCCATGATTTTTTAATGAAGAATAAAGACTGAGCAAGAACGAAAACGACAACACCAAAACCGATTAAATACATAATTCCGCTGCTACGGAAATCGGTTGTGTCGGCGTTCAATGTAATGAAATTCATAGAATCTCTCCTTATTATTTTAAGTTAGTTAATAGTTTATCAATATATCATCTAAATGTCAATAAACAAGACTTTTATTTATACAAAATATTCCCTTATCCGTAATATCCACAACTCCGTAAAAGCCTTCGCGCACACTGCCTGGGTTAAAGTAGTGAACGCCGTCCTTATAGAGCTTCAAGGGTTGGTGAGTATGTCCGAAAATAACAAGATTGCAATTTTTCTTTGCGGCTTGTTCTTCTAAGTCAAAAAGCCCGAATTTTACTTTTTCAACGAAGCCGTGAGTTGCATAAATTTTTGCGTCGCCAAGGCTGCGAACGTCCTTTGGCGGGAGGGTGCAACCAAAATCGCAATTACCGGTCACGCCTATAAAAGCCTTCTTGCCGCTGTAAATACTTTCAGCGGCTTCAAATTCTCTGTATCCGTCACCCAGGAAATACACAACTTCGGCAGAGGGCTCGCGCTCGATTGCCTCAAATAAATTCCGGCGGCTTCCGTGTGAGTCCGAAACTACTATAATGCGCAATCATAATCACCGCTTTCTCTTAATATTATGTGATGTAGAGATTATATATTTTTATGGCGGTGATTTCAATGAGTAATTCCGAAAAAGGTAAAATTGATGTAAATGAATTAATGAAAAAAGTTTCGCAGAATAATGGGGATAAGACAGCAAGCGAGGAGGGTGTCAATGACTTTATAAATAAAAACCTCTCCGATTCTCAGGCGAAAGCCGTAAGAGAGCTTCTTGCGGACGAAGAAAAAACGAAGGCTCTCCTCAACAGCGATGCTGCAAAAATGCTGTTTAAAAAATTCTTCGGAGGAAATAAGAATGGCTGATTTTGATATAAGCTCAATACTTAATTCTCTTTCAGCTGACGATATTGAGAATATAAAAAAAGCCGCTTCAGGATTTCTGGGCGGTATGAATGATTCAAAAGAGCAGCCGAGTGAAAAAAAGCAGGAGAATAACTCTAAACCCTTTCCCGACGGATTGTCGGGTCTTGGTATGCCGGATTTATCACAGCTCGCTTCTCTTGCGCCCATTCTTCAGGCTTTTAATTCCCATGACGACAGACTGGACTTCATAAATGCTCTTAAACCGTTGCTTTCTGAAGAAAGACGGCATAAAGCGGATGAGGCAATGAAGCTTGTGAAGCTTCTTTCCGTGCTTCCTCTTTTAAGGGAAAGGGGGATAATGTAAATGGCAGATTATACGTATTCCGAGATTATGAAAATGCAGAATGATGCAATAAAGCGTGTAGAGGATATGCAGAAAAAAGCGCGGAAAACCGCGGGGCTTGAAAAAGAAGAACCGGAAAATACAGAACTTGCAGAAAAAACTCCTTATGAAGAGCCCAGGCGTATTCCTATGCCCAATGACTATCTTGAAAAGCTTAAAAAATACGGTTCTAACTCATCTTATCAAAAAACAGAACAAGCCAACACAGAAGAAAATGAGGAAAAGGACAGCGCAGCGGAGAGTAAAAACAGCAAAAAAACGAACGCATTTCCTTATAAAACAGAAAACACGTTCGGTGATATTAATATTGATGAGGATAAGGCACTGCTACTTGCGCTGATTATGCTTTTGAGTGAAGAAAAAGGCGATGAACTTCTTATTATGGCATTAATTTATATGCTGACTTGATTGAGCCATTTTCAAATGATTTACGGCAAATTGGGATTGGTGAGAGTGCGCTTTTTTTGTGAGCATTTCGGTAATGTAAACACATTTACATAATTTAACATACGGCACAACATAAAAAAGAGGTATTACAAGAACACAGCTTAATATCCAGCCAAAAAAAGAATATTCAAGGAGTATCCGGTCGGTTAAAAATCCATCTGTAAACCGGATGCTCTTTTTTATTGCTTTGCTTACCTTGAGGCTTGGGTTCAGACAAATATAATAATCGGCGGCAGAGTATCGGGCAACTGAGGCTCGCCACATAACAAGCGATAGAGAAAGAAGTAAGCTTATACCTATGGACAGTGTAATGTAAACAGCCTGAGAAACGTAGGAGATGTTATAGAGATAAACAGTGCAACCGATACACAGAATAACCGGTAACAAAAAATATACGAACCATAAGAGCTTGTAAAAATTAACTGCCATATAGAGCCTGAATGCGCGAAAGGCTTTAACCGGGTGCAGATATTTGAAGAATAGGCGGAAGTTTCCGTTTGAGCCTTGCGCCCGGGTGAAATATATGAATTGTTCACTCAGTCTGACGGCGGAAGAAAAAACGACGGAAAAGAACAATATGACACCAAAGACAGAAAATGTCGAAGAATAAACAACAATGTTATTGTAGTTTTGTAATAATGCTTTCAAAAAACCGGAATTAAGGAATGAATATAAATATAAAAAGCTTGATAGAATACTTCCCCAACGTAACAGGAAACTCAGAAGGCTGATTAAAAAAAGACGGAAAGTGTTTTTTGATAGTAAGTATTTGCTTTTCAGCCGTATGTGAAAGTTCATTATAGACCTCCAAAAAATAAAACTATATCCGTAAATCACTACGGATATAGTTTTGTCGGCTTTTAAAGTTTTAATCAGATTTATTTTCCTTTTGTCGTATGTCCTTCAGATTTTCGAACACATAGTAGGGTATCTTTAATGAGCCTGTTCCTACGCCTATTTCTATGTGAGGCTTCATGGCGGCGTGGTAATCCGAACCACCCGAAAGAGCGAGGGATAATTTTTCTGCAAGTGCTCTGTACTGAGCAATGTGTTCGGAAGTGTATTCCGGGTAGTAGCCCTCAATGCCGTTAAGACCGGCATCCTTTAAATCGGTAAGAAGCTTCTCAAGTTGTTGAATGTCGTAACCGGTCTGGTTGAGGTGGGCGAGAAAGGCAAGACCGCCGGAAGCGCGGATTGATTTAACGGCTTCTACTGCGGTAAGCTCATTTTTTTCGGAATATGCAGGCTTTCCGAGGCCGATGTATTTGTCGAAGCATTCTTTTACGGTTTCGCAATAGCCTTTGTTGACCATTAATTTAGCAATATGGGCGCGGCCTACAAAATTACCGCCTGCAACAGCCAATGCCTCTTTGTGGGTTATATCAAAGCCTGAATTGCGAAGCTTCTGACAGATGTCTTCCATCCTTCTGCGACGGCTGTCCTTCAACTTTTTTATTGTTGCCTTAAGTGTCTCATTTTCGGGGTCTATAAAGAGTCCGATGATGTGCGTTTCCGTGTCATCCGCCGCGGAAAATTCTATCCCGGGAACAAACTCGATGTCGCATTTTTCTGCTTCTTCCGACGCCTCTTTTATGCCGTCAACGCTATCGTGGTCCGTGAGAGCGAATACGCTTAAACCTGATTTTTCGGCGTGGCGTACAAGCTCGGAGGGTGTAAGGGTGCCGTCGGAGCACGTTGAATGTGTGTGAAAATCAACTGTTCTGTGGTCATATATGATTTTTTCAACTTCTCTGAGTGTTGCAACAGTGTAAGCGTTGTGCTCCCGGAGGAGCTTTCTGCCCTGGTGTCCGTATTCCATAAGCACGCAGTCGATTCCCAGGGCGTTGGCTGTTTCTAAATCGTGGAGTGTATCACCTATGAAAATGGCATCGTTTGGGTTGATGTCAAGTGAGTCAAAAAGTCTTTTTGCCCGCTCTGTTTTGCTTTCTGCAAGGGTGTTTTGCGCACCTAATATTTGTTCGAAACATTCCGCAATGCCGAATCGCTCTACAAGATTTGTGACCTCATCAATATGATTTGCGGTAACTATGTATTGGTGTGCTCCACGGTCTTTTAAAGAGTGCATAAGTTCATATGCACCCTCCGCAAGATGAGTTTCGTTTATACGTTTAGCGTAATCCCTGTGATAGTCCCTCGAGATTTCTTCAAAATTAAGTTCTTCAGGCGGAAGGATATGACGGTAAAAGCCTATGATGGGAGTTTCAACATAGTTGTAATAATCGCTTAAAGTGATAGGCTTTCTGTTCTTTCTTTCTAAAAGGTCGTTTACACAACCCAACGCATTTTGAACATCGTCTATTACCGTTCCGTTAAAATCCCAGAAAATATAATGATACCGCATAATTCTCTCCTTGAAGTTTGTTTATATAATTTTACCACAAGATAACGTAAAACGCAATTATATAGCCAAGGAAAAACCTAATCCGATAATTATGCCGCAAATGAGGGCAGCGCTTAAAGCCGCAAATGTTTTTATTTTGTCTTTAGGACTGTATTTGGTAAGGGGTGGTTTGCCGGCATTTTCAATTTCTTTCTTCGCACTCTCCCGAAGTCTGCCTTCCGACATTCCGGTGTATTCGGGTTTTACAAAAAATATGGCTTTTTCGAAAAAACCGTTTTGCGTTTCTACAATCTCAAGAACTTGTTTATTAACTCCTTTAATCATGGCTTTGCTCCTTTTAATAAATTCACTCTTTTTATATTGTGTAAAAGCAAAGTTTTTTATACGGTTTTACAGAAAAATCAAAAACCGACGGACAAAATTCCAAAACAAGAAAATTTTGATAATTTTGGTTATTTTAACAAAAGTTTTTTATCAAATTCTTTTTTGAAAATATAAATCTGAGGGTGTATTGGCAAAATTGACAGCCGAGAAATTATACAAATAGTATAATTAACTTTTCTCAATTTTTGTTCAAAACTATGTTCAAAATGTTGACAACTAACCCCGAAAACAGGCTGTACAAGTAGGTTTTCGACATTTTCTATAATTTGTTTGACAATTTTTTGATTATTAACAAAATATACGATT
>JAZULQ010000061.1:0-20713 GCA_045603185.1 Acutalibacteraceae bacterium
ATTTTCAAGGTTCGTTTCGCACCGCTCTCAGGTACCACCCTCGCGCGAGTGCCTTAAGATAATATCACAATCATCTCGCTTTGTCAACATCTTTTTTTAATCTTTTTTGCTGCTTCTTCCACCCTCCCGGGTGTTGCGTAATCTCATCCGATTAAACAGTTTGGAGATATTTCTCCGCGCCTTTCCGACGCCGACGAGAATGAATTATACTACACCATTTCCGGAAAGTCAAGGATTATTTTCAACTTTTTTCAACTTTTTTTGCACCGGATTTTTCCGCAACACTTTCATACTCTTTCGTATAATTAAACCCATATACGTCCATATCCGGAAAGAGCTCTTGTAATGGGACGAGAACAAAGTCTCGCTCCCCTATCAATGGATGCGGCAATTTAAGTTCATCACTATCGGACGTTGCATTTTCATATAAAAGCAAATCCAAATCAATAACACGCGGTCCGTATTTAAACTGACGAATCCTACCCATACCGGCTTCAATACCTAAACAAATACCAAGAAGTGCCTCAGGTGATTTTTCACTATCTACCTCTATTACATTATTATAGAAACCCGGCTGGTCCGTATATCCCCATGGCTCAGTTTCATAAACCGACGATTGTCGAACAACCTTGACTCCGGGAACAAGCCCGAGTGCCTCAACTGCGGTCGCAATATTCTCATATCTGTCACCGATATTTGTACCTATACCTATTATAGCTTTCATTCCACAGTCTCCGCCATCATCTGTTCTCTTGTTATTGTTTCTTCAACCGCCACATATTCGAAGTCTGCTTTTATCGGTGCTTCAGGTTTTTTAAGAAGCACGGTAATACTTCTGAGCTTAGGATATGTCTTCATAATTTCCATACCGACTTTATTGGCGGCTGTTTCTATAAGGTTATAGCTTTCAGCCGTAAACACTTGTGTTGCTGTTTTTATAATTTTTGCATAACTAACAGTATGATCTACATCATCACTCATCTGCGCTTTTTTTACATCCAGTTCAGCTGTAATATCAAGAATGAAATTCTGTCCGTCAATTTTCTCCTCGGGATTAACACCATGAAATGCTCGTATTTTTAAACCTTTTATAATAATCTTTTCCATTTACAAAACGCCTTTCTTTATCGCTTCGCACACAGCTAATGCTTGTACCGTTTCTTCCACATCGTGAACTCGAAGAACACCCGCACCTTTATATGCCGCAAGTGTTGCTGCGGCGACACTCCCACCGACACGTCGGCAAGGTTCCTCTACTCCGGTAATTTCACCTATAATCCTCTTTCGGGATACACCAATGAGCAAAGGAGAAAACTCAGCCAACTTATCACATGAGCTAAGAAGCTCCAGATCATCCTGTCTCGTTTTACCGAAGCCTATGCCACAGTCATAACAAAGCTGCTCCTCCGATAAACCGGATAACACAGCCTCTTTTCGCATACGAGAAAAAAAGTCAATTACATCTGCCATAACGCCTCGAGGATAATCAACCTTTTCCGAAGAATCGGATTCGCCGGTGTGCATGAAAATCCACCCACACTTATATTCCGAAACACACTCTGCCATACATTTATTATATACGCCGCTTTCGTCGTTGATAATTTCAACACCTTGTTCTAAAGCATACCTCGCCACAGCCGGTCTGAAGGTATCCAGGGAAACCGGAACAGTTGAACACCTGATAATCTCCGGCAAAAACTGTTCAAGTCTTCTAAGCTCCTCGTCTTGCGTAACAATAGCGTTACCCGGCGCGGTAGAACAAGCACCGACATCAATGATATCGGCGCCCTCATTACACAGCATATTTACTTTTTCTACAACATCCTTTAATTCAAAAGTCTTACCACCGTCAGAAAAAGAATCGGGAGTTACATTCAGTATTCCCATAACCAACGACCGCTTCTTACTATCGGACAATTTTTTAAAAGAAAACATCATTTACCACCTGAAAGAAGTGACATAACCTCCGCGCGTGTACGCGCATCTTTTCTTGCAGTTCCTCTGAGCGCAGATGTCTGCGTAATTGCACCCGCAGCCTTAACGCCTCTCATTGTCATACAAAGGTGTTCTGCCTGAATAAGGACAGCTACACTTTTCGCCTCAAGTTCCTCATAAAGAAAATCGGCAATTTGCGTGGTCAACCTTTCCTGCACCTGCGGTCTTTTGGCATACACATTTACAATTCGGGCAAGCTTTGAAAGCCCTATAATTTTACCGTCTGACGGAATATATGCAATATGAGCTTTACCCACAAAAGGTAAAAGATGGTGTTCGCACATAGAGTAAAGGGGTATGTCGCGAACTACGACAAGTTCATCGTTACCTTTTTCATTAAACAATTTCAGATGCGCATGGGCATCCTCATTAAGACCCGAAAACACTTCTTCATACATATTAGCAACTCTTTTGGGAGTTTCCTTCAAGCCTTCCCTATCCGGGTCTTCACCTATAGCTTCTAAAATATCTCTGACAGCTCTTTCGATTTTTTCTTTATCCATAAGCACCTCTACATATATCAGAAAAACAAACAAATTGTGTTCATCTGTTCATCACTACTATAATAAACTTTTGCATTGTTGGGATCAGCAATCAAACCAATTTCATTATATACATTATATATAATGCCGGTATTGAACAATGTATTCTTAGCTTGTTCCATAACCGCTTTATCAGAAAAACGCAACTCAACGCAGTTATACTGACGCTGAAGAGCTACATAAACCGCGTTATATATTTTGGTTTCAAAAGCTTCTCCTGAGCCCATATCGAAGTATGCGTTTTCATAAACAAAATAATTATATTTTGTATCTGTACACAACGGCAAATTCTGAGCAATGTTACGATGCTTAAGCAATATATCGTTTGTAGTTACATTAAAATAGTTATGCCTCAAAACGCTACCCTCAGTTCTGGGGTCATCCCAGGTAAGGTCCACGAAATACCCGCTGTCCTCAAGTACAACATAATTCCACATATGATTGATGAAATTCACGCCGTCATCGGCAGATTCACCTGTAACAAGTCTGTTTTCAATATTGAGTGCACCGAGAATATACTGAAATGTTCTGGAATACCCTTCGCAAGAGGCTTTTCCCTCAACAAGACAGCCGTATATAGTATTTGCCATAACACTCTCAGTAGGTTCAGCGTAAGAACAATGGTTTATAATATAATCATGGACATATTTTTCTTTTTCGTAAACGGAAGTGTATATTGAAGCTCCGTCTATAATAACGGAGGCGATATCCTTAGACTCCTGAAGCTTAACCGTGTAATCCTCATAAGTCATAACATAATCGGTTTCAAAAAAGGTTTTAAAGCCTTCGGTATAAACGGTACAATTAAGTCCTAAATTAAACAAATCCGGATTATCGTGGGAAATTGCCTGAAAAACTTTAGTCAAGTTCCAATCTTTAAGCTCCGGTATCTCTATTCTCTCCGGCTGAGTGTATATATTCTGCAAAATAACAGAATACACTTTCTTTTCGTTTTCGTTGAGTTCATTGTAGCAATGTCTATAATAACCGGTGCCATCACCACTGGCAGGTTCTACATACTCAAAGTCGGCAGGCTTCAAAAAAGCTCCGTATAAAAAGGCTGTAACCAAACCGCTGAAAACAACAGCAAAAACGACTGCTAAGGCAACTATTGCAGCAAACAATCCTTTTTTGCCTTTTTTCTTGTTACTCATCTGAACTCTCCTCTATCAAGTTATTTCTGATATTATCAGACACAAAAACCTTTAGTTTTGCTTTGGAAGTCTTGGGAATAAGATACTCCAACTCGTCTTTAGCATTCACAAAATCAACAATAGTTATATCTGTGGTACAATAATCTATTATTATAGAAAATGTATTATCCGCCGCACTGAATCTTTCCGCGGTATAAAATGCGTTAAATGCGGATACAACGATTTCAGCGTTGGCTTTCGAAGCCTCGTAACCCGCTTTAGTATCGCAAATATACTTCATATATTTATATGTCTTATCCGGGGTGAGTACATTCTCCCCTCTTTTCAGTTCAAGGAATATATCATCCGAATCGTATGCTATATCCTGCGAAACTTTCACAGTAATGTCACCCATAGCTCTAAAGAAAGATTTATAACCGGTCTCCGTCAACAAAACATATCTATCTATATGGACATCATAAAAAGAACTCAAGAAACTTACGACAGATTTAACGCCGTTAGTTACAAGCAGCTCATCACAGGTCATTCCGGTTTTTGAATCAGCTATATTTCCATCAATGGGAACAACTCGTATTGTTTTATCGGATAAATCCACACACACCAGATTATTGAACAAGGCCTCTTTTCCGTCATCCGAAGTAACAGCTATTAAAAAAACATATTCGCCCGTATAGGCTTGTTCATCAGGCTGTGTTGTCGAAGGAGCCTGGGTAGTACTAACATCGCCCTGAACAAATATATTATTGAAGTCATAATCAAGAGAATCCCAGAACCATAGCGTAGAAAAAGTACCTAATACTATAACCAAACAAAGAAACGCGCAGATTAAAACGACACTGCGTTTTTTGGAATCCTTCTTTTTTTGTTGTAAATCAAGGCCGTATCTTGCCACTTATTGCACCTCTTTAACACATATATAGATAAGTATAATAAATATCAAATGAAATTACAAGAGTATGAAAAAATTTAACAAAAGCAAAAAACGGTTTCAAAGAAACCGTTTTCAATAAATTCATAAAAGTATTTATTTTTTAATTTTACCATGATGAACAGGATTCAAGATGCGTCCGACTTTCGGCACAAGGAAGTCTATCCACCAATGGAACCATTTTCCTATAAGTATACACTTTAGTTTTTCGCCTATTTTCTTGGCTTTCTCATCTGTTCCCGGTATTGATGCAGGGAACATTTTTATTTTATTACCCTTAAATTCAAAGGTTAAAACTCTTTCAGCTACTGCTACTAAAGGTCTAATCCTTATAACCAGAGTGGTTTCGTTCTCCCACCAAGCAAAAGCTCGCGCATTCAAACACAGCTCTCCTATTCTTACTTTTCCGTAAGTGGCTGTGCCTGACATACCGATTGGCAAACTGTTTTTATATCCGCCGTCTTCATCCCAACTGAGAATACAATTTTTATCATCAAATTCAAATCTGATGTTATCCATATTCCCGCCATGCTCTTCCGCGAAGAAAATCACAGGCATTGGGAACACACTAACCGGAAATCCTATAAAATTCACAAATCTGCAACGACGCATTTTATATGTTTTTCCGTTGAGCTTGTTTTCAAGTGCAGAACGCGGTTTCACTGTAACTGCAGATTTATCGGGAAGTTCAAATGCACAACTGTTTTCGATTTCACAAGGTTCTATAAAAGCCTCGGGCATATACTTCCAAATAACATCTAAGGTCTCCTGCAAGTCGGAATGCTCCGAAGTCATAACAAGGCACGCATCATAATTTTTGAAAGATATGGCATACTGACAGAAAACACCTTCGCAACGATATGTATCCGGCATACCTGCGCATTTCCAGAAACCGCAACCATATCCCGCCCGGCTGTCAGAATTTTTCTCAACCTGAGAATTATCGTGCATTACTGTAGTGGCTTCTTTTACCCACCAAGCCGGTATTACCTGAACACCGTCATAAACACCGTCATTGTGATAGCACAAAATCAGTTTTGCAATATCCTCGGTTTTGAGCATAAGCCCCCAACCGCCTGCTTCCGTACCATCGGGAGCAGTTTCCCAGAAAGGAACATCTATACCTAAGGGTTTATAAAGACGTTCCGTCAGATACTCAGTTATAGATACACCTAAGACACGCACGAGCATAGCCGCCGCTATATAAAAGTTATCATTTACATAGCGCCAGTTTTCACCCGGTGAAAAAATCCACTTCGCTTTTACGAATGTTTCAATCCATTTATCGGTTTTTTGTCCGCGGATTGCAGTCTGCTTTCCGGCTGTCATTGTCAAAAGATGATGTATCGTCAATTTTTCTAAGTTTTCATCTTTTTTCTTAGGAGCCATTTCAGGAAACACATCAAGAAAACGAGTATCCTCAGTAATCAACCCTTCATCCAAAGCAAATCCGTACGCAGTGGCAAGAAAGCTTTTGCTGACAGAATAAACCATATGAGGTGTATCCGCTGTCAGTGGTTTACTCCACGCTTCACAGGCTACTTTACCATGCCTTAAAATCATCATACTGTGGACATTTATGCCACGGTATGCCATCTCCTCGGTCATCGCAGTGACGACCGAGGAGGATATGCCTACTGATTCCGGAGTTTTAGCTCGCGGGATGTTTTTTTTAGTCAAAATTTCCATTATTCAAATTCTTCGAAATCTCTGATGTGCTCAGATTCGTAGCCCTTATAAATGTCAACACTTCTGATATGCCATTCAATAAAGCCATGCTCATCCGCCATTCTATCAGCAGTTTCTTTCCACTTACGTGCAACATCAACAGTTTTTGCAAAGAGCGCTTCAACATCCTCAGGACTCTGGACATCTGTTGACTTAGCACCGGATTCCTGAACCATCTTTTTAATAGCACCGGGGTTATCCATTACAGGACAAGGACGAAGCATATTATCGGAGAAAGGTTGTCTTTCTTTATAAGCCATAAAAATGGGGCTCTTGAGAGCATCTAAAATATGCTTATCTTTATCCTTAATATTAACATTAGAATAATGAGCAAATACACAAGGTTCACAATCGCCGTTTGCGCTTATATGGAAATACTGTTTACCACCTGCTACGCAACCGCCTACATATTCACCGTCATTAAAGAAGTCGATTGTAAACAGCTGTTTAACATCTTCAAATCTCCATTTGCGTATCTGGTTATACATAAGCTCGCGCTGTTCTGCGGTTGCCATAAGCTCGGGTGTTGAGCTGCATCCAACAGGAACGAATGTGAAATACCACGCAAAAAGAACACCGAGAGAAATAAGGAAATCCGCATATTCATCGGATGCGATAACGTCAGCATTCAGTTTTGTGTAACAAAGGGATGCGCCAAAGGGAATACCACGTTTTTTAAGACGCTCCATTGCGGCAAGCACTGATTTATATGTACCTTTACCACGACGGGCATCAGTAGTTTCTTCGTTACCTTCAATAGAAATTGTAAGGAACATATTTCCGACTTCTTTAAGCTGGTCCGCAAAGGCATCATCACAAAGCGTACCGTTTGTAAAGGTGATGAAAAGGCAATCGGGATGTTCTTTACAGATACGTATAAGGTCATTTTTACGCACAAGCGGTTCACCGCCGGTGTAAAGATAAGTATAAGTACCAAGTGCCTTGCCCTCTGTTATTATTTTATTTAAATCATCGTAGCTTAACTGAAGCTTATCGCCATACTGAGCCGCCCAACAGCCTGTACATTTAAGATTACATGCTGTTGTTATATCAATAAGAATTGCCCACGGGATATTACAACCGTGCTCTTTCATTGAAGCGAGTCTTCTGTCATAGCTCTTAATAACTGTATTTATTATAGGTGGTATAAGCTTTTCTATAATTCCTGGATCGGTTTCCATTATAAGCTTTTTAATGTATGCCGCCCACTGATTATCAGGATCGCTGAGTCTGTCGCCCAATTTATTAAGTGCCTTTAAGTGAATCTCCTCTTTAACCATCTTTTTACCCCAATCAATGAGTTTAAAAAGATTGGTATCATAATCCTTTCGTACATATTTAATTGCTTCTCTTACAGCAACATTAAGTGCTTTCTCTTTAATTCCCATTTTATAGTAATCCTTTCATATGAATTATTGACAAAATTAATAGTTCAGTCTCCAAATCTCGGTCTGTTCACCGTCAAAGGTTACCGAACCGCTTATTCCGGCTCCGTTACCCGAACCTTTTATGTTAAGCGGAATATGGTACTCTGCATAAGTAACGTAACCCTCGGCGTTTATATGAAGTTCCACGGAAGAACCTTTATAATTAATCTGCGCTGATTCAACAGTTAAAAAGCTAAGGTCGAAGTTAGCAACATCAAGATAACCGATAGCCGAAGCGTTATGCCGCGGCACTTCATTCATGCCCACATTCTCTTGAACAAGATTAATCTTAATAACGTATTCATTATTCGAAATCTTTGCCGAAGCCGATTTGACACCATCACTACTCAAATAAAAGCTATTGCGTTGCGGCAAAATGATCGGCACTGTTTCCCCTTCGGAATTCACCGCCTGACCATTGGTGTAATTAAGCGTTTCGTCAACCGGTTTAACAACCCAACCGACCATCGCATTGGCTACACTTTGGACGATTGCACCGCCCGTACACTCCGTAACAGTTGCGTCAAAGCTTTCCTTATGATTAACCGTAAGATTATTACGATATCCCTTAGTTTTATTTACAGCATCGGTAGCCTTGGAGAGTATCTGCGCCTGAGACCATCCCGACGGATTGGAAAGCGTTACCGTCTGAGAATTGCTGTTGCTGTTAGTACCGGTGATTGTATTACCTGTAAATCCGGCTGTATTACCGGTTTGGGGATTTGTTACAAAAGGAGTTGTATTATTGTTTAGAACGGAGGCTTGTCCTTCGGCGAACCAATCATCATCAAAACCGACGGTCGCCGGCTCAGTAGTGCTTTGAAGAACATATTTTGTCGTTTCTTCTTTAGATAAGTTCACATTACCGCTTAAAACGGCACAGGTTAAAACCGTCACGGTCAGAAGTGCCGCTACTTCAACAATTATGATAATTGTTCTGTTGGTCTTTGATTGAAGCAATTTTGAAAAAAGCCCATCTTTTTTGTTGTTCACCGATTTTCACTTCCTTCCCTCAAAAATATCACATCAATAGAAATATAATATTAAAGATATGTTAATATTTTGTTTCTATTTAAATATTTTCGAGAATAATCTTAAATTCAGAACCGGAGTTAATTTTGCTGTAAACCAGGATTTCTCCATCAAGTAAGTTTACAACGCGCTCCACAAGTGCCAGACCCAATCCGTTGCCTTCCTGAGAATGTGATGTATCACCTTGATAGAATTTATCAAAAATATGTTTTCTCGTTTCTTCGGACATTCCGCAACCGGTATCCTTTACGGTCGCTATAACTACGTTCCCCTGATTACTGAGGGTCATTGTAATTTTCCCGCCTGCTTCCGTAAACTTAATAGCATTAGAAAAAAGATTGTTCCAAACGAGCTCTAAAAGCGAACGGTCACTGTTTATAATAACTTCGTCCAACTCCGCTTCAATTTCTATGTTTTTCTCGTTTATCTTATCCTCAAAGGACAAAATGCAGTAACGCATTTGCTCATCCAAAGAATACTTTTCCTTATGAACAATCTCCTTGCCCTCAATTTTATTTAATTTCAGAATGTTCGTCACGAGGTTTGTGAGATTATTAATCGCCTCAGAAATACGGCGGATATATTCTTTACGCTCTTTTTCACTAAGACCGGGGGTTTGCAATAAATCTGCATACCCTTGAATGAGGCTCAAAGGAGTTTTTATTTCGTGAGAAACATCGGCTACGAAATCATCCTTTAATTTCTCAATGGAAGAAAGCTCAGAAACCATGGTATTAAAATCCTCTTTGAGAATGTCTATTTCCGTCTTTCGTTTTTTCTCCTTATAAACATCAAGCCTTACCGAAAAATCGCCTCCGGCAACTCTTTGGGCAGCCTTACAGATTTCCTGGATTTTTTTCGAATATCCTCTTACCTTAGTTACGTATACCAAGCCACTTGAAACAAAACAACCAAATAACAGATATATAAAAATAATTATAAATGTCCAATGGGTTTCTAAATCTCTTTTCAGTACTTCGTTATACAAGAAAATAAGTCCCGCACTGTTAAAAAAAATAACAAGAAAAATTACATTAAATTCATACAGAAATCGCGCCCAAAAGCTGAGTCGTTCGTCACGTTTGTAACGTTCACGCCTCATACAAGCATCACCGCCTTATAACCAAGGCCATGTACAGTAACGATTTCAACATCGTTACAGACTGAAAGCTTACTGCGAAGTTTTGTTATACATACGTCAACAGTCCTTGGTGCACTCTCACTTTCGTATCCCCAAAAATCATTCATAAGCTGGGTACGTGTAAAAGTGCGCTTAGGATATGACAAAAGTTTGAATAAAATATTAAACTCTTTTACAGAAAGACCAATATCCTGACCGTTGACATAAGCCGCCGTTTCCGCCGAATCCAACACCAGGTCACCGACAATTATTTTCTTTTTATTTGCAATATTGGCTCTTCTCAAAATCGCTTCTATTCTAAAAAGCATTTCTTTCATTTCAACCGGTTTAACTATGTAATCATCTATTCCTAACTTATAACCGCGCTCTTTTGATTGCAAGTCCTCTCGTGCCGTCAGGAATAGTATCGGTATATCCTTGTTCGCAGCTCTCACCTGCTCCGCGAACTCAAAACCGTCAATATCTTTCATCATAATGTCCGATATAATCATATCAAAAGTCATTTTTTCCATTTGTGAAAAAGCTTCGGCAGCACTTGTACAGCCTACCGCACTATATCCCTTATTATTTAAATACGAACATACAACTTCATTAAAATTAACATCGTCTTCTACAATTAAAATACAAACCATATTAAATCCCACCTTCGTATGATGCTTTATTATCGCATAACAATGTTAAGTTTGTGTTAAGCAAAAATGAACAGAGAACCTGAAATTCTCTGTTCATTTATTATTTTGCTTTAGGTTTAGTTATAAACGACATAATTAGACCGGCAATAACCGCCGCCATAATTCCTCCGGCACCTGCGGTAAGGGGCCCTGTCAGAATTCCGACCCAACCGTCCTTATCTATTGCCTGGGCTGTTCCCTTTACAAGCGAAGCTCCAAAACCCAGAAGCGGAACAGTAGCACCGGCACCGGCGAATTTTTCAAGAGGTTCAAAAAGCCCGAGCGCACCCAGGACAACGCCTGACACGACAAATAATACCAAAATTCTACCGGGAGTCAATTTTGTTTTATCCATAAGAATCTGACCTATTACACAGATTAACCCACCAACAACAAACGCCTTCAAGAAAATCAAAACAACCACCTCGTAACATTTCTGTTTTAAGTTATTGTTTGACTGTTAAGTAAAAATATACAAAAAGTAAAAGACCTTTTACCAAACAGGTAAAAGGTCTGAAGAATTAAATTATTCAGCAACTGTTTCGCTAACGAAATCCTCATCGAGGCAAGAGCATGATACATAGTTATCTTCGTCATAGCCCTGGGGAGCGTTTTTAGCTTTAATTTTCTTAACTATTACATAAATAGCTGCTGCAACTGCTGCGATTGCTGCGATAATACCGACAATTTTTAAAACTTTTTTCATATTAAAAATCCTCCCTGACTTTTATATTTTCATTATATCACACTAACCAAAAAAGTCAAGCAAACATTATTAATTTTTGGAATCATCCAAAAACTGATTACAAAAAACATTTCAGGCAATACTTGTAATGACATTCTGTAACATCAAGGAGCGTAGAAATGTACTTTAATAAAGTTGAAATTTGCGGAATTGATACATCCACACTAAAAGTCCTTACTGAGAAAGAAAAATGCGCACTCATCGAGAAAGCAAAAACCGGTGACAAATCCGCCAGAGAAAAGCTTGTTATGGGAAATTTACGGTTAGTTTTAAGCGTAATTCAACGTTTTGCAAACCGTGGCGAAAACCTCGATGACTTGTTTCAAGTCGGTTGCATCGGATTAATGAAAGCAATAGACAACTTCGATACAGGTCACGATGTCAGATTTTCCACGTATGCTGTCCCGATGATTATAGGCGAGGTGCGCCGATATCTTCGCGATAACAACCCTGTCCGAGTCAGCCGTTCAACCCGCGATACTGCGTACCACGCCATGCAAGTGCGAGAGCGCCTTAGTAATGAATACGGAAAAGAACCTACCGTTGAAGAAATAGCAAAGGAACTCGGTAAACCTAAGAGTGAGGTTGTGATTGCTTTAGAAGCTATTGTCGACCCGGTTTCCTTTTATGAGCCGGTTTATTCCAACGGTGGTGACACCATTTACCTTATGGACCAATTAGGCTCCGATGAAAGCGACGGTGACTGGATAGATGAAATATCTATGAAAGAGGCTATCAAAAATCTTCCGAGCAGAGAAAAGAAAATACTCTCCATGCGCTTTATGAGAGGCATGACCCAAACTGAAGTTGCAGACGAAATCGGTATTTCTCAGGCACAAGTATCAAGACTTGAAAAAAGTGCTATAAACATTATAAAGGACGGAAAATGATATTAATCTATTTCAGACATTAAATCCTTGTAATCAACTACGTTTTCAAACTTAGAGAAATCCACGGATTTCCCGAGAATTCTTATATCATCAACCATCGGGTTGCAATGTGTGAAAATCGGTTTTCCGGGTGTAATGGGATAAATTCCGAGACAAGCGAAAATATACCATGCCGCTGTTGTACCGTTGTCCTCATCGCCCGGGAATCCATCATCATCTGCCGAAAAACCTTCGCGGCAAATTTTTTTGAGCCAATACTCAGTTTTCTCAGGCTGACCGAAATATGTATATATAAAAGGAATATGGAAGCTCGGCTGATTGGAAATAGCGCATTGACCCCAATCGCAAGCAGCCATCTCTGTCATTTCGTGGATTTCTATGCCATAACCGCCAACACGGTATTCGGCGGGTGCATCGAAAAATGCGTCAAGCTTTTCAATCAATTTTTCTTTTCCGCCCAAAAGCTCCGCATAACCTTCAAAGTCGTGCTGTACTGCAAAGCTGGTTTGCCAAGCGGCTGCCTCTGTGTAATCTCCGCCCCATGAAATCGGGTCAAAATCAGGTTTAAATTCGCCATCAGAGTCTTTGGGTCTCATAAAGCCTGTTTCACTGTCAAATATATTCGCGTAATTTTTTGCTCGTTTGAGATATTTTTCTTTCTTATCAGTATACCCCAAAATATCCGCAACTGTTGCAAGGCAATAATCGAAATACGCGGCATCAAGTGTAAGGTTTACGCTCTCTTTAAACTTATCGCAAGGAACATATCCCAGCTTTACATACTCCTCACATCCGTCTCTGCCATATGCAGCAAGCTCCGCTTTATTATTTGCGTGGAGCTCCATACCCTTAAAGGCAATCTCTAACAAATCCTTTGATATAAGTCCTTTCGTTGCCACATCAGCGATAACTGCATCAATAGCTGTACTGGGCATGCAATTCTTGGCGTCGCCTGCAGTCCAGCAAGGAAGCCATGCACCATCCACATAATCCTGGATATAGCCTTCTATTATTTCGGGAAGCTCTTTTCTCGCTACGATAGAGTAGAACGGATAAATAGTTCTGTACGTATCCCAAAAACCATTATCTGTGTATCTGAAGCCTTTTTTCACTTCGTCCACGCAAGGAGCATAATGGATAGGCGTACCGTCTTCCGCTATCTCATAGGCTTTATGCGGATAAAGGAAGGTTCTGTACATACAACTGTAAAAAGTACGCATTGTTTTTTCATCAGCATTAATTTCTATTCTGCTGAGATATTCATTCCAGATACGTGCATTTTCTGATTTAAGTCCTTCGAAGCTGTTATAAACAGTATCTTTTTGAAGATTCTTCAATGCCTGTTCACAGCTTATAAAAGATGTCGCTACGGTAAACTGAATTTCTTTCTTTTTAAGGGCAAGATGAATACCTGTATTCTCACCTTCTGCAAAAAGACCTTTCGTCTGTGTTTTTTCGTTTCCGTTTTCCACAAGAATTTCATCCACATCAATGGAATCCTTATCAAACTGAAATACGAAATAACCTTTAATTCTACCTTTTTCGTAAGGTCTTCCCTGGTTATAATCCGTACAGCATAAAAGTCGGTTATTCTCTTTATCGTACTCGTAAAAGCAGTTACCGCCTACCGGTAAAACGGAAAGATAGCGATTAAAATCCTTATTGAACTTCAATCTTACACAAGCTCCGTATTCAGTCGGCGTAAGCTCGAAATCCGCAAAAGCTCTCTTTACATAATATTTAAGATAGTGAGGCTCCAAAACAGTTTCTGCGGGAGAAAAGCCCGACCAACGCTGCCCCGGATTTAAAAAGGGCTTTTCGATTTGAGGCATCATAACAATAGCCCCATGGTCGCCTATCCAAGGGCTGGGCTGATGAGTCAATCGGATACCCTCTAAAGAACGGTCATCCGGATGATAATACCATGAGCCTCTGCCTGTATTGGTTTGCGGTGCAAAACTCGCAAAGCCGAAGGGTCTCTGAACTAAAGGCAAAGTATTGCCCTGAGAAAATCGCATAACAGATTTTGAACCCTGTTTTATGTTGACATACTTTAAATAATCCATTTTTCTCTCCCCTTTTGAAGGAATGTTTACTAACTGATAATATCATATTTATATTTCACATTCAACCACGCTTGACGAAATACAATATAAAATTATATAATATGCTTAGAAAACTTATGGGAGGCATTATGAAGATTACCGTATATGATAAAATCCCGGACGAAGCAAGGTACATACGCGAAACCGTTTTTCTTGACGAGCAGGGATTTGAAACCGAATATGACGAAAATGACAATATCGCTAAACATATCGTAATTTACGAAAACGACAAAGCTATTGCCACCTGCAGAGTTTATTGGGACACTGAAGTTAATTGCCATCATATAGGCAGAATTGCTGTTCTCAAGCCTTACCGCGGAAAAGGATTGGGAATCCTCGTTGTAACAGAGGCTGAAAAATTAATCAAAGAATCAGGTGGAAATGAGGCTTTCATTTCAGGTCAACTAAGAGTTGCAGAATTTTATAAAAACAAATTAGGTTACACCCAATATGGCGACACCTATTTAGAAGAGAATGTCCCGCACGTTGCACTTAAGAAAACCTTATAATCAAAAAACTTAAAGGAGGCACAAATTTTGAAAAACAAAGTCATTACAATAAGCCGTGAATTCGGAAGTGGCGGAAGAACAGTCGGAAAGCTCGCCGCAGAAAAACTCGGAATACCTTGCTACGACCAGGATTTAATTCAAAAAATAGCGGAAGAAAGCGGTTTATGTGAAGAATACATAGCCGAACACGGTGAATACGCATCTCACGGCAACTGGTTTGCCAATGCCATTTCAAGCAGAGATTACTATGGTCACTCCGTACAGGATGATATCTGGTTTGTACAAAGAAAAGTTATATTAGAACTCGCCGAAAAAGGCCCCTGCGTAATAGTCGGCAGGTGCGCCGATTACATTCTGCAGGAGTCGGCTGATTGTATTAAAGTTTTTGTCTACGCTGACACTAAAAGCCGCGCCGAAAGAATTGTAAAACAGTACGGCGAAAGCGAGCAAGCTCCCGAACGCAGACTCCGAGACAAAGATAAGCGACGCAATGCATATTATCAGTTCTATACAGACAGAAAATGGGGCGATGTAAAAAACTACGACATCGCGCTTAACACCTCAGCATTAGGCATAGAAAAATGCGCAGAAATAATTGCGGATTTGTACAAAGCAAAATAAGCAAAAAACCGGTACCAACTCAAAAGTTGATACCGGTTTTATTATTAAAACTCAAACATAAATCTTCATTACCAAAACCACTTTTTGTGTGGTAGTAATGCAAGGTTCAATAAAACAACATTTTCCCGTGTAATAAACGTTTTTGTTATCGTTTCAATTCATTAATTAATTCTTATAACAAGGTCGCTTTCGGGATAACAACAGCAAGGATGTATAAAATCGAACTGCATATCCGCTATACGTCGCTTATCCTCACCCTCGGGTATATAAACCTTTCCGCTTACGAGTTTGCTCCTGCAAAAACCGCATTCGCCGGTGTGACATCTCGCGGGAACCTCAATACCTGCACGTTCTAATGCACAAAGGACTGTTTCACTGCTACTTGCTTTAATAGCAGTTTCCGTTCCGCGGTTAATTACAGTAACGCTGAATTCCTGTGGTTTTTCTTCAACCTTTTTACCGGAAGAGAAAACCTCAAAACGTATATATTTTCTTTCAATTTCCAACTTAGGAAGCTCTGTTTCAAGAAATTTATACAATCCTCCGGGTCCGCAAACAAAAATACTGTAATTTCCTTCAGGTGCATATTTTCTTATTATATCTGCACCTACAAAGCCTTTTTCAAAACCCTCTTCGTCGCTGTGGCTAAGCACATAAACTACATTGATTTTCTCGTTTTTCTGGGAAAGTGAGTCAAGCTCCGCTTTAAAAAGAATCTCGTCCGAGGTTCTGCAACCATAGAGCAAAGTAAGGCTACAGTCCTCGTCACCTTGGTCTATCGCCCTCGCAAGAGAAAGGAAGGGTGTTATACCGCTACCACCTGCAATGGCAACTATATTGTCAGCATCTCTTAAGGGACAATATGTCATATTACCCTCAGGCGCATAAGCGGTTACCTCATCTCCTACACTCCAGTTATCAAGAATGTAATCGGAAACAAAACCGTCATTAATACGTTTAACGGTAATCTGGTATTCACCTTTTAAGGCACTTGCCGGTGAAGATGCTATTGAATATGAACGTGTAACAACAGCATTGCCTATTTCAAATCTGAAGGTAAGGTATTGACCTGCTTTAAAATATGCAAGGGGTGCCGCATCACTTTTAAAATAATAACTTTTCGCTAAAGATTTATGCTCTTCAATTTTGCTGATTACAAGCTTTTGTACTTTAGGATGGATGCTTTTCGCAACCTTGTTTACACCAAAATCATCAGTACGGGTAGGTAAAACTGCCTCGGCATTATTTATAAACTTCTTTCGCTCTGTTAAAAACTTTACAGTATTAACACTATCCTTAAAACTGCCGTTTACAGAAAACTTCTTGCTCATTTACTTTACCTCCTTTTCCATACTGAGTATTGCTGCCTTCGCTGCCATATCGCCGGTAGTATAGCTGGGTGAATAGCCCATATGCCTTGTAGTATAGCCACCTGCAAAGTAAAGACCGGATATACCCTTATCAATCATATCAAAAACAATTCTTTTAACTATGCCGTCTTCCTTGGTTGCTTCATATCCGTAAATAGTACCGGCGGGAGCATCAGTATAACGAGCATATGTCATAGGTGTTGCAATTTCAATTTCCTCTATATAATCCCTGATCGCAACGCCTGTTGCCTTTTCGAAATTATTTATCATTTTTTCCGCAAAGGAAAGCTTTGTTTTATAGTAATCTTCAACAGAAACCTTACTCCATTCATCCCCGGTAAAAATAGAAGTCATATAAAGGATACTTGTTCCCTCGGGTGAACAGTCGTCAAAAGCTCTGTTAAGGCAAACTGTTGCCTGAACATCGTTTGTTTCTATACTTCTACCAAGTTCGTAACACTTTCTGTTATCATTACTCGGATAAATGAAATATGTGTGGTTATTAAGTCCCAGCTCATCTGCAGAACGGTTAAGCCCCAAAAATACTGCAAAGCCTTTAGCGCCCAGTGTTTTGGCGTTCACTTCTTTTTTCAGCTTCTCGGGAACATTCTTTTCATCTATAAGCTTTGTATAGGCATTGTATGGTGAGGCGTTACAAATAACCGCCTTAGCGTTTATTACAGTACCATCATCAAGTACAACACCTTTTGCTACGCCGTTTTCAACATTTATCTTATTAACGCTTGTATTAAACCAAGCCTCGCCACCATTTTCCGTAAACGCTTCAAGTAAAGCTGTGCTTATCTGATGGCTTCTACCTCTGGGAATAACAGCGCCGTCAATAATATAGGAGTGAAGCATTGTAAAATAGTGAATAACATTAAGCTCATCCGTAGGTTGACCAAGGTAGCACCAATACGCATTAAATATATCTCTTGTTTTTTGGCTTGCCCCAAAGGATTTAAGCACTTCATCAACAGAGTAGTTTGCTACCTTCAAAAAATCTGTATGCTCAGAAAAAATTTCTTTGATCATTGATGGCTTGAAATCTTCAATATTACTTACAAAATCCAAGGTTTTTTCAATACTCTCAATAAGCTCGAAAATCTTTGTGACTACGACTGAAGAACCCGGGTCATATTCCTCAAGCTTTTTTATGAAAGCCTCTTTACCCAAGGGCATTGAATAGTCGCACTTGTCGTCCAATGTAAGCAATCTGAATGCCTCATCAAGTTTAACCCATTCTATTTTATCCGCTGCACCAACCTCCTGAAAAATTTTCAGCAAGGGTGATTTCCCGGTAATAGAGCCAATACCGCAAAGCTCGTGAAGTGATGCTTCAAACTCAAACCTGCCTCTTACAAAGCTTGTAGCAAAACCGCCGGGCAAATTATGACGTTCAACAAGCAACGTCTTTTTGCCTTCTTTAGCAAGACGCGCCGCTGCCACAAGTCCGCCATTACCTGCGCCGATTACAACTGCATCATAATTCTTTACCATGTTTCCACTTCTTTCCTAATAATTCTTAAGATACAGACTAACTTTACCACATTTTCTAAAATCTTACAAGAACACAAAGCTATTATTCTAATTTATTTTTCACTTTGGTAATGCAATAATTTTAGTTCGGGAAATTTTTATTATTTTACAATCACTTCATAAAGCGTTTCCTGAAATCCGGGTAGCCACCATTCTTTATATCCTGCTTTTGTCGGATGAATATTGTCAATCAGATATATCTCTTTTTGCTCGTCGGTAATATTATTGATTTCCTCATCATTCCAAAAATCAATTACCGTAATATTCCATTTCGTTTGAATTTCCAAAAGTAATTCCACCATTTTACCGTAATGCGTGCTATCATACTTCGCCTGAGTATAGAAAATCACAGGACAATCCCAAGTATCTTTAGCATAAGCAATTATGTATTCAATAGCACCTGCAACAGTCTGCGTATCAAAATCATTCGGATCGAAGCTCTCACTGATTTCACCAAGAGGCATTTCCTTTGTGGCATCATTGGTGGAAAGCTGGCACACAAACGCATATGCCTCAAGATTTTTATCAATAGTCTTCATTCTTGAAACATATGAGTTTGATTTAATATCAACAAGGGTTGTACCTGAAACAGCTTCCTTAACCGCTATAATTCCATCTGTTTTTTCAAGATAATCTGCAAAGCTGACGCCCAAAGAACCGTAACCAAATGTTACAGAGCTGCCGAGGAAAATAACAGTTTTACCTTTGATGCTACTCTCTTCGTTTGCGGCAGTATTCCTAAGAGAATATTCACCATAGTTTCCTTTGTTAAACACACCAAACATATTACCAACATAGCCCCCTGCCACAAGAACAATTACTATGATTATTGATAATATGACTTTCGATTTCTTTTTCATTCACAGCACCACCTTGCTTAGCTATATATCAAATCAATTTTTATAGTATTATTATACAACCTAAAGCTTTAGCTTGCAATACAATAAGAAACCCTTTCTTTATAAACCGTCACAAAAACCATTCACACATTTCAACTTTGTCCATATGATATAACAGGTGTAATTAACACCAATCCGTAAAAGGAGAATCATGATGGATAACACTATAAAATGTGATATGGCTGATACCGTTTCAAGGCTTTCGGCATCAAGCTGTAAACTCAACTGTGTTACAACGGAATTCCCCAACGATACCGTTGTAGCAATGGCGTATGTGCCTTTCCAACTCGATAAAACCTCCTATTCACCTGAGGTGGCATTGCGCGAAGGCACACTTTTCCCCATTCTTAATAAGCCTTTCTGCGGAAGGAGTGTCATAAATGAGTGAACGAAAAAAATTGCTTATGCGACTTTCCGCAACACAATTCGCCGCTTGGGAATTGCACATGTTCCTCGACACACACCCTTGCGACCGCTCAGCAAATGAGATGTTCCGTAAATATACTGATGAAGCTAAAAAACTTAAAGCTGAGTTCGAAAAAAAATACGGCCCTCTCACTGTTTCGAATTCATATGAAGCCAGTTGGCTCAATGACCCATGGCCGTGGGAAAATCAAGGGAGCTGTGATTGATTTATGTTCATGTATGAAAAGAAATTGCAATATCCGGTAAACATCAAAAACCCTAACCCGAAACTCGCAAAAATAATCATCACCCAATACGGCGGTCCCGACGGCGAACTGGGAGCCTCACTCCGCTACCTCTCCCAGCGCTTCTCTATGCCCTATCCCGAGCTCAAGGGCCTCCTGACTGATATAGGTACAGAGGAATTGGGACACCTTGAAATGATAGGAGCTATTGTTTACCAACTCACGAGAAACCTTAGTCTTGAGGAAATAAAAAAGAGTGGCTTTGACACTTACTTTGTAGACCATACAACAGGCGTTTACCCAACTGCCGCAAGCGGATTCCCCTGGAGCGCGGCTTCTATGGCTGTAAAAGGCGACGTTATAACCGACCTCCACGAAGACCTCGCCGCAGAACAGAAGGCTCGTACAACCTACGACAACATTCTTCGCCTTGTTGATGACCCCGACGTCCGCGATCCCATAAAATTCCTTCGCGAACGCGAAATAGTCCACTATCAGAGATTCGGCGAGGGCCTCAGGCTTGCAACCGACAAAATGGATTCAAAGAACTTCTACGCTATCAACCCCGCATTCGATTGCACAAAACCCAACAAGAGAAGGTAAACAACAACGAGCAGATTTCGGTCTGCTCGTTTCTTGGTTTTACGGTGTAATTTTCTATACCTCTCTCTTTGGTTTAGTTATTATCATCCGTTTGTTTATTGCTTAATACGTTTACATCCCATATAATATAGGCATCGGTACCGAAATAAAATACAAGGTGATAA
>JAZULQ010000062.1:0-24103 GCA_045603185.1 Acutalibacteraceae bacterium
GTTTAAAAGCTTCAAATCATATTAACTTCACTTCAAACTCCACAAACTCGCAATCGCCCTTTATGTACTCGCCTTTCATAAAGTTACGGGCAACGAAAACGATTTTGTCGTCATAAACCTCTGCATAATAACCCATTCCGCAGGGCTTGATGCCGAAGTTATTTTCTTTCCTGTAGCCGGGAACACTTAATGAACAAACATTGTTTTCTTTGTTGAGATATTCAAATGTTTTCTCATAGATACCGCCGTGAAGATGACCATTTATGAAGATAACATTTTTATATTTCTCCATAACTGCTCGAACTTCATCGCTCTGTTCGCCCATATCACCTGTTTTCCACACTTCAGGAAGGCCATGGGTTTCAAGGAAAGCCTGATGGCACATTACGAAAACAGGTTTGCCATCCTTTGTGCCCCTTGCAAGCTCTTTATCAAGGAAATCAATCTGAGACTTCGTAATATGAGCTTTTTCAAGAACTCTCTTTTCGGTACCGATAACAATGAATGTGTAGCCATTAACATCATAAGAATAATAGCTTTTTCCATTTGTATTTATTTTAAGGTATTCATTAACCTTGTCCATTATAATTTTCTGGTTTTTGCGGTAGAAAAAGCGGACATCGTGGTTACCCATTGTTACAAAACTATATGGAATCACTTTCTGATTATCAACAACTCTGAAAAATCTCTTGTATTCTTTTTTAAGTCCATATTCAGCAATATCGCCTGCCATAAGGAAAGCGTCAAAATTTTCCTTTGAGTTGCCTATATCCTCAAAAACATTGGCAAGGTTCTTTTCCGCAATTTCATTATCAACAAGATGAGTATCAGCAATTGTTGCAAAAGAAAGTCTTATATTCTCGCTGTCTTTAAATGTAATAGGTTCTTCCTTTGAAACCTCATACTGAACATCATATTTCGGGTTAACAGCCTTTAACTGCGCTTCCCATTTAACAATAAAAGTTTTTAATGACATATTCTATACCCACTTTATTCAATAATACCTAAAAATCTGCCTAACCAATATATGAAAATAAAGGACATTCCGTTTTCATAGGTTGTTCCGTTTCCGCCGTCAATCTTAAAGGGTCTAAGACCCAAGGTTGCAAATGGTCTTTCATCCCAGGCGAAAGGTACTTTTATATGGGGCTCCTCATACCATTGAAGAGGCTCATAGTCCATTTCGATATTTCGGCGGTTGCTATTTATCATCACTCTGTTTTTCATATCGCAAGGATAGTCCTTAAGAGCCTTAACAACAGTATCAACATCGCAAGGAGCACCTGTGAAGCCCTTATAAATAAAGGCGTAATATGGGTTGCCCTCTATTTTTTCGTATTCATAATGGGAAGCAAGTCCCATAAGAAGATACTGACGAATTGCAGGGTCTTTCTCAACAAGGAGATATGAAAGAGTGTTGAGCATCGCAAGATTATCGTCAATATGGCAGGAATGTCCGTCCGCTTTCTTATGGAAAGCTGCGTTAATAAGGAAATGATGGTTTTTTATAAGGCTTTGATATTTCTCATTATATCTCTCGTTACCTGACATATGGTAAGAAATTTTAAGGAAATTAAGCATTTCTAAAGAATTTACGCCTTTTTCCCACATCCACGCATTATCAAGGTTAAGTGCGTTTTCATTCCAACAAGCCCATGATGTAGGTTTGCCATCTTTATCAATAAGATAGCCGTCATTATCTAAAATATGGTCTGTAATATTGCAAACTGCTTCGCAGATTTCTTTCTTTTCTTCTTCATCTGCGCACAAATCATAGTAAAGACAGAACCCTGCGTAATGACCCGTCATTTCATCACTTGAGGTTTCACCCAACCATTCATAGCTTCCATCTGAAGAGCGGTGCCACTCACAACCGGGATGGTCGGATTCAAGGTTTGTCCCCCATTCCTCTTCATCGGGGAAACGCACCGCACGGGCAGTAAATCCTTTGATTTCAGGCGCTCTTGTAAGGAAAAGCATTGCATCCTTTGTTCTTCTTGCGGCTTTAAGCACCTCTTCATCCTTTGTTACTGCATACCACATAGCAAGACCTGCAAGATAAGACTGAGTCCAGAGCCCGTCGTTATCAGTGGGATGTGAGCAATCCTTACCATCAAGGGCTTTTACCCAAGTAACATAGCCGTGTTTTCTTGGGAAATATTTTTCTGTATTTTCGAAAAGCAATCTTGATTTTTCTTCAAGAGTCATAAGCTTTTCGCTTGTTTTTACAACACCGCCCTCAGAAGCTGTGTAAATAGCGCCACCCCAACAAGCAAGTGCTGTTACATTTGTACTGAAAGCATAACGGGTTGCAGGTAAATATTTCGCCAAACCGTTTTTAATATGCACTGCACCTGCATCGCTACCAACAAGGAAGCTACCGTCATCGCAAACGCATATAGAATAAATGCTTTCGCTTGGCAAAATTGAAATCTCATTTTTACCGTACCAACCGCTTTTGTAGTCATATATGAAAAGCCCTTCGTCTGCACCAACAAGAAGATAGCCGATTTTATCAAAAGCGATTACATTAATATGAATTTCAGGCATTGTGGAATATGCAGGGAAAATGCAACGCCAGGTTCTGCGTTTACCTTCCATTCTTTGCAAACAGGTTTTACTTGCAACGCAAACCTTTTCGCCCTGAACTGCAAGAGAAATTTCATCCTGGTCCATTTCCTGAAGAGTGAAAAATCCTTCGCCCTGCTCAATATGGAGAGAATGTTCTGTTAAAACATAAATTTCATTTTCACCACATAAATCAACAATAGGGAACTCAAATTCAGAAACTTTATTTGCACCATTGTCAGTTATTTCATAAAGAACCTTATCAAGAGAAGCAAAAACTCTGCCATTTGCATCACAGTAAACTTTAGAGAAAACTCCATCTGAAAAGAGCTTATTCCATTCTCCATCTTTGAAACGGCAAAGTCCGTTTTCCGAACAAGCATAGATTTCTCCGTTTTCTGCTACTGCAATTGAAGAAATTTTACCCTGGAGTTCAAAATGCTCTGTTATTCTTTGAGTATATTCACCTATTTTGAATTTTCCCACTTGTAACACACCTTTGTATTTTTTCTTGTAATACTTAATACTTTAATTTTTCGTTAGCGGCTTTCATAACCTCGGGTGTGATTTTAATAACCTCGCGGTCGTATGAAAGAAGTCCGTTGCACTCATCCTCAACGTCGCTGACTTCCGTATAAATAATAGCGGATAAACCTTTGTCCTTAATACAACGAAGAATTCTGTTTTCATAGAGGTTTCTTATTGCGTCATCGAACTTATCCTGGTCATAGTATTTTCTGTAACCAAAGAATTTCTTTTTATTGTAGCAATGACCTTTTGCCTGAATTGAATAACCGCCGAATTCAGTCAGGGCAATAGGACGGTTGTCATCCTTATTGTATTTGGGGAATGAGAAGGGTGTAAAATAAATATGGAAGCTGTTTACATCACCTGCACCCTGATCAGACCAACCACTTGCGTGGTCAATAAGTCTTGTGGGATCTTTTTCGCGGTAGAATTCACAAGCCGCCGCGCTTTCAAACTGACCCCAACCTTCGTTGAAGGGAGTCCACAATGCAAGTGACGGAACATTGTAAAGAAGGTCAATCATAGCCGCGGAATCATCAAAATATTCATCCCTGCCTGCAGGGTCGGTTCTTGCGTAGAATCTGTAATGATTTTTGCCGTCGCTGACTCTGCCAACGTGCTTGTTATTGAAAAGCATACCCAGGAAAGGCAATGTGCCGATAGCCAGGAAATTATATGCCCCGCCACCGTTTATCATATCCTGCCATACAATCATACCTAATCTGTCGCAATGGTAATACCAACGCAGTGGTTCGATTTTAATATGCTTTCTTAAGGTGTTAAAACCTAAATCTTTCATTGTCTGGATATCATAGATAAGGGCGTCATCGCTGGGTGCGGTATACATACCGTCACTCCAATAGCCCTGGTCAAGAAGACCGTTGAAAAAGTAGGGTTTATTATTGAGCATAAATCTGGGTGTACCCTTGTCGTCCTCACCCACACTGAATTTGCGCATACCGAAATAACTTTCAATCTGGTCATTTCCCGCTACGATTTTAAGGTCATAAAGCTTCGGATTTTCGGGACTCCAGCATTCATAATCAGAAAGCTTGATAACACCCTTGCCGTTTTCAAGCTTACAACCTGCCATTACTACACCTTTATCGAGTGCAATAGCCGCCATCTCAGCATTCGGGTCACCGTTATAATTAACTTCAACACGTAACTCGTCATAATCAATGTCGGGTGTAAGCTTAATTGACTCGATATAGCCATCGCAAACCTCTTCAATCCATACAGTCTGCCAGATACCGGACTGGGGTGTATACCATATACCTCCACGTTTAAAGGTTTGCTTTCCGCGTGCCTGAGAGCCTGTTTGAGTGGGGTCTTTTACTTCAACGCGCAAGTCGTTTTCTCCATCCATAACAAAAGCGGTAACGTCAAATGTAAAAGGAAGGTAACCGCCCTTATGCTCACCGACAACCCTATTGTTAAGAATAACCTTACACTCATAATCTACCGCACCGAAATGCAGAAGAACGTGGTGGTTAGTTCTCTTAAAATCAAAAAATTTCTGATAATATAAAATATCCGTAGGCTCAACAATCTTTTCAACGCCGCTGAGAATACACTCGGGACTGAAAGGAACAGTAATTTTACCCTGATATCCTGCGAATTTTTTATACTCATCATAAATTGCATAGTTCCACTCGCCATTAAGGTTTATGAAGCTGTTGCGTTTCAACTGAGGTCTGGGATAGTCATTTAAGGGTAAATCCTTATTAAGGGTTTTACCCCATCGTGTAAGTAACTTTTCCATATTTCGCTCCTAAAAATAAACTATAGCATTAATAATGATATCACACACTTCATATTTTTTCAATAAAAATTAAAAGATAAAAAATAGTCATTGACGAAAAATTCCAATAGTGATATAATGGTAAAAAATAATATGGAAAAGGTTGTGAAATAATGGCTCATTTCAGCGACGCTATTTATCAACTTATGTCAATTCTTATGTCAGTTCTTATGGCTTTGGGTGCAATAACCCTTCCCTCAACTGACGATACACTCAAAACCATTGATCCTACAACTGTTCTTGATATGGTTATCGTTGGTGACCCTCAGGTTTCTAACTATATGCCCGCAAGAGAAGAAGGTCTCATCGGTTTCTCTCAGGACCTTATGAACTCCAACATGGAGCTTGATGCTCTTATTATGGCAGGCGACATCGCAGAAAACGGTTTCCAGGAAGAGTTCGACAGAGTTTATGCTGATACAAAAGATATAAACGCAAAGAACTTCATTATGTGTGCAGGTAACCACGACATCCGTTTGCGCGATTATGAACAGAGCAAAACCCGTTTCCTTGACTTTATGAACGCATACAACACCGAGGAAAATGCTCAGAGCAGCCTCTACTACAAATATATGGTAGACGGTTACACATTCCTTGTTATGGGTTCAGAAGAAATGCGTTTTGAAGATGCTTTCATCAGCGATGCTCAGCTTCAGTGGCTTAACATTGAACTTAAAGAAGCTACAAAAACCGGCAGACCTGTTTTCGTTATCTGTCACTATCCTCTTGCTGAAGCACACGGTCTTCCCGGAACATGGGGTTCAGCAAACAGCGACGACGTTTACGGTTCACTTCCCACATACGTTGCTCCCGACAATGCTGATTACACCGGTTCTATCGGCGAACAGTCAAACGAAGTTTACGAAATTCTCAACGATTACAAAAACGTTTTCTTCATCACAGGTCACCTTCACACAGGTTTCGGTAAGAACACATACCAGACAATCGACGAAGCAAACAATGTTCAGGGCGTAAACGTTCCTTCAGTTGGTATTGATAATAAAGACGGTTCATACAACAACAACGGTACCGGTCTTTATGTTGAAGTTACACCTACTCAGGTTATCTTCTACGCAAGAGACTTTGCTCAGGGTAAATTCCTTACAACTGACGAATTCGAACATACCGTAATGGCTTACGACCTTATCTGATTAAATCTATAATTAAGGGACTGCTCCGAAAGGAACAGTCCCCTTTTTTTACCTCTTGCATATTATATTGCAGGAGGTTTTTTTATGTGGTCAGATATTATAACTTTAGGGCTCGCTGTTTTGGGCATCGTTTTTCTTTTAATGCTGTGCGTACTTCGCGTAATGGCTTGGCGCACGGAAGACGTTACAGTTACAATTCCACTTTATGACTGTGATAGATCTATTTTCAACCGAATTTACAATATATGGTCAATTTTTGAATTCTGCGGAATGAAAAACAAATGCACCGTAGTTATAGTAAACTACGGCGCACCGGAATGGTTTTGTAACGAAATAATGTCGTACTACGAAAAATATGCTTTCCTCAGAATTATCCACTACTATGATGTAGGGGAAAAACTCTTTTAGAGAGTTGCGTACATTACGGCTTTGATTGTGTGCATTCTGTTCTCCGCCTCTTTAAACACTACGGACTTTTCACTTTCGAAAACCTCATCGGTTACTTCCATAGCGTCACGGTTGAACTTCTCGCACATAGTTTTACCGATTTCAGTCTTCTTGTCGTGATAAGAAGGAAGACAGTGCATAAATATCGCTTGCTCCCCTGCATTATCCATAAGAGCTTTATTAACCTGGTATGCGGATAAATCATTTATTCTCTCAGCCCATACAAGTTCAGGTTCGCCCATTGAAACCCAGATATCCGTATAAATAACGTCAGCATTTTTTGTAGCTTCCATTGGATCTTCTATGAATGAAAGAGTTGAACCGGTCTGCTCTGCAATTTTCTTACACTCATCAACAAGAGCAGAATCAGGAAAATATTTTTTAGGTGCGCAAGCGGTAAAGTTGAGTCCCATTTTTGCACAACCCACCATAAGGGAATTACCCATATTGTATCTTGCATCACCCATATAAACAAAATTGATTCCCTTAAGGTAACCGAAATGCTCCTTAATAGTAAGGAAGTCCGCAAGAATCTGTGTGGGATGGAACTCATTTGTAAGTCCGTTCCATACAGGTACTGATGAATACTTTGCAAGTTCTTCTACAATTTCCTGACCGTGACCACGGTATTCAATTCCATCGTACATCGAACTCAAAACTCGTGCAGTATCTGCAATGCTTTCCTTTCTGCCAATCTGTGAAGCCGATGGGTCAAGATAGGTTACGCCCATACCTAAATCCCTTGCGGCAACCTCGAAGCTGCAACGTGTTCTTGTACTTGTTTTCTCAAAAATAAGGGCAATGTTTTTGCCTTTAAGTGTATCGTGAGGAATACCGCTTTTCTTTTTCATTTTAAGGTCTGCGGCAAGATTGATAAAGTACTCTATTTCCTCACTTGAAAAATCCAATAATTTTAAAAAGTCGCGTCCTTTAAGATTCATCTGAGACACCTCATTTACAAGCATTTTTGATTACTTCTACTGCCGCCTTCAAATCTTCAGAAGAAATGTTAAGGGGCGGAAGAAGTCTTAATTTATTTTTGGCTTTTATGGGAAGAACGCCATTTTCCTGACATTCCTTAAGAACTTCACTGACATCTTTTTTTGTTTCAATACCTAACATAAGACCGAGACCGGTAATACCGACAACACCGTCACAATTCTGAAGTTCATTTATAATATAGTCGTGTTTTTTCTCAACGTCTGCAAGGAAATCATCGTCGAGTCTGCTAATTATATTATATGCACCTGCACAGGAAACAGGATTACCGCCAAAGGTTGAACCGTGAGTTCCCGGAGTGTACACATCAGCAGTTTTCTCAAAAAACATTGTTGCACCCAAAGGAAGGCCGCCGCCTAAACCTTTAGCAGTAGATACGATATCCGGCTGAACTCCAAACTTCATATAGCCGTAAAGCGCGCCTGTTCTGCCGTTGCCGGTCTGCACTTCGTCTACAACAAGAAGAATATCATTTTCTTTGCACAGTTTTTCAAGCCCTTTAACAAAATCTTCGCTAAGCGGTACAACACCGCCCTCGCCCTGTATAGGCTCCATCATAACAGCGCAGACTTTGTTCTCCTCAACAAGCTTCTTTATACCGTCAAGGTCTCCTGCATCGGCATAAAGGAAGCCTTCAGTCAAGGGAAGAAAATCTTTATGGAAGCTTTCCTGACCGGTTGCGGCAAGAGTTGTAATTGTTCTTCCGTGAAAACTGTTATTGAGAGTGATTATGTTATAATAATCCGCACCCTTTTTCTCTGCGGCATACTTTCTCGCAGCCTTTATAGCGCATTCGTTTGCTTCCGCGCCGGAATTAGAAAAGAATACTTTTTTTGCACCTGTTTTCTCGCAAAGTATCTGGGCAAGTTTAACGCAGGGTGATGAATAATAGAGGTTGGAGGTATGCTGAAGTGTTGTAAGCTGCTCAGTAACCGCACTCACCCATTCATCATCGCCTACACCGAAAATACTGACACCGATACCGGTACCCATATCAATATATTCTTTACCGTTTTCATCATAAAGCTTACTGCCTTTTCCGCTGACTATTTCAATAGGAAAACGAGCGTATGTGTTAGCTACATATTTACTGTCAAGTTCCTTAATGCTCATTTGTGTTTACCTCCTGCATCAGACGCCTTTAACCATAGTACCTGCACCCTCATCAGTAAGCAGTTCAAGCAATACTGCGTGAGGAACACGTCCGTCAAGGATTGTAACACGTCTTACACCTTTTTCTATTGCCTCTATACAACACTCAACCTTCGGAATCATACCGCCTGAAATAACGCCCTCGCGGAAAAGCTGACGAGCTTCTTCGATATTAACACGTTTTATAATTGAATCGGGGTCGTTTACATCTCGCAAAATACCGGGTATATCCGTCATGGTAATAAGTCTTTCAGCTTTCAAAGCACCGGCAATGTAAGAAGCGGCAGTATCCGCATTAATGTTGTAAACATTACCATCTTTATCACAACCTACTGTTGATACAACAGGAATATACTGTTTTTCAATAAGGTCAAAAATAGGTTGAACATTTACATTTGTAATTTCACCGACAAAACCAAGTCTTTCATCCTTGACCTTGGCTTCAATAAGATGCCCATCCATACCGGAAATACCTACTGCATTACCGCCGAATTCTCCGAGAAGATTTACAAGCTGTTTATTGATTTTACCCGCAAGTACCATCTGCACGATTTCCGCAGTTTCCTTATCAGTAACGCGAAGTCCGTCAACAAATTTACTTTCTTTGCCCACTTTTTTAAGCATTTCGGAAATTTCGGGTCCGCCACCGTGAACCAAAACGGGCTTTACACCGATAAGCCACAGAAGAACAATATCTTCCATAACCTGCATTTTCAGCTCTTCGCTTATCATTGCATTACCGCCGTATTTTACAACTATAATTTTATCGTGGTATTTCTGAATATACGGAAGTGCTTGTGTAAGAATTTCCGCACGCTGATGATTGTTAATATTCATAATTCTCAAGTCCTGTAATCGCCGTTTATTTTTACATATTCGTAGGTTAAATCACAACCCCAAGCGGTAGCTGCAAATTCACCCGAATTAAGTTCTACATTAATTATAATTTCTTTTTCAAGAAGAATCTCTTTTGCAATTTCTTCGGAAAATTCTATTCCCGAGCCGTCTTTGCAAACCGGAATTGTTCCTTTTGCGGAAGTAAACGAAACATCAACCTTTGTAACATCTACATCTGCGCCGCTGTAACCGATAGCGCAAAGTACTCTGCCCCAGTTAGCGTCCGCACCAAACATCGCCGCCTTTGTAAGAGATGAGCAAATAACACTCTTAGCAACCGTCTTAGCGGTTTTTTCATCGCCCGCACCTGTAACACGGCACTCAAGAAGCTTGGTTGCGCCTTCGCCGTCACCGGCAATCATTCTGCAAAGATAAACTGTAACAGTGTTAAGGGCTTTCATAAACGCGTCGAAATCTTCGCCCTCTGCGGTGATTTCCTTGTTTCCCGCCATACCATTAGCAAGAACTGAAACCATATCGTTTGTCGATGTATCACCGTCAACACTGACCATATTAAATGTATTCTGGATATCGCTTGAAAGTGCCTTTTGCAACATTTCGGGCGATATTGCTGTATCAGTAGTAATAAATACAAGCATTGTAGCCATATTGGGATGAATCATTCCCGAGCCCTTTGCTATACCGCCGATTTTACAAGTAACTCCGCCTATATCAAAAGATACTGCAATTTCTTTCTGAACAGTGTCAGTTGTCATAATTCCTTCCGCTGCATCTGCGCTGTTGTTGCCCAACGAATCCTTAAGTGCAACGATAGAATCCTTTATCGGAGTAATATCAAGAGGCTGACCGATAACACCTGTTGAAGCAACAATAACGTCATCTTCATCTATACCCAAAGCACCTGCAGCAAGAGAAGCCATCTGCTGAGCAACCTCAATTCCGTCAGCATTACAAGTGTTAGCGTTGCCGCTGTTGCATATAACCGCCTGGGCAACACCGTTCAAAAGATGTGCCTTTGTTACTGCCAACGGTGCGCCTTTAACAAGGTTTGTTGTATATACCGCCGCCGCACTTGCCTTTGTCTCGCTGAATATGAGCGAAAGGTCTTTCTTGGATTTATTCTTTCTTATACCGCAATGAATACCACCTGCGGTAAAACCTTTTGCGGCACAAATACCGCCATTTATAATTTCCATATCTTATACCCCGAGTCCGTTTGTATCTTCATTACCGAGAACGATATTAAGACATTCAACTGCTGCGCCGGATGCGCCTTTGCCTAAATTATCATATCTTGCAGTGAGAATAATTCTGTCTTCGTTTCCGAATACGGAAACTATCATAGAATCCTTACCGGAAAGAACTCCTGCGGAAATAAAGCCATTTTCGCTGAAATCGTCACAGAATGTAACAAGTGGTCCTGAATACTTATTCTTATAAACTTCCTTTATTTTCTCTATATCAAAGCCGTTTTTCAAATCGCTTTTAAATAAAGGAACGGTAACCTCCATACCGGAATAAAAGTCACCGACAACCGGGCAGAAAGCAGGGGCATTCTGAAGCCCGGAGATTTTAACCATCTCTTTAAGGTGCTTGTGATTCTGGGTGAGTCCGTATTGTCTTGGCGCACCCAAAAGAACATCCGGTTCTTCCTCATATTCAGCAATCATCTTTTTACCGCCGCCACTGTATCCGGTAAGTGAAAAGCAGGAAAGATTTTCACTGCCGTCAAGGGCACCCGCCTCAATAAGAGGATATACAAGAGATATAAAACCACTTGCGTGACATCCCGGAACAGCTATGCGTTTTGAATTATTTATCTTTTCACGGTGTGAAAGGGAAAGCTCCGGAAAGCCGTATGCCCAATCATCAAGCGTTCTATGTGCTGTTGATGTATCAATAACAACAGTATTCTCATTTTCTATAAGGGAAACAGACTCTCTCGCCGCATCATCCGGCAAACACAAAAATGCTATATCTGCATTATTAAGTGCTTCCTTTCTGCAAACCGGGTCTTTTCTCTTTTCGTCGTCAAGACTTATAAGCTCAATCCCTTTGAACTTCTCAAGCCTTTCATATATTCTCAAGCCGGTTGTTCCGGCTTTACCATCAATAAATACCTTAGCCATAACGTTATCCTTTGTTTAAAACTTTAACTCTTTCTACCTGAGCCAGAACATTTCCGGGAGCAGGACCACCTAATGAAGTACGGTCGTTTACGCACTTATCAAGGTTTATTGCATCATACACGCCCTCATCGAAAATATCGCAAATATTTTTATATTCTTCAAGGGGTAATGTTTCAAGGGTGAGACCTTTTTCAATGCAAAGGGCAACAAGTTCACCGGTTGCTTTATACGCATCACGGAAAGGAAGTCCCTTACCAACAAGATAGTCTGCACAGTCAGTTGCATTTATAAATCCACCTGCAGCGGCTTTTCTCATATTTCCGGTGAGCGCTGTCATCGTGTCAAGCATAGGAATAAATGCAGTCAAGCACATTTTCACTGTATCAAAGGCATCGAAAATAGCTTCTTTGTCCTCCTGCATATCCTTATTGTATGCCAAAGGAAGACCCTTCATCATTGTAAGAAGTGTTGTCAAATCGCCGAAAACTCTGCCGGATTTACCACGAATCAACTCCGTAATATGGGGATTTTTCTTCTGAGGCATAATTGAAGAACCGGTTGAAAAAGCATCGTCAAGTTCAATAAACTTGAATTCCCATGAACACCAAAGCACGATTTCCTCAGAAAAACGTGAAAGATGCACCATGAGTATTGACAACGCTGATGCCAATTCCATACAGAAATCTCTGTCGGAAACACCGTCAAGTGAGTTTTGCATTGCGCCACTAAAGCCCAAAGCCTCTGCGGTCATTTCTCTGTTTGTATTATATGTAGTGCCCGCAAGCGCACAAGAACCAAGAGGACAATAATTCATACGGTTTTTTGCATCAATAATTCTTTCCTTATCGCGAAGGAGCATTTCCGCATAAGCCATTAAATGATGGCCGAAGGTTATGGGTTGAGCTCTCTGAAGATGGGTGTAACCGGGCATAACAGCATCTGCATACTGCTCCGCTTTTTTACAAAGCACGTCAACAAGCTCTGTAAGCTGATTGAGAACATCATCACATTCGTGACGAAGGTAAAGACGGATATCAAGTGCAACCTGGTCATTACGGCTTCTCGCTGTATGAAGTCTCTTACCCGCTGAACCGATGCGAGATGTCAATTCGCCTTCTACGAATGTGTGGATATCTTCAGCATTGGGGTCAATGAGCAATACTCCGTTTTCAATTTCCGTTTTGATTTTATTTAGCTCCTCTACAATAAGCCCAAGGTCATCACTTGAAATAATCCCTTGCGCGCAAAGCATTGTTGCGTGAGCTATACTGCCGTCAATATCCTCTTTATACATACGGCTATCAAACTTTATAGATGAGTTGAAATCGTTGGTTTTAGGATCGATTTCCTTAGAAAATCTGCCTTTCCAGAGTTGCATAGCTTTCTATCTCCTATGGTAAAATAAACACAATACGACAAAGGGATATTTCACCTTTGTCGTGTGGTGTTGTTAGTAGTTTATATCAGATAATCTTAGTTTTCTTCGTTTCTCTGTTTGTCGAGAAGAGCCTTAACCTTTATTGAAAGACCGAAGAGGTTGATGAAACCTGCAGAATCCTGCTGATTATAAGCTCCGCCGTCATCACCGAAGGATGCAACATTTTCATCGTAAAGTGTATAAGGTGATGTGATACCTGCGTTGATGATGTTACCTTTGTAAAGTTTAAGCTTAACATCACCTGTAACAGTTTCCTGAGTTTTATCTACAAAAGCAGAAAGTGCTTCACGAAGCGGTGTGAACCAAAGGCCGTTGTAAACAACTTCACCAAATTTCTGAGCAACAAGCTTCTTGTAGTGCTGTGTATCACGGTCAAGAGTAATCATTTCAAGAAGCTCGTGAGCTTTGTAAAGGATTGCTCCACCGGGTGTTTCATAAACACCACGGCTCTTCATACCAACAAGTCTGTTTTCAACAATATCAAGAAGACCGATACCATTTGCGCCACCGAGCTCATTGAGCTTTTCAACGATTGCAAGACCGCCCATTTCAACACCGTCAATAGCGGTGGGAACACCCTGCTCAAAGTGGATTGTTACATAAGTGGGTACATCGGGTGCCTGCTCGGGAGAAACACCCATTTCAAGGAAACCTTCCTTGTTATAAAGAGGCTCGTTTGCGGGATCCTCAAGGTCAAGACCTTCGTGAGAAAGGTGCCAAACGTTTTTATCTTTTGAATAGTTTGTTTCGCGGTTGATTTTAAGAGGAATGTTGTGTGCTTCAGCGTAAGCAATTTCTTCCTCACGGGATTTGATATCCCATTCACGCCAGGGAGCTATAATTGCCATTTCAGGAGCGAAAGCCTTAAGAGTCAACTCAAAACGAACCTGGTCATTACCTTTACCGGTGCAACCGTGGCAGATAGCATCTGCGCCCTCTTTGATAGCGATTTCAGCAAGACCCTTTGCAATACAGGGACGAGCGTGTGATGTGCCAAGAAGGTACTGCTCATATTCTGCACCTGCTTTAAGACAAGGCCAGATATATTCTTCAACATATTCCTCTTTTAAGTCAAGGATATAAAGCTTAGAAGCACCTGTTGCGATAGCTTTTTCTTCGAGACCGTCAAGCTCTGTACCCTGACCAACGTCACCGGAAACAGCAATAACTTCGCAGTTATTATAATTTTCTTTAAGCCAAGGAATGATAATTGATGTGTCAAGACCGCCTGAGTAAGCGAGAACTACTTTTTTAATGTTTTTCTTATCCATAACTGTATTTCCTCCAACGACAAGGCTTATACACCTTGTGCAAAAATATTCATTCGATATGCATAGTTATACACCTTAAAACAAAAAAAGTCAATACTTTTCAACAAATAATTTTGGTTCCAGAATTTTTCGCTGATTTGCCGTAAAACCTTGCAAAAACCACAGTTTTTTTGTGTATTTTTGTGACAATCGACTCTTTTTAATCTACAATCACAATTTATTCTTCCACAAATATTTATTCATTATAATTGTATATATGCAATTTTTATGCATAAATTTGCATAAAAACAACCGCAGTATCGTTTCCGATACCGCGGTTTTTATCAGATAAAAAATCAATAAATCGGTTCAGTCTGGAACATTGAACGGAAAATGTTCATAATGATGCTGAAGATTTTTTCAAAATAGTAGGATAGTGTGTAATCAAACTGAGATCTGTCATTACCTAAGCCTGAACCGGGATCCTGAGCAAGTTCACTTGATGTAAGGCAATATGTTGAATACTCCCAGGGATTTTCTTCGTTAATCTCAATAACGCGTGCGCCCTGAATCATATCGTCGTAATATGAAGAATATGTGCAACCGGGAGTCATAATAAGGTCTATTCCATCACAGTCAACAACAAAGTTATTAACATGGTCGTGACCTACAACAAGACCAAGAACATCTCCGCCTTCTACCATAGCATCCCACTGACCGTCGTTACCGTAGCTGGGACAGCTCTTCTCAAAAAGATAACCGTCATACTTTGTAACATCGGGGATGAATGTATTGCTTGTGCCATCCTGGAAGTTAATTGTAAGGTCGCCCATATTAACATCAGAAGGTGCAAAAATCATCTGTGTGGGTTCCTGAGGAATAATATGCTGGAATGCGATAGAGGGAACAAGCTCCCCACCGTTTTCAGCAGTCATTTCGTCACGAACAGTATTGTACCATTCAATCTGGTCTTCACGTACCCAGTCATAACCGAGCCATTCACCTGAAGAACTATGAACATAATCGCCACAGTCAAACATCCAGAGGTTAAATGCTACCTTAGAACCGTCACTGGAAAGCACGGGAAGATTGTGAGTACCTGAGCCATGGAGAGAAGGGTCAGCATCGTACACAAGGCAATTATCATATGTTGCATATTTCGCAATGATTTCATCCCTTGTCATACCGCCTGAGCTCTCTACGTCATGGTTACCCAAAACAGCAGTGTAGGGAACGCCTGTTCTTGCGAGAGTATTGAACACATCATCAAATGCTCTGGGGTCGTCGGTGTTAATATTATCACCGGCAAGAACAATTACGTCGGGCTGTGAAAATTCAACAGATTCCCAGATAAATGTAATCATATCTTCAGGTACAGGATAATCTGTCTGAATATCAGCCAAAACAAGAATCTTGAAGTTTCCGTTCTCGTCGAACTGAAGCTTTGCTTCTTCCTTATAACCTGCAGAAGCTACGCTCACAAGTGAGAAAACCATTACAACTGCAAGAAAAACTGATAAAATTTTCTTCATAAGTACTTCTCCTTATACAGACAATTATTTATGGTAACATTATACAACCGCAATTTCATTTTGTCAATTCCGCAACCAGCGATTTATAATGTTTGCCTTTTTCCTCGAAATTTTTGTAGTAATTATAGCTTGCCGCAGCAGGTGAAAACAGACAGGATTTACCCTTTCCTGTGCACTCATCCGCGGATTTTACCGCATGCTCCATATTTTCTGCACAAATCATATTTTTCGTACAGCCTTGTTTTTTCAGCTCCTCTATTATCATATGACCGGTTTCAGGCAAGCCGATAAGATTTTTCACATCATTCGTTTTGAGGAATTCTATAAAATCCGTATAGTCTATTCCCCTGTCAAGTCCGCCGAAAATATGTGTATCAACGTTTCCGATTGCCTTAACAGCACCCATAACAGCAGTAGGAATTGTGGCAATGCTGTCGTTATAATAAGTTACTCCGTTAATAACACCCACATATTCCATTCTGTGCTCTATACCGCCAAAGCTCTTAATTGCCTGCATGGCGGCTTCGTCGCTGACACCAAATACCCTTGCGGCGGCGAGAGCATACGCAATATCCTGACGGTTGTGTTCACCTTTAAGGTGTTCTGTTGATTTCCACAGTTCATTTACAAACGAATCGTTCGCAGCGGCAGTAAATGTAACCGGAGTCGCAACACCTTTTATAACCTCGTTCCAATCCACAATACCCTCCAGATTCTGTTCGGGATTATAGATTAAAACATCGTCTTTTTTCTGATGGAGAGCTATGTTGAGCTTCGCGCCCACATACCCTTTAAATCCGGTTTTATAGTGGTCAAGGTGCTCCTGATATATATTTACAAGAACCGCAACATGGGGTGAAGCCGTTGTAAACTCAAGCTGATGCGAAGACATCTCAATAACTGCAACAAGGTCTTTACCCTCATCCGCTTTTTCAAAAACAGGAACTCCGATATTTCCGATAAGGCACGTATTTACACCGCCTGCTTTGAGCATCTCATAAATAAGCGTGGAAGTTGTTGTTTTACCTTTTGAGCCGGTTATACCCACGACAGTGGGCTCGCAAAAACGCAAAAACATATCTGTCTGGCAGGTAATCTCCGTTGTATCCGGATACATATCGTCCTCAAGGAATGCGATACCGGGACTTTTGAAAACTATATCATAATCCCCAAGGCATTTAAGATAGTCATCACCATAAATGACATCTACGTTTTCGTCACAAATTTCAGGCTTGTTTTTATCCCCTATTGAAATTTTTTTGTGGGGTAAATGCTTTCTTATATAATTATAAGTGGATTTTCCCTCTCTGCCGAAGCCGAGCACAAGAATCTTTTTGTTTTCTATATATTCAATTATACGTGACATATGGAACCTCTCCGTTACAGTTTCATTATGTTTAACTGGAATGAATAAATAATATCACAAAAGCATTTGTATAACAAGGATTTTTCAAAAACACTTGAATAAATATATGTATTTGTATATAATTACAATGAATAACTATAATAGTTATAATATAAACATTTGCGGAGAAACTTATGCTCGAATTAAAAAACATTTCTTTCAATGTTGCCGATGAAAAGGGCGAAAAAGATATTATCACTGACGTTTCCCTCACCCTTGAAGACGGCAAATTTCTTGTTATAACAGGACCTAACGGCGGCGGCAAATCAACCCTCGCCAAGCTCATTATGGGTATTGAAAAACCCACAGGCGGTAAAATTTTCTGGAACGGCACAGATATCACAGATATGTCTATTACTGACCGCGCAAAGCTCGGTATCGGCTACGCTTTCCAACAACCGCCACGATTCAAAGGACTTTCCGTGCGCGACCTTCTCAGCCTTGCCCACGGCAGCGACCTACCCGAAGACCAGTGCTGTGCATACCTTACACAGGTTGGGCTTTGTTCTAAGGATTATCTTAACCGTCAGGTTGACTCATCCCTCTCAGGTGGCGAAATAAAAAGAATAGAAATTGCTACACTTATGGCGCGTGATTTGCGCCTTGCCATATACGACGAACCCGAGGCAGGTATTGACCTCTGGAGCTTCAACATGCTCGTCGAAAGCTTCAAGAACATTTCAAAAACGCGCAAAGAAAGCATGGTTATTATTTCTCACCAGGAGAGAATCATGAAAATCGCCGATGAAATAGCAATTATTGCTAACGGTGTAGTAAAAAAGAAGGGACCAACCCATGAGGTTTTCCCTGAACTTATGGCAGAATTTGATAACACATGTACATTCAGATAAAGGAAATACTATATGAATAAGACAGATCTTCATATGCTCGAGGCGGTAGCCGACCTTCATGGCGTACCTCAGGGAGCATACAACATACGAAAAAACGGCGAAGGTGTCGAAAGACAATCAAGCGCAAACATAACTATCGAACCTAAAAAGGACAAGCCCGGTATTGATATTATCGTAAAACCCGGAACAAAAAACGAAAGCGTCCATATTCCGGTAATCATAACTCAAGCCGGCGTTGAAGACCTTGTATACAATGACTTCTTCATTGGTGACGATGCGGATATCCTTATCGTTGCCGGTTGCGGTATCCACAACGCAGGAGACAAAAAAAGTGAGCACGATGGTATTCACCGTTTCCACATAGGAAAAAATGCACGTATAAAATATGTTGAAAAGCATTACGGTGAAGGCGAAGGCACAGGCGAAAGAATCATGAACCCTGCCACGGAAGTTTTCATGGATGAAAACTCCTTCTGTGAAATGGAGATGGTGCAAATCCGCGGTGTTGACTCAACAAAAAGAAACACATTGGCAAAGCTCGAAAAGGGTGCAAGACTTGTTATCCTCGAAAAGCTTATGACTCACGGAAAACAAATAGCCCATTCGGATATGGTGGTAGAGCTTAACGGTGAGGGCGCATCCTCGCAAATTATTTCCCGCTCCGTTGCCAAAGACCAATCTGAGCAGGTTTTCTATCCGCGTGCGGTAGGTAACGCTGCTTGTCGCGCCCACGTACAATGCGACTCAATCATTATGGGCGATGCAAAAATCCGTTCCATACCAGAAATTGCGGCAAATCACTGTGATGCCAACATTGTCCACGAAGCCGCAATCGGAAGAATCAATAACGACCAGCTTCTCAAGCTTCAGACGATGGGTAAAACAGCAGAAGAAGCCGAAGAGATTATTATTAACTGTTTCCTCAAATAATTAGGAGTGATTTTTTTGAAAAAAAGAGTTCTTGCTTTCGACTTTGGAGCTTCAAGCGGCAGAGCCATAGTAGGTATTTTTGATGGTGAAAAAATTGAATTGAAAGAGGTGCATCGTTTTTCAAACGACCCTGTTAAAATAAACGGCACCTTTTACTGGGACGTGCAACGTCTGTTCTTTGAAATAAAGCAAGGTATCCTCAAAGCCAAGGAAGACGGCGGTTTTGACTCTATCGGTATAGATACCTGGGGCGTTGACTTTGGTCTTCTGAGAAAAGATGGCACACTTGTTGAAAACCCGGTTCATTACAGAGATGCGCGCAACGACGGAATGGTTGAATTTGCCAAAAAATATATGTCTCACGAGGAAATGTACGACATCACCGGCATCCAGTTTATGGACTTCAACACTATATTCCAGCTTCTTTCTTTGAAAGAAAACCGTCCTTACATTCTCGAAGAAGCAGACAAGCTTCTTTTTATGCCCGACCTTCTTTCATATATGCTTTCAGGTGTTAAATCCACTGAATACTCCATCGCTACAACCTCACAGATGGTTGACCTTAAAACCCACGACTGGTCCGAAAAAATCCTTGGCACTTTCGGTATAAAAAAGGACCTTTTAACACCTATTGTGGCAACCGGCTCCGTAATCGGTCAGCTCAGTGATGACATTTGTGAAGAATTAGGCGTTGAAAAAGCCGACATCATAAGTGTCGCTTCCCACGATACACAAAGCGCAATCACCGCAACACCTTGTGAATACGAGGACTTCGCATTTATAAGCTGCGGTACATGGTCGCTTTTCGGTACAGAGGTTAAAGAGCCTATTATCAACGATGCTTCCAAAAAGCTTAATGTAACAAATGAAGGCGGTTACGATTACACCACCGCATTCTTAAAAAACATCTGCGGTCTCTGGCTTATCCAGGAAAGCCGCCGTCAATGGATTCGCGAAGGAACAGAATACTCCTATGCCGAACTTGAAAAGCTCGCATTGAAATGCGAACCCTTCAAATGCTTCATTGACCCCGACGCTCCCGAATTTGCGCCTATGGGTAATATTCCCAAACGTGTTCAGGAATACTGTGAAAAGACAAATCAATATGTTCCTCAGACCGTCGGCGAGATAATGCGTTGTATCTACGAAAGCCTTGCTATGACATACCGATACACCTTTGACGGTATCAAGGACTGCACCGGAAAGGATTACGACCGTATACACGTAATGGGTGGCGGAACTAAGGATAAACTTCTTCTCGGAATGACCGCCCAGAGCTGTAATGTTGATGTTTACGGAGGACCTATTGAGGCAACAGCACTCGGCAACATCGCTGTTCAGCTTATGTCAAGCGGTGCAATAGCTGATATTAAGCAAGCAAGAAAAATCATCGCCGACGGCGAAAATCTCAAGCTTTATACTCCCGAAAACAGAGATAACTGGGAAGAAGCTTTCGTAAGATTTAAAGAAATTATAAAATAATTTATGACTACTTTACCAAAAATAGAAGAAACCAACATCAATTATGTTTTGGAAACGGCGGAGAATGTGTTGCAAAATACGGACAACCGTCGTGCAGGTTCAAAAGGAGAGGAACAGGCTCGACACCTGTTCCTTTATGAACTTATGAAATACTGCGACGAAACTAATGAACAGAATTTCAACACTCATCCGGGTTCAGGCACACTGATTCAGAAGTTACTGTGTGCGCTTTTGCTTGTATGTGTCGTGTTATTTTCAGTTTCAGTTGAAGGCGGTTATGTTGTTCCGGTAGCGATTTCTCTTTTCCTGAATATCATCCTGTTCTGTGTATTTGCCTACAAGTTCATTTTTGACGGAACGCAGTTGGATTATATACAGCCAAAAAAGCGTTCCGGCAACCTTCTCGGCAGAAGATATCCTCGTGCTGATACTGAAATACGAGTCGTACTCACGGCTCATATTGATTCTCCGCAGAACATACGCAGCTTCATTTTCGGCAATAGGTGGCCGCTTATTCTGAGTATTTGTTCAATTATCGGAAACACAATTTTATTTTGCAGCCAACTTGTTTTCCTCTTTGCGGGAGCTCCTGCAAATTCCGGTATGTTTGAATTTCTGCGGGGCGCGTCAATTATTTTCACACCCTTCTACATACTTTCATTTTTCATTATCAGTCCAAGAAAAACCGCATCCGGAGTCAGCTCCAGCATTATCCCTTCCTCATTACTTATAGGTATTATGAAACAGTTTTCTGAGGATAGTTTCAGATTTGAAAAAACTGAGGTGTGCTGTTTACTTACCGGCTCCGAATACTCCTCGCGTGCAGGCTCATACGCTTTTTCGAAAAAATACAGACGTCTCTTTTCAGATGTGCGCACAGTTTTTATACCCATTGAAGAAATAACCACTTCGGAAAAATTGTCAGTTTTTTTCAAAGATGGCAGCGGCACAAAAGGCTCCGCGGAAGTTGCTTCGGTTATCGCTCAAGCGGCCGAAAACCTTGAATTATCCTTATCTAAAGAAAATGCTCTTTTAGGTACAGCCTCCTTCACACCTTTTTCAAAGCAACACTTCCACGCCTGTTCTTTGGGAACATCTAAAAAACATATTTCAAAAAGTGTTTCCCTTAACGCTGACAAAATTACTTCTGTCAGACGCAAAACAATCAGCGATGTAGGGGCTCTTATTATAGAAACATTAAATTATTACGATAGTTGAGGTGCTCTGAATGTCAAAAATCATAAATTCAAAAGTAAAAAATATCCCCTGGCAGGATAAACCCGCCAACTGCACTGACCCTGTATGGCGTTATACGGAAAACCCCATTATTGACCGTTCATTCGTAAAAGATGCCAACAGCATTTTTAACTCTGCGGTAGTCCCCTATGGTAACGGATTTGCAGGCGTCTTCAGAATGGATGATGTAACACGCGAACAATATCTCGTTACAGGTGAAAGCCCCGACGGTATCCACTGGAAGCTCAATGATGAAAAAATATTCCATGGCTATGACCCCAGACTTTGCGAAATAGAGGGCAAATATTATCTTTCCTGGGTTTGCCACACAGAGCGCGGAACATCAATAGGCATTGCCTCTACTGAAGATTTCAAATCATGGGAGCGTTATGAAAATGCTGTTTTACCCGTATCAAGAAACGGCGTTCTCTTCCCCAGAAAAGTAAATGGAGAATATATGCTTTTCTCACGTCCCTGCGACAAAGGCCATACTCCTTACGGCGATATCTTCCTCAGCCACAGCCCTGACCTTACATACTGGGGCAAGCATCGCTTTGTTATAAAACCCGAAATGAACTGGGAGATGACAAAGGTCGGCGCAGGTCCCACACCTATTGAAACAGACGAAGGTTGGCTCTGCTTCTACCACGGTGTTATCACAAGCTGTAACGGATTTACATACAGCATGGGAGCTATGATAGTTGACCGCGACGAGCCTTGGAAGGTTCTTCACAGAGCAGACAGATATCTCCTTTCACCACGCGAAACTTACGAATTTGTGGGTGATGTACCTAACGTTGTGTTCCCCTGCGCAGCACTTGCAGACGAGGATACCGGCAGAATTGCTATCTACTACGGCGGCGCAGATACCGTTGTAGGTCTTGCATTCACAACAGTAGACGAAACAATTAACTATATCAAGGAACACGATTTAATTAAATAATATGAAACTCAGAAAATATATCGGAAATAAAGCCTTTTACAAAATGGTTATGGCGGTTGCCGTACCTATAATGATACAGAATTTCATTACAAATTTTGTAAACATGCTCGATAACCTTATGGTAGGTTCTTTAGGTACTGAGCAAGTATCAGGTGTCTCTATTGTCAATCAGCTTATTTTTATTTTCGGTCTTGCTGTTTTCGGAGCATTGAGCGGTGCAGGTATTTTCACCGCTCAATTTTTCGGCAAGAAGGATGATGACGGCATACGCCATACCATACGGTATAAGGTTTTAATTTCCATCATAATATTCGTAATAGCAACAGTCGTATTTACATTTTTTGACGACCAACTCATAAACCTTTTTCTTCACGAAAGTGACTCAAACGGTAATATAGAACTTACGCTCAATTTTGCAAAATCATATTTAAAAATAATGGTTATAGGTGCTCTCCCCTTCTGTATAACACAGATTTTCTCAAGCACTCTACGTGAAACAGGCGAAACGGTAGCACCCATGGTAGCCGGCATTGCAGCCGTTATTGCCAACTGTTCTTTTAATATGCTTCTTATTTTCGGATATTGGGGATTCCCGAAATTAGGTGTAGAAGGCGCCGCCATTGCAACCACCCTTTCAAGATTTGTTGAATGTGCCATAGTGATTGTTTATGTTATAGTAAAACGTCGAAAATTCTCGTACTTCAAGGGAGCGTTCTCAAGCTTTTCAATTCCCAAAAGCACTTTTAAAGCCATCACCTTTAAAGGTATGCCACTCTTATTCAATGAATTCTTCTGGTCTTTGGGTATGTCACTGCTAAGCATCGCATACAGCCTTCACGGCATTGATGTTGTTGCGGGTTACAGTATCTCTTCTCCTGTTATGAATCTTGCAAATATTGCTTTCATTTCTTTGGGAAGCAGTATAGGAATAATAATCGGAAAGATGCTCGGCGCAAACGAATTCAAGGAAGCCTACGACACCGTGAGAAAGCTTATTGCCTTTTCCGTTTCAATCAGTCTTGCTATTGGCATTGTGGTGTTCTTAATCGGTGACAAGATACCTTTGCTTTACAATGTTTCGGACCAGGCAAAAGAATATGCAGCTTACTTTATAAGGGTTTGCTCATGCTTTATTCCGGTTCACGCTTTTGCAAATGCTTCTTATTTCACTATACGAAGCGGTGGAAAAACCCTCGTTACTTTCCTTATGGACAGCGTGTTTATTATGTGCGTAAACGTCCCCATCGCATTTGCACTTTATTACGTTTTCGGGCTTTCAATTCTCGTTTCGTTCCCGATAATTCAGGCTATTGATATCATCAAAGTCATTGTCGGTATGATTCTTGTGAAAAAGAAAGTATGGCTTAATAACATCGTAAAAGAATAAAAAACAAAAACTC
>JAZULQ010000063.1:0-76624 GCA_045603185.1 Acutalibacteraceae bacterium
CAAACCATTTCTATTATACTTGGAGGTTAATCTCTTCTCTACTGCTTTTTGTGGCTTGCCTTTGCTCGCCACGTTTTATTTTTACTAAAGCGTTTTTATTCCCCCGGTAGAACCGGGGGTTTTGTCTTTGCTAAAGACCAATTAAAAGCTGTGCAGAAATTTTCTGCACATCTTTTTTACTATCCTTAAGAGTACAACGCCAAACCGATGGCTTTATTTTTATACAAGATAAGTTTTAATAATAGGTATTTTCTTCAATATCCACGAGAGAGTAAAGGACACAAAATAAACTATTATGCTGAGTATTGGTATCATAAGCAAGGGAAGAGCAGACAAGGCGTTGTTGATTCCTGTAAATGCCTCGAATTTGGTCATTAAGGGAATTAATGATGCCGCATCAAAGCTTGTGTATTTTTCCAATAAATCTACAATAGCATCAACGGAAACGGCACATATGCCGGTGGTTTCGTAAAGGGTAGTAATTAGGAACGGATGTATGATGTAAATACCTAAATTGTATTTCGCAAGAGTTGAGACGACTTTCTGACATTTTTCGGGTATCTTAATTAATTTTGTTAAATCTTTAAACAGAACAAAAACAAAAATTGTTTCCAGGAACACGGTTATTGAGTTATAAGCGTTTATTTCACTGAAATAAGTTCCTGTCTGTCGGGATATTTTAAATGTCAGTAAGAATGTTCCGAGGAAACCAATCGGTCCGAGTAAGTATACTAAAATTTTAGTAATTTTACGTAAATCAAATTTATTGATGTAGTAGCCTAATACGAAATAAGGAGCATATCCCAGGGTTATATTTAAAAAGGTTTTGTTTACACCGGTTTTAAGCCAACTCAGCTCCGGGTGGAGTAACAGTGTAGGAATTAAGAAAGTAGTAAACAGTGAAAGTCCGATAAAATATTTCGTGGATTTTACATCTGCGGTGATTTTTCTTAAAAGAGGAAGGGCTAAATAGAAGCCAACCATCATTATAAGGAACCAAAGGTGATAACGTCCGACTAATGTCTTTTTCCAGAAAACTTCAGCGGAATAACCTGCATCGTGGTAGATGGTTACCATATAGAATATTGACCAGAATACAACAGCGGTCAGAGAACGAACGGCGTTCTGAGTTAGTATTTTCTTTTGGTTTATGGTGCGTTCGGGGTCAAGAAACAGCGAGCCGCTTATCATACAGAAAACAGGTGCTGCCCAGCGAGCTACGCAAGCGAACAAATTAAATGATGTCCATTCAAATGAACGGATTGGAAAATCATCCCAATTTTGTGTAGCAACGTGGATAACTACAACGAAAATTGAGGCGATAACTTTTATTAAATCCAAATAAAAGATTTTCTTTTTCGCCATATATCATATCAACTCCGCCTAAATTGTACCAAAATAACCCCATTAAGTCAATTATAACCAAAATAATTAACAAATAGTTTATTTTGTCTTTTGTTTATGATAAAATGGATTTATATAAATTTAAAACAGAGAATGATGTTATGTGTAAAATAAAAATCGGAAATAGTTTTATTTTTGCAAAAAAAGGCGAAAAGCTTTCAGATGTCTTAATTAAAAACGGCGTAACTCTCGCGCATCCCTGCGGTGGTATGGGCACGTGTAAAAAATGCACGGTGACTGTTGACGGCAGGGAAGAATTATCATGCCAATATTATGTTGAAAAAGATATAGTTCTTCATATTCCCGAAAGAGGTGAAATTATATCCGAAACCGGTGCAGTGAAAAACGGCGGGGAAACCGAAAATATGGCTTTGGTGCTGGATATAGGTACTACTACTCTTGCTATGGCTCTTGTTGCCGTTGATGAAAAAAGAATTATTGATGTTATTACGCGTACCAATCCGCAGGTATCTTTTGGTGCGGATGTAGTTTCAAGAATAGATTACTGTAAAAGAAATACGGTCGATGATCTGAAGGCGGTACTTGTTGCTGAAATCAATAACATTATAGGGGAGTTACATTTAGATAATATTCCCTCAATGTACGTTACCGGAAATACAACTATGCTCCATATACTTTTCGGTGTTAATCCGTCGTCCATGGGCGTCGCTCCGTATGAGCCCCGATTCCTTGACAGCAAAAAAGAAAATGCTGAAACGTTAGGCGTGAAGAATGTTGAGAATATAATATCGTTGCCGTGTATTTCTGCTTTTGTTGGCGCGGATTTAGTTTGCGGTATGAATTATGTTGGTGCGCCGTCCAAAGATATGTATAGCTTACTTGTTGATTTAGGTACAAACGCGGAAGTTGTACTTTTTTCCCATAGTAAAATTTTATGTACTTCTGCCGCGGCAGGACCTTGCTTTGAGGGTGCAAACATCTCTTGCGGAATGAGTGCTACCCAAGGTGCGGTATATGATTTCGTGTTGAGCGATAACCGAAAACCGAAAATCAATACGGTTGCCGAAGTCGAAGCTAAAGGCATTTGCGGAACCGGTCTTGTAGACATAATTTCAGAGCTTTTAAAACACGGAATAATTGATGAAACCGGTTATATGGAGTGCGAAAGCTTTGAAGTTTCTGAAGGTGTAATTTTGTCGCAGGGCGATGTGCGTCAGTATCAGCTCGCAAAATCCGCTGTGTTTTCTGCCATAGTGACACTTATGAAGGTTGCGGGAATCGACTTTGAACAAATGGAAAAAATGTATATTTCTGGCGGTTTTTCTGCAAAGATTAATATCGAAAATGCAGTCAGCACAGGACTTTTGCCGATGGAATTAAAGCATAAAGCCGTACCCATAAATAACAGTAGTCTTTTAGGTGCAATTAAGTATATTTGTGAGAATAACGACCTTGAAAAATATCTTAAAAATGCGGAGTATATTGATTTATCTCTAAATACCGATTTTTCACAGCTGTTTATTGATAATATGGAATTTTGAGAATTCATAAACCGGGTGTTTTATCAAGTAGTTGTATTTATATTGCTTTGTTTCTGCCTTCCCGGTTGTGAATTGGCTTATAGTTAATTTGTAGGGTTTAGTTTTATGAAAGGATTATTTAAAATGAAAAAATATGTTTATTTTTATCCGGCATACTTTTATTAAGTCTTTGTGCTTGTGGTAATCAGGAAGACTATCGTAATCAGGAAGATTATAGTATTCAAGAAGGCAATAAGACATTTCAACATAGTAGCATTTCTGCCGGTAGTACGCATGTAGTCGGGTTAAAATCTGATGGGTCAGTTGTCGCTACTGTAACTACAGGTGATTGGACAGATATATTAGCGGTTTCAGCGGGTGATGGATATACAGTAGGTTTAAAATCCGATGGTACAGTTGTTGTTACTAACAGTGAAGATTATGTTTATTTTGGTGAATGTTGTGTTTCAACTTGGTCGGGTATCTAATTACCCGATAGCAAGTAATAAATCTGAGAGTCAGCATTTGATACAATGGTAAAGGTTTTGTGAGTATCTTATGGTTGATATACAAGTTCGTTTGTGATATAATATAAAAAGGAGAGAGGTGCATTTTATGAGTGAAATTGAACGTATTATCAATGAAGTTGATAGTTCTATGTCTATGGAGGGATTGCCACTTACAAATGCCGACAAAGAACGTATTTCTGTATGTCTTAATAATCCTAAAATGCTTGATAGTATGATTAATGAATTGCTGAAAAAGCACACGGTTAATGCATAAGCTCACTGACGGTTACGAATTCGTAGCCGTCTTTTTACAGTAAAATAACTCTACGAAAAATTCGTAGAGTTAATTCATTGTTTTATATGGTTTTTAAATATTTCTTTCAGGTAATCAGTAACTCCATTTGCAGAATGTATCGTTGCAACCATAAGTTCGTCAGTATCAATTTCTGAGCAGTTTTGGCTAAAGTGATACTTGCTTCAACTTTAGCGAGCTGTTCCTCATTCTGTATATTGAATTTATTAATCAGACAAGTTGTACCTTCATAATAATCGTCAGTTAGGGCAGTAACACTGTAACTCATTATGAAACACCAACTGACTGTTTAATAAGTGAAATATACTGTTCCATTGATATTTCGTTATTTAAAAGCATTCTGCACCAATCTTTACACTGTTCATCAATATAAAAACCTTCCATTTCAACAGATGCAACCGCATTATCAATAGCTTTATCAATAGACATATATAACACCTCACTTTTTAATTACTATACTATAATTGTGGTTGATTATCAAGTGCTTGTTGTTTTGCCACTTTTTGTTTGCCTTCCCGTATGGTCAATATTATAATTATCCCAATAAATAAGCTCACTGACGGTTACGAATTCGTAGCCGTCTTTTTCTAATTTCGTAAGAATTTTATCCTACGCTTCGGGCGTGTTTTCAACACCGTTATGGAAAAGTAGAATTGAGCCATTCTGAGTTTTTTGGGTTACGCGGTTATACATCTCGTCAACCGAAAGCTTTTTCCAGTCTAAACTGTCAACATCCCATTGAATCATTTTCATACTGAGGCTTTCTGTGATTTCAATGCTCTTGTTGTCGTAATCACCGCTTGGCGCTCTGAGTGTTTTTGGCTTGGTGCCTGTGATTTTCTCTATTTCTTTATTGCAGTTTTCAATCTCACTTTTGAGTTTTTCGCGGTCCGATTCACTGAATGTGGCGTGAGTATCCGAATGATTGCCGATTTCGTGGCCTGCATCATAGAATTTTTTTACTGCGTCGGGGTTTGCCCTTACCCAATCGCCAACAACGTATATAGTGGCTTTTGCATTGTGCTTTTTTAAAATTTCAATAAGTGTGTCAGTATCATCTGCGCTCCATGCGGCATCAAAGGTAACAGATATTTTCTGTTCATCTGTTTCAACCGAGTAAATCGGCAGTTTCCGACTTGCCGTATTTGCGGTAACGGACATTTGCGTCAGCGTAAGTGCGCCCGAAAAACTGATAGCTATAAGAAACGCCATAAAAACAATAGTAGAATTAAAAGAGATTACTTTGAATTTCAAAAAAATCACCCCAAGGAAATATATTCCTTGGGGTTTAAGTGTATACTTAATATTCTCCGTTGAGCACTGCTTCGGCACAGCGGATACCATCAACAGCCGCGGAAACAATACCGCCCGCGTAGCCTGCGCCTTCACCGGAAGGATAAAGACCGCGAAGTCTTGTTGCCTGGAAGAATTCATCACGGCATATTCGGATAGGTGACGAGCTTCTTGATTCGGGTGCAGTTAAAACTGCGTCGTACAGGTTAAAGCCGTTTAGTTTTTTATCAAAATCATAAATCGCACCTGCAATGGTGTCGGTGACCTTTTTCGGTAACACCTGGCGTATGTCTGTCATAGTAACTCCGGTAGGGCATGAGGGATTGACCGCACCAAGCTTTGTTGAAGCCTGATTTTTCATAAAATCGCCCAAAAGCTGTGCGGGTGCGGTATAGTCACCGCCGCCAAGCCTGAACGCTTTTTGTTCAATTTTCCTTTGCAGATACATACCGGCAAGGGGATGGTCTGTGTCGAAAGGTGGTTCAATACCAACAAGTAAAGCACAGTTAGCGTTTTCCTTGTCACGTGCATATTCGCTCATACCATTTACCACCATGCCGCCATCCTCGCTTGATGCGGCAACAACCGTTCCGCCCGGACACATACAGAATGTGTAAAGTCCTCTGCCGTGAGGCGGATGACAAGCGAGCTTGTAGTCCGCGGCAGGGAGTAGAGGTGAGTTCCACAAACTACCGTATTGCGCCTTGTTTATGTGCTCCTGAGGATGTTCAATTCTTGTACCCACGGAAAAAGGCTTTTGTGTGATTTCAAGACCTTTTTTGTGTATGAGTTCAAAAGTGTCTCTTGCGGAATGACCGATAGCAAGTATAAGGGCATCGGTTTCTATGTCGCTTATTGAGCCGTCGGGATTTTCAAAGCTTACGCCCTGTACAAAGCCGTTGGCGGTAATAATATCAACAAGCTTTGTGTTGAATTTCACTTCGCCGCCAAGTCTTATGACTTCGTTACGAAGATTTTTAACAACTGTTTTGAGCTTGTCCGTTCCTATGTGAGGCGTTGCAGAATATAAGATTTCCGCAGGTGCTCCGAATTCAGCAAATCTCAGGAAAACTTCTCTGCAACGAGGGTCTTTGATACCGGTAGTCAGTTTTCCGTCTGAGAATGTTCCCGCACCACCTTCGCCGAATTGAACGTTTGATTCGGTGTTGAGTTTTCGGCTTGTCCAGAAAGTATCAACATCCCCGGTTCTTTTATCAACGTCTGCACCACGCTCCAGAACGATGGGGCGCAGTCCCGCTTTAGCTAATGTTAAAGCTGCAAACATACCGGCAGGGCCGAAACCTGCTATAACCGGACGTAAGGGGAATTTACGTTTGGGTTCAGGAACTTCGTAATTGTATTTTTTTGTGATCAGTGCTTTGTTTGGCGCAAATCCCGCGATAACGCTTTCTTCGTTAAGGTCGGTTTCTATTTCAACAGAATAAACAAGGATGATATTATCCTTTTTACGTGAGTCGATAGAACGTCTCGCAAGGGTGAACTCTTTAATATCCTTTTCTTTTATTTTCAAAGCCTTGGCAGCGGCAATTTTAACTTCCTGCTCGGTTGCTCCCAGAGGCATTTTCAGTTCATTTAATCTTATCATAACAATTCCTTATTTGTTGTTGAGGTATTCTGCCGCGGCATTTCCTGCGATTCTGCCGGTTGTCCATGCAAGATGCAGATTGTATCCGCCGCAATCGCCGTGAATATCAAGTATTTCACCGCAGATGAACAAACCGTCGTGTATAGCGGACATCATTGTTTCCGGCGAAATTTCGTTTGTTTTTATGCCACCGCAAGTAATCTGAGCATTTTCAAAACCCTTGGTGCCGGTGGTGCCGATACGGAAGGCTTTAAGAATATCACAGATTGCTGAGATATCACTTGATTTAAGTTTATTTATTTTTGTTCTCGGTTTTATATTCGCTTTATTCATAACGGCAAAGCCGAGTTTAGCGTTGATTATTCCGCCTAAAACGCTTTCCAGTTCTCTTTCCGGGGAATTTAATCTGACGGATTTGAGGTGTTCTGTAAGTTCAGTTTCGGAGAAGTCTTCGCATAAATCAAGAATAAGACATAGGTTTTTATTATCTTTGCAGAGGTGGGAAAGATTCATTACCGGTATTCCTGAAACTGCCTTGTCGGTAAATTGAATTTCACCGCACTCCTCGCCTAAAAGAGTGGAGCCGGAAAATAAACTTATCTTACATTCCGCGCGTACACCTTTTAGCATATTAAGACCTTTGTCATTTGTTATTAAACCGCAAAGTGCGGGGTAGAGAGGGGTTTTCGAGTGCCCTAAGCTCTCAAGTAACTTGTAGCAAGAACCGTCGGAGCCTTGTACCGGTGAGGCTTTGCCGCCTCCGGCAATTATAACCGCGTCAAAAAAATCACCGTTTACCGTAAAACCGTCTTTGACTTTATCAATTTTTGTTACGTTGGTGTCAGTTCTGACCGTAATGCTGTATTCCTTCAGCTTGTCGGTAAGTGCATCGCGTATTGAAGCGGCTTGTTGAGAGCGTGGATAAATTCTGCCGTCTTCGTGGTATGCGAGTACGCCTAAGGAGCGGAAATAGTTTTCGGTATCTGCATATGATGATGTTAAAACTCTTCTTAAAAAGAGAGTATCACCATAGAAATGAGCAGGAGAAAGATTTTCGTTAGTGAAGTTGCATCTTCCGTTTCCGGTAGCAAGTATTTTTTTCGCTTCTTTAGGTAAGCGTTCAAAAACAGTGACGTCTGAGTCACGGTTGCAGTACTTTGCTTCCAGAGCCGCACATATGCCCGACGCACCGCCGCCGATTACGGCAAGTTTTTTTTCTCTCATTTAATCACGCTCCCTTTATTTTTTTACCGGCTCATATTATATATCATTTTTTTTGAATATACAATACTTTACACATCCGACATTTAAAAACAAGGAAAAAATTTGCAATATAAATGTAAAAAGAGTTTACAACGTTGTTAAATTTTGCTATAATTCATTCTATATGTGCATTTTATGGTTTGGAAAGGTTAATTTATAAATACCAAGCCGTGATTTATGCACGGTATTTTAGAGGAAATGAAAATGAAACGTACTGAAATTGCTGAACTTTATAAAAATGCAGAACAGTTCACCGATGGTGAAATTACCGTCTGCGGATGGGTTAAAACTCAACGTGCATCAAAGGCAATCGGTTTTCTTGAGATAAATGACGGCGGTTGTTTTAAGGGTTTGCAGGTTGTTTTTGAAGATGTAAAGATAACTAATTTCAAAGAGATCTGTAAAATCAATGTAGGCGCGGCGGTAATAGTAAAAGGTAACCTTATACTTACTCCCGATGCTGCCCAGCCATTTGAAATCAATGCTACGGAAATTAAAATAGAAGGCGAATCAACTTCGGATTATCCGCTTCAGAAAAAACGTCATACTCTTGAGTATCTGCGTACAGTCGGTCATCTTCGTCCTCGAGCCAATACGTATTCTGCGGCATTCAGAGTGCGTTCCGTTGCTGCTTATGCAATTCATAAGTTTTTTCAGGAAAGAGGCTTTATGTACGCCCATACACCTCTTATTTCATGCAGTGACTGTGAGGGCGCGGGCGAAATGTTCCGGGTAACAGCCTTTGACCTTGACAGCGTTCCTAAAAATGAAGACGGTGCTGTTGACTATTCTCAGGATTTCTTTGGAAAACCTGCATATCTTACGGTATCGGGTCAGCTCGAAGGCGAAATAATGGCGCAGTCATTCGGCAAAATTTACACATTTGGTCCTACATTCAGAGCTGAACGTTCTTATACTCAGCGCCATGCCGCTGAATTCTGGATGATAGAGCCTGAGATTGCTTTCGCAGACCTTAATGATGATATGGACCTTGCGGAAGATATGATTAAATTCGTAATCAGATACGTTCTTGAAAATTGCCCGCAGGAGATTGAATTCTGCAATAAGTTTATTGATAAAGGTCTTATTGAGCGGCTTACAGCTGTTGCAAATTCTGACTTCGCGCGTGTTAGTTATACAGATGCGATAAAAGAGCTTGAAAAGAATAACGATAATTTCCAGTTCAAAGCCCATTGGGGTTGTGATTTGCAGACTGAACACGAGAGATATCTTACTGAAGTGGTGTTTAAAAAGCCTGTTTTCGTTACGGATTATCCCAAGGAGATTAAAGCATTCTATATGCGCCTTAACGATGACGGTAAAACGGTAGCTGCGGCCGACCTTCTTGTTATGGGTATCGGTGAAATTATCGGCGGAAGTCAGCGCGAGGAGCGTCTTGATGTTCTTGTTGAAAGAATCAAAGAACTCGGTCTTAATGAAGAGGATTATTGGTGGTATCTTGACCTTCGTCGTTACGGTGGTACCCACCACGCAGGCTTCGGACTCGGTTTTGAAAGACTTATTATGTATATGACCGGTATTTCAAATATCCGCGATGTTCTTCCGTTCCCGAGAACAACCGGTACAGCAGAGTTTTAATTTTGAATTTTAAATAGGAGTAAATATATGTCTAAATCTTATCTTTTAATGAATGCAACAGAGTTGCAGGCAGAACTTGAATCAGTAAAAAAAGAATACGAAGAATTAAAAGCTCAGGGACTTTCTATTGATATGTCCCGCGGTAAGCCCGGTGCGGACCAGCTTGATATTTCCGACGGAATGCTTAAGGTGCTTGATGATGGCGACTTCAAGTGTGAATCAGGACTTGATGTACGTAACTACGGTATCCTTGACGGTATACCCGAGTGCAAAAAGCTCTTTGCAGACCTTCTTGAAGTAAAACCCGAAAACGTTATAATCGGCGGTAACTCAAGTCTGTCTTTGATGTTTGATTATGTTTCCCAGTGTATGTATCAGGGTGCAGGCTTTGAGCCTTGGTCACAGCAGGGAGAGGTTAAATTCCTTTGTCCTTGTCCCGGTTATGACCGTCATTTTGCTATTTGCGAGTTCTTCGGCATAAAAATGATTAATATCCCTATGACTGCTGACGGTCCTGATATGGACGCTATTGAAGAGGCTGTTAAGGATAGCTCCGTAAAGGGTATGTTCTGTGTTCCGAAGTATTCAAATCCCCAGGGTATTACATACTCTGCTGAAACAGTTAAGAGAATTGCAAACCTCGACACAGCGGCTGATGACTTCAGAATAATCTGGGATAATGCTTACGTTGTTCACGATCTTACTGAAGAAAGCGATGAGCTCGTTAATATTTTCGATGTTCTTCCCGAAAAGAATAAAGATATGGTAATAGAGGTTGCTTCAACCTCAAAGATATCTTATCCCGGTGCAGGTGTTTCGTGCCTTGTTTCTTCAGTTGATAACATTAAGGTAATCCTTAAAAGACTTACAATTCAGTCTATCAGCTACGATAAGGTTAATATGCTTCGCCATGTAAAATTCTTTAAGGATGTTGATGGTATCAAAGCTCATATGCAGCTTCACGCAAAGATTCTTAAACCTAAGTTTGACGCGGTTGTAGATACTTTAAAAGCAGACCTTGAGGGTCTCGGTATTGCCGAATGGAACGAACCCAACGGCGGTTACTTTGTCAGCCTTGACGTTACCGGTGGCAGTGCTACAAGAGTAGGCGTTCTTTGTAAAGAAGCCGGCGTTACTCTTACAAACGTGGGCGCAACATTCCCTTATGGTAAAGACCCCACAGACAGCAATATCCGTATTGCTCCCACTTTCCCCACACCGGAAGTTCTCTCAAAGGCAATGAAGGTTCTTACAGTTTCAGTTAAACTCGCTTGTCTTGAAAATCTTTGTAAATAAGGTGAGATGTTATGATTAGAATCGGTCACGGATACGATGTTCACGCTTTTGCAGAAAACCGTAAATGTATTATCGGCGGTGTAGATATACCTTGCGAAAAGGGACTTTTAGGTCACTCTGATGCAGACGTGCTTTTACACGCTATTTCCGATAGTCTTTTAGGTGCCGCAGCGTTAGGTGATATAGGTAAACATTTCCCTGACACTGATGAGCGTTATAAGGGTGCAGACAGCCTTGTTTTACTTAAAAATGTGTACGGCTTAATTGCATCTATGGGTTATAAAGTGGTTAACATTGATGCAACAGTTATTGCCCAGATGCCTAAAATGGCACCCTATATTGACACTATGCGCGGTAATATTGCCGATGCTTTAGGCGTTGAGGTTGATTTTATCAGCGTTAAGGCAACCACTGAGGAAAAACTCGGTTTTACCGGTCGTAAAGAAGGCATTTCTGCCCATTGCGTTTGCCTTATTGAAAAGTAAACTTTGCAAAGCCCTTGCATATTATGTACAAGGACTCCTGATTTCAGGGGTACTTCATAATACGGAAGGGTCTTTTTTTATGAACAAAAAAGGCATTAAGGTCGGCTCTATGACGTATGCTATGAAAGGGCGCGACCTGTTGCAGAAAAATGGTTATAAAGCTTATTTGACCCGCAATCCCCATCCTGATGCAGATGAGGGGTGCGGGTACGTTATTTATGTGAATAATATGGATAGAAGATGCTACGAAATATTAAAGAGAAATAATATAAAAATTACCGGTACGGTTGATTTGGGTGAGGTTTTATGATTTATCTGGACAATGCGGCAACGAGTTATCCGAAACCCCAATCGGTAATAAATGCAGTGAAAAATTCTATGGTTTTATACGGCGCAAATCCCGGCAGAAGCGGTCACTCAATGTCAGTGAAAACAGCGGAAACTGTTTTTGAAACAAGAGAAATTTTAAATGATCTTTTTGGCGGCTTCGGTAGCGAGAATGTCAGTTTTACGGTTAATTGTACACACGCGCTGAATACCGCTATAAAGGGTGTTTTGAGAAAGGGCGACCACGTTATAATTTCATCCTTTGAGCATAATTCCGTAGTGCGCCCGATTCATGTGTTAAAAGAAGAGGGGACAATTACCTATTCTGTTTTTGATGTCAGTGAAGACGAAGAGGAAACTTTGGAAAACTTTAAAAATGCTTTTCAGCGAAATACAAGGCTTTGCGTAGTTACTGCTGTTTCAAATGTTTTCGGTAATATACTGCCGTTAAAAAAACTTGCACGCATTGCCCATTTTATGGGCGCGTATTTCTTTGTGGACGGTGCTCAGGGTGCAGGGGTCATCCCGATTAATATGGAAGAAGACGGAATTGATTGCCTTTGTATTCCGGGGCATAAAGGCCTTTTGGGACCTATGGGTGTTGGGGCGTTATTGCATAATAACATTGATATAAAACCCTTGACTCAAGGCGGTACCGGTTCTTCATCTTTCAAGCTTTTACAGCCTTCGGATTTCCCTGAAAGACTTGAAAGCGGAACGCTTAATGTTCCTTGTATTTGCGGCTTAAAAGAGGGCGTAAAAGTTGTTAAACGCTTGGGTGTAGATAATATCAGAAAAAAGGAAAATGACATTTCTCGCGCTATTTATGACGGACTCAAGAGCATAAAAGGTGTTGAGTTGTACCGTGAGTCTTTCGACGAAAATAAGTACGCACCGGTAATCAGTTTTAATATAAATGGCTTTCATAGCGAGGCTGTTTCCGCGTTACTTGATAAGGGCTTCGTTGCAGTTCGCGGAGGGTATCATTGCTCTCCCTTAGCGCATAATTTTATGAACACAAAGGACACCGGAACGGTGAGAATTTCACCATCCTTTAACACGTCGATGAAAAATGTAAATTATCTGATAAATTTAGTTAGAAAAATTGCATTTAAAGAATTTATATGATATAATTACAATATATTTGATAAAATTGATGAAGTATAATCTTTTTCGGCAAGGGAGCGTTATCTTATGGGCGTTATATCAGGTTATTTTGATAAACTTGCGGGTGCGTTGTTGAGCTTTAACTTTGTGTCCGACCTTCTTGATATTTTACTGGTAGCTATTGTTATTTACGAGGGCATAAAGCTTTTACGCGGTTCTCGTACATTTCAGCTTGTTAAAGGTATAGCTTTCCTTGCTGTAATATACTTACTTGTTAAAGTTTGTCAGATGGAAGCCAGTGAATATCTGCTTTCGGTGCTTTTTGAGAACGGTCTTATAATTTTGGTTGTTCTCTTCTCACCCGAACTCAGAAAGATGCTTGAAAAATTCGGCAGACAGTCAATTAAGGACATATCGATTTTCAATTTCAAGAATGGTATTGATTATGAAAAAACAATCAGTACCACCGTTAATGACTTTTGCAAAGCTTCAGCTGAGATGAGCGAAAGTAAAACAGGTGCGCTTGTAGTTTTTGAAAAATCAGCATCACTTCAGGAGATCGCACAGACCGGAACTATAATTGATGCCCAATCCTCCGTTGAATTATTTAACGGTCTTTTCTTCAAAAACTCTGCTCTTCACGATGGCGCAGTTCTCATTCGTGAGGGTAGAATTTACGCCGCGGGCTGTATTTTACCGTTAACACAGAACAACTCTCTTGCATCTGAGCTTGGTACTCGTCACAGAGCCGCCATAGGTATGAGCGAACAAGGCGATGCAGTGGCTGTTGTTATTTCCGAAGAAACAGGTAAAGTCTCCGTTGCGAGAAACGGCAGATTGAAGAGGGATGTTACAAATGGTGAGTTACGTGAGATTCTTTTGAGTGAGTTGATTACCTCTAACGAAAAAGCAAGCGTTATTGACAAACGTAAAAAGAAAAAATCTTCAAAAATCAGAAAGAACGGTGATACGGATGAAAATTAAAAAATTAAATGACCTCTTTCAGAATAATTTATTCGTTTTTATCTTGTCGCTGTTTATCTCAATAGTTATCTGGCTTCTTGTTGTAATTAACGTAAGTCCTCTTACCACAAGAGAGATAAAAGATGTTAAAGTTACAATAGACCAGACCGTTCCGTCTCAGTTCGGTCTTGAGGTTTTCGGTGAATCGGAGTTTTTTGTTGACGTTACCGTTAAAGGCAAAAAATACCAGATTTCACCCGGTACATTGTCAGCAGAAGATATAGTAGTTACCGCTGTAACTACTAATGTGGATTCTGCCGGCTTCAGAACATTGCAGTTGAGAGCAGAACCGGCTGAGGACAATGCAGCATACACTATTTCTGATGTTTCGTCTAAAACTATTGACGTGTATTTTGATACCGCGAAGACGATTGATATTGTTATCGAGCCGGAAATAGTTACCGACGGTTTTCCTGTTGTAGAGACGGGCTATTCCTGCGGTGATATATCGCTGTCTGAATCAACTGTCACAATTTCCGGTCCATCTACCCAGATTAACAGAATTGAAAAAGTTGTTGCAAGGCATGTTCTTTACGAATCACTTATAGCTAATATGTCTGTCGTTACCGAGATTTTACCGGTGGATGATAAAGGCAACAGCGATTTTGAGTATCTTTCTATGAGTGTGGATAGCGTTGTGCTTGCTATTCCTGTTTTGCGGGTTAAGGAAGTCGATACTGCAGTTACATTCAAAAATGCACCTAAGGAATTTGCTGTGAATCCGTTAAGTTATACGGTATCACCCTCGAAGGCGGCATTCAATATTTTCGTTGACGATTATGAAAAGACGACCCAATACTCGGTGGGCGTAATTGATTTCAGATATCTTTCACCGACAAATAACATATTTACTTTTGATACAGAAAATACATCTCTTGTTGACAGCAAGCTTGATGAAATTACAGTAGAAGTTGATATGACCGGTTTCTCGCAGGAATATATGAGTGTGCCGGAAGAAAATATTACAATCAACGACCCGTATTCCTTCGGCTACAATGTTTCGGAATTTTCTAATTCGGTTGTAATCGTAGGTACGGAAGAAGAACTTAAAAATATCACCGCAGATAAAATATTTGTAGAAATCGACCTTTCTCAAGTTGATGTTTACGAAGGTGAAACAGTGGTTGTTCCGGCTATGGTAACCGTCGAAAGTGATACTTGTTGGGTTTACGGAACATATAACGTTGAAGTAAGTTTGTAAGATAAAAGGAGGGCAACATGAAGTTTAAAAAAATAGTGGCTTTAGTTACGACAGTGACTCTTTTGCTTTTTTGCTCGGGTTGCTCTTTTAACTTCTTTTCGGTAGAGAGTCTCTTGGCTCCGCCGGTACAATCGGGTAAGAATGGTGAAGTCCAGGAAGCCTTCACAACATTGATGAAGGATAAAAAGGTTCAGCTTAAAACACCTGTTTCCGGGGATTTTCAAACTGCGTTTGTACTTTTTGATATTAACGGAGATTCAGTTGATGAAGCCTTTGTTTTCTATACAGACGCTTCGGTGGAGTCTACTGTCAGAATGGCGTTACTCGAATGTGTTGATGATGAATGGTTTATCTCTTCTGATATCAAAGGTGCGGGAAGTGGCATTTTTGACATTTGCTTCAGCGATATGGACGGCGACGGACTTTACGAAATCTTTGTGAGCTGGTCGCTGTTCGACAGTAAGATAACGCGGATTGTCAGCGTTTACGAGCCGGTTGCAGGTAATGACGGCTTTTATTCGCTGGAAGCTATCGGTAATGAGTATTGTAATAACAAGAGCTTTGTTGACTTTAACGGCGATTTGAAAAATGATCTTGCGGTTGTTTATCTTGACGATACAGGTGAGGTACAGAAATCATTGTTGAGATTGTTCTCGTTCTCACCTGAAAGAGAGCTTGTAAAATATGCGGAGATTTCCCTTGACAGTGCAATAACTTCCGTAGCAAGTATCAAGAGCGATATAATAAAAGCCGGTAAGGATTCATATGCACGACTCTTTATAGACTGTCACAAGAACGAAAAAATGATTTTTACCGAAATGGTATATTGGGATATTGAGCTTCTGACTCCCGTCAGAGCGTACACTGAACCCGCGACAACCACATTGAGAAATTATAAAGTTCCTTGTCAGGATGTTGATAATGACGGTAATATTGAAATTCCGTCTATAACAACGCTGTACGGAGACGAAAAACAGTTCTCGGTAACAGATTACGATGAAATTTATACGTTCATGTTACTTGATTGGATAAATGCAAAAGGGGACACAAATACCGAAAGAATACAAACTTTGTTCAATCCCTTGGATTCGTATTTACTGAAGTTCCCTTGGAACGGAGTAGTTTCAGTTCGTTACGACTCTGTCCATAACGCGCTGTTGTTTTGCAGATGGTATGAGTCTTCGGCAACCTACGGCGATGAGTTGTTTTCCATCGCTTACAGGCGTGATAAGGAGCAGGACCCGTACGGTGAAGTTCTTTATGAGACAGATGACGATGTTTACTATTACGATATTACCGAAGCCGGTGAGTCCTTCGGTATTACAGATGAAGATTTAAAATCATCATTTATAAAAATGAAATGAAAGCGAGCGGTATTATGAAAAAAGTACTTATTGCAGAAGATGAAGCAGCTATCCGCGAAATAATCGGAATTACACTAAGACGTTCGGGCTACGATGTTACCGAGGCTTGTGACGGTCAGCAGGCACTCGATATTTATAATCAGATGCAAGGCGCATTTGACGTAGTGCTTCTTGATATTATGATGCCCAATGTGGACGGTCTTGAGGTTTGTAAACGCTTGAGAAACATAAGCAGTACCGTTGGTATCATAATGCTTACAGCCAAGACTCAGGAGATGGACAAGGTTTCAGGGCTTCTTATGGGTGCTGATGACTATATCACAAAGCCGTTTTCTCCTTCTGAATTAATGGCAAGGGTTGATAGTGTTTACCGTAGGGTTGCTATGAACACCCAGCCGCCTGCTCAGATGGTTCGTGCGGATAAGATTACATTGGAGCCATTTGAACTCAACTTAAGAAACCGCACACTTTATAAGGATAACGTGCTTATAGAATTAACTCAGGTTGAGTTCCAGATAATAGAGTATTTCTTCTCAAATCCCGGTAAGGCTTTGAGCAGAAATGATATTCTCAAGGAGGTCTGGGGCGAATCATATTACGGTGATGAAAAGGTTGTAGATGTTAATATCCGCCGTCTTAGAATGAAGGTTGAGGAATCACCGTCTGTTCCCAAACATCTGGTGACAGTATGGGGCATGGGTTATAAGTGGATTTGACTTAAAGTTTAATTAACATAAAAGCGAGGTGATAAGCAGTGAAGTCAGAAAAAACTACCGAAAATAATTCCGGTGAAGGCAAGAAAAAACGGTTAAATAAATACGAATTTAAAATTTTATCCAGCAGAGAAAATACCGAGAAATCAGACCTTCGTAAAAAAATATTGTCGCGTCCGACGCGAAAGGGTATTACCGGCATTACTAAAAGGTGGGCTACAAACACATTGCTTGTTACCGCTTTGATACTTCTTGTTCTTGTTGCCGCGTGTACATTGTTCATTATTCAGTATTACAGAAACTACGTGGTTAATTACGTTTCAGGATACGCAAATGAAAGTGTTACAACGTTCTTCACACCGTATGTTGACGCCAGTGATGACGTGTTTAATCAGAAATCCAAGGAGTTTATTGATAGCTTTTCCGATAAATCACGTATTGAAGTGCAGGTTGTGAACCGTTACGGCGATGTTTCCGTTTCGTCTTCCGGCTTTGCGGTGAAAGAAAAATTTGAGGATATGGAAGATGTCCTCGAGGCAACCAAATCAACCACCGGTATCTGTAAATGGTTCGGTTTTAATGAAAACGGTGAACATATAGTTTCGGTGGCAATGGTGCTTCCCACAACGGCTAACGGTGAATTTTCAGGTGCTGTCAGGTTTATTACATCAATGCGAGGCATTGACGGACAGATAATAGTGTTCATTCTGATACTTCTTGCTGTTTATATTGTTGCGCTGTTTTTCGTGTCCTTGTCAGGTGTGTTCTTCATTCAGACCATTGTTACACCTGTTCGTAAGATTAACGATACCGCAAAGCTTATTGCCGAGGGTAATTATGATGTTCGTATAGAATCCACCGGCAAAGAAAATGACGAGATTACAGAGCTCGCTGACTCTATAAATACAATGATTTCGGAAGTTGCCGTTACAGATAAAATGAAAAATGACTTCATTTCAACTGTGTCTCACGAGTTGCGTACGCCCTTGACCGCTATTAAGGGTTGGGGTGAAATGCTCAAAGAGCTTGACGGTGAGGACAGGGAAATATCCCGCCGCGGTACTGAGGTTATAATTAATGAAGCTGACCGTCTTTCACAGCTTGTTGAGGAGTTACTTGATTTCTCGCGTATGCAGAACGGTAATATGACCTTGCGTCTTGAGAAAATAGACGTTCTTGCAGAGCTTGATGAGGCAGTATTCGTTTTCAAGGAACGTTCAAAACGTGACGGAATTGAAATCAGATATAATGCACCGGATATCCCCGCGCCTATGATGGGTGACCCGAACAGAATAAAGCAGGTATTTGTAAACGTGCTTGATAATGCGTTTAAATATAATAAACAAGGTGGCTTGGTTGATGTTGAGGCCATCGTCGATGACGGTACGCTGACAATACACTTTTCTGACACGGGTTGCGGAATTGCTCCCGAGGATTTACCGAATGTCAAAAAGAAATTTTACAAAGCTAATATACAGGTACGCGGTTCCGGTATAGGTCTTGCTGTTGTTGATGAAATTATAAAACTTCATAACGGCGTGTTTGAAATTGCCAGTGAGGTTGACGTAGGTACAACCGTAACAATAGTTCTTCCTATTGAAAAAATTGCGGTTGAGCCTGTTACATCCCTTATAGAAGAAATGATGGTGAACGAAAGTGAAAAATAAGAAAGATAAAGCAGCCCAGCCGATTTCGGTTGGCGGACAAGCTTTGATAGAAGGTATAATGATGCAGGGCCCCAAGGGCGCGGCAATGTCCGTGCGGTTGTCAGACGGGTCTATTGATACCGAGAAGCTTGAGGTTAAACATATACGCGACAAATTCAAACCTGCGGGTTGGCCGATTATACGTGGCGTGTTTAATATGGTTGAAAGCTTGTTTTTCGGCTTTAAGTGTATGGAGAAATCTGCAGAAAAAGTAGGTCTTGACGATGACACTGACCCTGAAAATATGTCAAAAATCGATAAATGGATATCCGACCACTTCGGCCCTAAAATGATGGCTGTTGTTACCGGAATTTCGCTTGTTATCGGCGTTGCACTCGTTGTCGGTCTTTTCTTCTATTTACCTACAATTATCGTTGATAAAGCAGATGAGTTTATTTTCCAAAATGCGCTTCAGAACATCCATCCTCTCTTTGAAGGTATAATGAGAATGGTTATATTTGTTCTTTATATCTGGATAGTAGGAAAATTGCCAGATATTAAGAGGGTGTTTATGTACCACGGTGCTGAGCATAAATCTATTTTCTGCTATGAAAGCGGAATGGAGCTCACTGTGGAAAATGTTAAGAAGCATAAACGTTTTCATCCTCGTTGCGGAACAAGCTTCATTTTTGTAATTCTTATAATCAATATTTTGATTTCATCGGTTTTGGTTGTTTCGTTTCCGCAGATTGATGATAACAGACTTCTTTGGATGGCTATTAAAATATTAATCGTTCCCATTACCGTTGGTATCGGTTATGAGTTTATCCGTTACGCAGGAAAACACGATAATTTCTTCGTGAAAATACTTGCTGCTCCCGGTTTGTGGATGCAGAGGCTGACAACAAAAGAACCTACTGACGATATTATTGAGGTAGGTATTGAATCTTTAAAAGCCGTGTTATGTGACGTTTCCGAAAAAAATTCAGCAGACGGTGAAAATACCGAAAATCCGGAGGATAACAATAAGTGAAAACCTTGTACGCTGTTTATCGTGAAGCGGTAAAGGTCCTTTCGGATTCCGGCTGTGACAGCCCGGAATTCGATGCTCAACAGTTAATCTCATACTGCTTCGGCTATAACAAAACTCAATTATTAATGAACTCGGGTTCAGTTATTGATGAAGTTAAACTTATACATTTTCGCGATTGCGTTTCAAGAAGATGCAATCATGAACCGTTACAGTATATCATCGGTATGTGGGATTTCCATCAGTTTACTTTCAAAGTAGGCGAGGGTGTACTTATCCCGCGACCTGAAACAGAAATACTGGTGGATTTTGCGGTGGAAAAAATACGTAAGAACGGCTATTCTGTTGTTTTTGACTTGTGTTGCGGAAGCGGATGTATCGGCATCAGCATCGCTAAGCTTTGTCCGAAGGTTAAGGTTTACTGCGTCGATATATCTGATACCGCGTTGGATTATACCCGACGGAATAAAGAACTCTTGGGTGCAGATAATGTTACTGTTATTAAATCCGATATACTTGAAAGCTCGGGCTTTATCGGTCTTCCCAGACCTGATATAATTCTTTCCAATCCACCGTACATACGAACACAGGATATAAAGGGCTTACAACCGGAGATTTCATTTGAGCCTGACCTTGCTCTCGATGGTGGTGAAGACGGATTGAAGTTTTACCGTGCGCTTTCCGAAATATGGTATCCTTTTATAAATCGTGGAGGTTATCTTGCGATGGAGTGCGGTGAGGACCAAGGGCATGACATATTGTCCTTGTTTGTCGATAAAGCGGAAAAAGGCAGGATAATAAAGGATGCCGCAGAGCTTGACAGAGTTGTTGTAATAGTGCGATGAAATCGCTTTTTTCGTATTGACCTTTTAATTTGTTTATAGTAAAATTGTATAAAGATGGGTGATTATAAAACGTGATTACTTTTTTAGGTGATTTTTTAAAAGGTGAATTTGATAAAACTGAAATAATAATTTATATTTTATCTATTTCCTTTGTTGCTTTTTGTGCAACACCGTTGCACGAATTTGCCCATGCCGGAGTTGCCGTGCTTTTGGGTGATGATACACCCAGACTCCGCGGTAGACTTACAATTAATCCATTGGCTCATATGGACCCAATCGGTGTTATAATGATTTTCCTTTTCGGCTTTGGTTACGCAAAACCTGTTGAAGTCAGAATACGAAAATTCAAGAAACCCAAGAGGGATATGGCTTTAGTTGCGCTTGCGGGTCCTTTGTGTAATCTTTTACAATCGTTTATTTATGCGTCTGTTGCGGTTGTGTTTTACTACATTTTTATGCTCAAGGGCGTTAAGGCATTTGAGTTGATTTTTAACTTTTTCTATTTTGCCGCGCAGATTAACATCCGCCTTGCGGTATTCAATTTAATACCCATACCGCCACTTGACGGTTCGAGGCTTCTTACGGCGCTTTTACCCACTAAGATTTATTTCAAAATAATGCAGTATGAGCGATACTTTATGATTGCTCTCTGGATATTACTCTTTACTCGTATACTTACATTTCCGCTTTCATTTATCTCGGATATGTTGCTGGACTTCTTTATTATGATTGCTGGAATGCCGCTTAATTTTATATTATCTTTATTTTTAAGATAGGTTGAATATGGAAAAAATATCTTATAAGCTTGACGTGTTTGAGGGTCCTATGGACTTGCTTTTACACCTCATAACTAAACATAAACTTGATATCTACGATATACCCATTTCGGAGCTTGTGGAGCAATACGTTTCATATGTTCGTGAAATGCAGGAAGAAAATATGGATGTTGCCAGTGAATTTCTTGAAATGGCGGCGCGTCTTGTGTATATTAAAACGGTGTCCTTGCTTCCTGTGTATGACGAAGCCGAAGAGCTTAAGAACGAGCTTCGGGACGAGCTTCTTGAATATCGTGATTGTAAAATTCTTGCCGCTAAGCTTTCTGAGATGACTGACGGCTTTAACTACTCTGTAAGAGAGTTTCCCGAAAATGTGACTCCCGATAATTCATATAAGCGTTTGCACGAGCCAACGGAGCTTTTAAATGCGTATTCCGTTGCGGCGGGTAAGAAGCTACGGCGTTTACCGCCACCTATTGAAACGTTCAAAGCAATAGTTACACGTAAAATAGTATCAGTCGGTTCTAAAATTGACTCCATCGTAAAATCCTTAAAAAGCAAAAGAAAAACAAGGCTTATGGACATTTACAAGCAGGCTGAGTCCAGGTCCGATTTGATAGCGTCTTTCCTTGCAATTCTTGAACTTGCAAAGAATAAGACGATTTATGTGTCCGGTGACGGTGAGGATATTCAGATTGAACTTTTGGAAGGAAATGAGAGTATTTGATAAACAATAAGCAGGTAGCATCGGTTGAGGCGGTACTTTTTGCCGCTGCCGAACCGATTGAATATACAAAAGTTGCCGCTGCTTTAGGTATGGATGATGAGCAGATGCTTTTGTGCATTGATGCTTTGAATGAAAAATACAGTGCCGAAGATAGCGGAATATGTCTTTTGCAGCTTGATACCAAGTATCAGCTTTGCAGTAAAAAAGAATTTGTTGAGGCAGTGCGTAACGTTCTGGATTTAAAACGTAATGCGCCATTGTCACAGGCGGCGTTTGAGGTGCTTGCGATTATCGCATACAATCAGCCGATTACAAAGCCATACATAGAACAGATCAGAGGCGTCGATTGTTCGGGTGTTGTAAATACACTCTGCCAAAGAGGTCTCATTGAAGAAAAGGGTAGACTCGATGTTCCCGGAAGACCGGTTTTATACGGTACAACATCTGATTTTTTAAGATGCTTTTCTTTAAACAGTCTGTCAGAGCTTCCCGAACTTCCCGATGCGGACAGAGAAGTTCTTATGTCCGACGTTGATAACGGTCAGCTCTCTTTGTTTGATGATTCCGGTGAACAAAAAGAGGAAGAATAAAAATTTTCAGTAACGATAAGGGGTGATAAGATGCCGGTTCTTATAGCGTTGGCATGTATTGTATTATTTATCATCATCCTTTTTTCTGTGAATTTATCGTTTATTATCGACTACTCCGATAAAACGGTTGTTACACTAAAATATCTTTTTCTGAAAATTCCGCTCGTTGATACTTCAAAGCCTAAAAAAGAAAAAAAGAAAAAGAAGAAACCTAAGAAAGACGAGAAAAAGGAAGAAGAGGAAGAAAAAGAGGACACTTCCAAAGAAGAGAAAAAAGGTAACAGTTTAATAAAACAGTTATATCTGGACCAGGGTTACGAAGGAATTGAAAAAATGCTTAAAGCGGTCGGTGATTCTTTAGGCGGATTCTTCGGAAAGTTATATAAAACCCTTGTTTTTGATGAATTGTACATAACGATGATAACTGCCGGTGGTGATGCCGCCGATACAGCCATAAAGCATGGCAAACTTTGTTCATGGTTATTCCCGGTGCTCGGTAAGCTTGTGTCGACAAGTAAGGTTAAGAAATATGACTTTGACATATCTCCTGACTTCCTTGCAACTAAGTCCGAAGCATATGTATATGTTCGTTTACACATTACTCCTATAAGAGTAACTAATGCAACTATTGTTCTCGCCTTACAGCTTGTATTCAAAGTGTTGTTTAAGGTGCTTTTCGCAAAACAGAAAAGCGACAAGAGTAAATCGGTAAAATCCGCTGCAAAGGAAGTTCTTGAAAACTCTGATGCAGAGGTTGAAATAGCAAAAAATAAAAGAAATATAAATAAGGACGGTGCTTCCAAATGAGTGAAAAATCAGCAAACGGAATCCTTTCAACAACAATCGAAAAAGTAAGAGACCTTGTAGATGTAAGTACAATTATCGGTGAGCCTATGACTCTTCCCGAGGGCATTACTATTATCCCGATTTCAAAGGTTACTTACGGTTTCGCTTCCGGCGGTTCCGATTTCCCCTCAAAGAACAATGTTGAGCTTTTTGGCGGAGCAGGTGGCGCAGGTATCACAATTAACCCTGTTGCTTTCCTTGTTGTTAAAAACGGCGAAGTTTCTATCAGACACATCGTTTCTAACGATAATGCTGCTGAAAGAGCTGTTACAATGATTCCTGAAATGTTTGATAAGGTAGTAAACCTTGCTGACAAATTCAAAAAGGATAAAGAAGAGACTGCTGCAGAAGCCGCAGAAGAAACAGCTGAATAATTTTTTCATTACAATACAACCACCTGCATATTATTTTTTGAAAGCAGGTGGTTTGTTTTGCTAAAGAAACTGTTTTGTGTTGTACTGTGTTTTAGTTTCGTTGGTGCGTTTTTCAGTTTTAAAGCTGAGTCCGCAGGGATATCTGTCTCGGCGGAATCGGCAATAGTAATGAATGCACGAACAGGAGAGGTTTTCTTCTCCAAGAACGCCTATGAAAAGCGCGGTATTGCCAGCACAACCAAAATAATGACATCGCTTATTGCCTTGGAACAAGGTGATTTATCGGAAGTTACTACGGCTACCGGGAATGATGTTACCGTAGAGGGTACGTCAATCGGTCTTAAAAGCGGTGATGATGTTACTCTCGGTGTTCTTGTTAAGGGAATGCTTCTTGAAAGCGGAAATGATGCCGCTAATGTTACCGCAACAGTTATTGCAGGAAGCAAGGAAAAATTTGCGGTTTTAATGAATAATAAGGCTAAGGAATTGGGTATGAACTCGACCAATTTCGTTAATCCGTCCGGGTTGACGGAGGATGGCCATTATTCAACTGCTTATGATATGGCTCTTTTGGCATCGGAAGCCATAATGAACAAAACATTCCGTGATATTTGCTCCGCAGATAGTTTAAAAGTAACCTACGGTACACCTGAGTATACGCGTACGTTTTACAATCATAACAAATTTCTTGATATGTTTGACGGCGCGATAGGAATTAAAACCGGTTTTACAAAGGCGTCGGGTCGTTGTCTCGTGACGGCAGCAGAGCGTGACGGTGTTGTGCTTGTGGGAGTTACCCTGAAAGCGCCTGATGATTGGAATGACCACGTCAGGATGATGAATTACGCTTTTGAGAATCTGAAGGTTCGTGAAGTGGAATTCAATCCCGAGGAGTATACTGTACCCGTTGTCGGTGCTGAGAAAAAGTCAGTTGGCGTTGAGCTCGTTTCGGAACTGAGCTTTGCCACCATGGGCGGTATAACTGAGTGTAAAACGGTTGTTTATTTACCGCCGTTTCTTTATTCCGATGTTTTAAAGGGCGATTTTATCGGTCGTGTAGATATAGTAGATGAGCGTGGGAGGGTTATAGCATCTTCCTGGTTGATTGCTACTCAAAACATACCGACTAAGGTGCTTGAAAAAGAAGAAAATACAAGCTTTTTCCAAAAAATAATAAATAAAATTAAAGAAGGACTGTCGTAGAGACAGACGTGAATTATGGCACAAGAAAGATTACAAAAATATTTATCCGAATGTTCGGTTGCTTCGCGACGTAAAGCGGAGGAAATGATTAAAGAAGGTAAAGTTAAGGTCAACGGTAAAATTGCTCAGCTTGGCGATAAAATTGACCCTAAGAAGGATACTGTTACCGTAAACGGCAAGAAGGTTGTTGCCGTTAAGCAGAAATATTATATAATGCTCAATAAACCCAGAGGTTATGTAACCACTATGAGTGATGAATTAGGCAGAAAATGCGTTGCGGAGCTCGTAGAAGATGTGGGAGCCGCCGTTTATCCGGTCGGTCGATTGGACAGAGACTCCGAAGGTCTCTTGCTCCTTACAAACGACGGTGCTTTTGCCAATGCTGTAATGCATCCGAGAAAGCACGTGCCTAAAACATACCGCGTTACTGTTCGCTCAAACATTAACGATGCACAGATAGAAAAGCTTGAAAACGGTATTGATATAGAAGGTGACGGAAGAGAAACATTGCCCGCCAATGTCCGTATTATTGAAAAAAGTGCAGGCAGAAGTGTTTTTGAAATAACAATTTTTGAGGGCAGAAACAGACAGATAAGAAAAATGTGCGAGCAGGTAAGCCTTGATGTTATAAGACTTAAAAGGAACGCTGTTGGCTCTGTAAAGTTGGGTATGCTGAAAGTGGGTAAGTGGCGTGAACTGACCGAAGATGAAGTTCATCGTTTACAAGCTCAATAAAAATTGACAACAAACAGTATATTTAGTATAATAAAGAATAAAATATTTTTTAATTCAGAGGCGTTTTAAATGATAAGAAGTATGACCGGTTTCGGCAGAGCACAGGCTTCTGTTGAAGGATACAATATAACCGTAGAAATCCGCAGTGTCAATCACCGTTATTTTGAGTTTTACGCAAAACTCCCTCGTACATATTCTTTCCTTGAAGAAAAGATAAAATCAACTCTTGCTACCGGTATTTCCCGCGGTAAGGTTGAATGTTCGCTTCAGATAGAGGCAACGGCTGATGAGAGCGTTGTAGTAAGTGTAAATGAACCTCTTGCAAAAGGTTTTGTAGATGCTGTAAGCAGTATTTCCGAAACATTTTCACTTGAAAATGATTTAACGTCACTTTCACTTGCACGTTTTCCTGACGTTCTTTTGATTTCGAAGGCACCTGTTGATGAAGATGCACTTTGGGCAAAGGTTGAGCCGGTTGTGAAAGCGGCGCTTGACGGATTTATTTCAATGCGTGAAACAGAAGGCGCAAAGCTTTCTGCGGATGTCCTTTCAAGGGCAGATACCATTATAGAAAACGTTTCGTATATTGAGGAGCGTTCACCCGAAACTGTAAAACAGTATTCTGATAAACTTCTTGAAAGAATGCGTACAGTTCTCGGTGATACTCAGATTGACGAGTCCAGAATACTCACTGAGGCAGCAATATATGCGGACAAGGTTGCTGTTGCTGAGGAAACAGTCAGACTCAGAAGTCATATCGACCAGCTTCATACAATGCTTAAATCCGACGAGGCAATAGGCAGAAAGCTTGACTTCCTCGTTCAGGAGATTAACCGCGAAGCCAATACAATAGGTTCAAAAGCCCAGGATGTTGATATTGCCAGACGCGTAATTGATATCAAAGCCGAAGTAGAAAAAATCAGAGAACAGATACAGAATATTGAGTAAGAGAATATGAAACTTGTGAATATAGGCTTCGGCAACCTTATAAATGCCGATAGGGTAGTTGCAGTTATAAGTCCTGACTCTGCCCCTGCAAAAAGAATGATTCAGGAGTGTCGCGAAAGAGCTCAGCTTATAGATGCGACACACGGCAGAAAGACGAAAGGTGTTATCATTACCGATAGTGATAATGTCGTGCTTTCGTTCCTTACTGCCGAGCAGCTTCTGACAAGGTTCAATGATCAAAAAGGAGGACGTGAATTTGGCTTCGAAGAATAAAGGTCTTCTTGTTGTTTTTTCCGGTCCGTCCGGTTGCGGCAAAGATACGGTTCTCAGTGAATTAAAAAGCCGCGATATCAATATGAAACAATCCGTTTCCGTTACTACGCGAGATATGCGTGACGGCGAGGTTGACGGTGTTGATTATTACTTCACAGACGTTAAGACATTTGAAAAGAATATTAAGGAAGGTTATTTCCTCGAATATGTAAAATACGGTGTTAATTATTACGGTACACCTAAGAAAAAAATAGAAGAATTAATTGATGATGGTGCCAATGTCTTTCTTAAGATAGAGGTTGAAGGCGGTGCAAACATACGCAAGGCTTTCCCGGATGTTGTTTCCGTGTTTATAATACCTCCTTCAATGGAAGAGCTTGAAAACCGACTTAAAGGTCGTGGCACCGAAACGGAAGAATCTTTCAGACGTCGTTTTGAAATAGCGAAAAACGAGCTGAAAAGAGCTTGCGAATATGACTACATAGTTATTAACGACAACGTAAGCGAATGTGCCGATAAAGTTTGTGCAATACTTGATGCGGAGACTTTGCGTTATTCGCGGATGAAAACGATTGTTGATGATATGAATTAATATAAAACTGAAAGGAAAATATATTATGCTTAATCAGGACCTTAGTAAAGTACTCACAGGACATATCAGCCGCTATTCTCTTGTTACTGCTACTGCAAAGCGCGCTCGTGAAATTTCCAACAAAAATCTTGAGGACAAGGTAATTACAACCGAAAAACCTGTCAGCCTTGCTCTTAATGATTTTATCGAAGACAAATACAGAATTGTTGAGCCTGCAGAAATCGCAGATATCTGATTATGGGTGAAAATGCTTATTTTGCCTTGGTAGCCGTCGAAGGCCTTGTGTATCATTTTGATTCACCTTATTCGTATGTTATCCCGCAGGAGCTTGAGAAAATCGCTGTTCCGGGGTGCAGGGTAATGGTGCCTTTCGGTAACGGCAATCGAAAAAAACAGGGACTTATATTGTCTGTGAAGCCACTTTTTGAGGCGGATGACAAGTTTAAACTTAAGTGTATTTCTTCGGTAATTGACGAAAAACCGTTGTTTACCGATGAGATGCTTGAGCTTGTTAGCTGGCTCAAAGAGAATACCTTTTGTACGCTTTTTGAAGCTGCAAAAGCAATGCTTCCGGCCGGTATAGGTCTCAACTACGTTATTTCCTATATGGCTGATAACGTTGATGAGTCAAGGCTTTCTAAGCTTTCAGAAGATGAAAAACGTGTTTATGATTACCTTAAGGGTAATTCTAAATTTATAAAAAAAGAAAAGATTATAAGTGATTTAGGGCTTGAGGCTGATACACAGATATTAGATAAGCTCCTGAAGCATAGCTTTCTTATAAATAACGTTGATGCTAAACGTAAGACAGGCGATTTAACCATAAAAAATGTCCGTCTTGCAATACCCGAAAACGATGTTGAAGAAGTTTTGCCGACACTTACTGTAAAACAAAAGAGTGTTGCACGATTGTTGAGGGATATCGGCGGAGCATCGGTCAAGGAAGTCTGCTATTTTACCGGTGTTACTCAGGCGGTTGTTTTAGCCCTTGAGAAAAAGGGAATGGTTGAACTTTTCGACAGTGAAATTTACCGAAAACCCAGATATGAGGCGGATAGTAAGAGGACAACTTCTCCCGAGCTCACAAAGATACAGTACGATGCTTATACCGACTTGCTCTCTAAATACAGAAGCGGTAAAGGCTCAGCGTCACTTCTTTACGGTGTTACCGGAAGCGGAAAAACTCAGGTTTTCCTTAAACTTATTGAAGATGTAGTTGCCGACGGTAAAGGCGTTATTGTTATGGTTCCGGAAATTGCATTAACTCCACAGACACTCGGTATTTTTTATTCCCATTTCGGTGACAGTGTTGCTGTTTTTCACAGTGCTCTTTCGGCTGGGGAACGAATCGACGAGTGGAAGCGCGTTAAGAACGGTGAAGCTAAAATTGCTATTGGTACTCGCTCTGCGGTATTTGCACCATTTTCCGATTTGGGTCTTATTGTAATGGACGAAGAACAGGAGCATACATATAAATCTGAGATGACACCGAGATATCACGCGCGGAATGTGGCAAGATTCAGATGTGCCCATCATAACGCTTTGCTTGTTCTCGCTTCTGCAACACCTTCAATCGAAACCTATACCAACGCAATGAACGGCAGATACGGGTTTGTCAAGCTTACCGAGCGTTATGGAAAAGCCGTTTTACCCGAAGTTGTTACTGTTGATGTTTCCGACACAAAGGGCGCAATAAGCAATGAACTCTACAATGCCTTGGAAGAGTGCCTTGACAACAACAAACAGGCTATACTTTTAATGAATCGTCGCGGGTTTAATACTTTTGCATCCTGCGGAGCTTGTAAGACGGTTTTAAGCTGTCCTAATTGTAGTATTTCTCTTACATACCATAGCGCAAACAGACGTCTTATGTGCCATTATTGCGGTCATTCTCAGGCATATACCGATGTTTGCCCCGAATGTGGAGAGAAGGCTGTTACTTATGCCGGCTTCGGTACTCAGCGTATTGAGGAAGAATTAGAGAACATCTTTCCCAATGCCCGGATTCTTCGTATGGATGCCGATACAACTATGGCGCGCTATTCCTATCAGGATAAATTGACTGCCTTTGCAAAGGGCGAATACGATATCCTTCTCGGTACTCAGATGGTGGCTAAAGGACTTGACTTTCCGCGTGTTACGTTGGTAGGTATAATCTCTATCGACCATCAGCTCTATAACGATGATTTCAGAAGCAGTGAAAAAGCCTTTGACCTTCTTACCCAGGTTATCGGTCGGTCGGGCAGAGGCGATTTTGAGGGAAAAGCGTATATACAGACTGTTCTTCCCGATAATGATATTATCGAGCTTTCTGCGGCTCAGGATTATGAGTCCTTTTATAAAACGGAGAATATTATACGAAAAAGTATGTTTTATCCGCCGTATTGTGATATTTGTTCTATCACTTTTTCCAGCGAACAGTTTAATAAATCTTCGGATGGTGCTAAAACCTTTTTCAATATGTTGAAAAACGCCGTTACAGGGGAGTACAGTGATGTGAAAATCAATGTTCTCGGACCCATTCAACCGCGTATAAATAAAATAAGCAATAAATACAGAAACATTATCACTATAAAGTGTAAGAATAACAAGCGTTTCCGTCAAATGATGTCGGAGCTATTGGTGCAGTATATGCGCAGTACACAAAACAGCGGTGTTACTGCAGTTGTGGATATCAATCCGCTTGTATAAGGAGAAAATATAATGGCAATAAGAAATATAAGAGTTGATGATGACCCCATTCTCAGAAAAACATCAAGACCTGTAACAGAATTCAACGACAGACTTTTTGATTTGTTAGACGATATGAAGGAAACTTTATATAAGTCAGGCGGCGTTGGACTTGCAGCGCCTCAGGTCGGTGTTTTAAGACGTGTTGTAGTTATGGATGTCAGCGAGGACAGAAGTGACTATATTGAGCTTATAAACCCGGAAATCACCGATGTTGAAGGCTCGCAGACCGGCAATGAAGGTTGTCTTTCTCTTCCGGGTCTTTGCGGTGTGGTTACAAGACCAATGGTTGTTAAAGTAAAGGCTCAGAACAGAGAAGGTAAATGGTGTCTTTACAAGGGCGAGGGCTTAAAAGCACGTTGCTTTTGTCACGAGCTTGACCATCTTGACGGCATTTTATATAAAGATAAACTTGATGAAGGCGAAGTTCTTTACAGAACAGACGATGAATAAATTTTCGGAGTAAAATATGAGAATTGTTTATATGGGAACACCGGATTTTGCGGTAAACCCACTTAAAGCATTAATAGAGAACAGTTACGAGGTTGTTGGTGTTTTTACCCAACCTGATAAACCTGTTGGCAGAAAAGCCGTTTTAACCCCGCCGCCGGTTAAGGTTGTTGCTATGGAGGCAGGTATTCCTGTTTTTCAGCCTAATACGTTAAAAAACGGTGAAGGCGTAAAAATTCTTGAAGAATTGAAACCTGATATTGCGGTTGTTGTAGCGTACGGTAAAATTTTACCCGCTGATTTCCTCGATTATCCTAAGTTCGGTTGTATCAATATCCACGGCTCAATTTTACCGAAATATCGCGGAGCGGCACCGATTCAACGATGTGTTCTTGACGGCGAGGAGTATGCCGGTGTTACATCTATGCAAATGGATATAGGTCTTGATACAGGGGATATGTTGCTCGTTGAGAAGACCAAAATAGGTGAAAATGAAACATCCGGAGAGCTTTTTGACAGACTCGCGGTTATGGGTGCGGATTTACTTATAAAAACCCTTGAAGCCGTTGAGAACGATGATTTATCTCCCATAAAGCAGGATGATTCAGAGAGTACGTACGCTTCTATGCTCGATAAGACAATGTCACCGGTAGACTGGACAAAATCGGCATCTGAAGTTCATAACCATATTCGCGGTCTTGACCCATGGCCCGTGGCGCAAACAGTTTTAGAGGGCAAGAATCTCAAACTCTTCCGTTCAGAGCTTAAGGATATTGACGGTAACGGAAAACCCGGTGAGATGAAAGTTCTCAAAAACGGTTTGGCTGTTTTCTGCGGTGACGGAAAAGCAGTATTAATAAACGAAGTGCAGTACGAAGGTAAAAAACGTATGAAAGCTGCTGATTTCTTCAGAGGACATCCCGTTGAGGACGGCACAATCCTCGGCTGATTAAAATATTGTTTAAATTTAGTTTTTCATTTTTTTAAAAATACGGTATAGAATAATATTAAAAGTATAACGGAGCGATATTATGCCATATATGCCTTTTTATTATTTTGATTATTATTACATCTTATTTATTTTACCCGCTGTAATTGCGTCTTTGATAATTCAATTCAAATTAAAATCGACATATGCTAAATACTCGAAAATCGGTAATACAAGACGCATTACCGGTGCCCAGGCCGCAAGTCTGGTGCTGAGTTATTACGGTATTAACGATGTTAATATTGTACAGATTCCGGGTAATATGACCGATAGCTATGACCCAAGACAGAAAATAATACGCCTTTCGGAAGGTGTTTTTAACAGCTCGTCCATTGCGGCGGTAGGTATAGCTTGTCATGAAGCGGGGCACGCCGCACAACACGCGGAAAGCTATGCACCTATAAAAATCAGAAATATGATTCTCCCGGCTTGTAATATCGGTTCATACCTCTCTATTCCTTTACTCATTGCCGGTGTAATTTTAACGTTTGAGCCTCTTGTTTGGATTGGTATAGGCTTTTTCGCTTTTACCGCCGTTTTCCAGCTTATTACATTGCCGGTTGAATTTAATGCAAGCAGACGCGCTATCAATGTCATTGAGTCAAATAATTTACTCACTTTTGAGGAAAAAACAGGTGCTCAAAAGGTTTTGAGAATGGCGGCTATGACGTATGTTGCGGCTCTCGCAGTGAGCCTGGCTCAGCTTTTACGCCTTATATTCAGATTTACAGGGAGAAGACGTTAATGAGTAAACCTGCCCGACAGATTGCTTTTGAAATTCTTTTGAAAATTGAAAAGGATAAGGCTTATTCAAACCTTGCTATTGACAGTGCTGTTAAGGCGTCTTGCCCCGACAGCACTGATTGTGCTTTTATTTCCCGACTCGTTTACGGTGTAATAGAACGAAAAATAACACTCGATTACATAATTTCAGGTTGTCTTCAGCAGCCTATAACCAAACTGAAAAAAGAAGTTCTTGTTATATTACGTTTAGGTACGTATCAGCTTGTTTTTTCTGATAAAATTCCTGTTTCTGCTGCCGTAAACGAAAGTGTTAAACTCGCTAAAAACAATAAATGTGCTTTCGCCGCAGGCCTTGTAAACGCAGTTTTGAGACGTGTTTCGGAAAAAGGCTTTGAGCATCCCGATGATATGGATTCTGCACAGCGTATTTCCGTGCTCTGCTCAGCACCCATAGAACTTGTAAAATTTTTATCATATCACTATGGCGAACAAAACGCACAAGCTTTTCTTCAGTCTGCGTTAGAGCCTAAGAAGATTTTTATCCGTGTTAATAATTGCAAAACGAGCGAAGATGAATTGAAAAAAATGCTCCTGGATGAGGGCGTAACTGTCAAACCAACAGTTGTTGAAGGTGCATTGGAAATAAATGTAAATAAAGCCGTATATGAGCTTGAAGCGTATAAAAAGGGATTTTTTCACGTTGAGGATTTATCGTCACAGCTGTGTATTGCCGCCCTTGCGCCTTATGAAAACTGTACAGCTATTGATATATGTGCCGCACCGGGCGGTAAAAGCTTTACCATTGCGGAGTATATGAATAATAAGGGTGAACTTTTTTCTTGCGATATTTATGAATCAAGAACCGAACTAATTAAAGATGGCGCGCAAAGGCTTGGTCTTAGTTGTGTCAAAGCCTCGGTGAATGATGCTACAGTTTTTAATCCCGATTTTCCTAAGGTAGACAGAGTTCTTTGTGACGTGCCTTGCTCGGGAATGGGGATTATAAGTAAAAAGCCTGAAATAAAGTATAAAAAGCTTGATGATATTAAGGAGCTTTTGCCGATTCAGCGTAAGATTCTTGAAACATCTTCTGAGTACGTAAAAAGCGGTGGTAGATTGGTTTATTCTACCTGTTCAGTCAATCCCAACGAAAACAGAAAAATTTGTGATGCCTTTTTAAAAGCACATCCGGATTTTGTTTCTGTTAAAGCTTTACCACATATAGAACGGACTGTTGATGAAGGGGATTATCTCACCCTGATGTTGCATAAAAATAACTGTGACGGCTTTTTTATAGCTGTATTTGACAGGAAGTAATGATTTATGGTTAAAAAAGATATTGTTTCAATGAACTTTGATGAGCTTTCAAATGAACTCAAAGAAATGGGTTTACCAAAGTTCAGAGCGACACAGATTTACGATTGGTTACATAAAAAATGTGTTACCTCATTTTCGGAAATGTCCAATATTTCCAAGGATTTAATAAAGAAATTAGATGACATTTTTGTCATATTTTCTTGTACTATTGAAAAAAAGCTTGTTTCGCGGTATGATAGTACAGTGAAGTACCTTTTTTCATTGCCTGACGGCGAGTATCTTGAGTGCGTAGTAATGGACTATAAATACGGTCATACTATCTGCGTATCAACTCAGGTTGGGTGTAAAATGGGCTGTGCATTCTGCGCCTCCGGTATAGGTGGTTTTAAAAGACAGCTTACGCCCTCAGAAATTTTGAGCCAGATTTATACTGCTCAGCGTGATTTATCATTGCGTATTTCCAGGATTGTTCTTATGGGGATGGGCGAGCCACTTGATAATTATGATAACGTTATGCGTTTTCTTGAGCTGGTCAGCGATGAACGCGGTCTCAATATCGGAATGAGGCATATTTCACTTTCAACAAGCGGTATTGTACCGCGTATATACGATTTACTTGATAAACGGTTGCAGTTGACTCTGTCCGTGTCTTTGCATGCACCTAATAATGAAATTCGTTCAAAAATTATGCCGGTTAATAAAAGCTGGGATATAGATGAGCTTCTCGAAGCGTGTAAAGTATATGCCCAAACTACATCCAGGCGTATTTCATTTGAATACGCTATGATGAAGGGTATAAACGATACGCCTGAATGTGCGGAAGAATTGGCAAAACGTCTTAAAGGCATACTTTGTCATGTCAATCTCATTCCCGCAAACGAGGTTCCGGAAAAGGGTCATGAACGTAGCAGTGATTCAAGTATAGTTCAGTTTAAATCAATACTCGAGAAGAACGGTATGGCGGTTACGGTTCGCCGTACGTTAGGTTCGGATATAAATGCGTCCTGCGGACAGCTCAGACGCGAAAAAATCAAAGAAGATAAAATCACACAATAAAGCGAGGTGAAACACCGTGAAAATATTAGCTAAAACAGATATAGGAATCCACAGGGAGTCAAATCAGGATGCTTACGATGCAGGCGTCTTTGAAAACGGCGACGCTTGGGCTGTTGTGTGTGACGGTATGGGCGGTGTTTCAGGCGGTCAGATAGCAAGTGGTATTTGCGTAGAAAAGGTTTCGGAAGCGATAAAACGCGGTTACCGCGCTGATATGACTATTAAAACAGCTCAGAATCTTCTTAATTCAGCCATATGTGCCGCAAATTCATCGGTCTTCAGCGAAGCCGGTAAAAACAGAGAATACAGCGGTATGGGAACAACCGTTGTTGCGGTAATGGTTGTAAGGGGAATTGCTGTGATTGCTCATGTCGGTGACAGCCGAGCATATATTTACGATGAGGCTGTATCATTTGTTACTAAAGACCATTCGCTTGTTCAGTTTATGGTGGATACCGGGAAAATTACAGCCGATGAAGCCAAAAATCACCCGGACAGAAACATTATTACAAGGGCAGTGGGTATTCTGAACTTTGTTGATGTTGAGTTCGATGTTGTTGATGTTGACAGTAGTAAATCAATTCTCATTTGCACCGACGGCTTGAACGGTTCGGTGGAAGATGACGAAATAATTGAAGTTATAAAAGAATCCGGTGATTGTTCAGCCGAAAAACTTGTTGAAACGGCGATAAAGTGCGGCAGTCGTGATAATATCACAGCTGTTTTACTTGTTGCTGACAGCCAAGGAGAGTAAGTATGGAAAATTATGTAGGAAAAAGACTTGACGGAAGATACGAGATACAAGATGTTATCGGTGTCGGCGGTATGGCAGTTGTTTATAAAGCCTACGATAATATTGATGACAGAATCGTTGCCGTAAAAATTCTCAAAGACGAATATCTTGCTAATGAAGAATTCCGTCGTCGTTTCAAAAATGAATCAAAGGCGATTGCGGTTTTGTCTCATAAAAATATCGTCAAGGTTTTTGACGTTAGTTTTGGTGACAGATTGCAGTATATCGTTATGGAATATATTGAGGGTATAACTCTTAAAGAGTACATTGAGGACCGTGGCGTTATTCAGTGGAAAGAGGCACTGTTCTTTGTGAATCAGATACTCAAGGCACTACAGCACGCTCACGACAAGGGCATTGTACATAGGGATGTTAAACCTCAGAATATAATGCTGCTTGAAAACGGAACGATTAAAGTTGCTGACTTCGGTATAGCTCGTTTCAGCCATAGTGAAACAAAAACAATGACCGAAAAAGCAATCGGCTCGGTTCATTATATAAGCCCCGAACAAGCCAAAGGCGAATTAACCGACGAAAAAGCGGACATTTATTCCGTTGGTGTTCTTCTTTATGAAATGCTGACAGGTAAACTTCCCTTTGATGCGGATAGTGCTGTTTCCGTTGCTCTTATGCAAGTGAATAAGGATGCAGTTCCGCCTCGCACCTTGAATCCCGGCATACCTGTCGGATTTGAGCAAATAACAATGAAAGCAATGCAGAAGAACTCACGTGACAGATATCAGTCTGCGGCAGAGTTCCTTCTTGATATTGAAGAATTAAGGCAGAATCCCGATATCAAATTCGATTATAAAACATATTTTGTTGATGATGGTCCTACGGTGTTTGTGGATAAAATAGGCACGGATAATGGCAGTACCCAGGTCATAAAAACTGTTCCGCCTTCATCATCTGCACGAATGAAGCTTGATGAAACAAATGTAAGAACCTTTGATGCGGTTCAGGATGTGCGACCCGCAAAACGCGTCAATACAAAAGTGATTGCTGTAATATCCGGTGTTGCACTCGCTTTGATTATTTTTATTTTCATACTCCTTGGCTCGATGCTGAAAAACGGCGATTTAATGCTCTTTTCCGGTAAGAAAGTTGAGGTTGATAACTTCATTGGTATGAATTATCTCGAAGAAATTAAGGACAACGAAGAGTTCAATAAGAAGTTTGACTTCGAGATTAAGGAGGCAGCATTTACCGACGGTAAAGAAGGTTGCGTATTTAAGCAAGACCCCGAAGCAGGTACTAAGGTTTATAAGGGTCATACTATAAGACTTTATGTAGCTAAGTCCGGTGAAGGTCAGATTATATCTGATTATACCGGCAAGAATTACAAGGAAGCAAAGAATGAACTCGAGGCTCTGGGCTTTAAGGTTATTTTAGAGCCAGTGGTGGATGAGGATGTTCCCATAGGTAACGTAATCAGAACCGATCCCGAAGCTGATTCGAGTATTCTTGAAGGCTCTGACGTTACAATTTATTATTCTGCTGATGAAAAATCCGGCAAGCTCTTTAAAATGCCTGACATTTCCGGTAAAACTTTAACTGAGGCAGAAGCCGTTTTGGAAAAATACGGTTTAGTGTTGCATAAGACAGAAGTTGTAGATTCTACCATTGAAAAAGACAGAGTAGTTATGCAGTCACCTGCGGAAGGTTCTCCGGTTCAGGAAGGCGACAGCGTTATTATTACCATTAGCTCAGGAAAGGTTGTTTTGAAGAAGAACATTGAACTTCCGAGTCGTGTGGGCGTAGTAAACGTGAAGCTGTATGTTGACGAAAAATTAATTGCTGATAATTCCGTAGATACTGATGTTATAACCAAGTATTCTATTGAAATTAGTGGCGATAAACCTGCCTCAAGCGTTAAAGTGTATATTAACGATAATCTTTATTACGAGGCTACGGCAAACTTTACAAAAGAACCGGTATCACTTACCAAAGAGCGCGTATATAATATTTCATTTTATACGAATGTTATGGGGCTTGATTGGCGCACCGCTGAGTCAAGATTAAATAGTGCGGGTTATTATAATATATCTTTTGTTCAGGTGCCTTCTACCGAAAAGGTCGGTACAGTTCTTGGTCAGACACCGACACATAGCGATTATCCGAATCTTGATAAAAATTCTCAGATAGTTCTTTATATAGCGGCAGAGGAAACAACACATACACCGCAACCGGATACGGAAAACGGTACGGATGTTATTGCATAGGAATATTACGAATGGAAAAAGTTTTAAACGGCGTTATAATTAAAGGTGTCGGCGGCTTCTATTATGTGGAAGCCGCCGGAGAAGTTTATGAATGTAAGGCGCGTGGCGCGTTCAGGAAAAAAAGAATAACTCCTCTCGCAGGCGATAATGTTACCATTACCGTTCGGGAGGGTCGCGAAAATACTATTGATGAAATAAACAACAGGAAGAATTTTCTTCTGAGACCACCTGTTGCGAATATTGATACGCTTATTATTGTGTCATCTATCAGGGAGCCGGTACCCAGTCTTCTCGTTATTGATAAAATGACTGCTATGGCTGTTGATAAGGGCATAAAGCCTTGTGTTGTTTTTTCGAAAAGTGATTTGGGCGATACCTCGGAGTTTGAGGCAGTTTACAAAAAAGCAGGTATAGATGTTGCGTCAGTTTGCTGTAAAACAGGTGAGGGTATTGAAGCGGTTAAGGCAATGATTGGCAACGGGATTACTGTGTTTACAGGTAATACCGGCGTAGGTAAATCCTCGTTACTTAATTGTATAGACGATAGGTTTTCCCTTGCTACCGGCGAAATAAGCGACAAGTTAGGCAGGGGACGTCATACAACCAGAGACGTAACACTTTATCATATCGGTGACGGTTTAGTTGCGGATACGCCCGGTTTTTCATCGCTTGATATTGAGCAGAGCAGTGATGTTATTGTTAAAGAGAACTTACCTTTCTGTTTTCCTGAATTTAAGGAATACTTAGGTAAGTGTAAATTTACATCTTGTTCTCACACAGTTGAAAAAGGTTGTGTAATCCTTGAAGCTCTTAAGGACGGCTTGATTGATAAAAACCGTCATGATAGCTATGTTGCAATGTATAATGAGGTAAAAGATTTAAAGGATTGGCAGTTGTAACACTTTTTCACCACTTTCATAATATATAACAAAGGAGTGGTGATTGATGAAAGTTGTAGTTTACCAAAGCCCCAAGTTTTTGCGTGGTATTTTAAAATTAATATTTGGAATTAAAGAAACTCCGTAAGGTTTACGCCTTACGGAGTTTAATTTATTATCAGAATTCAGTTATTGTTCCTGCATTGTATTCCCAAGGTTCAAAACCTGCCTCAATAGCAGGGGAGTTCTCTGCAAGGGTGAAGTCACGGTTCTGCGCATCCTTGAATAGCGGGTCGGCTAAAACGGCGTTGTTATAGTAGCCTCTGCCGTACATACCTAAAATATTTTCACTGTCAAAAATATTTGTTGAACTGCCTGAATGAACTGTCTTACCAAAAGTATTATAGTCCCAGTATAAGTTGCTGTCATCCTTGAACCAGTCAAGACTTAAGGTTTCTTTGTACATAGGAGTGTCATCACCAACAAGGATATTGTTGTAAAGATATAATGAGTTGTGGTCTTCGTGTCTTGATATTTTGAATTGACCTTCTCCGCCGAAAGCAAAGATGTTGTTTTTTATCATGTTATCCTTGCCGTAGTGCTGGTGGAATGTCTGTGAAGAGCAATCATATACAAGATTCTTTTCAACGAGAATTCCGGAAGAACCCTCGTCGAGGTAAATACCCCAGCCGCCGTAGCCGTAGCTTCCTTTATCACAACCAACATTGTAAATTATGTTTTCGGAAATCACCGTGTCGGGCTGAATACCGAGTGTATAAATAGCACCCATATCAGAAAGCCAACCGTTACCGATATTGTAAATAAGGTTATTGCTTATGTTTATATTGTTTGTGGGATTGTCGGTGTAGCCCCAGTTCCAACCAACTGAAATACCGGTGTACCAGCCATCGTGGATTTCGTTGTTGGTAAGGTTACAGTTAATAGCGTGAGTAAGAAGAATACCGATAGCGTTGTTGAATATTCTGCCGTATTTACTGATATGGCAATCGGTGACATTAATATTCTTTGTAGTTGCAGGAACAACGAATTCACCGTTTATGAAGATTGCGTTACCGCCGATTTCGTTGAATAAACAACTTGTTATGTTGCAATCTTTAGCCGCCGAATCGAATTTAACAGCCGTATATGAAATGTTTTCAAAGGTGCAATTTGTGAAATTGATACCCTTTGAAGCAGTTATTAGGATTGCCGCAGGGGTTTCAAAAGCCGCCTGAGGATGAACGGCGCAGTATTCAATGTTTTTATATAACGGATGGGTTTCGTCGAAAACTTTTCCGTAAAATGCATTATCTTTTCCTACGTGGTCCCAGTCTGTGTTCTCAAAATCAATACCTTGGAACGAGATGTTGGTAGCGTTATTTATAGTTATGAGTTGTTCTGTTTTACCGGCATAAAGAACTGTATTATCAATAGTATCACCCTCTTGGGGTATGTAATAAAGCTTATCTTCATTGCGGTCGAGATACCATTCACCGGGTAAGGAAAGAGCTTCCTTGACGTTTTCAAAAACGAAGTTGTCATCAACTCTTACGGTCATAGATGATGGCTTTCTGGTTTCTATTCTGCCTGTTTTTGTGTCAACAGAGTGTATAGGCAGAATTTCGTCACACCAGAAATGCATAAGTCTTATATCAATGTCCTGTGCATTACTGAATTCGAGAATATCTGCTGTATTTGCATAAAAAACAGCGGAGTGAGTGAAGAAATCCGGGTCGTTCTCGGGGATAACAGCTTCGTCAGTTTTCGGGTCTTTGATTTTGAAGAAATCTTCTTTAGGATAGTTCGAGCGGGAGAGACGTTCTCCGTCCTTGAAAAGAGAACGGAAATAATCCTCATCGCTTTCAACAGTCAAAGGCATTACAAATGCCTTAACTCCGTTGATTTCAGTTTCTTTCCAATTACCTTTTATTTCCTTGGAGCCTGAAAAAACTACTTCTTCATTCGGAAAAGAACGGTAAAGAACATTGGATTTATCAGTTTCGTCAAAGGAAAGCGTGTCAGATATGGCATAAGTACCTTCACGGAACCATACAGTAATATGTGTATCTTCAGGTGCGTTTAAAGCTTTGAGCTTTTCTTTGGCAGCTTTTAATGTTTTTAAAGGCTTTTCCAATGTGCCGTCAGCTGTATCGTCGCCGTTGACGGAAACAACCAAATCATATTTTCCCATTTTGAATACACCTTCATCAAAGACTTTTTTGTCAGCTTTTTTGTCATTACCGTCCTTAAATTCGGCTATTCTTTTTTCGGGGTAGTTCGCAATAAATACAACAGTTCCCGCGGTTATCGTAAGCACCAGAATAACCGAAACAACAGTAAGAATGATTTTTTTAACCGTTTTTTTGTTGATGTTCTTTTTCATACAATCACCTTGAATTAAAATGAAATTCTTTCTCCTGTGTGAGCGTTTACAATGCCTTTATGAACGCCGATATATGTGTTTGAAATATATTTGTCTAAATGAAGACTTCCGAAAAACCATCTGCTGAATTCACTGCATTTTGAGAGTTCGTCAAAATATGCGTTGAGAGTTGTAACGCGTACTGCATCGCCTTCGCCAAGCTTCAGGAAACCCTTGATAGTGGATGATGGTTCGTGTGTGATGATAACGTCAATTTTACAATCATGCTTCTCAAGGTTGCTTGCACCTTCAAGGAGCTCCTCTTTAGAAGGTATCTCATATTTAAGCCAAGGGTTATCCTCAAGCCTTGACTCGAGGTCAGGGCTTTCTCCGCCACCCATTGTAAAAATCTTTAAACCGTCTATAACAAAAACCTGACCTCTCATAAGGTGGAAAATGTTATCGGAAATCTGATGGACCTTTCCGCCGTTCCAGGTTGTGGTAGGGTAGGCGTTGAGATACTCAAAATTCTCATGAGTTCCGTCAATAAAACAAATATTGTATTTTCTCTTTGAAAGAGATTTTAAAAATTTCTGTTCAGCCTTTGACCTGTCCCAGATAAAACCAAAGTCACCGCACACGATTAGTGTGTCGCCGTCGTTGAGTTTTTTCAATACACTTTTTGAAAGTCTTTTAGGGTCGCCATGGGTGTCGCCGGTTACAAAAACCATATTTTTGTTCTCCTTTTTTTATAAATAGTATTTTATTCTGTCGAAATAAATGGTATAATGTCAGAAGATAAATTATTACTATATATTTTATAACATTTAACGGTGATTGTCTATGAAAAAATTACTGATTTTTATATTTTGTATTTTATTTTGCGTACCTTTTTCTGTAATCGGTCTTGCGGCTGAAGCTGAAGATAGTGTCAAGACGCTGAATGGCTATTATGATATTGATGCGCCTGAGTACGAAACCGATATTGCTCTGCTCGTAAACGCTGATACGGATACGGTTATTTACAGTAAAAATGCTGATATGATTACCGCACCGGCTTCACTTGCCAAAATAACCACGGCATTGGTTGCTCTTTCTAAGTGTAATGATTTGCAGACTGTTATAACCTGCTCGGAAAACGCCATCGACAGTTTATTGGGTACTGGTAGCTCTATTGCCGGATTAAAGGCAGGGGAGCAAGTTACTTTTGAAATGTTGCTGTATTGCCTTTTCCTTCCCAGTGCTAATGACGCGGCGGCAGTTATAGCTGAGCATTTCGGTAATGGTGATGCAACGGTTTTTGTTGCTGAAATGAACGAGTATGTTAAAAAACTCGGTTGTAAAAATACATATTTCGCTAATCCTCACGGTCTGGACGACACATCCATTGAGGGTTTTGACAGCGAGGCGCAGAATCGCACTACTGCAAATGATATGTATCTTATCGCTAAAGCGGCCCTTGCAAACGACCATATAAGACAGATTTCTACTAAATACGGTAAAACTATGCCCGCTACGAATAAAAGCGATATAAGATATCTGTATAATACCAATCCGCTTCTCAACAGTTACTCTTATTACTATTACGAAGGCGCTATCGGTCTTAAAACCGGAACAACCGATAAGGCGGGATGTTGTCTTATTTCGAGTGCTACAAAGGATGGGTATACTTATATTTCTATCGCTATGAAGGGTAACGACAAGTACGTAGCAGATGGTGAGTACAGAAATACAGCGTACCTTATGTGCCGTTATATGCTGAAGTGGGCTTTTTCAAACATCAAAATGAAAGAACTTGCCGATTCATCATATAATTTAGGTGAGGTTGCGGTTAAATTCGGCAGGGGTAATGATTATGTTGCCCTCGTTCCTCAGAGTAATATAAGCGCCGTTGTTCATAGAGATATTGATATGGATAATATGACGGTTAAGTTTTCGGATGACTTTCCGACTCAGGTGGATGCTCCTGTAAAACAAGGCGATATTATCGGTACTGCTGATGTTATTTATAATGATGTTAAGATTTCTTCTGTAACACTTGTTGCTCAGCAGGACGTGAAAAAGAATTATCTTTGGTCTATGTTCAACTGGTTAGAGAAGATTATGGGTTCAAAGCTTTTTGTTATTTTTGTAATTGTTGTCATTATAATCGTGCTGCTTCTTTTCTTCTTAACAAAGAATACACGCGACCGCAGAAAACGCCGTAAAAACAGAATTGAAATAGTTAAGGATTATAGCAAACTCGCTAAATAAAAATAGTATTTATTGTGTATTTTTTTGAATTTGCCACGTGAGAAAAATATACGAAAAAACGAGCAAAAACGAGAAAACGAGAGATTGCGTTTGGTATTTAAAAAAATCCTGAAAAAAGTGTTGACATCTCCGCATTGCTGTGATAATATATCAAGGCAATGCGGGGTTTTTATGCCCCGAAACTATATCGGAGGTAACTGTTATGTCTACTTATATGCCTAAAGGCAAAACTGAGCGCCAGTGGTATGTTCTTGACGCAGAAGGCAGAACTCTCGGCGAAGTTGCTGTAGAAGCTGCTGTTCTTCTTCGCGGTAAGCACAAACCCACATTCGCTCCTCACGCTGATTGCGGCGATAGCGTTATTATCATCAACGCTGCAAAAGTAGTTCTCACAGGTAACAAACTTGAGGACAAGTATTATCACCATCACACAGGCTATATCGGCAATATGAAATCTGTTAAATACGGTATTCTTATGAAAGAAAAACCCGAATTTGCAGTTCAGAAAGCTGTTAAGGGTATGCTCCCCGATAACACTCTCGGTAGAGCAGCTATGGCTCGTCTTCGTGTATATGCAGGTGCAGAGCACGAACAGACAGCTCAGAAGCCTATCGTTAGAGAATTTTAAGGGAGGAGGCAACTATTATGTACGAAAGCAAAGCATATTTCTACGGCACAGGTAGAAGAAAAAAATCTGTTGCTCGTGTTCGTGTATATCCCGGCACAGGCAAAGTTACAATTAACGACAGAGATATCGATGATTATTTCGGTCTTGTAACACTTAAACTTATCGTTCGACAGCCTCTCGCTCTTACAGAGACAACTGAAAAGTACGATGTTGTTTGCCGTGTAAACGGCGGTGGCGTTACAGGCCAGGCTGGTGCAATCCGTCACGGTATTGCAAGAGCTCTTCTTCAGTCAGAAGATGACGTTCGTCCCGTTCTTAAGAAAGCCGGACTTCTCACTCGTGACCCCAGAATGAAAGAGAGAAAGAAATACGGTCTCAAAGGCGCTCGTCGCGCACCTCAGTTCAGCAAGAGATAATTTCTTATTTCAAAGAGTATTCAAAAACCCCGAAACCACAGTGGTTTTCGGGGTTTTTTATGCCTTGATTTTCACTTTGGTGCAAACTTGGTGCAAGTTATTTTAAAGGGTATGACACACGAAATGTCATAGCCCTTTTGTTATATCCAATATCCTCTAAATATGTAACTGCACAAGCAACATAGCCCAAATATTAATGCAAGTGGAATCAATATAAGCAATAACTTTAAGAAGATTTTTAATGCCTTGCTCGGTATTTTGTTGATTTTATTTTTTAAGTTGTTGTATTTGGATTCAAAAGGCATAAAAAGTATTGAAAGAATGCGTTCTAAAATATCTTCCATATGCCACTCCTATCACTTCCATCGGTTGATGGCGATGTCGTTTTCTTTAACTTCTTTTATGGTGTAGGTCTTATCACATTTGTTGCAACGAAAAACAGTTCGAATAAATTTTATATTTCCGACTAAAAAGCTATCACCATTTGAAAAATCATAGTTTTTTGCTTCTTCCGATTTGGAATTAACAACCGTTTCCTTTTTCGTTTTTTCTAACCTCTCATTACAATAGGGGCAATAATGCTTTTTTATATAGAAGATCGGGTGAGACCATTCGCGCTTCACACCGTGTATTTTCATAAAGATTACACCTCACTTTTCCTCATTATAGCATAGAAATATGTCTTTTTCAATGTGAATACACTCTCTTGAGTCAAAGTCCTTGCAATCTTGCAGGGAGTTGTTTTTTATATAATTAACTGAGGTGTCCACACGGCGTAGCCGTTGCGGTCGCTTAATAAAAAGGCGTAAAAAAACACTCTCCAAAAGGAGAGTGTTCAGTATTTGTTTTAAGATTATTCAGCGTCTGTAAAAACGTATTCCTGAGCTGTTTCATCAACGAGACCGTTATATTCGTTAAATGCAACACCCATAGCATTGAAGTTCTTAACAATGATATACATACCGATAAAAGAACCAACAACGGGGATAAGTAATGTGAATAAAAGAACAAGTGCGCCGCTTTCGCTGAACTTGATGTTGTAGCGAGGAGCATTATCTTTAAGTCTCTGAGCAATTTTGAATTTCCAAACAAGGCCGAAGATACCTAAAGTAACGAAATCGAGAAGCCAAACAAAAACATATTTCATTGTTTTTTGACCGTCGCCTTCGCAAAGGGTATTTACATCGTTAGAGATTTTTGTCCAGTAAACGATAGGGTAGATACCGAAAGTGAGAACACCGAATAAAAGTAATGCTAAGAAACTTCTTTCTTTAATAGTAGCTGTCATTTTAAAAAACTCCTTTGAGCAGTTTTATTTACTTCAACAGTATATAATATTTTTTACCAAAAATCAAGTGTTTTCGTAATATAAGAGATAATCTTTTTTATTCGTTGATTTTCAAGCGTGTTTTAGCATATATATGTAATTAAATCTATAAAAATAACTGTTTCAATCATTGACAATCAACGAAGAATGTGTGATAATAACCTGTAAATTGAGTTTCTATGTTTTGTGGAAACTTACATCATTTTTAAGGGGGACTTCTTTTGAAGAAAGAGCTCGCAAAGCAGTACGATCCTAAAAATGTTGAGGACCGTATATATAAATCATGGCTTGCAGGTAAGTATTTCCACGCAAAGTGCGAAGAGGGTAAACCTACCTACACCATAGTTATTCCGCCACCGAATATTACCGGTCAGCTTCACATGGGACATGCCCTTGATAATACCTTGCAGGATATTCTTATCCGCTGGAAGAGAATGAGCGGTTATGATACACTCTGGCTTCCCGGTACAGACCACGCCTCTATTGCTACTGAAGCAAAGATTGTTGAGGCTATGCGTGCAGAGGGTATCACTAAAGAGGATTTAGGACGTGACGTATTCCTTGAAAGAGCCTGGGATTGGAAAGCTCAGTACGGCGGCAGAATCGTTGTACAGTTGAAGAAATTAGGCTCTTCCTGTGACTGGGACAGAGAACGATTCACTCTTGATGAGGGTTGCAATAAGGCGGTTAATACAGTTTTCAAAACTCTCTACGACAAGGATTTGATTTACAGAGGCAACCGAATGGTTAACTGGTGTCCTTGCTGTAACACTTCCATTTCTGACGCAGAGGTAGAATACGAAGAAAAAGACGGTAATTTCTGGCATCTTCTTTATACTGTTAAAGAAACAGGCGAGAAGCTCGAGTTAGCAACAACACGTCCCGAAACTATGCTCGGTGATACTGCAGTTGCTATAAATGCTGAGGATGAACGTTACAAGCATCTTCACGGTTGTCACGTAATTTTACCGCTTCTTAATAAAGAGATTCCTATCGTTTGCGATGAACACGCAGATATGACAAAGGGTACAGGTGTTGTTAAAATTACACCTGCTCATGACCCCAATGACTTTGAAGTTGGTCAGAGAAATAATCTTCCCATTGTACGTACATTTACTTATGATGGTCACCTTACAGGTGCTGAAGATAAGAGAATAGCCGATGAGCTTATCGCAAGTGGCAGAGCTACTGAAAATGAGCCCGAGGTTCTTGATTGCGGTAAGTATGCAGGTATGACAACATTGGAAGCAAGAAAGGCAATTCTTGCAGACCTTGAGGCAGGCGGCTATATTAAGGAAATTGAGCCCCTTAAGCACGAGGTAGGTACATGCTACCGTTGCCACAGCACCATTGAACCCATGGTTTCAAAGCAGTGGTTCGTTCGTATGGTTCCTCTTGCAAAACCTGCTATTGAAGCAGTTGAAAAGGGCGAAACTAAGTTCGTTCCCGAAAGATTTACAAAGAATTACCTTAACTGGATGAACAATACACGTGACTGGTGCGTATCACGTCAGCTTTGGTGGGGTCATAGAATACCTGCTTGGTATTGTGATGATTGCGGTGGCGTTACTGTCAGTGTCGAAGCACCCGAAAAATGCGCAAAGTGCGGTTCTGTTCATCTTGCTCAGGATGAAGATACTCTTGATACATGGTTCAGCTCAGCTCTTTGGCCCTTCTCAACACTCGGCTGGCCTGAAAAAACAAAGGATTTAGAGCATTACTATCCTACAAATACTCTTGTTACCGGCTATGATATCATCGGTTTCTGGGTATCACGTATGATTTTCTCTGCTCTTGAATATACCGGCAAGGTTCCTTTTGATACTGTTCTTATTCACGGTCTTGTTCGTGACGCTCAGGGAAGAAAGATGTCAAAATCTCTCGGTAACGGTATTGATCCTCTTGAAATTATTGACCAGTACGGTGCTGATGCTTTGAGATTCTCTCTTGCAACCGGTAACAGCCCCGGTAATGATATGCGTTTCCTTCCTGAGAAAATTGAAGCAAGCCGTAACTTTGCTAACAAGCTCTGGAATGCAAACCGTATCATTCTTATGAATCTTGATGAGGATGAACCCGCGCCTTATATTCCCGAAAATCTTGCAACTGAGGATAAGTGGATTCTCAGCCGCTTCAACAGTCTTGTTAAAGCTGTTCAGAACTCTCTTGAGAACTATGAGCTTGGTATTGCAGTTCAGAATCTTTACGATTTTATTTGGGACGTATTCTGCGACTGGTACATTGAAATTGCTAAAATTCGTCTTAACGGTGACAATGAAGAAGGCAAAAAGACCGCAAAAGCAGTTCTTGTTTACGTAATGTCTAATACACTTAAGCTTCTTCATCCCTTTATGCCGTTTATTACTGAAGAAATCTGGCTCGCTCTTCCTCATGACGGCGAATCTATTATGATTTCCGAATGGTGCAAATATGACGAAAGCCTTAATTTCCCTGCAGAAGAAGCAGCTATGGAACGTGTTATGTCCGCTATTAAGGCTATACGTAACCGCCGTGCAGAAATGAATGTTCCGCCTTCAAAGAAAGCGAAGCTTTATATTGCTACAAAGTATATTGATGATTTTACTAATGGTAGCGTATTTATGAACAGACTTGCTTATGCTTCTGAGGTTGAAGTTGGCGATGAGTTTGAAATTGAAGGCAGTGTAAGCGTTATTACTGAATCTGCAAAGATTTTCATTCCTCTTAATGAGCTTGTTGACTTTGAGGCAGAACGTGCAAGACTCCAGAAGGAACTTGACGCCGCCAAAAAGGACCTTCAGTTTGTTGAAAACAAACTGAATAATCCCGGATTTGTTGCTAAAGCTCCCGAGAAGGTTATCGCTCAGGAACGAGAGAAGCAGGCGAAATATCTTGCAAAAATTGCAATGCTTGAAGAAAGTCTTGAAAAACTACAATGAATTACACTGAAGCAGTAGATTATATCCATTCATTATTAAAATTCGGTATCCGTCCCGGTCTTTCCGGGATGGATGCCTTATTGCGTTTTTTGGGAAATCCCGAAAAAGGTTTGAACTACGTTCACGTCGCCGGAACTAACGGAAAAGGCTCGGTTTCAACAGCCGTATCAAATGTTATGATTGAAGCCGGATACAGAACAGGGCTTTACACATCTCCTTACGTGAGCGAGTTTTTAGAAAGAATACAGTTTCAAGGTTTACCCATTGAAAAGAAAATTTTTGCCGACAGTGTCGAAAAAGTTAAAGCAGCCGTTGAAACACTTTCCTTTGAAGGTGTTGTTATTACTGAGTTCGAGGCGTTGACTGCAGCGGCTTTTTTGTGCTTTAAAACTATAAATTGTGATGTGGTCGTACTTGAAGTTGGTTTGGGCGGCAGACTCGATGCTACTAATATTATTGAAACACCGCTTGTAAATATAATTACATCACTTTCTCTTGACCATACTGCAATTTTAGGTGAAACCATTGAAGAGATAGCATTTGAAAAGTGCGGCACTCTTAAAGAAAATGGGAATTTAGTCTGCTCCGTAGGACAGCCCGAAAAGGCAATGAATGTTATCCATGAAACTGTAAAGAAACTTAATTGTAAATTAGTTGTTCCGTCTGAAAAACATATTCAGGTAGTAAAATCTGACTTGTTCGGAACTGATTTTATATATAAAAATGAAAAGTATAAAATAACAATGCCCGGCTTGCACCAGGTGAAAAATATGACCTGCGTTATCGAAGCGTGTGAAATATTAAAGGACAGATTCAGTGTTTCAAATGACAATATAAAAAACGGTATAGAGAAAACAGTTTTACCGGCTCGTGTAGAGATTGTTTCCAAAAGACCGCTTATTGTCCTTGATGGCGGTCACAATAAAGATGGTGCTAAAGCTTTTTTTGATGCCGTCAAGGCGGTGCTTAATGATAAAAAACGCGTTTTTGTTGTTGCGGGGATGATGGCTGATAAAGAGGTCGAAAATGCTCTCAGCGATTTGATGAGCAGTGCCGACTGTTTTGTTTGTGTTACTCCGGATAACCCTCGTGCTATGACGTCGTCGTTACTTGCCGGAATTGCAAAGAAGTATTGTGAAAATACAAAAGCTATTAATTCACCTTTGGAAGCGATTGATTATGTACTCAGTGAATTGAGTGAAGATGACACCCTTTGTGTTGTAGGTTCGCTTTACCTTGCGGGTGAGGTACGTGAGCATTTAATTAAAAAAATAAATGAATTATCGTTGATTTAAAGTTCGGAAAATGGTAAAATAAAGTCAGGTGATTAATATGGTTAAATTTGATGCTTTTGCAGGCGGTATTGAAATCGGCGGTCTGCGTAATATGTTAGAAATAAAAATCCTGATTTGTTATGTTCTTAAGTCAGTAAAAACTCCCATGACTCGCAATCAGATTTCCGATTCGTTGCAGAAAACAGGTTTAGTTAATTATTTTGATGCTAATTCTGCAATCGACGAGTTAATTGAAAACGGAACGGTTTGTGAGCAAATTTATATGGGTGAACCTCATCTTGTTGTTACACCGACCGGCGGGAACAGTGCCCTTGCCCTTGAAAATACACTTTTACCCAGTGTCAGGGATAAGGCGGTTAAGGCGGCGCTTAATATTGTTGCGCGTGCTCGTTCCGAGAGAGAAACAAACGTCGTAATAGAGAATGTTGAGAACGGATGTAACGTAACCTTTGAAATATTAAGTTCGGGTGAAACGATGCTTTCTTTAACCCTTAACGTTGCTGACGTTTTACAGGCAGAGCAGTTAAAAGATGGCTTCCTTGACGATCCGGGAGCACTTTATTCAGATATTATAGACAGACTTATCGGTGAAAAATAAGAATAATAATTTTCGGAGAATTCGCTTATGCGGATTCTCTTTTTTTATTTTATGTTGAATTCTTCGTTTAAATGGCAATTTTATGATAATAATATTTCAAGTAAAAGGTCAAAATGGAAGTGAATAAATGAGTAATGTGATTCTGAGAATGACTGATATATCGAAAAGCTTTTCGGGTGTAAAAGCACTGAAAAATGCCGCGTTGGAATTACGAGCCGGAGAAGTGCACGCATTAATGGGTGAAAACGGTGCAGGTAAATCCACTCTTATGAAGATACTAACGGGTATTTATGGCAGAGATGGCGGTGAAATTGAGCTTTTCGGAGAAAAAGTCAATTTTCAAAATGTCAAAGATTCCCAGGAAAAAGGAATAGCCATTATACATCAGGAACTGAATATGATGAAAGACTTGACGGTTGCCCAAAATATTTTCATCGGCAGAGAATATATGCAGTTTGGCGTTTTCATCAATGACGCTCAAATGGAGCGTGAAGCGAAAAAGCTACTCGATTACGTTGGCGTAAAAATACCGCCCGGAGAACGGCTTGGAAACCTGACGGTCGGAAAGCAACAAATGGTTGAAATAGCAAAAGCGATTTCCTTTGACTCCAAACTGTTGATACTTGATGAACCAACAGCCGCACTCACTTCTGTGGAAGTAGATGAGCTTTTCAGGATTATGAATGAGCTGAAAAGCAGGGGAATAGGTATGATTTATATTTCCCATAGAATGGATGAAATAAAGCGCATTTCCGATAGAGTTACAGTAATGCGTGACGGCGAATATATAGGAACTGTAAATACAAATGAAACCAATACCGAAGAAATTGTAAAAATGATGGTGGGACGTGTTATTTACGGCACTAAAAAAGAAAAGAGCGCTTGTCCCGATAATGCGCCAAAAGTATTGGAGGTTAAGAATCTTAACGTAGGCGACAGCGTGAAAAATGTTAGTTTTCACTTAAAAAAAGGTGAAATACTCGGCTTTTCAGGGCTTATGGGTGCAGGACGTACCGAGGTTGCAAGAGCAATTTTCGGTGCTGATAAAAAGGACAGCGGCGAAATCAGAATAAATGGCGAACTCGTAAATATTGAAACACCCGGCGAAGCTGTTTCAAAGGGTATTTGCTACATTTCTGAGGATAGAAAACGATACGGACTTTTGCTTGATAAATCTGTTGCGGAAAACTCAGTTCTGGCGAGTATACCTATGTTCGTAAAGCTTGGTTTTATTGATGATTATAAAGCTAAGAAAACCGCCGAGGAAGTAAATAAAAAATTAAGAACTAAAACTCCGTCGGTAGCACAGCTTTTAAGGAATCTTTCGGGTGGCAATCAGCAAAAGGTAGTTGTTGCAAAGTGGCTTATAAAGGATGCAGAAATTTTTATTTTTGATGAACCTACGCGAGGGATAGACATAGGCGCGAAAAGTGAAATGTACGAATTGATGGAAGAGTTAGTAAAAAAAGGTAAATCTATAATTATGATTTCATCGGAGCTTGCAGAGATTCAAAGGTGCTCTGACAGAGTGATTGTTATGTGTGAAGGTAGAATTACCGGCGAACTTCCCATTGAAGACGCGACACAGGAAAATATAATGCAGTACGCAATGATGCGTGAATAGGAGGGGCTCATTTGAATACAAAAACAGAAATTTTTGATAAATCGAAATTGACCTTGTTTCAGAAAAGTAAGCAGAATTTTATTATTGTAATTGCCCTTGTGGTGCTTGTTGTTATATTTTATCTCCTTAATCCTAATTTTTTGAATGAATATAACATCATAAGTATGGCGCAGTCACTAGCACCCTATGCCATTCTCGGACTCGGTGTAACTTTCGCCATTGCAACGGGTGGTATTGACTTATCAATAGGTACCGTGTGTATTGCTTCATCTGTAATAGCAGGTAAACTTTACACAGACGGAATTATACCTTTGTGGGGTACAATTCCCACTATGATTTTAATCGGCGGCTTGTTTGGCTTGATAAACGGTCTGTTAATTGCGAAGCTTAAATTACCTGCGTTTATCGCAACGCTCGGAACTATGATGGTTTCCAGAGGTCTTTCTGCAATAATTGTTAATGCACCTAATGTGTTTTATCCCACAGGAACCTGGTTCAATAAATTATTTTCAAATTATAACGGATTTCCGTCGGGCGTAATATGGGTTTTCGGGTTTATGCTCATCTGTATGTATCTTATGTATAAGAATAAAGCAGGACGTTATATTTTATCAATCGGTTCAAATGAAGAGGCGACCCGCCTTTCAGGTATAAATACTGACAGATATAAAATTATCGCCTATGTTATAACCGGTCTTGCGGCAGGTATTGCGGCTATATTCTGGTCGTCATCCTTTGTTACTGTTGCTTCGGCAACCGGTAACGGAATGGAGCTTGACGCCATTGCCGGTGTGTATATAGGCGGTACTTCTGCCGCAGGCGGTATCGCGTCTGTCGGTGGTTCCGTAATCGGTGCCGCAATGCTTGTGGTTATACGTTCGGGTCTTAATTTCGTTCTCGCAAAATACAACGTAAGCGTCAATTCGACGTATGTTACCTATGTTCTGACGGGCGTTATTGTTGTATTTTCCGTTTTAATAGATATCGTCAAAAACAAAAAGAAAAAATAATCAGGAGGATAAGTATGAAATTAAAACAAATTGTAGCCCTCATGGTTGTTGCAGTGATGATGCTGACCATGTTCGCGGCATGCGGTGAAAACGATGAAAATCAAGGTGCAACTTCACTTAACGACGGTGGCGCAACAAACACTTCAAAAACCATTGCAGTGGTTGCAAAAGGTGAGTCGCACGCATTCTGGCAAGCAGTTAAAAGCGGTGCTGAGGACGCCGCTAAAAAATATGGATACACCTTGACTTTCCGCGGGCCTGCATCCGAAAGCTCTTCAGATTTGCCCTCACAAAAGGAGATGGTTCAGACCGCACTTTCTAACAATGTGTCGGGTCTTGTTATTGCAACTATCGGTGAAGGCTTCGCTGATATGTTGACCCAGGCTTATGACAAAAAAATACCCGTTGTCCAGTTTGACAGCGGTGTATGGGATGCAGATATTAAGACTCTCGATTCACAGAATAAAAATCCTATTGTTTCAACAGTAGCTACTTCAAACAGGGATGCCGCCGCACTTAACGCTGAGCAGTTTTTCGAGATTATTAAAAAGGATATTGCCGATTCAAAGGACACATATGTTATCGGCGTTATTCAGCACGATGAAACTCAGACAGGTATCGATAGAGTAAAGGGCTTCGTTGAAAAGTTTTCTGAGCTCGCTGATGCTGACGAAAGCACCAAGGGCAAATATAAAATCGAAAAAGAGGTTAAACCGGGAGATGCAAACAATGCTTATATAGATGCACTGAATGCATTGGTTGAAAAGAAAGCGAAAGCTGTATTTATGTCGAACGAAGGTGTCGTTAAACAGGTGAGTGACGCGATTGCCGCCAATGCCGGAAAATACGATGGAATTATATTCAGCGGATTTGATGCCGGTACAAAGCAGATTCAGTGGATAAAAAACAAGGATGCAAAATCAAAGCTTGTTGGCTCTGTTGCTCAGGACTCATATAATATCGGCTATAATGCTGTTGAACAGTGCGTCTTTGCTATCGAGGGAAAAGATGTAAAAGAAACAGTTGATATTGAGGGTCAGTGGTATGACAGCACCAATATTGATAAAATGATTCAGGATAACATTGTATACGAAGGATAAAAAAACGGAGTGGTTTTCCACTCCGACTTTTTTATTTAGAACAACCGCAATTTCCACCGGGATTAAAAACAGGTGAGCAGTCATTATCTCTCATATTAGGCGGGAAAAATTCATCAATAGGGAAGCTGATTCGTTTGAATGTGTCGCAGGGGTCTTCGGTGTCACAACAGCATTCTTTGGTGGGTACACAGAAATCGTATGCAGGTATAAGCATCTGGACATCGCGTTCAAGCTGGATAATGGTGAAAATACCCAAAGTAACCTTGACGGCTTTTTCACCGTAATTACCGAAATTACCATCAAAACAACGGCAGATGTTTCTGGGTACAGAGTCACAGCAATCGCCCAATGTGTTGCAGCAATCGCAGATTCTGCAAATCTGTGCATCAAGAATTATGGGATCTACGCACTGAACTTTAGCTTTGGGATTTGAGTTTGTGACGGGATTCTGTTCATCGTTTCCGTCACAGACATAATTTGATGTAAATATTTTAACATTTCCGTCGCTACCGTAAAGCACGCACTTTTTACCGAATGTAACAAGACCCTCGATAGTTGTTGGTTGAGCCGTAGGGCAGGTAAGCGCATCAAGAACAACTTTTACAAAGAACGTGAGGTCTACTGAGTAGCAACCACGGTTAAACGGGACTTTTTCAACTTCAACAATGCAGTTAAGTATTTGTGCTGAACGAGGACGAACGAGGGATGCAGATTCAAGGATATGTTGGTTGCAGTCTGTAAGGTAAACCCTTAAATCCGTCAAGCAGTCTTTGTCGGCACATGAATCGTAAACTCTGTTTGTGTCAACACAGATGGCTTCTTTGATGTGATGAAGGTCCGGTCCTGAGAATGGTTTTTTGTCAGCCATATTTTTGCCTCCTGATTATAGTTTAAAGCAAACAAAAAAATTTGTCTGAACTTCATTACTATAATATGTAGGAGGGTAGTGATGGTTACAGAGTTTTTAAAAATTGAAAATATTATTCTATTATATCACCTAATTCAAAGGGCGGAATATAGTCTTCGGAGGCGGAGTCGAGTTCTTGTATAAAACCGTCTTCAATGCCTGAGTCGTAGAGATATTCTTCTATTTCTCTGTACTCGTCTTCTGTCAAACGTCTGTGCAATGAATCAATAGTGCAGTTTTCTATTGGGGTGAATTGACTCATAAGACTGAAAAGAATCTGACCTTCGCTGAAATTATTTTTGACCCAGTCGATTACGCCTTTTGTGTTTTCAGACTGTCCCGGCAAAATTAAATGACGGATTATAACACCACTTACCATTATTCCGTTGTCGTCAATTACATAATCACCTACCTGACGGTACATTTCCTTTATAGCGTCAGTGGCGATTTCAAAATAATTTTCGGCAGAGGAATATCTTTTGGCAAGGCAGTCATCCGAATACTTGAAATCGGGGAGATAAATATTTATTTTACCCTCTAGTTTTTTTAATGAGTCCACGCTGTCATATCCACCGCAGTTGTAGACTACCGGAACAGGTAGCGGTTCGTCAAGAGAGTCACAAATAGCGTTGACAAAATGACTTCCGGTTACAAGATTAATGTTGTGAGCACCTTGCGATATTAAGTCACGGTAAATTGATTTTAACTGCTCTACGGTAATTTCTTTGCCGAATTTACCCCGACTGATTTTTTCATTCTGGCAAAATTTACATTGCAGATTACAACCCGAAAAAAATACTGTTCCGCTTCCGTTTGTGCCGCTGATAGGCGGTTCTTCCCACATGTGTAAGGCGGCGCGGGCGATTACCGGGTTTTCACCCATATGGCAAAAGCCCTTACCGCTATCGGTAAGAGCTTTTCTTTGTGCGTTACATTTTCTTGGACAATCGTTACATAAATACATGGAATTAAGCAGCCTTAAGGTATTTGAATGCGAGCCAGCCGCAGTTGCCGTTGTATTCAACATAACCCCATTCGCCACAAACAGCGAGGATTTCAACTTCCGAACCTTTCGGTACTTCGCCGCAACGTTCTGCGCCGTCTTCAGCTTTGATTCTGATACCAAGCGGGTCATCCTGAGTTGCGATGGTGTATTTACCGACAGCGTATTTGGGAGCTTTGTCTGACAATGAAACTAAATCAAGGTACTTCATTGCAACCCAGCCGCCGATACCTTCGTAGTTTACATAGCCCCAGTCGCCGTAAACAGCAAGGACTTCTATCTCTGTGCCTTTGGGAATTTCGCCGACTCTCTGACCATCCTGGTCTGCCTGGAGTCTGATTCCTAAGGGGTCGTCCTTAGTTGCAACTTTGTATTTTCCTGCCTTTGTAGCAACAGTAGTTGTGTTGTTTTTTGTTGTAGAAGGAGCAGTTGTATTGTTGCCGGTGGGGTCAACATTTTCAACGATTTCGTTGCTGGGAGCATCAACATCATTTTTGTCCTTGACTTTATCAACAACAACCGCAATGCAGGTGATTAAAATAGCGATAACAATTAAAATTGCGGAAATAAACAATATTAAATTATTCTTGTTGCTTAATTTTTCTTTCAAAGTTTCAATTAAGTTTTGAATAAACTCCATAAAATCACTTTCCTTATAGTTTTTTACAAATTCATTATATCAACTTTATTTTTGAAAATCAATAGATTTAAACATCTTAAATATATTTATATAAGTTAAAAAATATAGTTAAAGTGTTGATATTTGATACAATTATATGGTATAATAATTTGAAAATTTATTGTCGTGTTTCAGGTGGTGATTTGTTGGTTATTTTCGGTATTGACCCGGGTTATGCAATCGTTGGTTGCGGTATCGTTCGCTACGAGCGTAACGATTTCAGTCTTATGGGATACGGAGCCGTTACAACTGACAAAGATATGCCTTTTAATCAGCGACTTAAAAAGATTTATGATGACATAACCGAACTTTTAAATAAATTCAAGCCTGATGCTGTAAGTATTGAAAAATTGTACTTTAATACTAACCAGAAAACGGCTATTGATGTAGCGCAGGCAAGGGGCGTTATTATACTTGCTGTACAGCAGTCAGGCATACCGATTTTTGAATATACGCCATTACAGGTTAAGCAGAGTATAGTCGGTTACGGCAGAGCTGAGAAAATTCAGGTTCAGGAGATGACACGAACTTTTCTTCATCTTGATAAAATACCGAAGCCCGACGATGCCGCGGATGCTCTTGCCCTTGCTATCTGTCACGGACATTCAAGCGGTTCATTAATTTTAAACGCTATCGACAGGAGGAACTGAGATGTTTTACAGCCTTACAGGTAAAATTATACATAAAGGTGAGCAGACTGTTGCTATATCATGTGGCGGTGTTGGTTTCAAATGCTTTACCACGCGCAACACTTTAGCGACACTTTCATTGCGTGAAACATCGGATGTTACGGTTTTTACCCACCTCAACGTTCGTGAAGATGCCCTTGATTTGTTTGGTTTTGCAACCGAGGAGGAATTAGAGGCATTCAAATTACTTATCGGTGTTTCCGGTGTTGGACCTAAAGCAGGTCTTGCAATTCTTTCCGAGCTTTCGCCGGACGCTTTTGCTGTTGCGGTAGCATCAGGTGACGCTAAGGCGATTACTGCTGCAAACGGTGTAGGTCCTAAGCTCGCTCAGCGCATTATTATGGAGCTGAAAGATAAAATTTCAGGCGTTTCATTCGTTTCGGAAGAAAACGGCGCAGTTGCTAATGCCGTAAATACCGCAAACAGTTTGTCGAACACCTCCGAAGCAATAGCGGCGCTTACATCTTTAGGATATTCACAGACAGAAGCATCTGTTGCTGTCAGTAAACTTTCACCCGAGCTTTCTGTTGAAGACCTTATAAAAGGTGCTTTGAAAAATATGACATTACGATTCTAAAGGAGAAATAAAATGGATGATTTCTTCATTGCTGAAGACCAGCGAGTCATTGCTCCCGAATATATTTCGGAAGATAATGATGTTGAAACTTCATTAAGACCGCATACGCTTGATGAATATATTGGTCAGGAGAAGGCAAAAGAAAATCTTAAAATTTATATTGAAGCGGCAAAGAAAAGACACGAACCTTTAGACCACGTGCTTTTGTATGGGCCTCCCGGTTTAGGTAAAACTACACTTGCAGGAATTGTTGCTAACGAAATGGGTGTGCAGTTCCGCGTGACTTCAGGACCTGCTATTGAAAAGCCCGGTGATTTAGCGGCACTTCTTACAAGCCTGAATGACGGCGATGTTTTGTTTATAGATGAGATACACCGTCTTTCCAGAAGTATCGAAGAAGTTTTATATCCGGCTATGGAGGATTTTGCCCTTGATATAATTATCGGTAAAGGTCCGTCGGCACGCTCTATAAGACTTGATTTGAAGAAATTTACGCTTATAGGCGCTACAACCCGCGCCGGTCAGCTTTCAGCACCGTTACGTGACAGATTCGGTGTAGTGTTAAGGCTTGAGCTTTATTCACCTGAAGAGCTTGCTAAAATTGTTCAGCGAAGTGCAGGCATTTTGAATATTGCCGCCGAAAAGGACGGTGCTTTAGAGATTGCTTCGCGCTCAAGGGGAACTCCGCGTATTGCCAATAGGCTTTTAAAACGCACACGAGATTATGCTCAGGTAATGGCGGACGGAGTTATAGATGTAGAGAGTGCTCAGAAAGCACTGGAAAGAATGGAGATTGATGAACTGGGTCTCGACCTTGTTGACAGAAATCTTTTACAAGCCATGATTGAAAATTATAACGGAGGCCCGGTCGGTCTCGATACCATTGCGGCGCTCATCGGCGAGGAATCCGTTACAATAGAAGACGTTTACGAACCTTACCTTATGCAGCTTGGATTTATTATGAGAACTCCACGTGGCAGAAAGGTAACCCCGGCAGGGTACAGACATTTAGGTCTTACACCTGTCCAGGACGATGTACAAGGCAGTTTTGAATCTTATTAATAATTAATGGAGTGATTTATTATGGGTAGACTTTTTGGTACTGACGGCGCAAGAGGCGTCGCTAACACTGAACTTACTTGTGAACTTGCCATGAATATAGGAAGAGCTGCGGCAATGGTTCTTACACAGCACACCAATAAAAGACCTAAAGTTCTTATTGGTATGGATACTCGTGCATCTTCTCAGATGCTTGAATCTGCAATTTCTGCAGGTCTTTGCTCAGTAGGCGCTGATGTAATGCTTCTCGGCGAAATTCCTACTCCTGCTGTTGCATATCTTGTAAAAAAATATGAGTATGATGCAGCTGTAATGATTTCTGCTTCCCATAACCCTTGCGAATATAACGGAATTAAGATTTTCCAGGGAACAGGTTATAAGCTTCCCGATGCACTTGAAGAAGAAATCGAAAGCATAATTCTCGATAAAACACAAATTCCTCCTGTTAAAGTAGGTGGTGAAGTCGGTAGAATTACTCGTTCCAGAACGTCAATTATTGATTATGTTAAATATCTTACAGATGTTGCTGAGGATGAGTTGGAAGAATACGGCTTAAAGAACTTCAGCGGTCTTAAAATAGCCGTTGACTGTTCAAACGGTGCTTCATCAATTACCGCACCCCGAATTTTTATGAATCTTTGTGATGATTGTTTCTTTATGGCTTGCCATCCTAACGGTACAAACATTAACGAAAAATGTGGTTCAACACATCTTGAGGTTTTGCAGGATTTCGTTGTCAGAAATAGCTGTGATGTTGGTCTTGCCTTTGACGGCGACGCTGACCGTTTCCTTGCTGTTGATGAAAACGGCGATGTTGTTGACGGTGATAAGCTTATAGCAATTTTTGCAAAGCATATGAAAGCCAAAGGCAAGCTTAAGAATAATGCGGCGGTTGTTACTGTAATGAGTAATATGGGCTTCTTCAAATTCTGTGAAGATAACGATATCCATTGTGAGAAAACAAAAGTCGGTGACCGTTACGTTCTTGAAAATATGCTTGAAAATGATTTTGTAATCGGCGGTGAGCAGTCAGGTCATATTATTTTCCGAGACTTTGCAACAACTGGTGACGGCGAGCTTTCTGCTCTCAAGCTTCTCTGCGTTATGAAAGAAACAGGCAAAAAGCTTTCTGAACTTGCTGATGAAATGGAAGTTTTCCCGCAGGTGCTTGTTAATGTCCGTGTTTCTGACTTTGGTAAAGCAAGATTCCCGAGAGATAAAGAAGTTAAAAACGCTATTGAAGCCGCAGAAAAAGAACTCGGTAGCGAAGGCAGAGTTCTTGTACGTGTTTCAGGTACAGAACCCCTTGTTCGAGTTATGCTCGAAGGTAAGGACGAAGAAAAAATCAATGTTCTTGCGCAAGAAATTGCACAAGTTGTCAGGGAGAGATTACTTTAATGCGAGTTTCCGACGGATGGAAAGATTACGAGCTTATTGACTGTTCGGATGGCGAAAGATTAGAGCGTTGGGGCGATATATTTCTTATAAGACCCGATCCTCAGGCACTTTGGAATACTAAGCGCGATAATGCACTTTGGAAAAATGCACACGCAAGATATGTGCGCTCTAACCAGGGTGGCGGTGCATGGCAGTTTTATAAAAAGATACCCGAAGTGTGGCAAATCGGTTATAAAGATTTACGTTTTAATTTAAAACCTATGGGCTTCAAGCATACCGGTGTCTTTACCGAACAGGCTTGTAACTGGGATTTAGTTGCGGATATTATAGAAAAAAGTGGCAGAAAAGATGTCAAAGTTCTTAATCTTTTTGCTTATACCGGGGCAGCAACTGTCAGTGCTCTTTTAAAAGGTGCTTCGGTTGTGCATGTTGATGCTTCCAAGGGTATGGTACAGTGGGCAAAGGAAAATGCGGTTTCAACCGGCGTTGCAGACAGAAATGTACGTTGGATTGTTGACGACTGTATGAAATTTGTTGCCCGTGAGATTCGCCGCGGAAATAAGTATGACATTATAATTATGGACCCGCCTTCATACGGCAGGGGTCCCGGTGGAGAAGTCTGGAAACTTGAAAATGAAATATACGGCTTTGTTGATAGCTGTAAGGAGCTTTTGAAGGATGATTCTTTGGCGGTACTTATTAATTCATATACCGCCGGTGTATCTCCTGCGGTAATGAGCTATATACTTAACTCAACCGTAGCCAAAAGATTCGGAGGTAAAGCCGAAGCTGATGAAATCGGTTTGCCTGTAACTGAGAGCGGACTCGTTCTTCCTTGCGGTTCAACAGCAGTTTGGACAAAATAAATATGAACAAAATTATTGAATTTAAAAACGTCACTTTCAAGTATTCCGATGAAGAAAGTGAAGTATTAAAAAATCTGAATTTAGATTTTTATGAAGGGCAGTTTACCTGCGTTCTCGGTCACAACGGTTCGGGAAAGTCAACTATGGCTAAGCTTATAAATGCCTTGCTTATTCCTACGGATGGTGAAGTTTTATCCTACGGTTTTAATACTAAGGATGAAAAGAATGAGATAAATATCCGTCGTAACGTTGGTATGGTTTTCCAGAATCCGGATAATCAGATTGTCGCAACCATTGTTGAAGATGATGTTGCTTTCGGTCCGGAAAACCTGGGTATACATCGCGACGAGATACGAAAAAGGGTAGACGAAGCCTTAAAAATCGTTAATATGTATGAATACCGCGGTCATGAGCCACATCGGCTTTCGGGCGGTCAGAAGCAGCGTGTTGCCATTGCCGGTATTATTGCTATGCAAACAAAGTGCATTGTTCTTGATGAACCAACAGCTATGCTTGACCCAAAAGGCAGACGTGAGGTTATGGATGCGCTTTTAAAGCTAAAGGCTGATTTGGGAATTACTGTTATTCTCGTTACACATTTTATGGATGAGGCGGTTAAAGCTGATAGAGTCGTTGTTATGAATGACGGCGAAATCTGTCTTGACGGAACACCGCAGTCGGTATTTGAGAATGCGGAATTGCTTAAATCTATCGGTCTTACTGTTCCGAAGCCGCTTGAGCTTGCCGTTGAGTTGAGAAAAGCCGGTATTGATATTGGTGGTTCGCCGCTGACCGGCAAGGATTTCGTTGAAGAATTTAAAGAATTTACTAAAAACAGAGGTTGAAAAAATGTCCGTTCTTTCCGTTAAAAATTTAATATACGGATACTCAAAAGGTACTCCTTTTGAAAAAGGTGCTTTGAATGATGTCAGCGCAGACTTTGAAAAAGGTGAGATTGTTGCCGTTATCGGTCATACCGGTTCGGGTAAAAGTACACTTTTGCAGCATCTTAACGGGCTTTTGAAACCTGATTCCGGTGAAGTCCTGTTTGAAGGTAAAAGTATTCACGAATCTAAGTCATCGTTACGCGCTTGTCGATTTAATGTAGGGCTTTGCTTCCAGTATCCTGAACAGCAGTTATTTGAGTCTACTGTTTATAAGGATATAGCTTTCGGACCTTCAAATATGGGGCTTGACGATGATGAGATTAAAAGACGCGTTTATGAGTCTATTAATTACGTGGGTCTCAGCGAGGATTATCTTGAAAAATCGCCCTTTGACCTTTCGGGCGGTGAAAAGAGAAGGGTAGCTATTGCCGGTGTTATATCAATGCAGCCCAAGGTTCTGATTCTCGATGAACCTACCGCCGGTCTTGACCCGTTAGGTAAAGCCAATTTATTGAAATTAATAAAAGATTATAATGATAGGACAGGAAATACAGTTGTTTTCGTGTCACATAATATGGATGATGTCGCTTCAGTGGCTCAGAGAGTAATTGTAATGAGCGAGGGCAAAATCGTCCTTAACGGTAGTGTCGATGAAGTGTATTCTCAGGGTGAAAAGTTGGCTGGATTAGGTCTTGATATTCCTGAAATAACTGCGCTTTTTATTGAGCTGAAGAATGCCGGTTATGATTTAGGTCATACCGAGTACACTGTTGAAGGCGCTAAGAACGCTATTATCAAATCTCTCTCGAAAGGGGGAGCGTTATGATAAAAGATATTACAATCGGTCAGTATTTCCCGGGAAAATCCTTTATTCATAAACTGGATGCCAGAACTAAACTTATTCTGACTGTTGCTTTCCTTGTTATGATTTTCATCTGTAAGAACTTCTGGTCCTTAGGGCTTGTTTCAGGCTTTGGAATTGTAGTTTATCTCACTTCAAGAATTTCACCTAAGGTTATTTTAAAAAGCTTTAAGCCACTGATACCCATAGTTTTGCTGACTACGGTTTTACAGCTTTATTATATTAAAGAAGGTACAGTTCTTTTTGAATGGAAATTTATCAGTATAACAGATAAAGGTGTTTTTACGGCTATTTTTATCTGTGTAAGAATTTTAACACTTCTTCTTATAAGCTCTTTGCTTACTTATACCACTGCGCCTACTGATTTGACCGACGGTATCGAGAAGCTTCTTTCACCTTTGAAGATTTTTAAAATCGAAGTCCATACTTTTGCAACGATGATGACTATTGCGCTCAGATTCATTCCCACGCTTATTGATGAGATTGACAGAATTATGTCAGCGCAAAAGGCAAGAGGCGCAGACCTTGAAACAGGTAACATTGTAAAACGAATAAAGGCATTATTTCCCATTTTTGTTCCTTTGTTTGTTTCGGCATTTAAGCGAGCCATAGAGCTTGCTGATGCTATGTCTTGCCGTTGTTATACCGGTGGAGACGGAAGAACTCGACTTCGTCAGATGAAGTTTACCTGGCGAGATGTTGTTGCGGGTGTCATCACTGTATTGGTATGCGTTTTGCTGATACTCTTGAATATTAATTTTGATCATTTAATTTAAAGCTATGAGAAATTTATTGTTTAAAGCAGCCTTCGACGGTTCTGCTTTTCATGGATGGCAGCAACAAGAGAATGCTGTTACAGTCCAGGGTGAGTTGAAAAACGCCTGGCAGAGATTAACCGGTGAGGTTCCTAATATAATCGGTTGCAGCAGAACCGATGCAGGTGTTCACGCAAAGGAATATTACTTTAACGTAAGAACCGATAGCACAATTCCGTGTGAGAGTTTTCCTGTTGCTCTTACATCGGCAAAGCTCCCCGGTGAAATTTCCGTTATATCTTGCAAAGAAGTTGACTATGATTTTAATGCAAGGTTTGATTGTGAGAAAAAAGAATATATTTACGTGTTCGAAAACACAAAGGTTGCATCACCCTTTAATTATAAAAGAGCATTGAACTATAAATATGATATGGATGTTCAGTTGATGGATAAAGCGGCTAAGCATTTTATTGGCGAGCACGATTTTTCTGCCTTCTGTGCTTCCGGTGCCGAGGTTCTTTCTAAAGTAAGGACTATTTATAGTGCCGATGTCCGTCGTGACGGTGATTTTGTAGTGTTCAGCGTATGCGGAAATGGTTTTTTGTATAATATGGTTCGTATTATGGCAGGAACACTTCTTTATGTTAATAACGGGAAAATTTCTGAAAATGAAATCCCGGACATAATATTGAATAAGGATAGAACAGCCGCGGGTATTACTGCACCGCCCGATGGTTTGTATCTTAATAAAGTTTACTTTTCAGGAGAAAAAAATGAAGGTTAAGTTTACCGAACTAAAAAGTGGATATAAAGGTGAACACAGAGTTTCGCGTTTTTCTAAGAAGACAAAAAGCAAAGCGATTATTGTCGGTGTGCTTGTTGCGGTTTTTGTATTTGTGTACATATTGTCTTCTGTCGGTGTTATACCGTTAAGTGCGTTATGGGTAAAGGCGAAGGTGTCCCTATCAGGTGACAGCGAGCGTTTTCCTATTGCTGTCAATACGGAATCCACACTTAATACCGATATTATCGGCGATAGCATTATAATATTGACCTCGGAAAATGTAGCTGTGTATTCACCAGGCGGTAAATTGGTTTTTTCTCAGCCGCATGTTTATACTAAACCCGGAATTTCCGTGAATGGCGATAAAGCCATTATTTTTGACCGTAGCGGAAAAGGTTTTATGCTTGTAACTGATAAAAAACTGGTGTATGAAGGAGAAGCGGATAATATAATTATCTCAGCTGAGTACGGTAATGACGGCAGCTATGCTTTAGGAACAAAAGCAAAATCTGCTACCAGTGCACTGAGTGTTTATAATAAAAGCAACAAAATGGTTTTTCAGTGGAATTGTGCTTATGAAAACATAGTTTCTATCGCGCTTTCCGATAACGGTAAGTTTATAGGCGTAGCTACATTGGGTGCCGAGAACGGAACACTCTTTACTACCGTTCAGTATTTTGGTGTTGATTATAAAGAAGCGTTAAATACCCAGAAGATACAAGGCGTTGCACCGTTTGACCTTGAATTTACAGCTTATAATACTTTGACGATGATATCTCATGTTGGTGTTTATAATATAAACCGTAACGACGAAGCGTACACCGAAACACTCAAATATTATTCATCGGAGTTTAATTCGTGCGATATCTCCGGAAAGGGTAATTATGTTGTTTCATTAGCTAAATACGGCAGTGAAAATGTTTTTGAGATTTTAGTATATAAATCTAAGGGGCAACTTAAAACAACAATTTCAGCTAATTATGAAATTAAAAGTGTTCGTATGAGCGATAAATATATATTCGCTTTAGCTGAAGATTGTATAACAGTTTATGATTTGAACGGTAAAATCGTATCGGAGATTAATTATAAAGGTGAGGCATTTTCGGTTCTTCCTACTGACGATTTTGCTTTTATAACATCACTTGATAAAATTACAAGATGTTTCTCTTACGGTGATTCTTCTGTTGAATTAAGTTCCTGATTCGGAGGCTTTATGGAGAAATATATTTTTGATGTGATTTTGGTAGCGATAGTTGCATTGATAATTGCACTTTCTGCCAAAAAAGGCTTTACAGCTTCGTTGCTCAGCACCGTTTCTGTTGTATTATCGGGATTTTTATCTTATAAATTTACTGAACCGGTGTCTGAGTTCATATACAGTTCATTTTTACGTGGTAAAATAGAAGAGAAGTTCACGGAAGTTCTCAGTAGCTTGTCTACGGATGTTTCGTTTAACGGCAAAATTAACGCAATGTTAGGTGCCTTGCCGAAAGGATATGTCGATGTAGCTCAGGCTTTTGGTCTTAATGTAAATTCAGCTATTGAAAACAGTATGCAGTTGGATGTTACATCTAACGAACAACTGATTCAATTATTAATTGACAACATTGCCGGTTATGTAGTAACAGCGATAGTTCAACTGGTTGTCTTTTTAGCTCTGTTTATTTTATTAGCGATTGTTTTTAAGTTTGTGTCTAAGTTACTTAACAAAATAGTTGAGAAATTACCGGTTGTCGGCAAGGCTAACTCAATTCTTGGCGGAGTTCTTGGATTTGTAAAAGCAGTTGTGTTTGTGTTTGTGGCTTGTACAGTCATATGTGTGCTCGTTAATTCAACCGATATAGGTTTATTAAAGGATTTTGTATCGTCTTCGTATATATATCGGTTTGTTTTAGATTATAATCCGTTAGTTAATTTTATTTAATGTGAGGTTTAAAGTATGAAAGGTTTATTTAAAGGTTGTTTAACAATACCAAATTTGTTGAGCGTCATCAGAATTCTTGTTATTCCGGTTTTTGCTTATTTCTTTGTAACCGGTAAACCGATTTGGGCGATTGTTATGCTCGCTTTATCCGGTATTTCCGATTTTCTTGATGGTAAAATTGCACGTAAATTTAACCAGGTCAGCGATCTCGGCAAGGTACTTGACCCGGTTGCAGATAAATTAACTCAGATTACACTTGCAGTTCTTCTCTTTATTTCATTCAATAAAGCCGAGGATCCGGCGCTTAAAGCATTCAGCTGGGTTTTCCTTGTATTTATAGTTAAAGAGCTTGTAATGGTTGTTTTCGGCGGTATTATGCTTCTTTTGAACCTTCGTCCAAGCGCTGCCGAGATTTTCGGAAAAGTTGCAACATTTGCTTTCTATGCAATTATGCTTCTCATCGTAGCATTCGGACCTGAAGTAGGATTGTTAAAAGATGTATTTGAGCTTCCTTCAGTTGCAATGATGATACTCGTTGCAGTTTCGGCAATACTAACTCTTGTAGCCTTTGTTAGCTATTTACCCGATACATTCCGTCAGTTCAAAGAAAAGTTTTCAAAAAAATAAAGATTATAATATAGTTTATCCCGGGAGAATTAAATGAATAATAAAATGTTATGCAGTAAATGCAAAAGACGCCCTGCAGTTATATTTGTATCACGTGTTGAGGGTGAAAAAACATCACAAGAGGGCTTTTGTCTTAAATGTGCCTCTGAACTTAATATTGGTCCCATTAAGCAGATGATGCAGAATATGGGCATCACAGAAGAAGATATTGATGCTGTCAGCGAACAGTTTGGCGATATAATGGAAAATATGGACGATTTCCAGCTTGGCGGCGCAGGTACAATGCCCTTTATGCAAAATTTGTTCGGCGGTGGTAATGACGCCGCATCTTTACCGGAAGGTAATGAGGCAGAGAATACTGAAGCTGACGAAGCTGATGAGCCCGACGAAAAAGAAAAAAAGAGCTCTAAAAAGAAAAAACGTAAAACGAAACGTAAATTCCTCGGCTCATATTGCACCGATTTAACTGCCAAAGCCCGCGAAGGAAAAATAGACAGAATAATCGGCAGAGAAACCGAGATTTACCGTGTTACTCAGATACTTTGCAGAAGAACAAAAAATAACCCTTGCCTTATTGGTGAGCCCGGTGTCGGTAAGACCGCTATTGCTGAAGGTCTTGCTTTGAAAATTGCTTCGGGTGAAGTTCCTGCAAGAATCGCAGATAAAGAAATACACCTTTTGGATTTGACTTCACTTGTTGCAGGAACTCAGTTCCGTGGTCAGTTTGAGAGCCGTATCAAAGGACTCGTTGATGAGGTTAAAGAGGAAGGCAATATTATCCTTTTCATTGACGAGGTTCACAATCTCGTGGGTACAGGTGATGCCGAGGGTTCTATGAATGCTGCCAACATTCTTAAACCTGCTCTTTCACGTGGACAGATTCAGGTTATTGGTGCTACAACTTTTAACGAATACCGTAAGCACATCGAAAAGGATGCAGCATTAGAAAGACGTTTCCAGCCGGTTAAGGTTGAAGAACCGTCTATCGCCGATTGCTATAAGATGCTTTTGGGAATTAAAGAGTATTATGAAGATTTCCATAAAGTTAAGATTTCGGATGCTTTGGTTTATAGAGCTGTATTACTTTCCGAACGCTATATTAATGATAGATTTTTGCCCGATAAGGCGATAGATCTTCTCGATGAAGCATGCACTTGCGCAAACCTCAGAAACGTTGCCATCAGTGACTACCAGAAGCTTTCTGCAAAGATTGCAGACCTTATTGAAAGGGAAGAGGAGCTTATTAATGTTACCGATGAAAACGGCCCTGACTATGAGGCAATTTCAATGCTTAAGGCAGAGAGAATGGCAATAGAGAAAGAAGCCGCAAACGTTAAGGTTAAAGCTGATGATAATGATGTTACAGAGGAAGACGTTGCTAAGGTAATCAATCTTTGGACAGGTATTCCGACATCTAAGATTATCGAGAATGATATGCGCAAGCTCTCCAATCTTGAGCAAAAACTGAAATCTCGTATTATAGGTCAGGATGAGGCTGTTGAGGTGCTCGCCGCCGCAATCAGACGAAGCAGAGTCCAGATTTCTGCAGTCAGAAAACCCGCATCGTTTATTTTTGTAGGTCCTACCGGTGTCGGTAAAACCGAGCTTGTAAAACAGCTTGCAAACGAGCTGTTTGAAACACCTGAAACCCTTATAAGACTTGATATGTCAGAGTTTATGGAGAAGCACAGCGTTTCAAGACTTATCGGTTCTCCTCCCGGATACGTAGGATATGATGAAGCGGGACAGCTGACCGAGAAGGTAAGAAGAAAACCTTATTCGGTTGTTTTGTTTGACGAAATAGAAAAAGCACATCCCGATGTAATGAATATACTTCTTCAGATTCTTGATGAAGGCAAAACTAACGATGCTCAAGGACGAACAGTTAGTTTTGAAAACACTGTTATCATTATGACTTCTAATGCAGGTAGCCATATTACAGAAAATGCACTCGGATTCAATCGCGATAAGAATACTGCATCAAAGGACAAGGCGATGAAAGCTCTCAAAGAATTCCTCAGACCCGAATTTTTAGGCAGAGTTGATGAAATTGTTGTCTTCAATACCTTGGGTAAAGAAGAGTTAGTTAAGATAGCGGCTATTCTTATTGAAGAGTTCCGTCAACCTCTTAAGGATAAAGGTATTGAGCTTGTTGTCGGTGACGGCGTTTGCGAAATAATTGCAGATAAGTCAGAGGATGGCGGCAGAGGCGCGCGTGATATCAGAAGAACCATCAGAAAGACTATTGAAGATAAAGTTGCTAATATTCTTATTGATAATGCAGGTGCACCTGTTAGTGAAATTACGATTACCGCGGTTGATAATGATATTGAAGTAACTTATAAATAATTAAAATTACCGACAGAGCAAGCTGTTCTGTCGGTTTTTAAAAAGGAAAGTATGAAAAAGAGTGTAGTGGGAATCCTTGCTCATGTTGACGCAGGTAAAACAACATTAGCCGAAGCTTTGCTTTACAAAGCCGGTAAAATAAGGAAAATAGGTCGTGTTGATAACGGTGATACGACCTTAGATACCCATACCCTCGAAAAAGAACGCGGGATTACAATCTTTGCGGGGCAGTCCGTGTTTAATGTAAACGATTTAGATATTACATTACTTGATACTCCCGGTCACGTGGATTTTTCGGCTGAAACCGAGCGAGTGTTAAAGGTGCTGGATTACGCCATACTTGTTATAAGCGGTACTGATGGTGTTCAGGCTCATACCAGAACTCTATGGAAACTTTTAAAAAGCTACAATATACCTACTTTCGTCTTTGTGACGAAGATGGATTTCGCTAGATTGGAAAAAAGCGACATTCTTGCTGATTTAAATGATTTATGCGGCGGTTGTTGTATCGATTTTTCTTCAGCTGATACTGAGGAAATGCTTGAAAGCATTGCGGTGTGTGATGAATCAGTGCTGGAGAAGTATTTTGAAACCGGCAGTGTTACAAAGGAAGATATAGCACTACTTCTCAGAAAAAGAGCGATTATACCATGTTATTTTGGTTCGGGGCTTAAATCTGAGGGGATAGACGAGTTTTTACAGGGGCTTTATGATTATATATCCGTTAAAAATTATCCGGATGATTTTTCAGCAAAGGTATTTAAAATTACTCATGACTCAAAAGGTGAGCGTTTAACCCATATTAAGGTTACCGGCGGTAGCATTAAAGTAAAAGAAGCTATTTCTTATAACGGAAAAACAGAAAAAGTCAACGGCTTAAGAGTTTACTCGGGTGATAAATTTACTTCTGTTAATGAAATGACTGCCGGCGGTGTTTGCGCCGTTACAGGTTTTTCAGGGCTTAATTGCGGTGATGGTTTGGGTAAAGAGGAAGCTTTTTATGAATCTTATCTTGAACCGGTTATGAGTTACAGGATAGTATTACCCTCAAATTGTGATGCCCAGACTTTTTTGCCTAAATTACGTCTTCTCGAGGCAGAAGACCCACAGCTCCACGTGTCGTGGAACTCTTTTCTTCAGGAAATACACGTTTCTCTTATGGGTGATATACAGACCGAGATATTAAAAGGCATTATTTCCGAACGGTTTGATGTGGATGTTGAAATTGATTCGGGAAGAGTATTATATAAGGAAACTATTAAAAACACTGTTGAAGGTGTAGGTCATTACGAGCCACTCAGACATTATGCTGAGGTTCACTTGATTCTTGAACCGTTGCCGCGAGGTAGCGGAATTGTTTTGAAGTCTGAATGTAGCGAGGATTCTTTGGATAGAAACTGGCAGAACCTTATTTTGTTGCATTTGGCTGAAAAAGAGCATGTGGGCGTTTTAACCGGCTCACCTATAACTGATGTTAAAATTACTCTTGCGGCAGGTAGAGCTCATCTTAAACACACTGAGGGCGGGGATTTCAGACAGTCTACATATCGTGCTGTAAGGCAAGGTTTAATGCAGGCGAAATCAGTGCTTTTAGAGCCGTACTATAACTTCCGCTTAGAAGTACCTACTGAGCTAATAGGTCGCGCAATTATTGATATAAAGATGAAAAACGGCACATTTGAAGCTCCCGAGGATTCTAACGGCGTTACAGTAATTACCGGCAGAGCACCGGTTGTCTGTTTTAACGGTTACGCGTCAGAGGTTGCGTCTTATACCGGTGGAAGAGGTCGCCTGTTTTGTGATGTTTGCGGTTATGATGTGTGTCATAATCCGGATGAAGTTACAGAAAATGCAAAATATTCTCCTGAAAGTGATTTGGAGAATACTCCCGATTCGGTATTTTGTGCACATGGTGCCGGATTTAATGTGAAATGGGATAAGGTTTTTGAATATATGCACATTGACTCCTGCCTTGTCCTGGAAAAAACACCTTATGAAGTGACTCTTAATAAGCGTAATTTCCATATTGATGACAAAGAACTTGAAGCTATTATGGAACGCGAGTTCGGAAAGGATAAACATCCTTATTATAGGTATAGTCACAATGTCACCCCTAAAAAACCTGTTCAGGCAGAATATAACCCTGTTCAACGCAAAAAGTATATTATAGTTGACGGTTACAATGTTATTTTTGCCTGGGATAACTTAAAAAAACTGGCTGAAGATAACCTTGAAAGTGCACGCAGTAAATTGATGGATATACTGTGTAATTACAGCGCGTTCAGTAAATGTGAAACTGTACTTGTGTTTGATGCGTATAAAGTGGCGGGTAATACAGGTAAACGTTATAATTACAATAATATCCGCGTTGTTTATACAAAAGAGCGTGAACTCGGTGACAATTATATCGAAAAACTTATTGCTGATATAGGCAAAAACGAGAACGTAAGAGTTGTTACATCGGATAATCTTATTCAGCTTTCCGCTGTGCGGTATGGTGTGTTGCGAGTTTCTGCTAAGGATTTTGAAAAAGAAGTCAAAAAGGTTGACGAGCTTATTGATGAAATGCTTTTAAAAATAAATAAACCCAGACCAAGTAAGGTAGGGGATTTAATAAAACTTATTGAAGAACGGTGATTTGATGTCTAATATTTATAAATCAGCAGAACAGCTTATTGGTAGAACACCATTGCTTGAACTTCAGAATATTGAGAAGCTTTATAATTTAGAATCAACTTTACTTGCCAAGGTGGAATTTTTTAATCCCGCAGGCTCTGTTAAGGATAGAGTTGCTAAAGAAATGATAGACGATGCCGAAAGAAAAGGTCTTCTTAAATCTGATTCCGTGATTATTGAACCTACTTCCGGCAATACCGGTATCGGCCTTGCTGCAGTTGCCGCCGCAAGAGGGTATAGGGCGGTTATCGTTATGCCGGATACAATGTCCGTAGAGCGTATTAAACTTATGAAAGCCTATGGAGCCGAGGTTGTGCTTTCCGACGGAAAATACGGAATGTCGGGCGCAATAGAAAAGGCGCAGGAATTGGCTAAAGAAAATCCGAACAGCTTTATACCGGGTCAGTTCGATAATGATGCCAATGCCGAAGCACATCGCAAGACAACCGGTCCGGAGATATATGAAGATACTGACGGCAATGTTGATATATTTGTTGCCGGTGTTGGTACGGGCGGAACTATTACAGGCGTAGGCGAATACCTTAAATCTAAAAATGAAAATATCAAAGTAATTGCCGTTGAACCCGAAACTTCGCCGGTACTTTCAAAAGGCGTTGCGGGTAAACATGGTATTCAGGGCATAGGTGCAGGATTTGTACCCAAGGTATTGAATACGGATGTATATGACGAAATTCTCACAGTCAGTGACGAAGATGCCTATAAATACGCGCGTATTATTGGAGTTAAAGAGGGGTTACTTGTGGGTATATCATCCGGCGCGGCTCTCTGCGCGGCTTTGAAAATTGCCCAAAGACCCGAAAGCGCAGGAAAAATAATAGTTGTTCTCCTGCCCGATACAGGCGCACGATACCTTTCAACATCATTGTTTGAATAAGAATAAAGAAGAGTAGCATCAGCTACTCTTCTTTATTTTGGTGGAGACGACAGGGCTCGATGGGCTCTGCCCATCATTCGCTACGCGAACTCCCGATTATATTCGCCTTCGGCGAGGCAGGTTCGAGCCCTTACAACTTACTACAAAAAATAAAAAAGAGTAGCATCAGCTACTCTTCTTTATTTTGGTGGAGACGACAGGGGTCGAAGGCCTCTGCCCATCATTCGCTACGCGAACTCCCGATTGTGTTCGGCTTCGCCGAGACAGGTTCGAGCCCTTTGTATATTAAACTCAAAAAAAGAAAAAGCCACCAAAAGTGACTTTTCCTTTTTTGGTGGAGACGACAGGGCTCGAACCTGTGACCCCTTGCACGTCAAGCAAGTGCTCTAGCCAACTGAGCTACGCCTCCAAAGCTTTGTTATTATAGCATTACTCTTTATATAAATCAAGAGCTTTTTTCGTTTTTATTGTTTTTTCTTCATGTATGTATTATAATGTCGGTATGGGGTGATAATGTGACGAATGTTTCAAACGTTTTGTTCGAGAAATATCAGGTTAGAAAAACAAAACAACAAAAAAACGAGTTTATAAGTTTTCTTAAAAACAACTTTCCCGAAATGAAAGTCGAGGAAGGCGGAATCCCTAAAAGTCGCAATTTGGTTTTTGGTGATTTGGATAACGCTAAAATTGTTTTTACTGCTCATTACGATACCTGTGCAGTTTTACCTTTTCCTAATTTTATAATGCCGAAAAATATATTATTAACCATACTTTACAGTGTGTTAATTTGTATTCCTTTCTTTTTGGTAACAGGTGTTGTTTTTTCTGTTTTAGAATACTTTTTATCCAACTTTTTGATTTCTTATTATTTATCTGTTGTGTTTTTATTAGCCTTTGTTTTTGTAGTGTTTTTTTTAGGAAAACCTAATAAACATACAGCCAATGATAATACTTCCGGTGTTATAACTATATTGGAATTAATGCAATCTCTGTCTGATGAAGAAAGAGAAAAGTGTGCGTTTGTTTTATTTGATAACGAGGAGAACGGACTCCTCGGCTCTGCTTATTTTCGTAAAGTACACAAAAAAATAGTGAAAGAAAAACTTGTTGTCAATTTTGATTGTGTCGGCGATGGCGATAACATTATGTTCGTTTATTCAAAAAAATCAAAAATACATTGTTCTGATTCTCTTAAATCTATTTTTTCTGTTGCTTCGGATAAAACAATTCTTCATGAAAATTCATCGACAACATTTTATCCCTCTGATCAAATGGGATTCCCGATTAATGTTGCTGTTGCTGCTCTTAACAGGAAACCATTGGTTGGATATTATATGAGTCGAATACATACTAAAAATGATACTATTTGTGATATGAGGAATATCACAATTCTTGTTGATGGTTTTAAAAGCTTTACAGAAAGATTTTAAATTTTTTTATTATATAACGAGAAAGAATAGGAGTATTTTATGTCACTTGAAATTTTTATAGATAAGTACAAAAAGCAAATTAAATCAATGTTTCCTGCCTATGACCAGGTTTTTACTCTCTCTGAAGATGAACCAATTAGTTTTATTGATGGTGATAATGTAAGGGTATCTTTCGCTTCTATTGCCGATACTCACCTTATTGACAAAGAGAGTGCCACTGTTAATCTTAACAATTTTTTTGAAGATTTGAAAAATTCCAAAAACAAAATTGATGCCGTTCTTATGGCGGGTGATATAACCGATTACGGCAGAAAATGTGAATACAAACGCTTCTTTAATGTTTTCGATAAATATAAAAATGATTTCAAACTCTTTGTTACAATGGGTAATCATGATGTCAGATTCATATACGGCAGAAATCAGAAGATTATCATGAAAAAGGCTGAAGAGTACCTTAATATCAATACTAACAAAAAGAGTTTTTATTCCTATGATATTAACGGTTACACCTTTATAGTTATAGGTACAGAAAAACGCGTTCTTGAAAAAGCTCATATTACTAAAGAACAGATGGATTTCCTTGATAAAGAGCTTGCAAGGGGCACAAAGGACGGCAAGCCTGCTTTCGTAATGTGCCATCAGGCTTTTGCTGAAACCCACGGTCTTCCCGAAGTCTGGAAAACAGGGGATATGGGTGAACAGTCCGATGATGTAAGAGCTGTAATGGAAAAGTATAAAAATGTTTACTTTATTAACGGTCATCTTCACGGTGGCGTTTTTGAAAAAACATTAGAGGTTCTTAATGAGAAAAATGGTGTTTATTCCTTAAGCATTCCCGGTTACAGAAAAGAAAATAACTTTGGTTATACCGATTGTGGTGTAGGTTATTACTGTGAAGTTTATGATAACAAAGTCATTTTCACCGCTAGAAAGTTCATTGAAGGAAAAAGGGTAGACGCAGACTTCTCACATTTTGAATTTGATTTAAAGTGATATAAATTAAACCGCAAGGATGAGCCTTGCGGTTTTGTTATTTTTGTAGCCACTGTAATTCCATCGCAGGGATTACAATATAATTATTTGCGCCATCTCCAACTCTTAAATAAACGTTTCTTATACCTGCCTGGATAATATTCCTTGCACATACCGGGCAGGGCTTTGATTTGTAAACAGAGTTATCGCCGGGATTGATACCGGTAAGATATAAATCAGCTCCTAATGTCTGTTGACGAGAACAATTCAGCAAAGCGTTCATTTCGGCATGAACAGCCCTACAAATACCGTAACCTTCACCCTGGTGCATATTTTGTTCAATTCTCGGACAATAGCCTATTTCACAGCAGTTCTCAAAGCCGCGGGGAGAGCCGTTATATCCTGTAGAAACGACAACATCATCTTTTACAATTACCGCACCGTATTTACGCTTTAAGCAAGTGCTTCTGTACGCAAAGACCTCAGCACAGTTAAGGTATGTATCAACTTTAGAAACGAGCTTGTTAGGTTCGGGGTAGACCATAAATGACTCCTTGAAAGAAAATTTAATATATACAATGATATCATAAAATGAGTATGAAAGCAATGTGTGATTAATGAAAAAGCAGTTGGCATTAATGAAATATTGCTACGCAATGTGAAATAAAATTTGCCCACATTCGCGTTAGCGAATATTTCACATTTACGAAGTAAATATTTCACAGCAAAGCTATTTCACTTGCCTGTAAGGGCAAATTTCATTGAAAAAAGCACTTCCGAAGAAGTGCTTTTTTCTGGCAGGGATGGCGAGATTCGCAAGGCTCTGCCTTGCGTTTGCTACGCAAACACCGATTGTGTTCGGCTTCGCCGAGGGAGTTCGAATCTCGCATAAAGAAATCAACATAAGCAAAGAAGAGACACCCAAAAGGGTATCTCTCTTTGCTGGCAGGGATGGCGAGATTCGAACTCACGCATGACGGAGTCAAAGTCCGTTGCCTTACCGCTTG
>JAZULQ010000064.1:0-8826 GCA_045603185.1 Acutalibacteraceae bacterium
TGTCCCACAAATTCACTTAAAATGGTTTCTCGTGAGAGCCAGGATGTTCAGCAGGCAGCATTTGATTACTGCGTAGCTAACGTTTCAGAAAAAGAAGGCATTGCTTCTTCTGCAAACCTTATCTCCAGCCAGTTCAAGAAACCTCTTCTTGAGTTCTCAGGCTCTTGCGCAGGTTGTGCTGAAACAGCTTATGCTCGTCTTGTAACACAGCTCTTCGGTGACAGAATGTATATTTCTAACGCAACAGGTTGTTCATCAATCTGGGGTGGTCCCGCTGCTACATCTCCCTATACAACAAATGCTAAGGGTCAGGGTCCTGCTTGGGGTAACTCACTCTTTGAGGATAACGCAGAACACGGCTTCGGTATGCTTCTCGGTCAGGCAGCTCTTCGTAACAGCCTTATTGCTAAGGTTGAAGAAATCGCTGCATCTGATAAAGCAGGCGACGAGGTTAAGGCTGCTGCTAAGGCTTACCTTGACACTGTTAACGACGGCGAAAAGAACGGTGCTGCTACAGAAGCTCTTGTTGCTGCTATCGGCGACGGTTCTTGCTGTGATACATGCAAAGCTATTGTTGACAACAAAGAATTCCTTTCAAAGAAATCTGTATGGATCTTCGGTGGTGACGGTTGGGCATACGACATCGGCTTCGGCGGTGTTGACCACGTTCTTGCTTCCGGCGAAGATGTAAACATCATGGTATTCGATACCGAAGTTTACTCCAACACAGGTGGACAGGCTTCTAAGGCTTCCAACATCGGTCAGGTTGCTCAGTTCGCTGCTGCAGGTAAGGCTATCGCTAAGAAGAGCCTTGCTGAAATCGCAATGAGCTACGGCTATGTTTACGTTGCACAGATCGCTATGGGTGCTGACCAGAATCAGACACTTAAGGCTATCAAAGAAGCTGAAGCTTACAATGGTCCTTCACTTATCATTGCTTACTCACCCTGCGAAATGCACTCAATCAAGGGTGGTATGGTTAACTGCCAGAACGAAATGAAGAAAGCTGTTGAATGCGGTTACTGGAATATGTTCCGTTACAACCCCGCTCTCAAAGCAGAAGGTAAGAATCCCTTTACAATCGATTCCAAGCCCGCAACAGGCGATTACAAGGCATTCCTTCTCAACGAAGCCCGTTATTCTTCTCTTACACGTTCATTCCCCGAAAGAGCAGAAGCACTCTTCGCACAGTCCGAGCAGACAGCTCTCGAAAGATATGAGCACCTTCTCAGACTCCAGGATCTTTACGCTCCCAAGGCTGAATAAGTTTAATACACAAAAAACCGCTTGACCGAAAGGTCGGGCATTTTTTGCATTTATGTAACTTCGATGATTCTTTTTTAACATTTAATAAGAAAAATTATTCTCTTCCTCCATTTTGTCTTCAATAACTTCCATCAAATCTTCGCTGTCTTTGTATCCGTCTAAGGATTCAAAAATATCATACGCTCTTTCGTATTCACCGTCCAGCATTAGTTCATACGCCTTATCGTACTTTGAACCTTTACCGGAAAATATATTGAATATACCTCCCACACCAAGTAGCACGACCACGCCGATAATAACCGCAGCAACCATAACCGCATTAAAGGCGGATTCTTTCTTTGCCTTCTTTTGTATTTCTTCTTCGTAGCGTTTATCTTCATCAAGCAGAAATTTATCGCATTCCTGTATTTTTTGTCGAGAATCCTTATAATCTGCAATTACAGCAAAAATCTTTTTTGCTTCGCGGACTTTCTTTATTTTATTTTCATTCATAAGCTGAATAGCTGATAAATATATTTTCTCCTGGCAAGCAACAGCCATTTCAGCTGAATTTTTATAATCTTTAATTTTCGTGAAATCCTCTTGTGCTTTTTTGTAATCTTCGTAAGATTTACCGTTATTCAGCAGTGCCTTGGCTGAGTTATATGCGTTTTCAAGGTTCAAAAATCTTACCCTTGCCGCAATATCCTTATCCAATAACTCTAATTCTTTTTTTATTTCTTCATCGCCAAAACGCAATACTTTTAAATAGTTGGTGTTTTTATTTAATTCCGGAACTTTTCCGACAAGCTCTTCTCTGTTTTTAGCCTTGTAATTGACAAATATTTTATAATAATATGCCTGAGCATTTTCAGGGTCTATATCAAGAACTTTCTCGCAATAGGCATCGGCACTCTCCCAATTTCCGTCTTCAACAAACATAGATATCCTTTTAATAATGACATCTATATTTACATTATTGGTATTTTCCGCAAAAGACTGAGTGTTAGGAGAAGTTTGTTTCTCCGCATCAACTATTTTCTTTATACCATGAACAAGGTCCTGCATAAAGCCCAACCGTGACATATCCTGGGCCTGAAGATGAGAAAATTCATCGGGCAAGTCGTACGGGTCCATATTTTTGTATGCCGGAATAAGCAGCTTGCGTTCACCTTTACGTATAAGTGATAAATATCTGGACCACTCATTTTTAACCCAAGGTGCATTGAAGTGTTCAGCTTTAGTGCCAAGGACCACCATTACTTTAGAAGAATTGAGGGCTGCAAATATATACGGCTCATACTCCTGCCCCAATTTATCTTCAAGAGTTATCCTGGAAAAAAAGACTTTAAAACCGTCTCTTACTAACTCGTGATAAAGCTCCGTTGCCAAAACCGAGTCCTGCGTTCTTCTTCCTTGGATATCTGTTTCTTTATAGCAGATAAATACGTCAAAAGGTTCTTCTTTTTTTGATATTTCTAAAATTTTCTTCTGTATTTCATCAATAACCCGGGCTTCTTCTTCGTAAATATCTTTCTGCTCAGGTGTTGCGTATTTTATAGCATTTTTATAATTATCATCACTGACAACCGGCGTAAATTGAACTCTGTTTACCGTAGGAATTCGCTTATGAGAAATGGGGTCTTCAACATATTCAACACCATATGTACAAAGGACAAGAGACCAATAGCTTTCCGCATCTGTGTTGTCCTCGCTGAGTATTTGCTCGTATATTGCCATTGCTTTATCGTAATCGTTATTACGACGGAAATGGTTTGCCCTATCATAAAAATTAGCTTTACGCTCATCATCAAGTCTCGGTAAGGTCTGTTTAGTCAGACAATAATCGCAAACAGCAACCTTCTCATCACTGATATTGAGTTCTCCGCCACACATTTTACATTTAAAAGCTGCCATAATACCCCTCTTATTATCACTTATATACAATTATTATATTACAACTGATTATTTGAGTCAACATTGAGCTAACTTTTGGCACTTAATTCCTTCGGGCTCACGCCATACTCCGCTTTAAAAGCTCTGTAAAAATTGGCGTAATCCTGAAAGCCGCACTTATGATAAACTGCACCCGGAGCGAGTCCCTCTGCCAAAAGCTCTTTGGCATTCAGTAGCCTTTTCAGCATTATATATCTGTATACGCTTGTACCTACGGCACGGCTGAATTCATGGGAAAGATGGTACTTACTTACAAAAAACTTTTGTGAAATAGTTTCAAGCGATAAGTCCTCATTATAATGTTCATTTATAAATGAAAGCACCTGAGTTACGAGCTGTGCATCCTTAACGGGCTGCGCAGTTTCACTTTTTTGAAAAGCAAGGCGGTTTATTTCCACCATAAACTGAATGAATGAGCCTATTGCACTCAGTTCGTTACCGTAATTATCTCCATAGCTTTCTTTTATCATATTATTAAGGTGGTCATTGATGTTTGTACGCTGAATTCCCGTTGGTCTTAATATATTTGAATGAGTAGGTAGCTGCGTATCAAAACATTTTGTAAGACTCACGTCACCCGACATAAAACTTTCAAGATACATTTTATCAATCCACAATACAATTCTTTCATAAGTTTCACCGGGTTTAACAATAGGCTGGTGAAGCTCTCTCGGATTAATCAAAAGAAGGTCTCCCGGTTCAAGCAGATATGTTCTGCCTTCAACTCTGTACTCGACCTCACCGCTTAAGAAAAAATATATCTCATAAAAATCGTGGTGATGTACCGCAACTGTTTCAGGCTTTGGGTCACGATAATGGAATATTTCAAAAGTGTTTTTTTCCATATTCTGACGACTTTGAAAACTTTGTGACTGTGATTGCATATTTTCACTATCCTTGAGAGAAAATTTTTATATACTACTTTTAATATTACCGCAATATTCACAATATGTCAAACAATATATACAATTTATATTGTAAATATCACGTGATATACTTATTTTGTATAAATAGGCAATTATATTTTTATCGGGAGGACACCTATTATGAAAATGTCATTTCGTTGGTACGGCGAATCCGACCCTATTTCTCTGCAATACATCAGCCAGATTCCCAATATGCGCAGCATAGTCAGCGCTGTATACGATGTAAAGCCCGGTGAGGTTTGGCCGGAGGAAAGCCTCGAAAAAATGAAAAAGCAGTGCGAAGAGAACAATCTTCTTTTCGATATTGTTGAGTCAATTCCTGTTCACGAAAACATCAAGCTCGGCAGAGATGACGCAGATGCACTAATTGATGTTTACTGCGAAAATATCCGCCGTTGTGCAAAATACGGTATAAAATGTGTAACATATAACTTTATGCCCGTCTTCGACTGGACACGCACCCAGCTCGACAAGGAAGCCCCCGACGGCTCCACAAGCCTTGTAATGTATTGGGAACAGATGAAGGGTCTTGACCCCCTCAAAGATGATATTCATCTTCCCGGTTGGGATTCAAGCTACACTCAGGAGGAAGTCCGTGAACTCATTTCCGCTTACGGTGAGCTTGGTGAAGAAGGTCTCTGGACGAACCTTGAAAAGTTCCTCAAAAAAGTTATTCCCGTTGCTGAGGAATGTGGCGTAAGAATGGCTATACATCCCGACGACCCGCCCTATCCCATTTTCGGTATCCCGAGAATTATCACTTGTGAAGAAAATCTCGACAGAATGCTCGCTATCGTTGACAGTCCTGCAAACTCACTTTGCCTTTGCACCGGCTCTCTCGGTTGCGCCGCATCAAATGATGTTATAAAAATGGTTCGCAAATACAGCGCTATGGACAGAATCGCATTTATGCACATTCGTCAGGTGCTCGTTCTTCCCGACGGTAGTTTTGAAGAACAGGGTCACCTTTCAAAATGCGGTAGCCTTGATATGTACGAAATCGTAAAAGCACTTGTTGAAACAGGCTTCGACGGTTACGTAAGACCTGACCACGGCAGAATGATATGGGGCGAAACCGGCAAACCCGGTTATGGTCTTTATGACCGTGCACTTGGTGCAACATATATAAACGGTCTTTTTGAAGCTTGCGAAAAAGCACTTAACAAATAATTGGGAGGATATAAAAATGAACGCAATTTCCGAAAAAATTATGTCAATCGGCGTAGTTCCGGTTATTAAACTCAACAATCCCGAAAGAGATTCAGTTGCTCTTGCAGAAGCACTCGTCAAAGGCGGTGTACCCGTTGCCGAGGTTACATTCCGTGCAGCAGGTGCCGCAACCGCAATCAAGCTTATGAGCGAAAACGTACCCGAAATGCTTGTAGGTGCAGGCACTGTTCTTACAACAGCTCAGGTAGACGAAGCAATCGAAGCAGGCGCAAAATTCATCGTTACACCCGGTCTTGACGAATATATAGTTAAATACTGTCAGGAGAAGAACATCCCCATTTACGCAGGATGCACCACTCCCACAGATTACCATACAGCATACAGACTCGGTCTTGATGTTCTTAAGTTCTTCCCCGCTGAGCAATCCGGCGGACTTGCAAAAATCAAGGCAATGAGCGCACCCTTCCCCATGTTCAAGGTTATGCCCACAGGCGGTATCGGTCTCAACAACCTCAAAGATTACCTTTCCTGCCCCGTAATTGCAGCTTGTGGTGGTTCTTATATGGTTACTGCTGACCTTATTGACAATCAGAAGTGGGACGAAATCATCGACCTTTGCAAAAAATCTGTTGAAATTGTTAAGGAGGCACGTTCAAATGGCTAAAGTTGTTACTTTCGGCGAAATTATGCTTCGCCTTGCACCAAATGGTTACTATCGTTTCTTCCAGGATGACCAGCTTCAGGCTACCTTCGGTGGTGGTGAAGCAAACGTTGCAGTTTCTCTCGCCAACTACGGTATGGATTCTGTTTATGTTACAAAGCTTCCCGAACATGCTATCGGTCAGGCGGCTGTTAATTCACTCCGTTATTTCGGTGTTGATACTTCTAAAATAGCACGCGGCGGCGACAGAGTAGGTATTTACTTCCTTGAAAAAGGCGCTTCACAGCGTGGTAGCGTTTGCATTTATGACCGTGCACATTCCGCAATTCAGGAGGCATCCCCCGCCGACTTCAACTGGGATGAAATTTTCGAGGGTGCTGACTGGTTCCACTTTACAGGAATTACTCCCGCATTAGGTGCAAACCTCGTCGGAATATGCAAAGAGGCTTGCGTTGCCGCAAAAGCCAAAGGCGTTAAAATTTCCTGCGACCTTAACTACCGCGGCAAACTCTGGACAAGAGCAGAAGCAAGAGAAGCTATGACAGAGCTTTGCAAATACGTTGATGTATGTATTTCAAACGAAGAAGATGCAAAGGACGTTTTCGGCATAGAGGCAGAAAACACCGATATCTACGGCGGCAAGCTCAACAAAGACGGCTACAAATCAGTTGCAAAACAGCTTGCAGATACATTCGGTTTTGAGAAGGTTGCAATTACACTGCGCAGCTCCATTTCCGCTAACGACAACGATTGGGCAGCTATGCTCTATGATGGCGAAAACTACTGCTTCTCTAAGGAATATCACCTTCATATCGTTGACCGCGTAGGTGGCGGTGACAGCTTCGGCGGCGGTCTTATCTATGCCCTTTTAAGCGGTAAAGATACTCAGTCCGCTATTGAATTTGCAGTTGCGGCATCTGCTCTCAAGCACTCAATAGAAGGCGACTTCAACAGAATCGGCGTTGGCGAAGTTGAAAAGCTCGCAGGCGGCGACGGCTCAGGCAGAGTTCAGAGATAAAATATATTATGTTCACTTTTAACCACATCCCTATTACTGCGGATGTGGTTATTTTTATTGACATAAACGCTAAAAAATGTTAAATTTATCTTAACATTTATTTAGTAGGTGATTTTGTGAAAAAAATAATCGCGATTATTCTTTCTGTTACCGTACTCGTGTCTGCTTGTATCGTTGGCGTTAGCGCCGCATCAAGCGACGTTGACTTAGCGTACGCGGTAGCTTCGGACCTTCACTACAATATTCCCGACGAAGAATTAGAATGGTTCTCGGAAGACCCCATTTACGGCTATGCCAACAGACGTGCCGCTATGGAAAATGAAAGCGGTCTTATTATCGATGAAATGCTCCGTCAGGTTGCCGAAAATGACAATATAGAATTTTTGCTTGTATCCGGTGACCTTGCAGATAACGGCAGAAGACTTATCGAAGAGCATCAGGCAGTTGCCGAAAAATTCAAAAACTTTGAAGAAACTTCAGGTAAACAGGTTTACGTTATCCCCGGCAATCACGACTACGGCTTACCCGGTGAATACTGCGTAACAGGCGCAGAAGAGTTCAGAGAAATTTATGCAGATTTCGGTTATGACCACGCTATAGTTACCGACGGTTTATCATATACAGCAAACCTTGGTGATAAATATCGCCTTATTGCCCTTGACAGTAACGACCCCGACAAATCAACAGAAGATGGTATGAACGACCACAAGGTTGACTGGGTAATCGAACAGGCTCAGAAGGCTTATGATGATGGTAGATATCCCATACTTATGCTGCACCACAATCTTCTTGACCATTTACCCTTACAGAGAGTTCTCAGCCACGATTTCATTATCAGAGACCATATAGCCACTGCTAACAAATGGGCTGATGCAGGTATAAAGCTTGTTTTCTCCGGTCACGAGCATTGCAGTGATGCTACAACTCACACATCGCCCTCAGGCAATACAATCTCCGACTTTGCTACAACCTCTCTCACAATGTATCCCCTTCAGTACAGATACATTGAAATGAGCGAAGACACAATCACTTACGAAGCAAAAACTGTTGACAGCATTGACACTGATGCTCTCGTTGCCGCAGTTGACGGATACTCCGACGAACAGATTGCAGAAATGAACAAAGGTCTCAACGCCTTTGCAAAAGAATATCTCAAAAACGGTGTTGAATACAGACTTGAACGCGGTTTCCAGGACGAACAGTTAGGTATAAAGCCCGGTGATATTTATTACACACTCGTAAGAGATGTTGTTGATACATTCAACAATGTTCTCAATATGCCCCTTTACGGTGAAGGTAGTGCCCAGGAATTGGCAAGAGAATATAACATCGAAATCCCCGACAGCGATTACAAAGACGGTTGGGATGTTGCAACAGAGCTTGTTTCCGCCCACTATGCAGGTAGCGAGGACTATCCCCTCTACGAAAATGATGTTAAAATTCTTTTCCTTATAATGTCACTCGTTATAAAATCCGAGTTCGACTATATTGATGACCAGGTATTCTATCAAGCCGCAGCAAGTGTTATCGCTGCACAGAACATCGAATCAGTTGATACTATTATTAATATGATTTCCGCTGAAGAAGAAGGCGTTACAGCCGGAGAATATCTCCTCGTGGCAATCGCCTCACCTCTTCTTGATTCCTTCGCAAACGATGACGGTGTTGACGATAACTATGGTGCTATCGACGGTTACGGCAGAACCGATACCGGTGCAAATATAGGAAACAACATCAGCACATCCGCTTTGGACATAGCTAATAAGTTCTACACAATACTTCGTTATCTTGTTAAATTATTAAACCTCTGGTTATAATTAACCATAAACAGCACTCTTTTTGAAGGGTGC
>JAZULQ010000065.1:0-33494 GCA_045603185.1 Acutalibacteraceae bacterium
TCGTTGTTAAAATTTAACAACGAAATAATCTATGAAAAAGTCAGTAAAATACTGTTAAAAATGTAGAAAAACGTTTTTTTGCTAAAAATAGGTTGACAAAAAAACTTTACTAATTTCTCAAAATAGGTTATTGTTATTTTGGTGATAAAAATGAAAAAAATAATCGAGAACGGAAATATCATCTTAACGGAAACGGAATGTTTTGATGTGGGCTTATGCCTTGACTGCGGACAGGCTTTCAGATGGAAACAGACTGAAAATGGAGAGTGGCAGGGTGTAGCGCACTCAAAGTATCTGAGAATAAAGCAAGAGGACGACAAGGTTACTTTTTTTGACACAACGGACGAGGATTTCGTGAATGTGTGGAGCAAATATTTTGATTTGGATAGAGATTACAAAGAGATAGTAGCTTCGTATACTGACGAAAGTCTGAAAATTGCGTGTGAGGCTTACCCGGGAATACGTATTCTTAAACAAGACGAATGGGAAGCAGTCTGCTCATTTATTATATCCGCCAATAATAATATCCCGCGCATAAAAGGGATTATTGAAAGAATGTGTGAAGCTTTCGGTGAAAAAACAGGGGATTTTTATTCGTTTCCCGGTGCAGAGCGCATAGCGGAGCTGACGGTGGAGGATTTAGCACCATTGAGGGCAGGCTTCAGAGCAAAGTACATAATTGATGCCGCGCAAAAGATTTCTTCAGGAGAAGTGAATATAGAAAAAATAAAAGAGCTTCCCTTTGAAGAAGCAAAGTCAGAGCTTATAAAAATAAAAGGTGTTGGAGAAAAAGTAGCCCAGTGCGCTCTTCTTTACGGATTTGGAAGGATGGAGGCTTTCCCGGTTGATGTATGGGTAAAGAGAATCCTCGGGGAGCTCTATCCCGACGGATTGCCCGAGTGTATAAAAGGAACTGAAGGTATCGCCCAGCAATATCTGTTCCATTGGAGACGAAATCAATAAACGACAAAACCCCTTTGACGCCCGGTGACGTCAAAGGGGTTTCTTCATACATTGTGAGTTAAATTGTTTGTCGGTTCTTTATTCAGATATTCTTTTGCGAGTTTGTATATTGCACCGGCAACCGGTACGCCTATTATCATACCGAATACTCCGAAAACACCGCCGCCTAACGCAACTGCCGCAAGAACCCAGATAGCGGGAAGTCCTATGGAAGAGCCTACTACCTTAGGATAGATTATATTACCTTCAATCTGTTGAAGAATTACTAAGAAAATAAGGAATATAAGGGCTTGGGTAGGTGATTGGGTCAGAATAAGGAAAGCACCGATCGCGCCGCCTATAAATGCGCCTACAACAGGAATAAGGGCGGAAAAACCGATTACAGCGCCAATCATAGGTGCGTAAGGCAATCTGAATATCAGCATACCCACTGTGCACAAAACACCGAGAATAATTGCCTCCGTACATTGTCCGACTATAAAACGGTGGAAGCTATCGTTAAAGACGTCTCCGATATGACAGATTTTTTCGTAAATATCAGCTCTTATAAAACGCTGCATAATACGCTTGGATTGGGCTTTAAGCTTGTGTTTGCTTAAGAGGAGATAAATTGCAAAAAATACTGCAACAACAGTGGTTGTGACACCTGCAACAACAGATGAAACTGTATTTACAACTACATCAAAAATATCACCAAAGCCCGAAGCAAAGGTTTCGAGCAGTTTACGGAATCGTGCCTGCCAATCAACCTCGGAAAGCTTATCTAAAATGATAGTTGAATCAATGTTGTGCTTTTCTAAGAAATCAGCAAGCATGGTTATGCCGTGCGGAATTTCAAGAATAAGCAGTTTTATGCAAGAGATAAGCTGAGGAAGAACCAGAGCTATTATAAGCGCAACAATAGCTACCAATGTTATAATAGCAAGGAAAAGACTTATAGGTACACGAATTTTTTTGACAATATTTTTTTGAGAACGAGGGAAGAAATGCCGTTCGTAAAAGCTCATAAGAATATTGAGCGGGTACGCTATAACCAATCCTAAAATCAATGGTGTAACTGCCGTAGTTACCTTGCCCAGTATTCCGGAAATGTTTTCCCAATAATGAATACCCAGGAACAGAATAAATACAGCCAACATGACTTTTATCAGTAGCTTTGTTTCGGGTTTTTTCATGAATTTTCACCGCCACTTATAAATGTGATACTATGTGCGTTTAACAAGTTTTTCAACTCGTGTCAGTAATTGTATGAGTGGTACAATAAGTATACCGCAGAAGAAGTTGCTGATACCGTGCATTACATCGAAAGGAATCCCTGCGGCTATCCAGGCAAGCATACCGTTGAAATCAAGACCGAACGCCACCGCCTGAAAAGGTGCGTAGAGGGTGCCGTATAAAAATCCGTGGGCAGAGCATACCAGCATATATACCACGGCGGCTTTTTTCGCTGACAAATTTTTCGGTAACAGCATAGCGACACCCCAAAGTAAAGTCCATATATATAAATATGGTACCCACCATATTCCGAATCCGTTTAAAAGACCGGTCAGAAAAACAAAAATATATATGGGATAAAGTGCCTTTTTTCGGTAAACGACGGTCATTGCTATAATAAAAACACCAATAAGATGGGTGTTGGGTATAGCCTCCATAATAACCTTTGAGGCATACAAAATAGCACCGAGCATCCCGAAAACAGCAATTTCTTTAGGGTTGATTTTCGGTTTAATTTTACTCTGCTTTGAATTCATAAACAGTGTCAGCGGCTATTTCGGTCATATCGACGCCCTGCATAGCCATCTCTCCGTTTACATAGAATGCCCAGTATTTACCGTCTTTATCATAATCGAGGGTTTCGTTGTCAACGGTTTTTACATAAAGACCGTAATCGCCTTGCTCACCGTCAATTACACCGAGCTCCGAAAGGGCTTCGCCTACCGTAGTCTTGTCTGTACGGATGTCAAAGGTTGTTTTTGTACCGTCCAGATGAGTTACGGCAAAAACGAAGGTCGTTTTACCCTCACCTAAAACAACCGGGGTTGCTTCAGCTTCGTCTGAAACAGCCGCTGTAGATTCGGTAGTTGACGGCTCTGAGGGGGTCTGGGGTTTATCGACACCGCAGCCTGTTGCAAGAAGTGCTATAACCGCAATAAGCACAAAGCACAGGAGCAATGACAATACTTTTGTGAAGTTTGTCTTTTTCATAAATATTCTCCTAAATTTTTATTTCATCTTTACGTGAAACACACACCGGCACTCGCAGTTATAAAGATGATTCTGACAGCCAAGTATTTCGACTTGGTGCATGTTTTTCACCTTCTCAGGCAGTGCCCAATGGCTTGTCCTCTTTTTGCGGTAAAAGAGCAAGAAAAACACCTTTTTGCACCTCACGGCGACGGGCTCGTACAGGATTTTCACCTGTTTCCTTGAACTGACGAGGTGATTATATCATAAATCTGTAAAAAATACAACAAAAATAGCGCCTGACAAGGAGTTAAATCCGTGCCAGGCACATAATTATTTGTGATAAAGTTTTTTGCTTTCATGTTGAGGTTCGCAGGTGATGTTTATACCGAGTTTTCTGAAGGTGTCCAGATCAACCTGTGAAAGAATAACCGTTGCGTGAGCTTCGCTGCCCTTCAGAAGCTTCAGCGAGTCAAACGCCATCTTTGCTTCCGCGTTTGTAACCGCGCTCATTGTAAGGGCGATAAGAACTTCATCAGTGTGAAGTCTCGGGTTGTGGTTTCCGAGAATGCTCGTCTTAAGGGACTGTATGGGCTCAATAACTTCGCGCTGAATAAGGAGTGCCGAATCATCAATACCCGCAATAACCTTAAGTGCGTTGAGCAATGCCGCAGAGGCAGAGCCTAAAAGGTCACTTGTTTTACCGGTAACTATATCACCGTTGGGGAGCTCTATTGCCACCGCGGGTCTGTTGCCGGTTGCTTCGCTTTTTGCGAGTGCGGCTTTTACGGTAGGACGTTCGCTCTCAACAGAGATTCCAGCCTGATTCATAAGGCTTTCGATTTTTGCTATGGCGGCATCGTTTTTGTGCCCCATTTTTTTATCGCAGAGAGTGTTGAAATAACGGCGCACGATTTCCTCGTGGGATGCTTTGCAGCAGATGCCATCGTCAATGATGCAGTAGCCCGCCATATTTACACCCATATCTGTTGGAGATTTATACGGACTTGCGCCCTCGATTTTTTCAAATATCGCGTTAAGAACAGGGAAAACTTCAACATCGCGATTGTAGTTTACGGTTGTTTTGCCGTATGCTTCAAGGTGGTAGGGGTCTATCATATTGACGTCATTGAGGTCAGCGGTGGCAGCTTCATAAGCTAAGTTTACAGGGTGCTTCAGAGGAAGATTCCAAACAGGGAAGGTTTCAAATTTAGCGTAACCTGCTTTTATGCCTCTTGCGTTATCATGATAGAGCTGTGAAAGGCAAGTGGACATTTTGCCGCTACCGGGACCGGGTGCGGTTATAACAACAATGGGACGGGATGTTTCGATATAATCATTTTTGCCGAATCCTTCGTCGCTTACAATCTTTTTAACATTGTAGGGGTAACCGTCAATGGTGTAGTGCGTAAAGACTTTTACACCTAAGGTTTCGAGCTTTTCTTTGAATTTAAGGGCGGTGGGTTGACCGTCAAATTGGGTGATAACTACACTTCCTACGAAAAGACCGGCACTTGAAAAAGCGTCCATAAGACGTAAAACGTCACTGTCGTAGGGGATGCCGAGGTCACGGCGGATTTTGTTGTTTTCGATATCACCGGCAGAGATAACAATAACAACCTCAGCGTGCTCTTTAAGGTTAAGAAGCAACTGAAGCTTGCTGTCGGGTTTGAAACCGGGAAGAACTCGGGAAGCGTGATAGTCATCGAATAATTTGCCGCCGAACTCAAGATAAAGCCTGCCGCCGAAATCGGCAACACGTTTTAAAATCTGTTCGGACTGTTTAGCGATGTACATATCGTTGTCAAAACCGATTTTTCTTTGGATTTCCATAACACCATCCCTTTCACAAAAAATAATTTTAGCAAATAGACGTTGATTTGTCAACGCGAAGGGAGTTATAAAAGTGCACAAATTACAAGCATATATTTGTCATATTTAATCATTCCGTTTGTTGACTTTGCAGTCATATAGATGTATTATATAATAGAAAGAGAACAACTATAAAACGGTCAAAAGGAGTATTTTATGGAACGCTTTTATGACAGATTCAAACCGGATTGCTCTCCGGTGGCACATAAGACTCACACAATAGTTCGCGGTGATGTCAGATTAACTGTTCTTACACCATGCCTTTTGCGTGTAGAAACACAGAGCAAGGGAAAATTCTGCGATGAACCCACACAAAGTGTATGGTTCCGTGATTTTTGCAAACCGGAATTCAAAGTAAATGAATCTTCCGACACAGTAGAAATTAAAACCACAAAGGCTAATTTCCTGTATTCTTTCAAAACACACAAAATGATTCGCATTAAATTGCGCGACGGCAGAATTGTAAGCAACTATACTTCCGGAAATCTTAAGGGTACTTGCCGTACACTTGATATTACTGCCGGTATTCCCATACTTGGTGACGGTGTCGTTTCTAAAAACGGTGTTGCTATTCTTGACGATAGTGAAACTCTCGTTCTTAAAGAGGACGGTTCTATCGTTCCCCGCAAATACAAGGGCAGCGATAAATATTATTTTGCTTACGGTAACAATTATGTCGGCGCAACTACCGATTTATACAAACTTACCGGTAAGGTTCCGCTTATTCCCAGATATGCCCTTTCCAACTGGTGGAGCAGATACAAGGCGTATTCCCAGGATGAGTATCTTTCACTTATGGACAGATTCAAAGATGAAGAGATACCCATTACCGTTGCTACCGTTGATATGGATTGGCATTGGGTTGATATTAAAAGCAAGTTCGGTAAGGACAGTCACAAGATGCTCAGCCATATGAACGTAATGGAGTATGTTTATGATGTCTGGTCAGCAGGCTGGACGGGTTATACATTTAACACGGACCTTTTCCCGGACCCTGCCGGCTTCCTTAAGAAATTAAAAGACGATAACTATAAAGTCACATTTAACCTTCATCCTTCGATGGGCGTTCGCTGGTTTGAAGAACAGTATGAAGATATGTGTAAGGCAATGGGTCAGGATCCCTCAAAGAAAAAACCGGTTGAGTTTGATATAACTGACAAGAAATTTACTGAAAACTACTTTAAGATTCTTCATCATCCTTATGAAAAAATGGGTGTTGATTTCTGGTGGATTGATTGGCAGCAGGGTACAAAGACAAAGACTCCCGGACTTGACCCCTTATGGGCACTTAACCATTATCACTTCCTTGATAATGCCAAGAATAACAACAGACCTCTTATACTTTCAAGATTCTGCGGCGCGGGCAGCCAGCGGTATCCCTTAGGCTTCAGCGGTGACACAACCCAGACCTGGTCAAGTCTTGATTTCCAGCCCGGATTTACCGCAACGGCATCCAATATCGGATATCCTTGGTGGAGCCATGATATAGGCGGTCACTGCATGGGTAAAAAGGATGACGAGCTTTATATCCGATGGTTGCAGTTGGGTGTATTCAGCCCCATTATGAGACTTCATTCAACCAATAACGAATTTATGGGCAAAGAACCTTGGAATTATTGCGGTCCCATTGAAAGAATCGCAAAGAGAAATCTTCGTTTGCGTCATAAGCTTCTTCCCTATATCTATACTATGAACTACCGTACTCATATGGATTGCCGCGCTATTTGCGAGCCTATGTATTACATTTATCCCGAAGATAAAAATTCTTACGATTGCAAAAACGAGTTTTTCTTCGGTACAGAGCTCATAGTTGCCCCCATAACAGAGCACACCTCAAGCGATAATAATATGGCGGGTGTTGACGTGTGGGTTCCCGAAGGAAGATTTACTGACATTTTCACAGGAAGAATTTACAGCGGTAACAGATACGTTAAAATGTACCGTGATATTGAGAATATTCCCGTACTTGCTAAGGCAGGTGCCATTATTCCCATGAGCGTAAATGACAGAATCAATGACTGCGATAACCCCGAAAATCTTGAAGTCTGGGTTTACAGAGGCAATAACACCTTCACTCTTTATGAGGATGATGGTGAAACCTTGTCATATAAGGATGGTCAATTCTTGAAAACTGCGTTTACAGTAAAGGAAGATGGCTCGACAGTCGTATTTACTGTAAATAAAGAAGAGGGCGACGCAAGCGTTGTTCCCGAAAAGAGAAATTATACAATTAAATTTAAAGACGTTGTGGGTGCTGACGTTACTGTAAAAGTAAACGGAAGAAAACGCAACTCCAATGCAAAGAAGTGCGGGGGTATACTTTCGGTTGATGTCTCCGCATCTCCTGAAGACAGCATTGAAATCACTCTTGCCGACTCGGCATATCTTACAAATAAAGATAAAAAGCAGGACCTTACAGAAACCATAGCAAAATTCCAGATGGGTAATGACTACAAAGGTATGCTCTTTACCGATTTCCTTAAAAAAGAGAAAGCTCTTCCGCCTATGACAGAGAATTTCACAGGGCCTATTGATGAGATTCTTGCTCTTTACAGAGGATAAAAAGTATAAATAACATAATAAACAGGTGTTCTGAATGTCAGAACACCTGCTTATGTGCAGAGGTTAAATTATGTCTGTTATTGAAATATTAAAATCCAATGCGCCTTCATATGGCGTGGAGATTAATGAAGAATTAAGCGAAAAACTCGGAATATATGCAAACCTTCTTCGTGAATGGAACGAAAAAATAAATCTTACTGCCATTCTTGATGACGAGGGAATTGCAGTTAAACACTTTCTCGACTGTCTTCTTGTGGGAAAAGCGGCATCGTTTGAGGACGGTGCACAAATAATAGACGTGGGAACCGGAGCTGGATTTCCCGGACTTGTCCTTGCGGCGGCATATCCGAATATAAATGTAACGCTTCTTGACTCAACAGGCAAAAAGCTCAAGGCAGTTGAAAATATAGCGGAGCAAATGGGCGTCAAAAACGTTAAAATTGTCCACGCAAGAGCAGAAGAAGCGGGGAAAAATCAGGAGTTTCGTGAAAAATATGATTTTGCAACCGCAAGAGCCGTTGCAGAATTGCGAGTTCTTCTGGAGTATACGATGCCTTTTGTGAAAAAGAACGGAATGTTTCTTTCCCTTAAAGGTGCTACCGCCAAGGATGAAATAGACGGTGCAACCAATTCATTGAAGACCCTGGGGGGAAAAATTGAGGGTGTAAATGAGTTTTCGTTACCCGGTGGAGACAAACGAGCAATAATAAAAGTAAAAAAGATTTCGCAAACTTCGCCAAAGTATCCGAGACCCTCGGCACAAATCGCCAAAAAACCATTATAAAATTCCCGAATAGCGGCATTTTCGGTCGATTCAGCACGACCGAAAATGCTTTATTTTTTTTTGTGTTGGTGTTATAGTGTAGTCACAGAGAGGGAAACAAGACAGGCTTTGTGGATGAACTTTTAAAACGACAGAATAGTCGGAAAGGATACCAAATGTTAAAGACATCATCAAAAAACAAAGCAAATTGTCAGATACAGCTTTTATCCCACGAAATAATTTTACCTAACCCCCATCAGCCGAGAGTCAGGTTCGACTATAACGAGCTTGAAGGGCTTGCGGTTTCGGTGAGAACCAACGGAATGCTTCAACCCATAAACGTCCGTAAACTGTCGGACGGAAAATATGAGTTGATTTCCGGTGAGCGAAGACTCAGGGCAGCACGTATGGTGGGTATGAATAAAATCCCATGTGTGGTTATGGATGTTTCCGATGAACAGTCGGCGTTATTCGCTATAATAGAAAATGTCCAAAGACAGAATCTTGACTTTTTTGAAGAGGCAGTAGCCGTTGAACGCTTGATGACGGAGCACGGACTTTCGCAGGAAGAGATTTCAAGAAAATTGGGAAAGGCACAATCTACTCTCTCTAATAAGCTGAGGCTTCTGCGATTACCCGAAGAGCTGCGGGATAAAATTACTTATGCGGGACTTACGGAACGGCACGCCAGAGCACTACTCACTTTGCCGGACAATCCCACAAGAGGCAGAGTGCTTGATATAATAATTGAACGCCACTTAACGGTCAGTGAATCGGAACGGCTTATAAATGATGTTTTACGTCGTAAAAAATCAAAAAACAAGCCCCAGTTGAGAGCCTTAAAGGATATGCGTATTTTTATAAATACCTTGAATCACGCCGTTGATGCTATAAGAAAAGCCGGAATTGAAGCGGATACAGCAAAGAGCGAAACGGACGAGTATTTTGAGTATGTTATAAGAATCTCGAAGCCTGAGGATGCAAGTGTTGCAACTGTTACAACTCAGGCGGTTTAATAAATGCAAAATTAAAGGGGCAAAGCCGATTATATTTTTTTGCAACACGAATTATTAGGTATATTCTCCGAAAGGAGTTTATATAGTGTGACAGTACACCTGTTACACAAGCCATATCTTTCTCTTTCACACCCCACATCCACAGCGGAATGCCACCATCGAAAGATGGTGGCATTCTGCTCGTTTTAGTGATATAATGAAAGAAAAAACGGAAATGGTATGTATGAATAACGAAAAAATAAGAGGACAACTGCTTTCTATGGCAGATGCGGAATACAAAGCTTTTCATTCTAAGCTTATGCCTACGATAGACCCTGACACTATAATAGGTATAAGAGTACCTGCTTTAAGAAAATTTGCAACCGAGCTTAACAAAAGTGAGTCGAAAAATAATTTTTTGGCGGAGCTTCCTCATAAATATTATGAAGAAAATAACCTTCACGCATTTCTCATTGAGAAAATTACCGATTATAATGAAGTCGTAAAGGAGCTTGACCGATTCCTGCCTTTTGTGGATAATTGGGCAACCTGCGATATGATGTCTCCGAAAATATTTAAAAGACATACATCCGAACTTCTTTCCGAAATAGAAAGATGGCTTCAATCCGGTGATACATATACTGTCAGGTATGCAATAAAATGCCTTATGCAGTATTATCTTGACGAAGAATTTAAAGAGGAGTATTTTGAAAAAGTAATAAACATAGACAGTGAAGAATACTACGTGAATATGATGAGAGCGTGGTATTTTGCAACTGCACTTTCCAAGCAGTATCAGTCGGGGGTAAAGGTTTTGGAAGAGCGGAAGCTTGATAAATGGACTCACAACAAAACGATTTCCAAGGCTGTTGAAAGCTATTGCATTTTACCCGAAAACAAGAAATATCTGAAAACCTTAAAATATTGAAAAATTCTCTTTGCGAAATTTGTCGTAAAGAGTATTTTTTATGTGTAACTTTATTGAAATAGCGGATTTTCTATGTTACAATTATTGTGTATTTATCATTTTTGAGAGGGGTGTTGTGAATGATAAAAGCGGCAGTATTTGACCTTGACCACACATTGTTTGACAGATATGCGACTATCCGTAAGCTTGTTCCGGAGTTAAGGGAGCATTTTGACCTTAATGACGGTGTAACCGATGAGTTTTTTGCGGAAGAACTCTGCTACGGTGATAAGCACAATGTGCATAAAGGTTGGGAGGGTATTCATAAACACCTTGTGAGCAAGGGGATATTCAGAACTGTGCCCGAATTTTCGGAGTACGCAAGAATTGTGCTTGAACATTTCAGAAATATTGCGGTTAAATATGATTTTGCTGAAGAAGTGTTGAGGGAATTGAAAAAATCCGGATATAAAGTGGCACTTATAACGAACGGTGATGCACCGCTTCAGTATAAAAAGCTTCAGATGCTGGGGCTCAGGGATGCGTTTGATGAAATCATTGTCAGCGGAGAAACTCCGTACGAAAAGCCGCAAAAGGAAATTTTCCTTCTTATGGCAGAAAAACTAAATATAAAACCTGAGGAAATGTTATATATCGGAGACCATCCCGTAAATGATGTGGACGGTGCGAGAAAAGCAGGGTGTATTCCCGTATGGGTCAGAACGACAGGTACGTGGATATTCCCGGAAATAGAAAAACCCGAGCTACAAGTTGAAAGCGTTAAAGAAATACCGTTAATTTTAAAGAAAATCAATAAGGATTAATTTATGAAAGGCGAAAAGTTTTTACCGATAACTTTAAATGAAGTTCGCGACAGAGGTTGGGCAGAAGTGGATTTTGTTTATGTATGCGGTGATGCGTACGTAGACCATCCCTCTTTCGGAGCGGCTATTATAACCCGCGTGCTTGAAGCACAAGGGTTTAATGTTGCGTTCCTCGCACAGCCTAAATTTAATAATTGCAATGATTTTAAACGTTTCGGCAAACCTCGTCTTGGCTTTCTTGTGTCAGCGGGTAATATCGACTCTATGGTTGCCCATTACACCGTAGCAAAGCGAAAAAGGAATTACGACTATTATTCTCCCGGTGGTAAAATGGGGCTGAGACCCGACCGAGCAACTGAAAAATACTGTAAGCTTATTCGTGAGGCTTATCCGGATACGGCGATTATCATCGGCGGTCTTGAGGCATCTCTCAGAAGATTTGCCCATTACGATTATTGGGATGACCGGGTTCTTGATAGCTTGCTGATTTCTTCGGGTGCCGACATTCTCACATACGGTATGGGAGAAAATATTATAAGAAAAATTGCACAGCTTCTTGATAAAGGCGTGCCGGTTGGGAAAATACGTGATGTACGCGGTACAGTCTGGCTCGGTGAAAAAGGTGATAAAATTCACTACGATTATACGGGCGAATGGGATATTGAAAAGTTAAAAGAAGATAAAGAGTATTACGCAAAAGCCTTTGCGGTACAGTATAAAAATCAGGACAGTGCATACGGTAAAGCTCTGGTGGAGTATTACGGTGATAAAATGCTCGTCCAGAATCCGCCTATGCCACCGCTTGAGCGCGAAGAGCTTGACGAGGTTTACGCTCTTCCGTATATGAGGACTTATCATCCCTCTTATGAAAAGGATGGCGGAGTTCCTGCCATAACTGAGGTTCAGTTTTCATTAACTCATAACCGAGGTTGCTTCGGTGGGTGTAATTTCTGTGCCCTCGCATTCCATCAGGGCAGGAGCGTGCGCTCAAGAAGTATTGACAGTGTAGTTGAAGAAGCAAAATTGCTTACTGAAATGAAAGATTTTAAGGGGTATATAAATGACGTGGGCGGACCTACGGCAAACTTCAGATATCCCGCTTGTGATAAACAGCTGAAAAGCGGTGTGTGTCCCGATAAAAAATGTCTTGCGCCCGAACCCTGCAAGAATTTAAAGGCGGACCACAGCGAGTATATTAGGCTTCTTTCGGAAATTGAGAAAATCCCGAAAATAAAAAAGGTCTTTATTCGTTCGGGCATTCGGTTCGATTACCTTTGTGCGGATAAATCTCCGTCAGGAAATGCTTTTTTTAAAAAACTTGTAAAAGACCACGTCAGCGGACAGTTGAAGGTTGCTCCCGAGCATTGTTCGGGGAATGTTCTGCGCCTTATGGGCAAGCCTGATTTCAAGGTTTACGAAAAGTTCAAGGACAGATATTTTGAGTTGACGAAAAGCTTTGGTATGGAACAGTATTTAGTTCCTTATCTTATGTCGAACCATCCGGGAAGCACACTTTCGGATGCGGTAAAGCTTGCGGAATATATAAAACGGTGGAACTATAATCCCGAACAGGTGCAGGACTATTATCCTACTCCGGGCACAGCGTCAACGGTTATGTTCTATACGGAGCTTGACCCATTTACAATGAAAAAGGTTTATGTTCCTAAAACGCCCGAGGAAAAACGGATGCAAAGAGCCCTGCTTCAGTGCAGTGACCCTAAAAATGCGGACCTTGTAAGAGCGGCGCTGAAATCCTGCCATCGTGAAGATTTAATAGGCTTTGATAAAAAGTGTCTTGTGAAACCGTCATATAAGGATAGGGTAGAGCAGGCGAAGAAGCAAAAAGCGCAACAGCACCGAAACACCAACCACCGAAGCGGCAAAAACAAATCTACCGGAAAGAGGAGATACTGATGCAACTTTTAAAAATTGATAAAGATAATTACATCGGCCAGGCAGATCCTTATATTATTGAGCATGAGGGTAAATACTATATTTATACAACAGGTGATGACGGTCTTTACGGTTATTCCTGCGATACTCTTTTAGGCGATTGGAAATTTGAAGGTCAGATTTTCACTATACCAGGAAGAAGAAATTTCTGGGCACCATCGGCTATTTGCCTTGACGGTAAATTTTATGTATATTTTTCATTTGAGCTTGATGAAGCTGAGCCCGACGAGGGAGGACACCACGGCGCAATGCACGTTCTGGAGGGCGAAAATCCCATGGGTCCCTTTGAGCTCAAGGGGCAGATAGCTAAACCCTTCAGTATTGACTCGCATATAGTCAGAACCGAAGCAGGTCTTTTCTTGTTCTACTCGCCCAATACATTTGAGGGTGAAAGAATCGGTACACATATCGTTGTGCAGAAAATGAAAGACCCATATACCCTTGAGGGTGAGCCGACAGTTGTGCTTCTTCCGTCTATTGATGAGGAAATTTTTAAACGCGACCGTTATAAACCCGGTCAGCATTGGCATACTTTAGAGGGTGGCTTCTGGTTTCAGGAGGGCGAATGGCAGTACCTTATGTATAGCGGCGGACGCTACGAGGATGAAACATATTTTGTCGGTTATGCCGCGGCAAAAACAACCGAGCAGGATTTAACTAAGGTAAAATTTCAGAAAATGCCCGATAACAAAACATATGCCCCGCTTCTCAGAAGCAATGAATGGGAAGAGGGCACAGGACATAACAGCGTTATTAAGATCGACGGTCAGTATTACTGTGTTTATCATGCACGAAATACTGAGCAGGACGGTCTTCCCGGCGACAGACGTAACGCAAGAATTGCAAAAATGAATGTTAAAGACGGAGTTATCACAATAGAAAGATATCCCGACCATATATAAAGGAAGATTAAAATGATTATTGATGAACTTGTAGGCTTTTCCAATTTTTACGGAAGTAATGACGAGCTTGTTCTTGCAGGTGGCGGAAACACATCTGCAAAAGACGGAGATATTATGTATATAAAGGGCTCGGGCACACGACTTTCCAATATTACTGCTGAAGGCTTTGTAAAAATGGACCGCAGTAAAATTGCGGAGATTTTCACAAAAACTTATCCCAGTAACGACAAAGAACGCGAGGCGCTTTCTCTCGCGGACCTTATGGATGCAAAGCTTCCCGATCAGGAAAATAAACGTCCCAGCGTTGAAACAACATTACACAGCTTGTTTGTGCAACGCTTTGTGCTTCATCTTCACCCGGCACTTATAAACGGTGTTACTTGTTCAGTGAACGGTAAAAATGCCGCAAAAGAGCTGTTCTCAAATGAAGTGTTGTGGATTGACCCCTGCAAACCGGGCTATACACTTGCTAAGATTTGCTACGAAGCTCTCGGAAATTATAAAAAAGAAAACGGCAGAGATGCCGATATAGTGCTTCTTGCAAATCACGGTATTTTTATTGCCGATGATTCGGTAGAAGGCTTAGGCGATAAGCTTTATTCCGTTATGGCAAAAATCAGAAATGAAATTAATGAAGAGCCTGATTTGTCCGTAGGCGAATTCAACGGTGAAAAGGCGCAGGAAATATTCAACGAAATATCAGAAGTGTTCGGCGAAGACAGTGTGGTCACCTATGAACCGTCTGCGCTTTTCCTTGAATACAGCAAGGATAAAGAGAGCTTCAATAAAATTCGTAAACCTTTTAATCCTGACCAGGTGGTATACTGCAAGCCGTATCCGATTTATGTTGAGGAAAAAGGCGAAATAAAAGAGCTTGTAGAAAAGTACAAAGCCGAAAACGGTTTCCTTCCTAAAATTATTTTCGTGAAGGATTGCGGTGTTTACGGAGTGGATTACACTCAAAAGGGTAGCGAAACCGCCGTTTCACTTTTTGATGATGCAATGAAGATAGCCGTTTATGCCGAGTCTTTCGGCGGAGGAAAGCCAATGAGCGATGAACTTACCGATTTTATTGTGAATTGGGAAGCGGAAAGCTACAGAAGCAAGCAGTAAATTGAAGAATTAAACAAAAAAGAGCCGTATTATTTATGGAAAATTCCAAAAAATATGTACAGGCTCTTTATTTTATTGGCTTTTTTAAATATGTGTGTTAGAATGTATGTCGTACAATAACGGTTTTAAAAACCGTAAAAGGAGGAGAAAAATTTGCCTGAAAAAAAGAAACTTGATTACAAGAAAACGATACTTACAGGTTTCGGTTTCCTTGCATCATCAATAGCTTGGGCAATCTATGACCCGTATATTACAAAAATACTTAATAAAATTCTTTCGGAAAGCGCGTTTGTTTCTGAGTTGAGCCAGAAACTTGGTGGCGCTATTCCGTTGCTTCGTGATTTGGCAGAAGCTCAGGGCGAAGAAATTGCTATGGGTGCAGGCTTTACACTTGTTCCGTTATTTATAGGTATTATAATGACTTTTGATAACGTCTTCGGTGTTATTTTCCAGCCTACTTTCGGAAAACTTTCCGATAACTGCCACTCTAAATTAGGTAAACGCAGACCGTTTATTGTTGCTTGCGCACCTATTTCCGCAGTTCTTTTTGCTCTTATTCCTATAGTTGCACTTAACGTACCCGGTGAAGCCAAGCTTCCGCTTACAATGCTGACGGTTATTCTGTTTGTGTTCTCGATGTCCTTGTGGCGCGCTCCGGTTGTTGCTCTTATGCCCGACTTAACACCTCCTGAGCTTCGTTCGGAGGGTAACGCGGTTATAAACCTTATGGGTGGCGTTGGTAGTGCAGTAGGTATGGTTGCCGGTACATTGGCTATTGTGCTTTGCACCTTCTTCACAAGTTACACAAAAGAGCAGATTCAGGCAGATGAAACCATCTCTTTCCCATTCGTCTTCATTATCGGTTCAGTTATTATGATAATCGGTATGCTTGTTCTTCTCTTCTTTGTTAAGGAGCAGGATACAAGCATCAGATTAAAGGGCGCTGCTAATCAGTATGCTGACGAAAAGGCAAAAAGAAAAGCAGAAAAGGCTGAAGCTAAAGCTCGTAAGGCAGAGCTTAAAGCAATAAAATTATCAAAGGGCGAAAAGAAGAGTCTTTTCTTTATGTTGGGTACATTGTTCTTCCTTTTCTGCGGAACCAATGCTATAACAACATTCTTCTCTTTGTTCGCTGCTGAAATTCTCCATATGCTTACTTCCGAAGCAACAATAATAATGCTCATATTCGCAGTATGCTCAGGTGCAGCTGCTATACCTGCAGGTAAAATGGGTAAAAAATTCGGAAGAAAGAAAACTATCATTGCCGGTCTTTCCGTTTTCCTTGCGGCATTCGTTGTATTCTTCAGCGTGTTTATTGTTATGCTTGCCGGCAAAGATTTGTCCATTAAGAAATATGTAACAGTAAACAACGCATACACTACCGTCAGCGGTAAGATTAATGATTTCAATGCTTTAAGAACAACTGACGCAAAAGGAATCGAATCCGATATAAAGGATACCCTTAACAAGAAAGTAAAAATTGAAGTTGATGTTCTTGATATGGATGAATACATCACATACAGAACAGCTCTTGAAAAAGGCGAAAATGTTGATAAATACGCGTTGTATGCAAAGTTCGATGAGTATCTTGCAACAAGTGATGCAATCAATACATTCGTTAAAGAAAATGATATAAAGAAAGCTCTCAAGGTTGACGAGTATTACAAGTATCAGAAGACTGTTGCCGATAGTGATGCTTTGGCAGGAGTTTTCGTTGGTGAAAGCGATATAAGAGAAGTTCTTAATGACGCTGAATATAACCAATATATTAAAGCCGTTGCCGATGAAGATGCTTTTGCTGATGTTGAAACTATTGATTACTACAAGGACTTCAGCGATTACACTGTTCCCGAAGGTTCAGCAACTTCATATGATGCTGTTATCAAAGTTGCAGTATCTCAGTTAGGCTTAAATGAAAAAGCAACATTCGCAGAATCAGTTGCTGCAATTTCCGAATCAGTTTCAGCAATTACAGCAATACTCAGAGTTCTCATTTATCCCGTTCTTATTCTTGGCGGTGCGGCAAATATGTTTATCACCGTTAATACACTTCCTCTTGTTCTTGATATCGGTGGTGTTGAGAAAGTCGGTACATTCACAGGTTACTATTACACAGCAACATTCTCAGCTCAGATTGCATCACCCATCGTTTATGGCTTTATCCGAATGTTTGCCGGAACATATATGTCACTGTTCTATTACAGCCCCATAATGTTTGCCGCGGCAATTCTGTTAATCCTGTTTGTAAAACACGGTGAGGCAGTTCCCGAAGACGTAATCCAAAAGATAAAAGAAGAAAATGAAGATTAAATAAAAGCGTAATGCGCAGAAAAAAATCACCTTTTCCATAACGGAAAAGGTGATTTTTTATTGATTAAAGTGCTTTGTTTTTTACAAGCTCTAAATCCTCTGCGGTTATTTCGCCGTCATCATTCATATCTGCGGCAAAAGAAATTGTTTCGTCTGCCTGTTCGGATTTGCTTACGATTTTTTCAATTTCCGAACAGTCAAGTGTGTCGCAAACGCCGTCGCCGGTTACATCACCTTTAATGATAAGTGTGTAAGATGTTACGGGTTCGCCGTCTTTGTAAATGTTGAGGATTGTGCCGGTTCCTACGAATTGAACTGTTGTGTCGGCTTCAGCTGTGTAGCCGTCTTTTGCAGTTACGATGTCATTTATGGTTTCAAAGCCTGAAGCGGTGATTACAATGTAGTTGTCGTAAATGTAGGTGTTATCGCTGCTTACGATGTCTACATAATATTCCTCTGTCCAACAGAAGTTTTCCTGGTTTGCAACAGTGCCTCTGTCGGGAGCGCTTGCTTCTACCTTATAAATGTATGCAATGTTTGGTTTAACTGTATCTGTGTAAGATAAATCACCGGAAGCGGAGGGGCAATATAAAAGCTCCCAGTCACTGTCTTCGGTTTTGCGATGTAATGTGTAAGACTCCGCGTAAAGTGTCTCATCCCAAGTGATTGTAACGGATACAGTACCGTTTTTGTTCTTTTGGGGTTCTGAGAATTTGAGACCTGTAACGCTTTCAAGGGGAGTAACAATCAAAATATCTGCAACTTCCGATTCGGATGAATCTCTCTCGGATTTTGTGGCAATAGCTTTAACCTTGTAGCTGTAAGGTACTTCGGTTAAAACATCTGTGTCGGTGTAAGTGAAGCGTCGGATTTCAGCTTCGGTTACATCGTCTTCGGGAGTGTTTTCCTCGGTTTCGGGAGTTTGGGGTTCGGCGACTACTGTTCCGATTTCTTCCCATTCGCCATCAAAGGATTTTCTTAAAATTACGTATTCATCAGCAAAGGTAACTTCATTCCATGTTATTGTAACGGTTGATTCACCGCCGTTGTAATCTCCGATGCAGTTTATTACCGCAGCCTCAAGAGGCGGGTGGGGATATTTAGCTGAAGCGGATGCTGTGCCGTTTACTTTACCGGAAGTAATTGCCACTACTGTGTATGTGTAGATGTTGCCGTCTTCAATGCCGGAATCCTCGAAATTGCCTGTTACGCCTTCAAGAAGTATAGGTTCTTCATCGTTTGTGCTCTTGTATACTTCAATGATTTCGGCATCGGGACAACTGAAGTCAACAGCTATATGAGCAAGACTTTCTTCAGTTGCGGGAATGTACTCGGCTGAAATCACGATTTCCGTGAAGTTGGGTATTCCGTCGTAGAAACTGCTTTCATTCTGACCGAATGTAGCGGAAACAGTGTAGTAGAAGGGCTGAGCTTTGCCTTCTTCCGAAGCATCTGTATAGCCGGCTGTTGTTGTTTTTGCGATGGCTTCCCAGGTGTCAGTGCCTTTTGCTCGGCGGTATACTGTGTAGGAGTCAGCGTTTTCAACTGCGTACCAGGTGAGTACGGAGCCTTCTTCGGTAACGGTTACATTTTCAAGTCTGGGGATAATTAATGCAACTGCTGATTTTGTGTAGGTGGGACTGATATCGCCTTTGTCATTAACAGCTTTTACAGAGTACTCATAAACGACACCACATTCAACGGAGGTATCAAGGTAACTGAGCTCTGTTGTACCTTCAATCAGTGTTTCCCAGGTTCCGCCGGGAAGTCGTCTGTAAACATTGTAGGCTGTTGCGCCGTTTATTGCGCCCCATTTGGTTTCAATACAGAGTGAACCGTCCTCGGTAGTAATCTGTTGAGAAGTGAATAAGGGCTTAGCAAGACAAACTGCAGTAGTTCCGTCCAACACAAAGAAGCTGTGAATGTTTTTGCTGTCAAATGCCCTTACAGTGTAGGTGTAAGTGTAACCGCTGGCTTTTTTACAAGCATCGTAATAGGTGGTTGTTTTTGCATCTTTGATTGTAGCAATCAAAGTCCAGCTCTTGGCGTTATTGATTTTTCTGTAAACCTTATATCCTGTTGCTCCGTCAACGGAATTCCATTTAACAATGGAACGGTAGCTTGAATCGAAGGTAAGCTTTTCGAGTCCGGGGGATTGGAGGTATTTTGCGGTGATACCGGTAGCATTATATGCACCTGCATTTGTATCCGAGTAAGCTTTTACTGTATAGGTATATGTGTTGTTGGAAACCGCGGTTTTGTCAAGGAATGTCTTTTCTTTGGTTGAACCGAGATATTTCCATGTACTGCCGTTTTTGCGGTAAACGTTGTAGTGCTTGACGTTGGGGTTGTCGCACGTCCATTCAATCTGCATACCGCCGTAATATGAGGAAGCCCTCTTAAGTGTGGGAGCAGGAATATAGTCAAAGTCAATACCTGCCATGTTACGTGCACTGAGATGGTTTCCGCTGTATGCTTTTACTGTATAGGTGTAATTCCAGTCAGAGCTTGTGGCGGTTTTATCGATATAGTAGGTTGCTTTGCCGTTTTTGACGTTAGCAATGAGCTTCCAGTTGTAGTCGCTTAAGGAACCGCCCTTGCGATAAATATAATAACCGCTTGCGCCGTTGACTGCGGGCCACTGGATTTTTGCAGAGCCTGCGGCACCTGCACCCACTACGGTGATATTCGGAGTAGCGAGGTATTTAATATAGAGACCGTTTTTGTTGTAAAGGCTCACATATTTTCCGTCGCTGCATTTGACAGTGTAAGCGTAATAATTACCGCTTTTTGCTGCGGTGTCGGTGTAAGATGTAGCATTGGCGCCGAGGGTTGTTATATATGTCCAATACTTGTCACCGGCACAGCGTCTGTAAACATTGTATTTAGTAGCAGTAGCAAAGGGGGTCCAGGAAATTTTAGGACCGTTGTTTGTGTTTACAAGGCTTGTGAGTTGAACGGTCTTTTTGCTGATACGGTCAATGTTAATTGTAAAGGTTTTCATTGATGCTGTATCAATATGTCTGTTACCGTCAACTTCGATGTAGGTGTAGCATCTTCCGTAGTAAGTTCCGCTGGGAACTGATTTGAATTCCCATGTAACCTTCAACGGCTTGTTGCCGGGAGTCAGGTCATAGCTTTTAGTGTAGCTTCTGATCTGGTTCTGATAGTTGCTGTCTGAGTAAATCTCTATTCCGAAGTACGAGTTGGCTGTACCTTTACTTATTCGCATAAAGTAAAGGTCATCCGAGTCTCCGTAAAGAGAATACGAGAATTTTTGCGCCTCAAGGTTTGCGTCGGTGGGAACAATCTCACCGTAAGCCAGCTTGTAGTTCTGGAATGTTTCATCAGCTGAAACCAAGGTTACGGCTGAACCCAAAACTACCAGAACAACAAGAAGCGAAAGCAACGCTTTTGTTGCAAAACGAGTTTTGTTCATTGAAAAACCTCCTATGGTAAAATACAGTTATACATATACATTATAATTCATTAACAAAACGATTTCAATAATAAATTGTTAATTATATATTGTAAAATAATGTACAAAAGCAAAAACATTCAGGATGTGTTATTAATAGCAACAAAAACACAGAACGTTTTTATAAACACTAAACAAAAAAATGATTTTATTTTTGGAGGGCGTTTTTATTGCTTTTTCGTGACAAAGATGATATTATATATTGTAATTATGGAGAATTATGTTCACGAGGTGGATGATGACACAACCTAAGGCACAACTTTATAAGGCTGCGTTTGAAAAAATCCCGCAAGAAAAACGAGAGAGGATTCTTCGTGTGGCGAGGGCGGAATTTGCCGATAACGGCTTTGAGCATACCTCAATTCAGCAAATCGCCAAGAAGTCAGGAATCAGTGTAGGTTCAGTTTATAAGTACTTTGAAAACAAAGAAACTCTTTTCACCATGATTGTCCAGGACGGCTTATCGTCTTTGGAAAATCTCTTGTTGGAGCTCGCTTCCTCTGAGGAAGATATAGTTTTAAAGGCAGAGAAGATTATACGGGTTTTGTTGAAATTTTCAAAAGAAAATCCGGACCTTGTAAAGCTTTACTGTTCGTTGACAACCGGAGGTAACTCTGAGTTTTTAAATGAACTATCTCAGCGAATCGAGGCAGTTTCAGCATCTATATACACTCAGTCCATAAGTATAGCACAGGAAACCGGTGATGTACGAAGCGACGTTAATCCGGCGTATTTTGCGTTTTTACTTGACAGTGTGTTTATGATGTTGCAGTTTTCAACGGCTTGTCCGTATTATAAAGAGCGATTCTTTATTTACACCGGAAAGCAGGCACTCGACAGTGATGAGGAGATAGTTGAACAGACCTTGTTGTTCCTGAAAGCTGCATTCAATTTCAAATAATATCTTCAAACATATAAGGAAAGGTGATAATTTTGAAGAAAGTATTATCAGTAGTTCTTGTTTTAAGCGTGCTGTTATGTATGTTAGGTACATCCGTCAGCGCTGAGACAGCTACAGTATCGGAGCTTACCGGTACTGAGAAGAGCTTTTTGAAGATTCAGCGTGTTGATGCCGACAGTAACGGCGAATATACAACTGCGGATGCCGCGGTGTTCCTTAAGGCAGCGGCGGGAATCATCGAGGACAGCGAGCAGTATGATATTGACTTTGACGGAGATGTATCCTTGGCTGATGCCCAAGCGGCACTCAGAATAGTTGCCGGTATTTCCCCGGTTTTGAGCGAGGCTGAAACTCTTGCGCTTTTCAATAGCCAGATAAATACTGTCAAAACAGTTCGTCCCGGCTTTGATAAGACCTCGACCGTTGTATGCCCCTCAATAAAGATTACAACAACTAATGCTCCTATTGCGGATATGAATGTTACCGACCTTGAGTTTAACAAGTACGTTGATAAAATCATCAAGGTAATGAATACATTTCCCTATAATATGGCTCTTAATGACGAAATGAAAGCTCAGCTTAATGAGATGAAAGCTCAGGCGGAGGCATCATATGATCCCCAGGTAACAACAAAAACAGTTAATAAAACTTCCAACAGCCACTATTCATATTTTCCTGTAAACAATTTAGGCTGGTCCAGTAAGCTTACAGTGGACGATATTTCCAAGGCATCGTGTAAGGTTGCAGACGGAAGTGTGATTTATACAATAGAATTACCCAGCATTACATATATCGGTGACGAGTATCCTACGGGTTCAGCGGGCTTCTCTAAAAGGCAGGCTCTCTCATACGGTAAGGTTTTCAATATTCCTGCGTTAGATGAGAGCGACGGCTCAACTGTAAATAAAATTACATTCAAAAACGGTAAAGTTGTTCTTAAGGTTGATGTTGAGACAGGTGATATTCTTTCAGTAGATTATTTCTACGTGAATGTCAGCGAGGTTATGGCAGCTCCTCAGGAGGATTCCGAAATCACAATGAAGACAACAACAACTATGAATACTACTGAGAATTACATTATGAACAGGGTTACGGTGGGATAATATGTCAAAAGTAAAGGTTACAATGGAAAACGGTGGCACCTTCGTAATTGAACTTTGCCCCGAGCAGGCACCTATAACCTGCGAGAATTTTTTGAAACTTGTAAACAGCGGTTTTTATAACGGTCTTACATTCCATAGAGTTATAGCTGATTTTATGGCTCAGGGTGGTGACCCGGAGGGTACCGGTTGTGGCGGAAGTGATGAAACAATAAAGGGCGAGTTTGCTATGAACGGTGTTATGAACACTCTTTCACATACTCGCGGTGTTGTGTCTATGGCACGTTCTCAGAACCCCAATTCCGCAAGCAGTCAGTTCTTTATCTGCTACGGTGATTGTACTTTCCTTGATGGTCAGTACGCCGCCTTTGGTAAGGTTACCGAAGGAATGGAGACGGTTGACGATTTTCTTAAAATCGACCGTAGAATGAGTTTCGGCGGTGAACGCTCAACACCTGTTGAACCCATTATTATGAAAACTGTTGAAGTTGTTGAGTAAAGGAGATAATGAAATGAAAAAGGAAAAGGGTATGTTCCTTCATAACCTGTTCGGAACTAAACCCGGTGAGGGTGTGCAGCCCAGGGAGGCTATCGCATACAGCGTAACCGGTATAGGCCAGAACTTTATTTGTACAATCGTAGGCTCATACATAACAATCTTTATGACTGACGCACTTCTTTTCGGTGCTGAGGGTGTAAAGGTTGGTAATATGGATGGTGCCATTGCTGTTGCTGTTCTTATGCTTGCGGCACGTATATTTGACGCTTTCAACGACCCGATTATGGGCTCAGTTGTTGATAAAACCCGTACTAAATGGGGTAAATGCCGTCCCTTCCTTAAATGGATGGCGATACCTATCGGTATTTGTACAATTCTTTGCTTCTTACCCATTTATGATGCAGAGGACATTATGAAAAACGGTCTCTCCATTAACTCAACGTTTGCGATAATCTCTACAATTTACGTTATCTGGAGTGTTGTTTATACAATAGCAGACGTTCCCTATTGGGGTCTTGCAACTTGTCTTACAAACAATACCGAAACTCGCGGTAACATTCTTACTGTTGCACGTATGGCTTGTACAGTTGGTGCCGGTGCGGTTACGGTTTTCCTTCCTATGATTACCGGTGCGCTTACAAAACAGTATAAATATGTAGGTGCAACAGTTGAAAAAGACGGTGACGTTGTTAAGGTTATAGATTACGGCGACTATGCTCAGATTCTTTTGGACAAAAAAGAAGAAATTGCCAATATGAAAAAGAATATGGGTATGGATGAATTTGAGGCAGTTCAGACTTTTGCAGATACGGTAAGAGAGGGCAGTGAGGTTCTCAATGCCGAGATGCTTCAGAAGATATATTTCATCGCCGCTGTTGTCCTCGTTATTGCAGCTATTCCTATGTTCTTCTATGGCTTTAAGCATACAAAAGAACGTTTTACTGCAGATGACAATCCTCCCAGCTTCGGCCACAACATCAAACTTCTTTTCAAAAACAGAGAGCTTCTTCTTATCGTTCTTTCCGGCGTTCTCGGCGGTGCAAGAATGGTTTACACATACACAGGCGGATTCTATTTCGCAAAGTACATACTTAAAGACGAGGGTATGCACGGACTTATAACGTTGCTGGTTGTGCCGGGCGGTCTTGTGGCTTCGCTTCTCGTTCCCTGGATGTCAAAGAAATTTACCAAGAAATGGTCATATATTATAGTTCACCTTTTCGGTGGCGTTGTAATGCTCGCCATGTATTTCGTAGGTTATGACAAGGATTGGAAGCTTCTCTTTGCGGCAATCGGTCTTATCCTTCTCGGTATTCCCCAGGGTGTAAACAACATTATCACCTACGCTATGATTGGTGACACCGTTGATTACCTTGAGTGGAAAACAGGCGAACGTGGCGAAGGTATATGCTACGCTATGCAGACCCTTATCAACAAAATCGGTATGGCTGTCGGCGCGTTTATCGGCGTTATGTCCTTGCGTATTGCTGATATTGATACAAAAACATATATGGTTGGTGACCCTGATAAGCTTTGGGCGGCACTCGTTCTTTCAGGTGTTGTCAGTATGTTCGCTTGCGCAATTCCCATGTTCTTCTACAAGATTACTGAGAAACGTCAGGCGGAAATGGTTGCTGAAATTGAAGCAAGAAAAGTTAGCAAGTGATAAATTAAAAGAGATAAAAACACCACGGATTTCATTTTGAAATCCGTGGTGTTTTCCATTTGTTTTTATATTACTCCGGCGTTTTCTAAAGACTCTATAAACTCCGTAATGTCTGCTTTAGCTTCGTTGCGTTCTATATCAAAATTTTCGCAGATTATGTCCGTAAGTTCTTCGATTGTCTTTTCTGTTCCGAGTGATTCCCACAGAAGTGCACTAACAGGGTTCAGAACAACTATATCCGTTGAATTTTCTGCGGTAACGGGTATGGCAATGTGTTCGCCTGCAATTTCACGTAACACATAACCGGGTTTAAGACGGTATTTTTTATTATCCATAACATTCACACTCCGCATAATTCTCGTAAAAAGTATTATATATTGATAGTATACCATATATTTTTAATTTTTCAACTGCATATAATTTTCTTAAACAGAAAATCGTGATATATATCTATTTGTAGAAAAATGAAACACAAATAATGGCGTTTTATTCCTTTTTGTTTAGGAAAAAACACGCTGATTTTTCTTGTTTTACACAACCTGTTGTGTGTGTCGGAAAAGTAACCACAATTTTCTGAAAAACGGCAAAAAAATCAAAAAAATCCTTGAAAATATTGACTTGTTCACGTGATAAGTGTATAATACAAGAGATTATAGGATAGTGGATAGGTGTCTAATGAACAAAAACTACTCTTTCTGCGGAAAAAGATTTTGCATCAATTCTCCGTTGCCTCTGACCGAGCATGAAAACCTTGATTTGTTTTCGGTTGAGGAGGGGAATACTGATATCTCAGTAACCTATAAAATTGTTGATAAGCTCCCTGTTACCCCTCCCGGCAAAGTCGCGAAGAACGGCGTTACGGTTTCCCGGGATGGTGATACGGTTTATCACAATAACCCTATGGGCGTCGCCGAGGGTGCTCTTTCATGCTACAACCTGAAGGACCCATCGCAAGCTCAGGTGTTTTTCACGAAGGACAGTTTTTCCGTTATGGCTGATTTTCGCTATATGTGGAACTCTGTTTCGTTGGGACAGTTGCTGTTACCGTTTAAGGCGCTGTTGTTCCACGCATCGTATATATCGGTTGATGGTGAGGCTATACTGTTTTCGGCAAGCTGCGGAGTAGGTAAAAGTACTCAGGCGGATTTGTGGCGGAAGTACAAGGGCGCTGAAATCATCAATGGCGATAAAGCAGGCGTTTCTGTTGAAGCTGATGGTGTTTATGCCCACGGTTTACCGTTCAGCGGAACGAGCGGTATCTGCAAAAATAAAACGATGCCGTTAAAGGCAATAGTTCTTTTAGGTCAGTCTCCCGAAAATACTATCAGGCGCGTTACCGGTGTGGAGGCTATACAAAACCTTCTTAATAATATATATCTGGATTTTCTTGCGCCGGGCGAAATGCAGAGATGCGTTGATGTTCTTATAGAGCTTCTTGAAACCGTACCTGTTTATCGTCTTGATTGCACTCCGGATGAAAGGGCGGTAGAAACCCTCGCGCTTGAATTAGGAATGAGTCAATGAATAATGATTTTGCCTATAACATATTTTTAGAGCGTCTCTTCACTGCCGCAAGGGAAAAGGGGACACCGTTATCGGGTACTTTTGAGTTAACCTCCCGATGCACGTTAAACTGTAAAATGTGTTATATCCATCGCAGTGCTGATTCTTGCGAAGCCATAAAGAGCGAGAAGAGCACGGAATGGTGGTTAAACTTAGCGCGGGAAGCGCGCGATGAGGGAATGCTCCTGCTGTTAATAACAGGCGGCGAACCTCTTTTAAGAGACGATTTCGAGGAAATTTATCTCGGATGTCGTAAGCTGGGCTTGTTGTTGTCGGTGAATACCAACGCAACACTCATTGATGAAAAGAAAGTTAAGTTTTTTGCGGAGAATCCGCCGCAGAAGCTCAACATCACCCTTTATGGTACTTCTCCCGAAACATACGCAGAGCTGTGCGGTGTTCCGGATGCATATGAAAAGGTTATTTACGCTATCAAGGCTTTGAAGGAAGCCGGCGTTAATATAAAGTTAAACTACACAATAAACCCTTACAATAAGGACGATATGACGGAAGCTTATGATTTTGCCAAATCGTTGGATTTACCCATCCAGCCTGTAAGCTATATGTTTCCGCCGTTAAGGTCTTCGTGTAAAGGGGATGCAGTGAGGCTGACCCCTGAAAGTGCGGCGCAGGCGCATTTTCAATGGCAAAGACATCATTTCGGCGACGCCGATTTGAAAACTTATCTGCATCATATGAAAAAGGGCGAGGCTCCCGAGGAATTCGGCGAGATTTGTCTTGACAAAACCGGTGAAAAAATCAACTGCCGGGCGGGGTCAACTGTTTTCTGGGTAACCTGGGACGGTAAAATGACACCTTGCGGTATGATGATTGAGCCGGCGGTAGAAATAAATGATTTCAACGCCGCGTGGAAATATATCCGCGCAGAGCGAGGAAATATAGTTCTTCCCGCCGAATGTAAAACTTGCAGTTTGCGTAAATCCTGCGATGTATGCGCTGCGGTAACATTCGCTGAAACTGGGAAGTTCGACGGTGTACCCACTTACGTATGTCAGAAGGCGAAGGAGTACCACCGACTATGTAATAATTTTTTAAAATCTTTTAATCTATAATCAAAATGGAGGTAAAAAAGATGAAAACATCTAAGAAGGTCATTTCATTGGTTCTCACAGTAGCAATGATATTGACTACATTCGCAATCGCGGCTCCGGTGTTTGTTGTCGATGCTAACGCTATAACCACATCTGATGGTACAGGGGAAACAGTTACACAGACACAGATCGTTACTGATACATCAGTTTACGATACATATGCCGCTAACTATCTTAACGGTGCAGGTTTCTCAACCGGTATTGTTATCCCCGGTCTTGACCCGGCTCAGGACTACGTTATCCAGGGTATGACATATTATCCCGCAAGAGACTGGATGCTTGTTACCGCTTATCACAATGATGCAACCGCATCATCAAAAATTTTCGCTCTTGATGCTGCAACCGGTGATTTCGTTGCTATGTTCTCGTTCCTTAACGTTGACGGCACAACCAACATGGACCACGGTGGCGGTATTGCGATTTCAGAAAACAATATTTACTACTCCTGCGGCGATAAAGACAGAAAGATTGCATACGCACCTCTTTCTGCTTTAGAAAATGCTCCCGTAGGACAGCATACAGTTATCCAGCTTGCTGCAGAAGCTGAGTTCGTTGAAATCGGTTCGGTTTCTTCCGACGACAAAACAGCTTACACAGCATACGTTTGTTACGATGAAGGTATCCTCTGGATGGGTAACTTCTACGACCTTGGTGCTAAGCTTCTTGGTGTTACCATTGCGGCGGCGGACTATAACGCTCCCTCAAATGACACCTACAACTCAATGGTTTTCGGTTACAAGCTTTCCGGTAACGATTCTGCTACAGAATGGGCAAACCTCGTAGGCGGCGTAACCGACTGTAAGGGTAACCCCTCTTATGCAATCGGTCTTAGTAACACTCTTAAGGACGTTCAGTACGCAACTGTTGATAACGGTAAGCTTTACCTCAGCCGTTCATACGGTTCAGGTTCAGGTAACTCCGTAAACTTCGGTTTCGGTGAAACCAGCTTCCTTACTGTTGCTGACATCGACCTTTCAGTTCCCGGTACTGTACCTGTTCAGATCGCTACAAGCGCCACAGGTACACTTGATAGAACCGTTATGGCTTATGATATCAGTGACTATAAGGACTTCCCCATGATGCCCATGTCCGAAGGTCTTTGCGTTATTAATGATAATATCTTCATCACCTTCGAGGGTGCTTCTAACAAGTACTTAAACGAGAGTGACGGTCTTACATCAATCGGTAACTGTGAAAAGCCCGTTGACGTTATCTGGCAGCTCGACCCCTATGCCCTTATGGAGGTGGAGATTCCCGAGCCCGAAAAGAGTATCTATTACGAAAAAGTATATGATATGTCTGAAATCGAAAACGGTAAAGAGTACTTAATCGTTTACGAATCTAATGAGAAAGACCCTGTTACACAGGAACAGATCCTCTATGCATTTAACGCAGACGGTAACTTTAAAGATTACAGGCTTTCAAAGAGCACCGCTTCTACTGTTAAGGGCTACAACGGTATGATAGGTCACGCTATCAGCGACTATGACCTTATTGACCTTGACGAGGACGGTACTATTGATACACTCTACCTCAATGACCCCGAAAAGGACGATATTGAGAACATTCGTTGGACATTGAATAATGTCAGTGACGCTAACTACAGAATCACAAGTACAGAGTCTTACTTTGCAAACTGTAACAACCTTTATTTCGACGCGGACCAGATTACAATGGCTCCCGGTAATGCAGGCTTCCTTTCAGAGGTTCAGATTGCTCAGCTTTTCCCCGGTAACGGAGATTTCTACCTTTCCAACAATGGTGCATACTTCCTTTGGTGTAATGACGGTACTAAGGATGATTATAACAGCAAAATTAATATGTACTATGTAAACAACACCAGTGCGAACCCCATTTACAGCGGTATTACAGAGCAGAAGGGTACCTTCCACTGCGACGCTATAAATATGTCCGGCGCTAATGCCATAGGCGGTTCAGTTCCCGTTGATGATGGTCATTATTATGAAGGTGCATTCCACATCTACAAGCGTATTGTTGACGAAGTTGCATCTACATATGAAAGCCGTGTTTATACAAACCTCGGTGCAGAGCTTCAGGAAGACGGTACATACACCGTTGAGCTTGAAACCTACGCTATTTCTCCCAACCACTATCAGCACAGAGGCGTTATGCCTACTGACTACATTGTTGTTGCGGATACATCAAACTCAATGACAAATGCCGGTAGTACAGGTATCGCAGAATTTAACGGTAGCCTCGCTGTTTCTTCATTGAGCGTTGAAGCAAATACCTCCGACGATAACGGCACAGGCGTCAGCGGTTACGGCTTCACAAACCCCGGTGAGGATATTTATCTTAAACACACAGACGGCAAGTACTATAGAGTATATATGGCTGTTAATACCACTGAATTGAAAAAGATTGTTGGTATTATTTCAACTATGCGTCAGAAATATTACGCATATTACATTGCTGACGACGGTCTCTATTATTGTATCGAAGACCACGCAGTTAACCCCGTAGGCAGATCATACGAAGAATTTAAAGCCTGGGTTGACAGTGGTGAAAATGAATCCGACTACAGTACAAAGACTTCAAACAGCAACAGACGTAAAGAAGACGTTTATACTGGTTTGCATTACCGTTTTGACGATGTTTCCTCATCTTTCACAGACGAACATACACGTATAGATACACTTAAAAATGCCGCAAGCACTCTTGTTGCCGGTCTTGCAAACGAGAATCCGGATAACAGAGTTGCATTCGTTCAGTTCGGTGCAGATACTTCCACAGGCTTCTGCAATACAAGCGGTACACTTAAAACTGACGATTATGCAAACGCTTTCTTTGACTCATCAAATATCGGAACTCTCCAGACATATATCGGAAATATCGCAGCAACTACACAGACTAACAATACAGGTATAGAGTTCCAGTACGTTAATTCAATTATGGCTAACAGCGGCATTGACTATACCGGTGCTGACAGTACACGAAACGTTGCGGTTATCTTCCTTTCCGACGGTGTTCCCGGTGCAGATGGCGAATCAGGAAATACTACGGCAGCTAACGCTGTTATTTCCAAGGCATTAGATGCAAAGAAAGCCGGTGCTTTCGTTTACACCGTTATGATTGGTGCAGACAGCACTTCCTTTAACAGAAACCTCTATATGGAAGCCGTTTCTTCAAAATATGCTGAAGCCACAAGTATGACGAGTACCGGTGGTCAGAGTGTTGACGGCGTTACCTACGCACTCAGCCTTGCTACAATAACCATCAACAACTTTGTTAACTTCAGTGATTTTACACTTGAACAGACTTCAATCAACAACGGAGTTGGTCTTGAGAACCTTGATGCAAACGCATATCTTCGTGAAAAATTGAGCGAAGCATTTAAGTTCCCTGAAGATAAAGATCACTACAGAGTAAAAGTTGAGCTTGTTCCCGGTGTGTTCGATAAAATCGGTCGTTTCAACTTCGATGAAGACGCAGCTGTTGAACAGACTAATGGTGCAGACGGTAATGTTAGTTGGGTTGTTGATGAAGAAAACAGATCTGTTACTGTTACAGACTATGACTATTCTAAACAGTATATCGGTAAAAACAGAACAACTCCCGGTAACAAATTAAGAATTACTATCACAGGTCTTCTCGCTAACGAAATCGCTAAGATTCAGAACACATCAATCAATGATGTTGATGCAACAGGTATCTATAAGACAGATGGTACTGCGTTCAAATACTTACCCACTGAGTACTTTAACATTCCTGAGTATACATACGTTCTCGACTATGGTTTCGAAATGTACGACTACGATGTTAACGGTACACTTAAATCAGTTAGCGCAGACCTTTCAAGACAGCGTGACGCTGACGGAAACCTTGATTATAAGACTCTTTCCGAAAACGGTCTTGTTGAAATTACAAACAGCAACTTAGACCTTATTTACAAAACAACACCCACAAACTTTGCTGACTCCGGTTACTGTCTCATCCAGCGTGATGACGGCACATATGACTGGTTCGAAATCAAAGTTGTTCCCGCTTCTAACGTTCTCTTTGAAGAGGATGCAGATAAAAAATACACAACAGAGAGCACAAACGGTGTTGCCTGGGGTCTTGATGGTTCACCCCTTAACAATAGGCAGGCTCTTACAAACAACGAGACCGACGTTTACGGTAACGACCCTGCTTATGTTACAACTGACCATAATCATTCAAACGGCAGTGCTCTTGTAGCAACAGTAAACGCTACCGATAAACGCAGTACAACAAAGAGCTTCCAGTTCATCGGTAAAGGCTTCGACCTTATTTCCGCTTGCGGTCCTAACACAGGTATAATGACAGTGTCAGTTAAGGATAAAGACGGTAAGCTCGTTAAGGGTTACATTGTTGATACTTATTACAGTGCTGATGAGTCTAACGTAAACCTTGTAAACGGCAACGGTCTTGTATGTCAGACACCTATCGTAAGCTATAGCGGTGAATACGGTACATACACTGTTGAAACAACAGCTGTTTACCTCTCAAGTGCACATGCACTCAATAAGAGCATCGTAGGTACAAATGCAAACGGCAAGCTCGCCGCTACAACAGGCGTACCTGTAAACGAAGCAGAAGTTGCAGCTATGCTCGAAGAAGTTGGTATGAGCGAACTTGCAGCAGCAGACCTTGAAATCGTATGGTTCGATGATAACTCCATCTTCAACGGCGGTTCAGGTGCAGCAGGTCAGGCAAATACACGCGGCGCAAGAGCTGACGGCAATGCAACAACAAGCCTTGTAAACTACATCGACGGTTACCGTATCTACCATCCTATGAATGGAGATGACAGCGGTTACATTGATTCCGAAAAGGGTGCAACCTACCACAACGTAATCAATAACCTTACTGAAAATGGTAGCTTGAATTCCAGCACCGATGCATCTTCAGGTTTCGCAGGTCTTGCTTACGTAGAAACCGACTTCACTGCAGATGAAGAAACAGGCGAAAAGCCCACACTTTCATTCGCAACTTACGAACAGATTGGTCCTCAGAACGAGTTTTATCTCAAAGGGAACGGTACTGAAGCCCTTATATTCAAAGTAGCTCTTAACTCACCTGATTCAAAGGTTCAGCTTGGTCTTCGTGCTGTAACCGGTACAGCTACATTTGTGGTTGGTTCAGGTGATAAAGCGACTACAACAACAATCAGCGGTCCTACAGAAATGTACTACGACATTACAGATTGTATTGACACGGAATCAGGCATCGCTACTGTTACAATTCAGAACACAGGCTCTACTGTCCTTGCTGTAAACAACATCAAGGTTACAGGTGAAGCTGCAACAGCAATTATCGAAGAAGAAGATTTAGCAAATGCGGCTATGTTTATGATGGAAGAACCCACACAGGCAGAGGTTGTAAATGGTGTTGTTACACCTGTTGAAGACGAAACCGATACAGAAACTGACACTGATACAGATGCAGGTACTGATAGCGGCTCAACATCTTCACCGCTTTCATTCATCGAACAGATAATTGCAATGATTATGGCGATATTTGAAAGTATTTTCAAAATGTCACCTTTAGGGGAGGTTAAATAATGAAACTGTATACTAAGCCAAGCGCAATGTTCCTTTCAGCAACCGGTACAGCAGGTGCAGGCGGATGTACAACATCTAAAGAAGACCTCACTCTTCTCGGTGAGATATTCGGCATCACTGATTGGTCCACAGCTTTTGCAACCGGCGAAGGTTGCACGGTAGAATATCCTATTGAAGATTATTGCAAATTCGCTTCCGTTAATAACGGTTCCGCAGTTGCAGTCTTAAGTAGCTGATTAAAACATAAACCCGAAAACTCCTCTTTCCGAAAGGAAAGAGGA
>JAZULQ010000066.1:0-15995 GCA_045603185.1 Acutalibacteraceae bacterium
AGTTCTTCGCAGTCGGTGTTGATGGCGTTGAGGGTCCACCCGTTCCCATCCCGAACACGGTAGTTAGGCTCAACAGCGCCGAAGATACTTAGTGGGAAGCCGCTTGGGAAAATAGGGCGATGCCGACACTAATAAAAACAACCACCCAAAAGGGTGGTTGTTTTTTTATATGTTCTTTTCAAACTCCAAAAAAATATCTCTTGTTCTGCCATACTGTAAATCGCATATCCAATCTTCACACTCATCCAGAAAACCTTGGTCTCGCTGAAAAACCGGTTTTTGATTTTCTATTGCAATTAAAAGATTCAACAAATCAACTATTGTTTCTTCGTCAACAGACATCTTTTTGCAACTACTTTCCCCACAATAAATCTCTTCTGTATGTTGTTGTGCTTGAATCAGCATATTTTTCACATTAGGATCTTGGCATATGTTTATAGCATCAGTTACAGTATTAAAAATATAGCTATACATTTTCTTAAAGGCATTTAAATCTCTTATCAAATTAATCTCAGTCATTTTTGCACCTCTGACACAGTATGTTTTCATTATATAATGTATTAGTCTATATGTAAAGGTTCAAAATAAGATACGATTAGAAAAAATATCTAATGAGGAAGTATCTTATGATAAAGTTAAGAGTAAAAGATTTGCTCGAAGAAAATAACAAAACAAAATATTGGTTATACAAACAAATGGGAATGAGTTACCAGAATTTCAGTAAAATGATAAACAACGAAACAAAATCCATCCGATATGAAAACATTGAAACTTTATGTTTAATTTTTAATTGTACACCCAATGAACTTTTTGAATTTACCGAACAATAAAACCATTTAAACAACGAAGTATTTTATCTAAAAAAAGAAGGCTTGGAAAAACCAAGCCTTCTTTTATTTAAACTTCGCCTCAACCCTATTTATCGGCACGCCCATAGAGGAAAATCTTTTTTCGTACTCCGTCATAACGTTTCCTTCCATATACTCTGAATTATGAAGGTCGTACGTAAGTTTGTCTAACGTCATACCAAACTCTTTGAATTCCTCAAGAGAAAAATCGAACAATCCTCGGTTATCGGTTTTAAAATAAATTGCACCATCGGGTTTTAATATTTTCTTATATATTTCCAAAAATGTTCTGTATGTCAGTCTTCTTTTCTCGTGTCTTGATTTTGGCCACGGGTCAGAAAAGTTGAGATATATTCTGTCTATACTGCCTTCAGGGAAAATCTCCACAAGCTCTTTAGCGTCAACGCAACACACTCTTATATTGGAAAGCTCCGATTTTTTCACCTTTTCCGCTGCAAGCATAAGAACATCAGAAACTTTCTCTATGGCAAGGAAATTAACTCTGGGTTCCTTTTCCGCTGTTCCTACAATAAAGTCACCTTTACCGCAACCGATTTCAATACGTATGGGATTATCATTCCCGAAAAGTTGTTGTGCAGTATTTCCCTCTGCTCTTAAATCTTTAATTACGATATCGCCGCATGCCTCAAGTCTTTCTGCGCCGTGTTTTTTCTTTTTAATTCTCATAATACCTTAAACCTTATATAAGTTCTGTCATCAAATGAAGAACAATCTTTCTTAATCCCTTTTGTTGAACGGTAATCACCGTCGCAAAGAGGATTATTTTTTATTTCTTTCTGTAATTTTTCTTCGCTTTCTGTTAAAGAGGTGCAGAGCTTGGGATATCCGTCACTCGCTAAAACGACTTCATCGCCGCTTTTCAATTTATAAATAACTATATCTTTATGGTGAACTTTGCTTCCGTTAATTACCCCATAAGAAAACTTGCCGTCACTGTTTGCAAAAATACGTTGTTTTTTTATCACAGGTAAAATAAACTGTCTGCCAACATCATTCTCCGCAAGCTCTGTATCGGTGGCGCCCTCTCTGCGCGATATCTCAAGAACCAATGCACGCATATCAGAAACGATGCGGTCAATTTCTTTCTCATGGGAGAAAAACTCGCCGTTTATAATACACTGACAATCACCAATGCTCCAGATTTCTTTTCTATGCTTACTGTAAATTATTGCCCCTGCCGCCGCACTGCCTTGCGGAGTATTCTCATCATACAGCGTCCTGACACTCTCGGTCATTAACTCAACAGCAAAAAAGACGTCTGTATCAGATTCAAAACCGGCTATGGCTTCACAAATAGTTTCCGCCGCCGCTCTGCCGCCTGTTTTTCCGTTAAAAAGAGTATCATCCTTTGCGGTAACACCGTCGACAACGGCAATATAACAATCGTTATAAAAAAGCATATCTTCGTTTAACGATTCCTCTTGCGCCTTCCCTTTTGTAAATACTTCTACAATTTCCATCTTTCTTCCTCCGCTAAATAATTATATTTACAAAAATACTCTTTGTCAATTAAAACCGCCGGAATTCACTTGTATTTATATAACGGTTTGTGTATAATACTCAGTAATTCTTCAGATAAATGAGGTAAATATGAAAAACGAAAAAATTGATTTAGGTTTGCAACTAAACAAAAAAACTATGATTACGTTGACAATAGTACTCGTAGCTGTCCTTGCATTTATAGGCGTTTTAACACAGGTAATGCCACGGGGTGAATATGCCGTCATTACAAATGCCAGCGGTCACGAGGTCATAGTCGACGGCACTTACACTATGCAGGATGAAAAAATGCCTATCTGGAAAATAGTTCTTTCTCCTATTCTGTGCTTTGGAAGCGACCAAGCAATTACCGGATTGACAATCATTTTAATGATTGTTCTTATAGGCGGTTCATTCTTAATTCTTGACAAATGCGGTATCCTCAAATACATAATGGCTATACTCATAAAAAAATTCAGCCATAAAAAATACACCCTTATGGCAGTTGTTATTTTTGTATGTATGCTTTTGAGCTCTACTGCGGGTATTCTTGAAGAATCAATAACTCTTGTTCCCATAGCGGTCGCGGTTTCACTTGCCTTGGGGTGGGACTCTCTGGTTGGTCTGGGGCTAAGTCTCGTATCTATAGCCTGGGGATTTACCGCCGCAACATTTAATCCCTTTAACGTCGTTACTGTTCAAAAGCTTGCGGGGCTCGAGGTTTTCTCGGGACTTTGGCTGCGTATTATAGTCTTTATTGGAGTTTATCTCATACTTTTCCTTTTCCTCTATACATACGCAAAAAAAATCGAAAAAAACCCCACCAAATCCATTGTATACGAATCAGATAAAGTATTACGAGAAAAATATCTTTTAACAGATACTGACATCATATTAAATGATGCGCGCATACGCAAAGGCGCGAGAGCATTTATAATATGTATGCTCATTGACGTAGGTTGTATAATCCTCGACTTCGTCTTAAATGCGGGCGGTATACTCTCACTTCCTGCTATGGCAGTGCTTTTCACAACAGGCGGTATTCTTGCGGGATACTTTACCGGACTTAAAGGCAAAAACTTAGCATTAAGCTTTTTACAAGGTGCAAAAAGCATAGCTCCCGCTATTCCTCTTATTATCTTCGTTATCGCTATCTCTTACGTACTGAACGAAGGCAAAATAATGCATACGATTCTTTTCGAATTAAATGCTCTTATGAAGGGGCTTTCCCCATCTGTTGCAATACTATTATTATTCGCCATAATTGCTTTACTTGAGTTCTTCATCGGAAGCGGTACAGCAAAAGCCTTCCTTATAATGCCGCTTGTAGCTCCGCTTTCCGACCTTGTAGGAATTACTCGTCAAAGTGTAGTTACCACCTTCTGTATGGCTGACGGATTCACTAACCTTTTATATCCTACAAGCGGAATAATGATAATCGCCATAGGTCTTATCGGTGTATCATACGGAAAATGGATTAAATGGTCCTGGAAGCTGTTTGTAGGTGAATTTATTTTCTCCGCGGCAATAATGTTATTAATGGTTGCAATTAACTACAAATAATTTGTATTAGCTTACAAAAAAGTACGGCTCTTTATTTAGAGTCAAACTTTTGGTTTTATGTCAAATCTTCATCATCTGCCGGGCCGTAATCCGGTTCAACATTTTCTTTAACTATTTTTCCGTTAGAGAAGCCTTCTTCTATAACAATACTGTCATCAATCCAGCCATCGTCATCGTCATCATCTAAAATGATTGCACCGTTTTCGTCATACTCAACAACAGCAGGTCTTGATTTGATTTTGTTTATTATAACAGCCGCAACAAGTATCGCCAAAATGACTACCGCACCGCCAATAAGGAAAGGTACAACGGATATCTTATCATCATCCTCTTTGGTTTCGGGAACATTCTCGAACTCAACGCTGATCACAACATCTTCAGCGGGCATAATGAAACAGTGAACGTCTGTTGATTTATTGTTAATTTTAATACTTCCCGTAACAACACGCTTTCCTTCATCAGGTGTTATTGTTATAGTAACAGGTTCACCTGCGCTCGCAACTGATGGATTAACCTGAACCGTACCTCCCTCCACATCTAAAACAGTTATATGGTAGACAACAGTGCTGCCGTCAGCAATCCACTTCGCATAAATTACGGTATTTTCATCTGCAATAGAAGTAAGGAAATTCCAAGGTGTTTTAAATTTGGCATCTGCGTACCAACCGTCAAATACGTAGCCTTTTCTTTCGGGTACATTAGGTTGCGGAACAAGTCCGGGTTCTTCTAATTTGTATCTTTTTCGAGGTTGTCCGTTGTTCAATTCAAGCTGAACCTCAAAAGGACCTTCTGTTGTTTCAACCTCTGTGGAAGATGAATCATCGTCATCCCTTTGTGTTGTGGGTTTACGTTTATCATCCACAGTGTTATTAACAGCGGTATTTTTTTCTGTTGTGGGCTTTGTAGGTTTTGTTTGATTTTCCGTTGTGTCGGGTACATCTATTACAATTTCCGTAGTTACCGGAGCAACTATCACACTACCTTTTGTTGTGCTCTCTTCGGAAGTTTCTTCGTTATCAAAATTATCCGTTTCTATTGTTGTGGAGGTTTTATCCGAACCATCCTCCGGAGCGGCTAAGGTTACCGTCAACGAGACACTGGCTATACACAAAACCAAGCATATTGTAAATAAGAATTTTAAATATTTATTTGTCATAGTTTCCCCTTAATATGTTGAATCCATATCTTCGTTTACTACTTCTTTTACTTCTTTAACAAAAACAGAATTCTTTATTTTTTCCTGAAGAAGATTGTAGAAAAGTTCTTCATCAATAGGAAGTTCTACTGTTTTTCCGAGCCATGATGAAAGGAACGCCGCATTTGAAATCATAAGACCGTTGATGCCTTCCTGACCGGACGCAGTAAGCGGTTCACCGCGGAGAATCGCACCGGCAAATCTATTCATAACCTCGGGATGCTGAACGTTTCTTCCGTCAAGCTCAGCTTCAAAAGTTTTTGTATCAATTCTTCCGAAGCCTTCGCCTGCATTCTTTGTAAATTCACTGACACTCTCTGCAACTTCACAAACGGTGAGCTTTCCATCCTCACAAATAAGCTTAGCTTTATCGAGAGTTATTTCAAGACGGTTTGTACCCGGGAAATCACCTGTGGTTGTTATAAATGTACCTGTTGCACCATTGGGATATTCGGCATAAATCATAACGTCATCTTCAACTTCGATGTTATGCCATTTTCCTTCATGGCAAACTGCAGTAATCTTTTCAGGCATACCACAAATCCACTGCCAGAGGTCAAGCTGATGAGGACACTGATTAAGAAGCACACCACCGCCTTCACCTGACCAAGTAGCACGCCATCCGCCTGAATTGTAATATGACTGTGTTCTGTACCAATCCGTTATTATCCATGTTACACGCTTCAACTCGCCATACTGCCCGCTATGCACAATTTCATGAGCTTTTCTGTAAAGGCAGTTTGTACGCTGATTAAACATTATAGCGAATATTTTATCACTCTTATTCGCAACCTCGTTCATCTCGCGAACATGTTTAGTATAAACGCCGGCAGGTTTCTCACTCATAACGTGAAGACCTTTTTCTAAAGCCTCAACCACAAGCGGAGGATGGTCGTAGTGAGGAGTTGCTATAAGCACTGCCTCTACATCACCTGAATCCATAAGCTCTGAGGCTGTGTTATATGTTTTTACATTTTCAAGCTGTCCTTTTGCCCATTCAAGTCTTTCAGGGTTTATATCTGCAACAGCGGTAATTTCAATTTCCGGCATTAATCCTTTGAGCGCATTTTTAATATGGCTGGAGCCCATATTACCAACACCGATAATTCCTAATCTTACTTTGCTCATTTTTCTTCACCTTTCTTTTATTATATAAAAATATCAATCCTATATTAACAAACACTAAACAACCAATTTATTACTTTTTATTTTATGAATACTTAACTTATCTTTCGTAAAAATACTTACGAGGTGATAAATATGTGTCGTAAAGAAAAAAGCAAAGTTCAGGATGTTATAAACGCTGATAACAACATTGATGAAAATATAAAAAGTGATATTAACGGCTCGTACACAGGAAGACCGTTAAACGGCGAATACCCTATTCAGGACGCCGACGATTTGTAGTTTTTTTCTTCTTTTCGAAACTATGCACAGCGTGACTGCCGGAAACCGCAAACACAGATATTGCTGTAAAGAATAGCTGAATGAATACAAGCTGTAAACAGTTAAGATGTTCAAGTCCCGAAACCAGGGCAAGCACCGCAACAAGCGCGACACCTATGCCCATAGCACATATCTGGAATATATTGATAACCTGCTTGAATGCGCTAAGAGAAAGTGCACTCTTAATTGCATAAAGAAAACTATATGCCTTGCCGTCATGCAAAAGAAGCGCATCGGCGGCTGAGGTTGTGCAATTTTCATACGCCTTATATAAATCTCCCGAAACTGCGGACAGAACTTTCACACCGCTGAGAGGTAAATCAAGCTTGCTTGATATCATACCGTCGGTAATGTTAGCATCGTCCGAACGCACAAGCAGAGAAATACTGTTGCTTTCTATATTTTTCAGAAGTCGTGCATTAGATTCATTTACATCATAAGATATTATAAATACTGCAGCGGCTTTTCCGTCAATAGCCAGATACAAGGGATATCTGCCTTCGCATAAATGACGTTCGATTAGTGCAGTATCAGGAATTTCAACATTGTGATTTTTAAGTAAATCCGCATTTCCTACAAGCACACGTCTGTTAAAAATCCAGGCTGAAAGACCTAATTTATCCTCATAAGCCAATGTATCAACCGGTGGAAGAAGTGATACCTCACCGACGATAACACGCTTAAAGAGATTTCCCAGAGGGCCGCCCGATGCAACCACAAGAGCCGCCGTATTTATGATTGCTTCATCTATTTCCATATCGTAGAAGAGATGAATTCCGTAAACGTTACCGCCATCCTCATCGAAAATATCAGAAGAATCAACAGCTACCGCATTGGCATTTTCGCACACTCTCAGCGCGTCCCATCCGGCTATCATTCCGCCTTTCATGCGGAGTTTTTTTGAAACCCTGCTGATAGCGATACTGTCCGCTACAAAAGAGAAATACGGAGCACTTATACAAACACAAGCTGTAAACGCAGTTACGGAGCTAAGCAAGTGTTTTGATATCGCAAGCGTCAGCGCACCAACTAATATTGAAACAGCAAAGCTTATGGGTATAAGTTTTCTGCTTATATCGTCGGATGGATAATATTTCCTCGAAAGTTCAATGAACCTTCTGGGGAAAAGTGTTTTCTGCGATGTAAGGACGGAAGGTTCCTCCAAAAGCAGTCCTCTGCCTATTTCGAAAGCGGTTTCACCCTGTTCTATGGGTCCTACCGAATATACATCATCATCTTTTGTAATAAAGCCAAAGTTATCTGTAATTCTTTTTATTTCAAATATCTCGGCAGTTATATTGATTGCCAACGAAAGCACTGAAACCGCCGCAAACAGACTAAGTCCTTTTTCAAACGGTGCATCGGAAAAGAGGAAGACAATTCCCTGAATAAAAGTTGCAAGCAACGCTATAAAGCATCCTGTATTTTTATTAAGTTTAAAGCCTTTGAATGCCTTAATTCCATCGAGCAAAAAGTTGAAATTCACTATACAAGGTACAGCCGTAACAAACAAGGAAGCCAAAACAAATATAAATCCGCCTGTGGGTATATTTTTCGCAATAATTGATATTACCGCAAGAAGTGCAAAACACACATAGGAAATCACCGCGCTTACAATAGCGGTGTTTTTTTGTTTTCTGAGATAAAACGCCACTTTGAATTTATCATCAGCCATACGGTATTCATCAGTGCCGTATTTTTTTACCGGTTCACTCTCCTCCGGTTCATCCGGTTCGCTTGTTACTGTAAAATTACTCACTTTTTCCTTGCGTTTTTTTGCAAGTTCGGCTTCAACCTCTTTTTCGTCAACGATATCTACACTTTCACTGTGAAAGCCCTCAAAGGTAAGTTGAGCACCGTCATCCTCTTCGGGGAGTTCAATATCGTGAGCATCACCGTCTGTAACTGCCAAAGAGCGAAGCCCTATTGTTCTGGTATGTTTTTTATCGTCAAAAACAACGGTTTTGTCTGTCGCCGGTTCTTCCGCAACTCTATTGTCGGGAACAAGATTCGGAACAGGCGAAAAATCTGTTGTATTAGTAAAATTGCTTTTCTTTTTCACAAATCCGCCGCGCTCATACTTCTGCTCCTCGGGAGGAACAATCTGATGTTCAGCGGTTTTTTCAAGGTTTTGTATTGGTTTATTGAAAAAACGGTTGCGATACTTTTCGCTGACAAATGTACCGTACACCTGAGGCTCAGCAACACTGTCTGAACGCTCAACCGTTTCTTTTATAATACGATGCTCAATATTTTCATTATGAGCGGGTCTCGGATTAAAGGAAACAGCTTTGGGAGTATGCTCTATTTCTTCTACAAATTCAAGAGCATTTCCGCCGCGAGGCACCATACCACTGTCCTGAAGCAGCTCATCTATTTCTTCCAGAGACCATTTTCTCGAAGATTTACGTTCGTCAGCCATTTTCATTCCTCACAAAGTTTAACACTTAATTTTGAACATCTCGCTGTTTGGAAATTTCATACATAAGAATTCCCGCCGCAACAGAAGCATTAAGGGAATTAATTTTGCCTTTCATAGGCATTGAGAGAACAACGTCACATTTTTCTTTTACAAGTCTACCTACGCCCTTGCCCTCTGAACCTATAACAAGAGCCGCCGCGCCTTTAAGGTTGGCGTTATAAAATGTTTCACCGTCCATATCCGCACAGTACACCCAGACGCCTCGTTCTTTGAGCTCGTCAAGAGTCTGCGGGATATTAGTAACCCTCGCCACGAGCATAAATTCCACCGCACCCGCGGAGGTTTTGGCTACTGCAAAGCTCAAAGAAGCACTCCTTCTCTTAGGTACTATTACTCCGTGCGCACCTGCAGCCTCTGCAGTTCTTATTATAGCACCTAAATTATGAGGGTCCTCAATCTCATCGCAGACAATTATAAATGGAGCTTCGCCTCTTTCTTCCGCCAAGGCGAAAATATCGTCCACAGATGAATATTCTTTAACAGCGCCTACGGCAATTATACCTTGATGATTGCCGTGACCACACATATAATCAAGCTTTTTTCGATCAACTTCTTTTATCGGAATCCCTGCGTTTTTTGCATCCGCGAGAATCTTCGGAACAGAGCCGGAGCGTTCACCTTTTACAACAAGAACACTGTCAAGAGGTCGCCCGGCTTTAATTGCTTCCGCAACAGAATTACGACCGAAAATTATATCTTTTTCATTTTGATTTTCTCTTTCGGAAAAATCATCTTTTCGACCATCAAACTTCTTGCGGTCATTAAAATTATCGTTTTTGTTTTTATACATAAAACACCCTAAATAATCGGCACAACGCGCCCTTTTAATTACAAATTCAGATTACGCTTTGGGAGTAAGCTTTTCTTTGCCGCCCATATAAGGTCTTAATGCTTCGGGAATGTTAACACTGCCATCTGCATTAAGATTATTTTCAAGGAATGCAATAAGCATTCTGGGAGGAGCCACAACTGTGTTGTTAAGTGTATGAGGGAAGTACTTTTTATCCTTGCCGCCTGCACGGATTTTAAGTCTTCTTGCCTGTGCATCGGAAAGATTGGAACAACTGCCGACCTCAAAATATTTCTGCTGTCTGGGGCTCCATGCCTCAACGTCAACAGATTTAACCTTAAGGTCCGCAAGGTCACCTGAGCAACACTCAAGAGTTCTTACAGGTATATCAAGAGAACGGAAAAGGTCAACTGTATTTTTCCAGAGCTGATCAAACCAATAGGGGCTGTCCTCCGGCTTACAAACAACTATCATTTCCTGCTTTTCAAACTGATGGATACGGTAAACACCACGTTCCTCAATACCATGAGCACCTTTTTCTTTACGGAAGCAGGGTGAATAGCTTGTAAGTGTCTGAGGAAGCTTCTCCTCGGGAACAATAGTATCAATAAATTTACCTATCATGGAATGTTCGCTTGTACCGATAAGATAAAGGTCCTCGCCCTCAATTTTATACATCATAGCATCCATTTCAGCAAAGCTCATAACGCCTGTTACAACGTTGCTTCTGATCATAAACGGAGGAATATAATAAGTAAATCCACGGTCAATCATAAAATCGCGTGCATAGGAAATCACAGCTGAATGAAGACGCGCAATATCACCGCAAAGGTAATAGAAGCCGTTACCTGCAACTTTTGCCGCACTGTCAAGGTCGATACCGTCAAAGCTTTCCATAATCTCTCTGTGATACGGAATTTCAAACTCAGGGACAACAGGCTCGCCGAAACGCTCAATTTCTACGTTTTCGGAATCGTCCTTACCGATAGGAACAGAAGGGTCGATAATATTAGGAATAACCATCATAATATCGTTTACCTTTTTAGAGAATTCGGCTTCCTGCTCCTCAAGCTCCGCGAGACGTTTTGCATCGGCAGCTACTTTAGCTTTCATTTCCTCTGCTTCATCTCTTTTGCCCTGAGCCATAAGAGCACCTATCATTTTGCTGTTTTTATTTCTTGAAGCTCTGAGTGAATCTGCTTCACCCTTAATTTTACGGCTCTGTGCATCAAGCTCTATAACTTCATCAACGAGCGCGACTTTTTTATCCTGAAATTTATTTTTAATATTCTGTTTAACAACATCGGGATTTTCTCTTAAAAATTTAATATCTATCATTTTTTATCCTTCTTCCTTATATCCTCTATTTATTCGTTATCAAATATTTTTAAAAGCTTTTTAAGGTCATCATCATCGAAAAATTCGATTTCCAAAGAGCCCTTTTTACTTGACTTTGTAACCTTTACCTGTCTTCCGAGAACATCGGAAAGGGCAAGCTCAACTTCATCATAATACGGGTTACGTTTCTTTGTTCTTTTTCCTGACTTACCTTCACCGGCAGCTTTTCTTGCAAGTCTTTCGGTAACTCTTACGGATAATTCTTCCTTAACAACAAGCTTCGCAAGTTCAATCTGATAATCCGCGTCAGTCGCGCTTAAAATCGCCTTCGCATGACCTGCGGAAAGCTTACCTTCATTCACAAGCTCCTTTACCTCATCCGGAAGTGCGAGCAAGCGCAACGCATTACCGACAACGGAACGCGAACGACCCACAATATTTGAAATTTCTTCCTGAGTATATCCGTATTTTTCAGAAAGCTCTTTGTAGCCGTTGGCTTCTTCCATCGGATTCAGGTCTTCACGCTGAATATTCTCAACGAGAGCAAGCTCAGCCACCTGAACATCCGTAAGGTCTTTTATAACAACGGGAACCTCCGTAAGTCCTGCCATCCTTGATGCGCGCCAACGACGTTCACCTGCAACGAGTTGATAGCCACCGTCGGGCATAGGACGCACAAGCAAAGGCTGAAGCACTCCGTGTTGAGCGATACTATTCGAAAGCTCTGTAAGGGCATCTTCATCAAACTGTTTTCGGGGTTGGTCCCGATTAGGCTCGATATCAATAAGTTTTATTTTAACAGCACTCGCGGCACTCGAAATATCTTCCACGGAATTATCTGCAAAAATCACGTCGATTCCTCTGCCGAGTCCTGATTTTTTTACTGCCATCTGTTTTCACCTTAATTCATTTTCAAAAATTCTTCAGCAAGAGCGATATAACTCTCACTGCCCCTTGAAGCGCGGTCGTAATAAATAACCGGCTCACCGAATGAAGGAGCCTCCGAAAGTCTTACGTTACGCGGAATAACCGTCGCATAAACTTTTTTTGGGAAAAAGTTTTTAACCTCCGCAACGACCTGTTGAGTCAGGTTAAGTCTGCCGTCGTACATTGTAAGGAGCACGCCTTCAAGCTCTATATAAGGATTGTAAAGTCTTTTTATGGTACGGACTGTTGCCATAAGCTGTGAAAGACCTTCCAGAGCGTAATATTCACATTGAATGGGAACTATAAAACTGTCGGACGCGGTAAGGGCATTAAGGGTTATAAGCCCCAAAGAAGGCGGACAATCAAAGAAAATGAAATCATAATTTCCCTGGATTGTAGCAAGTGCGTTTTTGAGAAGTGACTCGCGCTTGTCCATAACCGCAAGTTCAATCTCAGCGCCCGCGAGATTAATATTGGAAGGTATTATATCAACACCCTGAAATTTGGTTTTTATAATTGCTTCGGCGGCACTGCAAGAGCCTATGAGCAACTCGTAAGATGTGGCGGCAAGATTTTTACGCGATATACCGTAACCGCTTGTTGTATTGCCCTGGGGGTCAATATCAACAAGAAGTATCTTTTTACCCAAAGCTCCCAAAGCGGCGGCAAGGTTTACGGCACTCGTGGTTTTTCCCACGCCACCCTTCTGATTAACGATTGAAATGATTTTTGCCATTGAATATATCCTTCCGTACATAAGTACCCAATTTTCCTATTATATATACATAACTTAGTATATCATATATATGTAAAAATGTGAATAGATAAACACAAAAAAATCCCCTCAACCGAGGGGATTTTTTAACGCAAGGTCAAAACTTCAAAACGCAAAAATACGGAGCTGTATCACTATTACTTAGCTTTGCTCCTTTAATTCCGAGTTGCGCATTATGAATTTCAAATCATTTTATTCTTAGCCCTTTGGGATAATGATTTTTGGCTCTGCCGTTCACGACTTTGACGCCACCCAGGGCACAACCGTCAATCATAACTACTGCCCAACCGTTTTCACAATCGGTTTCAAACTCTTCTCCGTGAAGATACTTTTTCAAATCATCGCTTTCGGGTGTAAAATTAATTTTTCTTTTGAATTTTTCACCCAAAGCCGAAAAGAACTGATGATGGGGCAAAATGTAGTTTTTTCTGATTTCTCCTATAGTAACTCCACAGGCGAAAACCGTGGCTTTTTCCACAGAAAAATCAGGGGTAAAATACACCGGTGTATCTTTGTGCATCAGCACGTTTTCTCTGTCGTAACTTTCAAGCGTACTGTCGAGAAAATCGTAAACTGCTTTATCAATTTTACTTTTATTATCACGTCTGAATCCGGTGCTTTTTCTCGAAGAATTTGTATTGTGAAGAACCGCGGCGAACTGCCCTTCGCCCTTATTTTTATGGGGATAAAAACGTCTTGTGTAATTGATATTTTCACACGCACAACCATCAAAACGTATGCCCTCACAAGTGTTTTCTTCCACCGATTTTTTTACCTTCACAAGTTCAAAATCAGGGTGATTTTTCAAAAACCCATCCACCGTTTTTTCGTTTTCTTCCAATGAAAAAGTACAGGTTGCGTATATTATATAACCGCCGTCTTTTAAAACTTTAACGGCATTTTCTAAAATTTCCGCCTGCCTTACGGCACAATTTTCAACATTTTCGGGACTCCACTCGTCAATGGCAATTTCTTCTTTACAGAACATTCCTTCACCCGAACAAGGCGCGTCAACCATAACCAAATCAAAGGTTTCAGGAAATATTTTGGCGAGTTTTTTTGTGTCCATACAGGTTGTTACGACGTTTTTAAGACCCAGCCTTTCAACGTTACCTGTAAGGATTTTACACCTTGAAGCCACTATTTCATTCGAAACGAGAACACCGTTTTCGCCAAGTTTGTTTTTCAACTGTGTACTCTTTCCGCCGGGGGCGGCACACATGTCAAGAACGCACCATTCGGGATTTACGTCAATACATTCCGCAGGCATCATAGCTCCCGGTTCCTGGACATAAATCATTCCTGCGTGGTGGTACGGATGATTACCTATTTTTTCATCTTCAAAATAAAACCCGTTTTCCACATACGGAATTTTCTCAGAAATAAAGGGATTGATTTTTTCAAATTCACTAAGAGAGATTTTTCCGGTGTTGACTCTGAACGCTCTTACCGGTCTCTCGTTTAATGACTTAATATAATTTTCGTATTCATCGCCTAAAAGAACCTTCATTCTTTCAGCAAATTTTGCGGGTAATGTTTTCATCAGATTTCTCCGTCGATATTCATTTCAGCATACAGCATACACATAGAAAGTGCGGTTATAGCGGCAGTTTCAGTGCGCAAAATACGTTTACCCAAAGAAACGGCAATACCGCCTGCGCTTTCGGCTTCCTGAATTTCTTTTTCTTCAAAACCGCCCTCGGGTCCTATAAGAATACCCACTGACATTCCTTTTTTTATTTTCGCAAGTGCCTCTTTTGTTGATTTCATGCCGTCTTTGCTTTCATAAGGGACAATGAAAACATCCATTTCCTCAGCTTTTTTCATAGCTTGTTTGTACGACATTATAGGGAATACTTCGGGTATAACAGTACGTTTGCTCTGTTTTGCCGCGCTTTCTGAAATAGACTGCCACCGTGATTGCTTGCTTTGTTTTTTCTTTTCCTCTATCTTGACTACGCATCTGCTCATCTCAACAGGAATTATACCTTCTGCGCCAAGCTCAACCGCCTTCTGGATGACAAGCTCCATTTTGTCACTTTTGGGCAATCCCTGGAAAAGATACAATTTTATTGGCAGACTCGTATCATGATAATTTTCTTCCTCTATTTTCGCAATAACACTATCCTGCGTGAATTCCTCAAGAACGCATAAGTCACTTTTTCCGTTTAAACTCACCAGAAAAGTGTCTCCGGCCTTCATACGCAGAACGTTTTTTATATGATTGAAATCGGCATCGTTTATATAATAAAAATCTCCGTTGCGATTATTTTCACCGACAAAAAAATTATGCATCGTAACACATCCTTTGCAAATTGATTATATCAAAACACCACTCTTATTACAACGGCATATAAAAATTATTTTTATTCTAAAACCTTGACAATGACTTAAACAATATGTATAATATCTCTTGCTTGATAAGTGAGCATTTGCTGATATAGCTCAGGCGGTAGAGTGCATCCTTGGTAAGGATGAGGTCACCGGTTCGAATCCGGTTATCAGCTCCAAAAGCGGCAACAGTTTGTTGCCTAAAAGAATAAAGAATAGAGAATAAATAAGAAATAATAAAGAGCTTTGCTTTCTGTCGCTTTTGTATTATTCTTTATTCTCTATTCTTTATTATTTATTCTTTAAAAGGAGTGCAAACAAATGAAAACGGAAAATGTATTGTTGGATAAATCGTTGAATTTTGCCGCACGAATCGTTAAGTTAAATAAATACCTTATAAAAGAAAAGAAAGAGCATATCATTTCAAAACAAATAATTCGTAGTGCCACATCAATTGGTGCAAATGCCAACGAAGCTATTTATGGGGTGAGCAAAGCTGATTTTATTGCTAAACTTCAAATATCACTTAAAGAAACAGCCGAAACAGAATACTGGTTAAGACTTTTGATTTTATCCGATTATATAGCGGAAAAAGAAGGGGAATCCCTGCTTAACGATTGTCTTGAAATCAAGCGGATTTTAATTTCCACATTAAACACAGCAAAAGGTAATAAATAAAAAGCGGCAACAGTTTGTTGCCTAAAAGAATAAAGAATAGAGAATAAATAAGAAATAATAAAGAGCTTTGCTTTCTGTCGCTTTTGTATTATTCTTTATTCTCTATTCTTTATTATTTATTC